>NZ_VXCU01000005.1:0-324442 GCF_052850615.1 Psychrobacter sp. 1176_08
CGTTCAACCGCGCCAGTTGCTGTCGATGACCTCGAAACAGGTTTAGTAGGTTCTCCTGTGACTGTGGCTGTGGTTGGCAATGACACCGATGCTGAAGGCGACCTAGATCCGACCACTGTCATGATCACTGTGTCACCAGCAGGTAGCACCATTGCTGCTGATGGCAAATCGGTTGACGTATCAGGCGAAGGCGTTTGGACAGTTAATCCAACCACTGGTGACATCACCTTTACCCCAGAGACAGGCTTCACAGGTGATCCAACGCCAATCAGCTATACCGTTGATGACCTTACAGGTAAGACCTCGAATGAAGCGACTGTCACCATCGATTACGATCAACCAACTAACATCTCAGTATCGTCGCCTGCCCGTGTTTCTGAAGAAGGTTTGGCTGGAGGTAATCCAGATACCAATCCAGATTCAACTTTAGATACCACTGATTCAGCAACGGATACTGATAATAATTGGATTAGAGTAACTGATACTGATACAGATTTGTCAAATTCGGTGGTCAACTTTGTCCTACCAACTGCTGTACAGAACATTACTAGCCAAGGCAATCCAGTAGATTTCCGTATTGATTCGGCGACAGGTAATATTGTTGGTGAATATACCTATACAGACAGTGCTGGTGCTCCTCAAGTTCAGAATGTTCTGACTATAAGTTTAAATGGTAATAAAGAAGCCATAACTGATGGTTATCAGTTTGGATATGATGTGGTATTAGGCGCGCCTGTAGACCACATACTAGGTGACAATACTGAAGGTGTATTACCTGTTAGTTTTGGTATCGAAGTCTTTGAAAATGCTACTGCCACTGAGTCATTAGCTAAATCTGATGAGTTACTAGTGATAGTTGAAGACGACTCTCCTTTACCTCAACCTGTGGTTTGGAATATTGATGTTCAGCAAGAGACCATCACTATCAATGGCTTACAAACAGGTTTCGATGAGACATTGTTCACTCGACCAACACGTGCAGGCTATTTGATTGCTGATGCAGATAATGTCGCTGCTGGTAGCACAGGAACCACTGTTGAATCACGGAACTATGGCGGTACAATTGGAATATTGTCTGCTGAGCAAGATGCTACGTACCAAGCAGGTGATGGTAACACTTATGTAGACTCTTTGGATGAGGGTATTTATTGGGGTAGACCAGCAGGAACGACTCCTCCTGCAGGGTATACCACTTATGAAAATACCAACTATCAAGGTGCTGGTCAAGGAGTTAAGTTCGAGACTGATATTGATTTAGGTAATTTTTCACATATCAACTTTGGTATCTATGGAGATGGCGGTACGTTGATTGAGACGAGTCTTAACGTCGACTTTACAATTGATGTGAATGGCAATTCTGAGCCAATTTCAGTTGATTATTTGCTTAAGCATAATGAAACTCCCAATGGTAATACGGCTGAGTTTTATGGTTTAACTTCAGCAGAATATGATGCTACCTTTGTGGCTAGTGACTTCATCATCATACCGAATGCATCCCGAGTTATAACGATTGCTGGTCAGCAATATAAGCTTGATTTGGAGCTTGTAAATAAAGATCCAAATGCAGCTGTTGACTCTGATAGAAACAAAACGTTCCTGAAAGCTTATCAAACTAAAATTAATGGTTCTTACGATCCAGCATTGGACGATGAAGGTACCTTTGTGGTAAACAGTGAAGAAGGTAAGGAAAATACTTATGACATCATTGGTAAGCTAACGCCGTTAAATCCATTGCCTGAATTAGCCGATAACGTTGTGATTACAGGACAAGTAGCGGTGGGTGCAGATGCTGTTGATTACACTAACCCGACTGGCACTGGTATTGTCTGGTCAGGCACATCGACCACTGGTGCTAATGGAATAGCCATTATCGATACAGATAGTGATATGACTAACTATGAGTTCAAAACAGACTATGGTGTGTTTGTTGGTTATGCCAATGGTAGTTATAAATTCAGTGCAGCTAAAAATATCTCAGAGATTGTGTCGCCTGGTCAAGATGATATTGATGTGTTCTCCTTTACATATAAAGATGCTGATGGTGATACGGCCACCTCAACAGTGACACTGAACTATAATGAGTATGCAACGCCTCAAAATCCTAACTCAATAGATAATCTTGCTCCACGTGGCACTGATAATAATGATTACTTATTAGGTACAAACCAAGCGGAAACATTGAACGGCGGTGCAGGAAATGATACTTTAGTTGGTCTGAGCGGTGCAGATACTTTGCTAGGCGGCGAGGGTAGCGATACTATAGTATTTGATAAAAATGATGTTTCTATTGATGGCGGCACAAACTTAGACGGTAGTCAAGAGAATGACACCTTAGTGATTACCGACACGAGTATTATTGCTAGCAATGATATGAATAACGTTACTAACTTTGAAACTCTTGATTTGACGAATAATACTGCTCAAACACTAAATCTAAACTTGAGTGATGTTATTAGTATGACTGATGGTAATAATCAGTTATTTATCAAAGGTGATAGCGTTGATACCGTCAATGTATCTGGTATGACTAAGTCTGGTACTTCTGATCAAGCAGGTTATGATCTGTACCAAGACGCCGGTAGTATAGCGCAGTTATACATCCAAACTGATATCATTGATAATGTTATTTAGTAGTATTCAATAAGGATGAGATGCGGCTGCTATAGCGCATCTTATACCAACTAACAAATACAGCTATCGTCATTCAAAAAGCCATAACTTGTTGTGGCTTTTTGATTAATAAGTTATGACAATAGTTTAAGTATAGCGGTTATCTATCACTTTCTGATGACTCAGGTATCGTCTGATTTTTATTTGCAGATGAGGAAGGCGGAGATGTTATAGGAGTTATAGGATAGTCATATTTTACTGAAGGCGTTGCCGTTGCACTCTTATTGGAAGGTGTGTCTGTTTGATACTGTTGTATCTGGCTTTGATTGTATTTTTTAACTTCGCCGATGAGTTTAGAAAGTTGATCAGCATCCTTATCGATGTCAGCATCTAATTGTTGATATTCTTTAGTCTGTTTAAGGGTATACTCAGGCGGCTCTTGTTGAGTATCGAGGACTAAATCGGTATTGGGTTTTAGATTGTTGTTAGCATTAAGTCTTGATGCTTGCTCAATTGAGGCACTGCTATCTTTTTGTCCTTCGTTTTGAACAATGGACTTTGTCTTTTGAGTGGTGACCACATTCTTATCTGCTAAGTTTTTTTCAGTATTGGCGGTCATATTAATGTCAGCAGTATTCGTCCCATCCTTTTGCAGGTCACTGGATTGGGTAGCCATGTCTTTTTCACTATCTAATGGTGTTAGCTCGTTCTCTTCTATAACAGAAGCTGATATTAAGCCATTGTTATTAAGTAGTGGTTCTTCTGTTGATGATTTTTTATCATTAAAGACCGTAAAATAGATGACCACTGCAACCAAAACATGAATTGACACTGCCAGTATAATAGCTATTGATGATCGGTCTTTTGATTTTTTTAGGCGATTAGAGGGTGGTAAGAGTTGAGTCATAAGGTTATGATCCATACGTCAAAAATAGGGATTTAATAGGCAGTTTATATTAAATAAGGGGCTGTCCTAGATAACTAGTTCAAACCCTGTTTAACCCATTGTTTTAATTGTAGTAATTGCGACTTTGGGTCACTGTGATTAAAACGCCACTCACATTCCTTTAAATAGAGGTGAAAATGCTCTTTTGGAACTCCGTTAAACTTACGTAGATGCCGTTTAGCTTGGTTCCAAAAGTTCTCTATACCGTTAATGTGATTCTTGTCATTAACAAAGGTTTTAGAGTGGTTGATACGATAATGAGTAAACTCACTGACATCTAATGCGTTATAGCTTTTAAATGAGTCAGTATAAACAATGCTATCAGGCTTCACTTTTTCTCTTATGATGGGGATCAAAGTATCTGCTTTAGCATTGGGTATAATACAAGCGTAAACCTTGCCATTACGCTTTAATAGGCCAAACACGGGCACTTTGCTACCAGCACCTCGCCCTCGCTTGCCTTTACGAGTGCCACCAAAGTATGATTCGTCTACTTCGATTTCGCCTTCAAATAGACCAGGGTCTTGACTATTCTCGTAAATAAGCACTCGTAGCCTATGAAAGTAATAACTGGCTGTGGTTTTATTAACACCAATTAGGCTTGCTGCTGTTCTGGCGGTAGAACCGGCAACAAATAACTCGATGAGTCTGTTTTGTTTATACCAACTTAGTTTACTCTTTCTCATAGTACTATCCTAAATAATTTTACTTATCTAGGACAGCCCCTTAAATAATTAGGCTGTGTTTTAATAATGTGTTGATAGGGTTTCTTAGTAAATGGTAAAATAACTCTACAAGCTTTAATCTGTAAGGGCTTAACCATGTCAACCACTACAAAAAATATCGATATCCTCAAACAGTTATTCAACAACCTCTCTGAGAAAGAAAAACAGCTCTTTCTTGGTGATATTTCAGGTCAAAATTCTCTTGAAAAAGTTATTGCACCTAAAGAGGTATCAAAATGCCCTCATTGCGACTCTACCAATTTCGTCAAAAATGGCACTAAATGCAACAACCAACGCTACTTGTGCCGTGACTGCAAAAAATCATTTGTTGAGCAAACAGGCACTATATTATACAACTCGCAAAAAGGCATTGAGGTTTGGGAAAAGTATATCCACTGTATGATTGAGAAGTACCCCTTACGCAAATGTGCCAAAATATGCGGTATCAACTTAGCCACTGCATTTGCATGGAGACACAAGATACTCGATGCGCTACAAAGCATGATGACTGATGTTGAACTTGATGGTGTTGTGCAAGCTGATGAAACTTTTACAGCCGTATCATACAAAGGCAATCATAAGTCTTTTAAGTTGCCACGTACAGCCTACAAGAGAGGAACTAAGGCGAGTAAGCGTGGCTTATCAACAGAAAAGGTTTGTATTCCTTGTGCGGTCAATTTAGACGGTCTATCCGTTGCTAAAATATCAAACCTAGGCAAACCATCACTAAAGAATTTGCAAAAAGTATTGAATGGTAATATATCTAAAAACTCAGTATTTGTTACCGACTCATTATGTCCTTATCAAAAACTATCACTGGATATGGAGTTAAATCATATCCGTATTACCACTAAGAAACGTAGCAATGGCTTGTTTAACATTCAGACTGTCAATAGCTATCACCGTAGACTTAAGGACCTTATAACCCACCGTTTTAAGGGTGTGGCTACCAAGTATTTGAATAACTACCTTGTGTACCATAATTTTGTCAACTTTGCTAAAGGTTCATCAGAGAGTAAAGAGTCTATATTGCTTGATTTTATTCGCAATACTCTATGTACGAGCAAAACGATTGATATATCTACTCGACCAGTTATTCCATTATAACTTTAGTTTTTACCCTTGTTGTGGTTAATAGCATTAGTCGGATTGATGGTGCAGAAGATTTTTTGGTGGTGTTCTTTTATGTCGATTATGGCTGTGCCTGATGCCAGCGTACTTTTTAGAACACCACCTCATTTAGTAAGCGCTGCTGGATAGTCGCAGTCAGGATGGGAGTTTGAGGTGATTAACCATCTTAAAAAAGACGCTTCACAGTTTTGCAAGCGTCTAATCAGAGATTACTTAGATTATTAAATAGCTATCTGGTATAGAAAGTTAACGATATTCTTCATAAAGATCAGCGATCATTTCTCTGCCAACAAGCTGCCAACCAAAGTCCTTATATACAACGGTATAAAGATACTTGTAGCGTGGAGAATTACTACCGTCATTACCGTAGTCAGATGATATAACAGACAGAATGCCATCATTGTAAGAAACAGCTTCCATGAAACGTGAGTTTATATCATAGTTATTATTACCAGAATCTATAGTGTCTACAATATCGCGCTCACGAGCAACAAACTCACCTTTCTCCCTATCTCTTTCAAAAGAAGTTATGAAGCCCATGTATGTACCACTACCACCAGCACAAGCGTTATCTCCGCGCCAATAAACAATATATCTAGTGCCAAATATATTGTTACTGTCAAATGAAGATTGTGACTCAACTAAATGAACGTCAGTTACATCAGTACGGTTATCTTCGCTGTCACGTTCGAAAGTAGTAATACAGGCTGTGGATTTCGCATAGTTTTTGGCTTGACGAAGTACTTCCAGCTTTTCAGATACAGGCGGTGTTTGAGATGATGCTCTTTCTATCTCTAGTTGTGCCATAGCAAGTTCAGTGGCTGCATTATTATATGGAGTTGCAATCGCACCAAGTGGTAACCCCAGTGCAATTAAAGTCATAAGAGGTTTTTTAAAAAAATTAATGATTGTTAGCTCCTTAAAAAGTAATTTTAGCTGTCGAGAAAGCTTAGAAGGTTACAGTAGTCAAAGCGATAATTTTATTAAAACTAATCATGAGTTTTTATACCCTAAGATGGAGATCAGATTAAATAGTTTTGTTGCTTGAGTTTATCTTATCGTATTAGTTGTTCAATATAAACCTTACATTAGATATTTACCCGATTATTAAGACTTTAATACAAGCTATTCTTATCGTATATCAGAAAAACCCATACTTATTATTTCAAACCCACGTAAAAAACAGACGGTTGTTATGGTGATATTACAGACAGTCAATTAGCCTAGTCACTAGGCTCAAGTTTAAAACTTGGCCATGCTTTTATCAACACATTATTAAAACACAGCCAATAATTATTATAATTCCTTGCTGTACTGTATATTGTTATTCTACTATTATGCCTCTTAGAGTATTAATTTTAGGCGGTAAATAAAGTTTCAAACGTAAAAAGTTTAAGTATTGGCCTATATAACAAGTAACAGACTCGCATTTTTATCAAAAATTTTCAACGAGACAGTCATATGAACCTTATTTTTATAGGTAGCTTGTTTTATAGTATTTGTATTTTCCCTTTGTTTAAAGCATAACTGAGCCGAACTGAATGAATGTTTACCAGTACAATTTACCCATAAAAAGGTCACTGAATAAATTGTTCGCTACGAAGCGAGCGTGGCATAGCATAGCTTGGAGTATGCTATTCATAGCATCATCAGGTACAGCATTTGCCAATGCGGACACTTATATGAATACGCTTATTAACCAAGCGATTCAAAGCCATCCTTTGGTTGGTTCAGCGCGAGCAGAACAACAGGCTACTACTGAAAGCATTCGAGCTGCTAAGCTTAATATGCTACCGGCTCCTACACTGTCTACAGGCTATGATCCAGAGGATGGTATGGTATCACAGCTACAGATTAGGCAGTCGCTGTGGACTGGCGGTAAGTTGACGGCAAATGTGAATCAAGCCATATTTGATGACAAAGCAGCGACAGAATATGTCTATGAGCAACAAAATCAAGTGGCCAAAACCACCATTGAAGCGTGGCAAAGCTATATTACCGCTGTGTCTAAACAAAGTGTCTATTACGATAATTTGCAACTGCTAGCAGAGTTTGAATCGATGATGCAGCGCCGTGTGAATCAAGGCGTATCCGCTCGTATCGAATTAGACCTAGTCACCAACCGCATTTTGCAGGAGCAAAACGCTTATCAAGGGGCTGTTGAACAGCAGCGTATTGCTATTGCTCGCCTAGAACAGATTGCTGGACGTCGGATAACAGCGGCTGAGTTACCAGCACCCAACTTGAGCGAAATCGTCAATCGTGCTAAAGGCTACTCAAAAGCCTTTGAGAAAATGGCATTTGACCAAGCCAGCTTTTATAACCCTACAGTGGTAAAAGAGCATTATCGTGTTGAAGCCGCCAAACAAGAGGTTAAATCGATACAGTCATCGCGCTATCCAACTTTGTACGCGCAATACGAATATGACTATTATTATGATGACAAGAATAACAATGACAATGGTAGTGGTTTCTCAGTAGGGCTTAGCTACGACCCAGGTGCAGGGCTTTCTAATTTAGCGTTAGCAAAGGCATCAGAGTCACGCGTTAATAGCTTAGTACAATCAAAAGAAGCCTCAAGACGTCTGGTACTTGAAACCATACAAACGCAGTATCAGCAATTTGCTAGCGCTCAAGACCAAGAGCGTTCATTGATTGCCGCAGTTGCAGGAGCTCAGATTGTCGTCAGCTCCTATCGCCGTCAGTTCATTGCTGGGCGTAAATCTTGGCTTGAAGTACTTAATGCCGTACGTGAGCATTCACAATATGAGATACAGCTGGTCGAGAGTCGAACCGCCGTTATTGCAGCCTACTATAAGCTGCAAGTTGATTTTGGCATGATGTCGTGGCAACAGTTCGATAAAAGTCGTCAGCCAACTCAACTCTTTCGTCCGCTAGATCCCGTCAAAAACTGGTTGAATAACCAAAGTGATGCTAGACCACAAACGGTAGTTAGTCAAGATAACGACATGAATACATATCCTATTAATGAGGGTGTTAGCTATGACATTACTGATACTAGCTATGACGTTACTGGGACTAGCTATGATAATGACTTATTATTATCAGACGAACCTTAAATATACAGTCAAGTAAATATGAATACATCATTGTAAATATAAAGTTATATTCTTATTCACGTTGTGTGATTATTACAATATGGCTAATCAGTAGGATATGTCCATCATGAGTACACCTGTTCCAGATCTAAATATCCGCACATCTGACGGTGAGTTGGTAGTGAGTTCTAATTTACAACCGTTGATGATGTCGGAATCAGATGAACTACCCAATGAGCAAGCGGTCCAACTAGCAGCGGCGCTTCACACCCTGCTAACTGAGCAAGGGTATCCTATTGATAATGTGCGGCTCAATGGCGTGATTTATCAGCAGCAGGATTTACTAGCACTGCCTAGTATTATTGGTGTGCTTAATCAATTAGGGATTGAGCAACTACCAGAAGTGTTACCGGCACCAGATGCTGCATTTTTACCCTTATTGGCTTTGCATCCTACGCAGGGTTGGGGTGTGATCAATCAACAAAATCCGCAAGGATTATGGCAGTTCAGTCAACTAGGACAGACGAGTGCTCACCGTAGTGACGCGTTTTTACACCTATTGCGCGTGCGCTTAGGGGATGAGCCAAGCAAGCGTAGACAGTTCTCGTTCGATCAACTGCTCAAAAAGGACTTAAGGAACTATCGAGGTATCGTCGTTGAGGCCGTAGTCGCCTCATTTTTGATTAATATGTTAGCACTTGCTGTGTCACTATTCTCAATGCAAGTTTATGACCGTGTCATCCCAACGCGTAGCGAATACACGCTGATTATTCTGGCAAGTGGTGTGGGACTGGTCATTTTATTTGAAACTTTTATGAAGTTCGCCCGCTCCAAGATTATGGATAAAGTAGTGGTCAATCTTGATCAATATTTATCGCGTGAAGTTTTCCAGCGTCTGCTAAACGTGCGCATTGATCAAATGCCAGGATCAGTCGGTTCGATGGCAGCGCAGCTACGTGGTTATGAGCAAGTTCGCGGTTTTTATACTGCAAGTACGCTATTCGGTCTTGTTGACATTCCAATGGCTATTATATTTGTAACCCTGATTGTCATCATTGGTAATCCTTTAGTGGCTTTGGTACCTATTGTGGCCGCCGTTATAGCCATCATACTTGGGTTCGGCGCACGTAGAAAAATCGACAGTATTGCGGCAATTGGAGCAGCAGCGTCTTATCGCAAAACAGGTATCCTTGTGGAGACTGTGGAAGGTGTTGAGACTATCAAAGCAGGATCAGGGAATTGGAAGTTCTTATCACGTTGGCTCGATGTGATGAGCATCACCACTAAGAATGATCTTGATATGAAACATGCCAATGACAATTTGAGCTATCTGTCGCAAATGATTCAGCAGACCAGCTATGTTGGCATCGTAATTATTGGCTCGTTTGTAGTGATGTCAGGTGATATGACAATGGGTGGACTTATTGCATGCTCAATCCTAGGTGGTCGTATCTTAGCGCCAATAATGGGTATTCCTAACCTGTTAGTACAACATTCACATGCCAAAGCTGCTAAGCTAAATATCGAAAAACTATTCTCATTAGAACAAGACAATCATGGTGTCAGTCATCCCTTGTCGCCTAGCAAAATCGCTGGTAATTTTAATGTAGACAAAGTTATTTTTAATTACCAAAATAATGATCAACCCGCATTGGCAATTAGTAGTCTGAATATAACAGCAGGTGAGCGTATTGCAGTATTGGGCCCTATTGGCTCAGGTAAATCGACTTTATTAAAAGTACTGTCAGGGCTGTATGCTCCTACCCAAGGCCGGATATTATTAGATGGATTAGATATTCAGCAGATTAGTCGTGAATCTATGAGTGAGCAAGTCGGCTATCTGCAACAAGACCATCGTTTGTTCGAAGGCACACTGCGAGAAAACTTATTGATTGGTCTACCAGCGCCCAGTGATGATGTAATGCGCGACGCCCTCGTTAAGACGGGACTGATTAAATTGGTAGCCAGTCATTCTAGTGGTTTGGATTTGCCAATTAGTGAGGGAGGTAAAGGATTATCAGGGGGTCAAAAACAACTGGTAGCATTTACTCGGTTGCTGCTGACAAAACCTTCCATATTATTGATGGATGAGCCAACCGCTTCTATGGATAATCGGCAAGAACTACAATGTATTGACGTACTCAAAAAAGAGTTTGGACAAGGGCAAACGCTTATTGTGTCCACTCATAAAATGCCACTCCTACAACTGGTCGATCGCATCATTATTATGGACAATCAAAAAATCGTAATGGATGGTCCGAAGGCACAAGTTCTTGAGCAATTAAAAGGCAATGATGATCAGAAAAAAGCTAGCAAACCATCAATTAAAGTAAGCTCGCCTAGAGTGACAGTAATTAGTAATAAGACTTCGAGTATCTCACCAAAAAACGACGATAAACGTGATAATTCAGGGCAGGATAATGGATAATTATAAACATAAGTTTCATGATCCTAAAGTGGGGCGCACGCGCATTATCATTTGGGGCTCATTGGTCGGAATAATTGCACTCGTTGTCTGGGCTTATTTTGCCCAAATTGATCAAGTCACGCGAGCGACGGGAACTATCATTGCTAGCGCTCGTACACAAGATATACAAGCCGTAGAGGGTGGCGTCTTGACCGAGATATTGGTCAAAGAAGGCGAGGATGTCACTAAAGGACAGTTAATAGTTACTTTAGAGGAAGAACGTGCGCAAGCAGCGGTCGCCAACTCAGGCTCCAAAATAGCAGCACTCAAAGCTAAGATTGCACGCCTAGAGGCGGAGATATTTGAGCGACCATTGGTGTTTCCAGAAGGCATCAAAAACTATAGTGAATATATAGAAAATCAAACCCAACTCTATAATCGTCGTAAGCAAGCAATTGACCAAGATGTCAGCTCACTACAAAAGATGATGGTATTAGCCCAGCAAGAGCTGAGTATGAATGAGCCGTTATTATCGTATGGTGATGTGAGTCAGGCTGATATCATCAAGTTGCGTCGGCAAGTTGCTGAAATTCAAGCTCAAATTACTAACAAGCGTAATAAGTATTTTGAAGAAGCACAGTCAGAGATGACCAAAGCGCAAGAAGATTTAGATACTGAACTTGAACAATTACGCGATCACTCACAAGTATTAGAAGAAAAAAATCTATTTGCGCCAACAGACGGTAAAGTAAACAATATCCTAGTGACTACTATCGGCGGCGTGGTTAAGCCTGGCGAAATCATCATGAAAATATTGCCAACCAGTAGTGATTTGATCGTCGAGGCTAAAATAAAGCCCGTAGACATTGCTTATGTCAAAGAGCAGCAGGATGCCACTGTAAAGCTTGATGCTTATGATTATTCTATCTTTGGTGCTATGAATGGTACTGTGATCTATATTAGTCCAGACACATTAATGGAGCAAACTCCGAAAGGGGAAGAGCCCTATTATCGTGTACAGATAAAAATTACTGGTGCTGAATTTTCTGGGCGCAGTGATGAGATTGTCATTAAGCCTGGGATGACAGCTTCCGTCGATATTAAGGCACAGCAGCGCTCGGTACTATCATACTTAACTAAGCCCATTACTAAGACTTTCTCTGAAGGACTAGGTGAGCGTTAGCGTTCAAACCCCGATATCAATCAAGCCACCTGAGTACTCCTAAAAGCAGTAAGAACTTGCTAAGACATGCCAGCAAAAGCTTAGCGGGTCTTTTATACGCAAGGCAGCTCATTACTCTAATATTTGCAATGCTTATCGTTGATAATACTAGACCCTTAATAACCATGGTATTGCTACCTAAGAAGTAAGAGCTATGTCGTCAGGATACTTGTTCTTTATGAGTAGAATTTAAGTTTTGCACTCTGATTAAGTTAGAGTGAGTACGTTTTAAGCTCTAAATAAGTGACTTTAATACTCATATATTTAGGGCTTTTTATTCTTGTTGTCTATTGCCTCAACAACTAATTATTTAATAAAATCAGCCACTTGATAATTGTTATGTTATAACGTATCATAAAAAACATGATAATTGTTATGGCGTTCTATAATGAAAAATAAAAGCCTTAAAGCGACCCAAAAATTGGTAGTGCTTACCTCACAAAATCTACGGGTTCATCCTGGTGCAAAATCTGCCTTTATGGTTTGGCAGCAGCATCGATTACCTCTACTGCGACCACAGCTGGCAAGTTTAGATGACTATTATCGTCAACCACTACGATTGTGTGCTGTAGAAGATAGCTATCAGTTTTTTAATACCTTTGCGCGTATTGATGAGGTAATGAAGCTCGAGACTAGATATCGACAGCCATGCTTAATTGCACCTGAGAGCAGTCATGACATTAAACGGCTAGCATGGTGTGAGGTGCTTAGTTTATCTAGATTTAATGGTGTGGATCATCCCATGCTGTTTAAAGCGATATATCAGAATTCGCCAAAGCAGCTTATATGTGAGCTAATGGGCGTGAACCGCTTAACGGTCGCCAGTTATTGTCAGTTCGCTGGTATCAACCAAAGTGCTTATGAGTATCAGCAGTGTAAGGTAGCCAATGATGAGGCGATGCTGGGGCTGCCCAAAAACCTGAATTGGATGGACACATCTTATGGGTCACACTAAGTTACTTAATGATGTGATCGACAAACGAGCTTTGGATAAGCTTATCCCAATAGATTCACCACACCACATACAAATGCGTCAGCTCGTGATTGATGTAATCAGTCTAGTGCCAGATGGTGATATTGATTTATTACACTCAATACTAGAATCTAATTCTGTAGACTTTACTGGGATAGACTGTGAAGATGCGATTGAACAAACTATTCGACAAGGTAAAACAGTAGAGTAGGCGGTCAGCTATATGCTAATGGTCTTTTATCAGATGTATGGCGAAGTTGATATCAATGATAATGCTTGGCGGTTTATGAGCGGTTACTTAAAAGTGATGATTATGATCACAGTACGCCACGACAAACACTTTGCCAAAATTGATAAGCTTGGTGTGCGTGTTCGTATGGCGCTAAGACCTACTGATCCACAACGTGGCATTCTCGACCAGTTAATTAGCATTCACGCTCAGTGTGATAGCTTGTCCTCATGTTTACCTTATATCAGACAATATGAAGCGAGCGTCAAACAGGAAGAGGCAACAGGTGAAACAGCGAACCAATATCTTGGTAGTAAAATCGGTCAAATTAGGTTGGCTTATGAGGTAGCGATTCATAATAAAACTTTTATTAGTAAAACCTATACTGAAAATACTAAACGCTTAAAGCCGACAAAAACAGTAATCAAGATAGTGGTGAGTACTGATAATGAGCCACTACAAAGAATAGTGTTTGGTACGAAACAATCAAAAAAGCACAGTAACGTGGCAATCGCTGAAAATATTGCCGATGACGACGAAGTACCATTGCTAGACAATGACTTTAAGCCAGCTACACAAATTGCTAAATCCTCTGAGCTGCAGCAATGGCAATTAAACAACAACCATCAACACGCCCGCCGTAATCAATTTCATTTCCCAACCAATCATCGTCAGCTAAGCATTACCAGATGCTATTTGCCACGCTTTGGCAACGCTTTATGAGTGTTGATAAAGAGAGTAGCACTGGGTATGCAGTACTGCTACTGTCACTGTTAAGTGGACTTAGCGTTGATAGCATCATTGCTGATTGGCAATGCAGTCGCAGTCAACGGCAGTATTTGGTCTATGACCGTGTTCGTAAAATCAGTAGTATCGCTATCACGATTAATGTGACCACCAATACTCGAAGTCATCTGCTTGCGCACAGACAAAGCTATGGCAGTACCTTTTATCGCGCACTGCCTGAAGCTTTACAGATTATGCTTGAGGATAAAATTACCGTTTCATCCGATACTGTTAAATCCGCTATCTCTGACGCTAAAAATATATTGAACCTGCCAGCATTGAGTCCCCAGCATATTGAAGCAGGGCTATTTATACTTATCAAAAACGAACTTAATAAGCCCTTACATGCCGACCTGATCACAGGCGTTGATGTAAGGCATAGCTCTGCGCTGTATTACACCAGCACTAAAACGGTAGAGCTAGAGAAAACCTATATAAAAGCGGTAGAGCTGATAACTGAATACTGCAATGACGAGAAAAAAGCGCTTTTAATAGATGAGTGTAGCGTACCGATTAACGGGCATAGAAGCCATATTGGTAGTGATATGGCACTAAAGACCACAATGTGCCAGCAGTTCTTTAATCAACTGGCTTTCAGTGCCGAGAGCTTTAATGGCAAGCTAAAGTCCCACATGGATCGCTATATTGCACAGTTTAATAGCTATAGTATTTGGTTGTGGCATATTGTCATGATCCAAACGGGTATCCGCCCAGTCAAGCACGCACCAGGGTTGCTGCACCAGTTTGATTTTAAGCGGCGTACATTATGGGTGTCTGACAAAGAAGAACGTCATGGCCAATCTGATGGCAGGCTCATTCCTCTTAGCAAGTTTTTGATAACGGCTATACAAAACTATATGACCTATATTGAGCAATTTGCCGCCATCTATAATCCATTATGTCCAGCAGCGTCTTATCCCATTAATGACATCTTGCAATCTGAGCGTCCTCTAATTCAGCTCTATAAAAAGAACCCAAAGGGCTTTACTAGCATTACGCCAAGCCAAGTTCGCTACCAGTTGCAAGACTTTTTTAGTCATCAGTATAACTGGCTGCGTCATCAGCTGAGGTCTATGCTCACAGGGCGCGTGTCTGACTATCTGATTTGCGCGCTTTACGGTCATGAGCATCCTGATCAAGAATTTATGCATCCGATGTCATCAAGCTCTATCAATCAGCTGCACCAGCTCAGTCCCCATTTAGATGCGATTGCTACAGACCTTCACTTAAAACAAATTGAGGTTCGTCTATATGGATAATATTAGCGCTCATAAACTGCGACAGCTGAATAGAGAAGAATCTAAAAAAAGTATCAAGCATGATGCTAAAGCCCTAATTAAAGAATATATCAATCAATATCCTATGCAATCGCCTTGTGAGCTGCAGCATCATTACGAAGCAATTAACCAATTGCTAGAAGAGGAGTTCGACACCGCTCAAAACTTTCAATTGGCGCGGCGCGGGTTTTTAGAGTTTGTTCGTGATTATAATAAAGCTCACCAGATATACCTTAATGAGCCTGTGGTACCAATACTGGCGACTCGTGAGCGCTTGACCATTAACTATGACTGGTTCGTCAATGGACGCGCTGTAGCAGACAGTAGCGCGACAATGATAGAGGTTTGGCAACGAAAACGGCGTTTCTCAGTCAATGACTTGGTTGAGGGATTACTGTATTGCAGCATCATGTATGGCGGTATTAACGACATTGAGGTGCTAAGAGCGCTCTATGATTGGCTGTTTGGTGAGCGCCGTATGTATAAAATTAACATGGCGGAAAATAATGAAAAGAGTTGTGTAGAGCAGTTAGCCGTAATACCGCTTAGAGTGCGTGATGATAATTATGGAACTACGCTAGATGACAGCGAAAGCTTATACCGTTTTGTTGATTATGTTCCCGATGATATGGGCCTGTGTTTTCTATATGCTCTAAAGGATAAAGAGTTAAACACTGCCAAGATAAAGCCATTTAATACCATCATCAACGATATCTCAAAAACACTTAAACTTACCAATAAAGATATCGATCGCCCGCAGCATTCACTGCTTATCAAATATGCCAACTACCAATGGCGACAGCTAGAGAGTAGCCTGATTGATGGGGCGCTCTCTGTGGTGAAGCAAGGTGATATTAAAACCACTGGTTTGTCTACGGATAAGCTAATCCATTATAACCGAGAGCTCATCAATCAAAACCCTGAGCCGTTAGGGTGGTTTGAGCTGTTTGATGCCAGCTATCAATCATCGATAAAATCGAATAGCCAAAGTAGTACCATAAACTATCCTAGTTTTAGTAAAAATCTAATCAAAGAGCTGCAAGATACGCTCAAACTGACCAGAAACACCGCTATTTCCACTATCACAATATTAAAAACAGATGCTAGCCAGCCTAATGCACAACGCTTGCTTAGTTGGGTGTTATCATTACTGGATGATCATAGCCTTCGGCTCAATACCATCAGTAAATATATCGGCTGCATTGGCCGCGACTGGCTGATGCTGACAATGGATGAGGACATTGATCAGTGGGAGGGTAGTGACTTTGAGGAAGTTTACGAGCAGGTTATTCAAAGTAAGGTAAAAGATGGCCGCAGGGTATCTGTGCTGAGCAAGTTATCAGAGTTTGATGATGATATTTCTAGTGGTATAGATAATGATAATAATGCTGGTCAACAGCTCTCCTATCTTGATCGCCTAAAAGACAGTCAGAAATTTACTTATGGTCGCCTAAAGGCTTTTCACGATCATCAGCGTATGCACTTTGATGCTCCTTATGTCTATTTTCCATGGGGTAGTAATAGGCAAGTCGTTAAAGCCAATATGATATCACCGCGTGTCTATCATGCGATGAAAGAGTATGTGCAGTTATCAGAGTTGGAGGTTGATCAAAAGCGGCTTTGCTTGATTGTATTAACACTCGCTTATCGCACTGGCATGCGTATTAATGAGATCATTGGTATTAAGGTTAAAGACATTACAGATATAGGTGTTATCAATGGTCAAGTGATTGAAGTGCCTAAAATAATCCTCAAACCCAATCGCTATCGTAGGCTCAAAAGCAGTAGTGCCAAACGGGTGATACCGATAGATAGTCTTTTCAAGGATGATGAGTTAAAGCCCTTCATCGCACTCTATTATCAACAAAAAAGGTTAAAGCGCCGTTATTTATTCTCACAAGGGTCAGGCGATCAACCACTACCATCTGTGTTTTTCAGTAATATGATGAAAATAATATGGGATCGATTGCTAATTACCCATGACTTTACCTTTCACAGCTTTCGGCATACTGCGATTAGTCAGCTGGCATTGGTGTTAAGCGGCTCACCACTTGCGCAGGTGATGACAGATTATGATACAGCCCATAGCGATGCTATTGTTAAAGCGCTCCTTGCTAATAATAAAGAAAAAGGGATGTGGTTTGGGCTGGCAAGCCTTGCAGGGCATCTAACGCCAGATACTACGTTTGAGCATTATATTCATACCGCACATCTGCTGGCGGGTTGGCAGATGAGTCAAGCTAAAATTAGTATGCCTATAACTGTATTTGAGATGTTGACAGGTATTGGTTATCAAACGATAAATAGACAAGATGGCATGGCGTATGATGCTATTACTAAACAGGTTTGTCTGAATAAGGTGCGTGGCTATTTAATTGGCAAAGTTGCAAGCAAAGAGTCTCTATTTATCGATAACAGCACATCAGTTAATGCAACTTGCCCGCAAAACATAAAAAATGATGCGGTAGATACTCAGCCATCTATATTTATTCATCCAAAAATGTACGATGTGATTGCGCTACTAGAGGAACTACAGACATTAAATATTAATAAACGAGCAGGACATTTGGCAGAGGTCGCACTTCGGCATGGTATTACTGTTAATAACGCTAGACAGATTTATGATAGAGCCAGTCAGTTTTCTGCCAATGGCAAGTTACTTTTAGGTGCGACAACGGGACATAAAAATCAAGAAATTTTAGTTAAAGCATTTGATCGCGCGTATCAGATGTCAATTGATGACCCTGTTAGACTTGAATCATTTGTAGAAACCCCGACTTTCACAAAGCCACCTGACAAATCTTATTATTCATAATTTATAGTGTAGGCCTTATCAATCCTAGCTTAGATGAAATATCGCTATAGCATATTCAAGTTTTGGCTGATAATAAGTATTTCTATAAATGCGATTTGCAAACCCGCAATATTATAGGTAATCACATCTAACTATTTTAAAATATAGATATGAATTTCGTTTGCAAAAGCTTACTATCTCATAACCACCTTGCCAGCCGCACCATTCATGCGATAGTTTTAAATGTCCCCAGTGATAACCAGATTAATGACTTTTTCTATTTCATCAAAGGGAACTTTGAACCACTCTATCACCTTATATAGGTTGTCGCTCGTCTCCAAGTTTTTTGGCGAGCTCATCATTCATCCAGTCAAGATCAGTAATAATTAGCTGGTAGCTGTTTTCATATTTATATTGAGCAGTAGCTAAAGAGCGAATAAGCATATTGGACTAAATACCGTTAGCAAATATTAAGCGTAGTCGCTGCTGGTTACGCTCATTTTCGCGCTGCTCCGCATGATAGATATCCGCCACATAATAAAGCATACTGTAATTACTGTAAGGGTTTTTGTTTTTTGCAATGTGTGCTGGGCCCAGTATAAACCACATATTAATCTTAAATTATTGATTTAGAATAATTTATTTAAATATATTTTTTATTATACCAACAAAAAATATTAGGATAGTGCTTAGATAAATTACTAATAAACGGTGAGCTTTACTTGAGAACTTATTGTCATATTTTGTTAAAATAGAGCTGCTTTAAACAGGGCTAACCTTATTTAGATTAGCATACATACATATTGAAGGAGTCTATAAGACATAGCTTAGAGTAAAATCACACTGTAGATAAGTAATTAGCCTGTTTTATGATTAAATCAAGAACTATAAAGTAGAGATATCTATGACCAATAGGATAAGTTCTGAGCAAGCTTTTGAGCACGCATGGAAGTATTTTGAATTGCATTCTAGCCAAAGAACAACTTTATTTAATTATTTTTTATTTATTATAGCGGGTTTGGGTGCGGGTATTGGAGCAACTCTTCAAGCGTCCAATGATCTTCTGTACATGGGTACATTTTTAAGTATATTCGTTGTTTTAGTATCTATTGTTTTTTGGAAGCTAGACCAGAGAACTTCATTTTTAATTAAGCAGTCAGAGTCAATATTAGAAACACTAGAAAATAATTCAGACAGCGCCATTGGTATATTCATAAATGAGAATGCAAACTTAATTGAAGAAAATAAGAATCGAAATCATTTTAGCAAAATATTAACTTATGGAGCTGTATTCAGATTTACCTTTAGGGTTACAAGTTTTGTAGGAATTGGTTTGGTTATTCTATTCGTAATAAAAATATTAGGCTGCTTGACTTAACAAACCGCAATATTAACAAATTCACTCGGGAAGATTAAACTTCATACTTGGGGTGTTATAAACCACTAAAATGGGACAAAGTAAGCGGTTAAAATATATAGTAATCTTTGATGTTCTATTTATTGAACAAGAAAAAAGGACAATTTGAATGACTGAGTCAATACTTCAAACCTATCTTAACGAACAGCATATCAAAACTGATGTTACGGAAAACATTGAAAACCTGAAGAAGGCGGTAAAAGAACTTGAAAAAAACCTAACAAGGAAAAAAGTAAAATCGGATATCATTCCGTATACCCTAGTTGCGCTCGACCCAAAGGTAAAAGGCAACGATCCGGTAGTGCAACAAGTGGAAAAGATTATTATTAAAAAGTGGCCTACTTTTAAGAATGGTGTGACAGCTACTAATGATACATCCACCACCTACGTACGGGCAGTGATTCTAGAAGCGCTATCCCAGCTATCGAGAAAGGATTCAGCTACGGCTACGTTAGTTTGGCTAACCGTCCGTGATGTGATCGAGCATTACCAGCTTGGTGCGGAGGAGAGTTCGATTCGTGGGCTTTTTCAGGAGTTGGCCGACCGAGCGGAGGAGAGCGGGCAAGCGAGATGGGGAGTCGGTCATAAGCTTCAGGTCAGAGAATTTAATGAAGTTGAGATTTCTATTCCAGCAGTTAAAGCGACTGAAATAGATGAGAAGTCTCTAAAGGAACAGTTACTCGATGCGATGGTCCATTCAGCATGGAGTCAGCAAGCTGGAGGAGGAAAGAACCCTCACCATCATGGTCAAAATTCCTGGGAATGGCCTAAGTTTATGGCTGAACACTCAGCTACAGGAATTATTCAAGTTGTTAATTCAGCTTTATCCCAACAAGCCCAATCCCTTTTTGTCCAACTCAAACCGTTTTTCGAAGAGTTGGATAATTCTATCGTCAACAACATCACCGCCAACAACAAGCGTAGTGAGCTTCTGTGGTGGAAACAATCGCTTTATTCCCGTTCTTTGAATGCTAGTTACCGTAGCCTTGATCTGTTAAACGCAACCGTTTGCATGGCGTACGATCTTGCCGAACAAGTGGAGCCTATTTACCCAGAAAGCTTAGATTATTTACTGCGAGAAACGCTGAAAGATGTTCACAGAGAGCAGGTAGCCGAAGAACGCCCACTTATAGACTGGTTAGAAGATAGCCTTAACCTGCACGAGGAAATCCAATCAGCATTGAAAATATATACAGCACAAGAGGAACAACGCAAGCCCTTGCTTAACGCATGGGCCAATGTTTTATATTCCAATGAAACTTCTCATTTTTTTACAGAAACTGGTATTGACGAAGATGCCAAACTGACGGCGTCCGATCTAGCAGTGTGGTTGTTTCATGGGTTACAAGCGCAAAAATTGGCAACAGATAAATAAGGCGAGACATGGCAAAGCGGAGATGTACTAAAAAAGGTTGCTATGCACCTGACGATATATGTATTGAACTCGCGGGCCCTCTGCACGAACTATGTGAGTTTTTCCTAAAAGAAGAAGTCACGGAAATATCAGCTAAAACTATAAAAAGTACGGTTGCTGCTACATCCATTCCATGGACGGGAGAATGGTTGCATCCTGAACAACTCGACCTTCTAGCACATAGGGGAAAACCCAAGATTATTGGTTTGGTAGGATCGTCTGGGGCAGGTAAAACTACCTACCTGGCCATGCTGTATTCGCTGCTATTCAACGGTAAGCTCATTGAAAACTGGGACTTTGCCGGTAGCTATACGCTGAACGGGTGGGAATTACAGGCTAAAACATTGCAAGTTCAGGAAGATGGCACGGTTCGAAATCCAGATGCCACGCCTTCCAATAAAGATTTCTACAGCCTCTACCACCTGGCACTACGCCACGATGGTTTTTTACACGATATCTTGTTTGCTGACTCATCAGGCGAAGTATTTTCAAAATGGGCAGATAATGTGAACGACCCTGCTGCTGAAAATGCCCGTTGGATTTATGGTAACGCTCATGCCTTCCTGTTTTTTGTTGATTGCGAGGCAATTGTTGAGCAGCGGGGTAAGGCGAAACGTGACATCATTCAATTAGCGGAACAGGTCAAAAGCAGGGTTCGAGGTAGGCCAGTGGTGATCATATGGTCGAAAGCTGACCTAGCCAAGAATATGCGTGAAAATATTGTAGATGCCATTGAACAAAGCCTGTCCGAAACCTTTCCTGAGGCTACCTCACTGGAAATTAGTAATTATTCGAAATCTGACTCCGACCAGTTATGCCATGTTAATAATATAAGCGTTGCAGAGACGGTGCTTAACCTACTGACCAACCCGCAACCACTGCGTATCGCACCTGCATCTATTCAAACAAATGATTTTTTCTTTTTATATCGAGGCAGCTATGGCAGTAAATAACGAAATATTGATTATTGGGCCGCCTGGAACAGGAAAAACTACCTTCCTAGCACAACTATACGGTCGATTATTGGAGAAGAAAGGAAAGCTACAATTGGCTTCAGCACCTGAGAATATAGATGGTATAAAAAGTGCTTATAATAAACTTGCTGATGGGAAAGAAACAGAGCCAACTCCATCAACAGATAACTTGGAGGTCAAAATACCTGTCATATACGAAAGGCAGGAGTTCGTGTTACATTGCAAAGATTATGGTGGGGAACAGGTACGTGACCTCGTAGCATTAATGGAGTATGACAAAACATGGATTGAGCGAGCGAAAACAAACGACCGTTGGATTCTCTTTATTCGCCCCTCAGAAATTGAACAACGCTTCGACTTAAGTAAGAAGGGGTATGCCGAAAAAAATCAGAAAGAATCGGATTTATCAGTACTCGGTACTTCCAATCAATCCCAATTCATCGAGCTAGTGCAGATACTACTGCATGCACGTCGCACAGGAATGAAAGATCCTATTGATACACCCCGGTTGGTTATTGCATTGACCTGCTGGGACGAGCTGGGGACTGATTTGACACCAGAAGAAATCTTGCAGCAGAAGATGCCGCTGTTCACGCAGTTCATTGTGGCTAACTGGTTGCCAAGAGCCTTCAATATCATGGGTGTATCCGCACAGGAATTTCCGCTGAAAACGGAAGAGGACCGCGACAAATACTTGGACGATATGCCTGAAAATTTCGGTTATCTGGTGTTGGACGACAACCCGAGGGAAAAAGATCTGACCCGCCTCATCGAAAAAGCTCTGACCTTATGAGTATTATCCACCAAGCTATATACGGAGAAGTGCTAGGGAAAACCTCCGGGCATGGTTTGTTGGCTGCATCCGATGAAAAAAATAAACTATTCAGTCGGGCAAGCGGCTACACTGATCTGGCCGATCGACCTGAAGACGGAGTTTTATCCAGCTTTGTGGTACGTGGTTTATTTGTTGAAGATCACTTTCTGCTGATTAAGACGTTTCCCGATAGAAGCCCTGGGCTGCGTTCTGGACGAGTTTTTTCGCATGCTCTATTCATACCAAAAACAGACCTGCATCAAGTAAGTAATCTCAGTAACCTTTTTAAATACCACCTAAATAGTATTCAAAAAGAAGTGAAAATGCACTCATTTGAATACGTCTCGCAAGAAGCTAATACGATTATGAAAACCGTGGACGGAAGGGAAACCGCCGCCACCAATGCTTTGTTGGAAAATCAGCCATTTGTTTGGCTAGGTGAGGAAGGTTACTGGGAATGGATAGACCGAATTTGGGATAAGTTACCAACCAGAGAAAAGCAAAACCTAAAAATTGGAGCGGCATTTGGCCCTTCTTATGTGAAAAACGACTGCCTCAATCTACTATACATTCCAGAAGATGCCGAAACTTTATGGGAAAGGAATTCTTTTCGTGTAATAGATAAACATGAATCACAAAGCCTACAATCCTTAGCCGCAAGCTGGCTGGTAGAAGATGCTGAAAATACAGCTTCCTTTGAAATGTTATTCGATGATTTCAGTCCAAAAATTGATTCCATAGAAGCGCTCAATAGACTTGCCTATTATGGTGAAGTCTACCATAAGCTTGATAGTGACCCTGAACTTAACCGTTTATTGGTCTTGGCTAATTTTATTTCGAAAGTTAGTCTCAGTGAAAAGGTTGGGGTCAAAGGAAAAAATAAGCTAATGAATGCTATTATTCAAGCAATTCCCAATGCACCTATAAATTTGATCATAGCTCTCCAATACCAGAATTGGGCAGGCTTTCCAAATGCAATACGTCCTATTACGGATGCACTGAACGATTTGCTCAACCACCACCTTCTTAAAGGCAAGAAAGCAAAGGAGTATGGAGCGGTGTTGGTAAGTGCACTGGAAGCTGATTCGACAAACTGGTGGGCCAGCACGGTTTTGGGCTATACACGCAACCGTCTAAAAAAAAGACAATCTAGCGATGCCCAAATTTTTTGGCAATGGATTGGAAAAGAACCTACGTTGATTGCCCAACACACTTACTGGTTGCCAAATGATGCTGAAAGCGAACTGATCAAAAAACTTCCACAGTTAGAAACAGCTGTTGCGGAAGCGGTCTTGAATATGGCTGAACAAAAGGACTGGCTTGTGTTACACGCAAAAGTGGCTGCACAGCTTTATTCTGCAAAAAACGCTATCGAGGTTCAGTTGCGTATCGATACTGATGAAAATCATACTCGAGCGTTCCAAGCTCTTTCCGAATGTATCAAGAGTAGCTCATTTGTATCCGAAGCTGCCGGTCACACCGATGCTCGCTTGCACCACATCGCTGGAAAGTTAATTACCGAAAACAGCAATTTAATGAAAGGTATCGATATTACCAGTGAAGGTTGGCAGAATTGTTGGCAAGCCGCTATTGAGCAAGGCAGTGAAGTTTGGCTAGGTATTTCCAATCCACAGTACATCTTATTCGAAATTCTTGATCATATGCTGGCCGGAAATTCGTTTAACAAAACTCTATTAAATGCAATAAGTATTGGAAAGTTTAATAGTCTAAAGGACTATCCACAGCGGGCATCTATCTGGCCTGTACTGCCTGAAAAAGCACGTTCAGAGTTCGTTAGTACAACGCTTGTCGAGCTAATCATTGAGTGTGCTACCAGCAAATTTAACTATAAAGATCTCGAATCTGAGTTAAAGAAGGAGTTACAATCGCAAAAATTGCAAAATTTTGTCATGAGTAGTAAAACCATTCCTCTTGCCAAGAAACTAAACCTGTTCGATATGTTACCGGGTTTGGGAGAACACCACGCACAGCAGTTGATACGGAATAATCACTTTTTACCAGCAGAAGCTGAAGAATTTGGTCGGCTTATTTCTAAAAACCGTTGGATAGCGGTAGTTGAAGAGCTGTATGATAATCGCATTCATAGAAACGATCTGTTACCGACTTTATTACGAAGCAGCCACTTACTTGGGCTTTGGCAACGCTTTGCACTTTCTTCCAGTGGATTAAAAGTAGATGCAATCAGTTCAGAGGAATGGTGGGATGAGTTTTTAAGAACCACACTTGTGCTATTCCCAAGCGGGCCAGATGAAAATGGATTGTGGGTTAGTTCGGGGGGTGACTTGTCACAACTTCAAACAACAGGTACGGGCCGGGAAAAGTGGAGTTTTGCTGTACAAATCTTACGTAACAATGGAAAACCAAAAGTAAAGAAACTTCTAAGTAAGATGAGCGCTATTTATACTGATAACGAAATACTCGG
This sequence comes from Psychrobacter sp. 1176_08, assembly GCF_052850615.1. Taxonomy (NCBI): domain Bacteria; kingdom Pseudomonadati; phylum Pseudomonadota; class Gammaproteobacteria; order Moraxellales; family Moraxellaceae; genus Psychrobacter; species Psychrobacter sp. 1176_08. The sequence goes on from NZ_VXCU01000005.1 coordinate 25,222, forward strand.
AAAACTACAAGAGACTTTATGAACAAACCTATTTTAATTCTCACTGCTCTTGAAGTAGAGAGATCGGCAGTCGAACAGCATTTAAAAGACATCGAGCCTATACTACATCCTACAATTGGCACCGACTACACCAAAGGCACCTACCGCTGTAACGATCGAAACCTTGATGTGATCGTTGCACGTACTGATCAAACCAACGTTAATGCAGCTATAGAAACTGAACGTGCCATAGCTCATTTCGAACCGGAATATGTCTTTTTCGCAGGTGTGGCAGGTGGTCTGAAAGATGTAGAAGTTGGAGATATTATTATTGGTCGGGACGTTTACGGTTTTGAGCGAGGAAAGACAGGTGATAACAATTTTAAACCACGTCCACAGTTTGGTGCTTCTTCATATGCTCTGGAGCGGTTGGCCAGTCAGTACGCAAAAAGTACTGCTTGGAATCAACAAGTTGAAAATCTACTGAACTCGAATTTTGCTCCCGTCATTCGAACTTTCACCGGAACGATTGCTTCAGGTGAAAAGATAGATGCCTCCATTAATTCAGATCTTCATAAGTTTCTTAAACAAAACGCTAGTCATGCCCTTGGTATAGAAATGGAAGGCCTCGGCTTTCTGGAAGTCTGTCGCATGCGCCCGCTTATCAAAACCTTACTGCTTCGCAGCATCTCCGACCTAGTAGATGGCAAAAGTGATATGGACGGTAAGGGATCTCAGTTCTACGCTTCTGCAAACGTAGCTGCCTTTTTGTTTGGTCTACTGGAACAACTGGATTTTTCAGATATAACAACCGAACTAACTCGAGAGCAAAAGCTAGTTGAAATTATGTGTAAGCTTTATCCAGCGGGATTGAGAGACAACCAAATCTGGATAGCAGCAGGTGGTGATTTATCTTTAGTTAATCTAGGCCAATCAGGCAGAGGACAATGGGTTGAAGCGATTCGAACATTAAAGTTAGGTGGGGGAGGTAAAGTGAATATGGAAAGTTTGATTAAAAATGTTGCAGAAGAATATAGAGATAATAAAGATGTTAAAGAATTACTGTAGCTTAGACCGAAGTATTCCACAAACCCCGAGCTTAACAAAGCCACCTGAGAAATCTTATTATTAGCCATTTGTAGTGAAATCCTTGTATGGAAAGGCTCAGATGAACTAGTGATATAGCATTTTCACATTTTGGTAAGTAATCAGTACATCTATAAATGCGATTTGCAGACCCGCAATGTTATAGGAAATCACATCTAACAATTTTGAGTTATGGATGTAAGTTAATTCTAAAAACGCTCATTACTTCAAAACCACCTTGCCAGCCGCACCATCCATTCGATAGTTTTTAATGTCCCCGGCGATGACCAGGTTAATGGCTTTCTCAATCTCATCAAGGGGAACGTTGAACCACTCTGTTGCCTTGTAGAGATTATCGTTTGCTGCTTTTAAGGATACTTTGACTCTTTGATCATAGAAGAAGGCATGCAGTACACCTTCCACACTACGAGCATTAGCATCATATACCTGCCACTCAGCAATGATATCTACGGGCTGTTGCAAGAAGGCAGTATCTCTAATCGAGTGCTTAGTACGCGCCTCTCCTGTAAGTGTTGAGAAACCAACTTTATGCAGGTGTTTATAGTGCGCTAAGTTGTTTGGCGTATCAGTCAGCTTAGCAACATAAATGACACCAGTAAGCTGTCGATCATCTCCGAAGTTTTTGGCCAATTCATCATCCATCCAGTCAGGATCAGTAATTAGCAACTGATAGCTGTTTTCATATTTATATTGAGCAGTAGCTAAAGAGCGAATGAGCATGTTCGACTCAGTACCGTTAGCAAACACCAGACGAAGTCGCTGCTGGTTACGCTCATTCTTTCGGTTCTCTGCTTGGTATATATCCGCCACATAACACAAAATCCCATTTAAAACGAAGACGCTGCCAATATTGATATCTTTCACTGATGAAAAGTTGGTTTTAGTAAAAGACCCCGTTTGAATGGCTTGAGATATACGCTCAAAGGTTGCCTCAAACTTATAAAAGTCCTTACATTCAAAGCGAGTTGCTATTTCTTCATCATCGTACTGGTCATAAGTATTGCGAGAATTGAGCTGACTATCACTGACTAAGATTTCAGAATGAATGTTGTCAAAAATCCCTAGGTCATCACTGTTGAAAATATCATCTAGACTATTAATAACAGCTGGCTCGCTAACAGCCTCGGTTACCGGTTCAGCTTCTTTAGTGCTATCGCTGATTGCGTTTTCAGACCCATCCTCCTTATTGCTCACGCTTTTGTCTGAGAGTGTCGGTTTGTCGTCAGATAGGGTAGACGCCGTACTTTGAGTAGCTAGTAAATCATGCTTATCTAAAGCTAGCAGTTCTTGCGATTTTGCGTGGTTGGTTTGTATGGTAGCTAGGAGGCGAGCATTTATCTTTTCACTGATATCGTTGGCACTGCTACTAGGCACGCGTCCCTGTTGATCGATAAAAAGGTTGATAGTGTCAAACTGCTGCGCTAAAACGCTGTTATTCGCCGAGCTTTTGGTGACAGGCTTTATATCATCTAGTAGGCCAGTACTGTCATTAGAAAAGATATCTTCTAGTGTCTTGTACTCACGACTTTGATAGATCTCATCAAGTTTAATCATGACTATTGGCTTCTCGCTTGGCTTTTTGGTTTCTGACATAGGAGATAACTTCAGTCATGCGTCGTTCGATAGCATCCTCTGAGTTTCTATTAGGCTCACGTCCTTTATTCTTGATAAACGCAACTATCTTTGGCCACATTAGTACCGCTTCGGCCTCGGTTACGGTAGAACGGCTGGCATGCACGACGTCATTGATGGTCTGTAAGACTTCTTTATCGACGGTTCTAGAGAGAACTTCATAAGCATCATGAAAGGGGTTAACCGATTTAACAAGATCAATGGGAAGGTTGTTTACATTGACAAACTTACTGCCAACCTTCACAAAGCCGTTGCTAGGATTTGAGTCATTGCTACTGCTTGATTTGGTTTTAGGGTTATATATTTTTGCGTCAGCTGGCAGGTGGCGCTCTTTAATAATGTCGTTTTCATTGAGCTGACTTTTTCGTTCAGCATTTAGAGTAGCGATATCTACATACTCAGTGCCTTGCTTAATGAAACAGCGTTCATTTTCGATGATGGCATCTTCAGGAATATCCTTACCTTCAACCAAGCCGCCTTGGCGGTTGATGGCCATATACTGCATGACGCCTTCTTGTACTTGCCGTACCTCATCAGTGTCTAGCGCTGGATACTTACTACGAATAATACTAGGGATGACGGAGTCTGATACCGCTTCAGTCTCGACATTATTGGTTTCGGCGGCAATATACTTTTTGACTGTCTCAGTGTTCTGAGTGAGCTGGGCCAATATCTCATCGCGGTCTTGGTTTAGTATATCCATGACTCGATCAGAAGGAGGGTTTACGCTGTCATCAATGATAACCGTACCTGCCGGCAAGTCCTGCGTCCCTAATAGATCTATCTCACTGCGGCGTTTAAAGTTGATGTTAGGTTTGAGCACTTGCTCCATGAGTAGCGATAGAGTAATGGCTTTTAATAAGTCATTAACAGAGCTTGTCACGGTTGACTTATCCGCTTCCGGTTCAGCGATCAGGTTGGTAAATTGGGCATGGTGTTTGCCCGCGCTATCGCGTGTTGAGCGCCCAATGATCTGCACCACCTCAGTTAAGGAACCGCGATAGCCAATCGTTAATACATGCTCACAATATTCCCAGTCAAAGCCTTCTTTTGCCATACCAAGAGCGATGATGATATCCATCTGATCACGAGAGGTAATATCCGCTAAGTAAGCCTGTGTATTGACCCTTATGGCATCATCAGTGACTAAGTCTGCGAGTAGTAATTGCTTATTATCATGTGTGCGTACGGTGATGACCCCAGTCTCTTCATCGCGAGACTCAACCTCACCTATGATGTCGATAATGCGGCCAACAGTTTCATACTTGTCTGTCTCAGCAGTTAAGCTATTGACGTTCGGGATATGAATAATGGTCTTTTTACTGGTGTCCAAGCATTCATCTAAGGCATCAAAGAAGGATTTTTTATAAAAGTGATAGCCAAGTCCCAGTGACTTTAAGTGTTCATAACCGTTTAGCTGTTCATAGTAGGTATAAGTGACTTTATCGAACTTTTCTTCATCGCTATCTGACAAGATAGGTACGGAGTCGCCACGGAAATAAGAACCAGTCATCGCCACAATGTGTGCGCTTGATTGCGTCATAATGCCATCGAGTATGGCACCCAAGCGATTTGAGTCATCTGCAGAGACGTGATGGAATTCATCAATACCGATAAGTACATCGTTAAATAGCTCAATACTGCCGCCATCTTCGATAACCTTATCAAAGCCATATCGAAAGCTATGATGGGTACAGACTAATACTTGGGGTAGGGAGTCGTGATCGCTATTCCCGTTGATAAACTCTGAGAATATCGCAGTCTTGCGCGTATCACTTTGAGCAAGACTTAAGCATAAGTTATAGCGGTCTGCCACCTCCCAATCGGCAAAGAAACCAAAGTCGCTCAGCGGCGTTGATTTAAAGGATTTACCGATACTCATCTCTGGGACGGCAATAATGACCTTTTTGATACCTTGATTGATTAGCTTGTCGAGTGCCAAAAACATCATGGCACGTGACTTACCAGAGGCGGGTGGCGACTTTATCAGCAAATACTGGCTATTACGCTTCTCGAACGCACGTGCCTGCATCTCACGCATGCCAAGCTCGTTGTTCTTTTTACTTTGACCAGTACGAGCGTAATTTTGGTTTAAAATATTGACCGTTTGAGACATGGTTTACTCTACTTACTATATGCAAAAAGCTTAATTTTGGGTTTTACTGCTATGGTTTATAAGCTAAAAGCTACTTAACTTTCTTTTGGGTTTTCTTTTTACCCTTACTCTGCTTTTCAGCTTCGATTAGCTGCTCATAACGTGCCAGCAAATGTGCCAAGCGCTCTTCGGTATTGGCAAAGCCTTGCGGGCGATACAGCTTGTCCACTGCTTCATCGAGATTGCTATGCGCTTGCTTTAAATCTTCTGGCATCTTATCTGGATCGTACAACTCAGCTAAAGTCATGCCAGCATTGCTGGCTCGAGCAAGTAGGATTTCTTCGGCAAGACTTTCAATGTGCTGTTTCTGTTCGTCAGTCGCATCAGGGAAAGGGAAGGTATTGTAGACGATGGTTCCAGAGTATCTATAGTCGCTTTTTAGGCGGCCAGCAACTAGGCGCATCCAGTCGTTATGTGCTAACGAAGTGAGCATACCGAAATCAAAAATATTGCCATCAGGAATTATCTGATTTCCATCAGAGGATATTGTGGATTTATTAAGAAAGCCAACAGGAATATAACGTCGGCGTTCTGAGGATACTCTAGGAACAAGAATATAGTTTTTAGGATTTCTTGTATCTCTAAACTCGTGAGGTCTTTCAGCCAGTTTATTTGCCCCTCCATCCTTGCTTGCTAGGCGCATTTCCTCGGTTTTATTCACTCTGTTTTTCACCAGTGGTAAATTATCTAGTTCTTCGTCTGATATATTAACTAACCAAAGGCAATAACGTTCTTTAGCATTTAAAAACTCAGCAGAGCCAAGTAGCTTTTTTATCCATTTTTCAGATGCTGGTTCTTTACTGATTAATTCATCTTTTTCTTCAGAACTTAATATTAAATTTCCTCCATCAACTGGCTTATTACCATAAACCATTTTTGAACCATCATGGATGGGAGCTCGTTGGCTTTGAACAGCGATATTTGACCCTTTAATTAAATAAGGGCTAATATTAGAAACAACTTCACTATGCCAAGTTTTATCAATTAATTTAAAGATTAATTTTTTGCTATTAGGTTTTGCGGATAAGCCAATAATCACTACGTGTACAGCCGCATTATGTTTGGCGTTATTACGCCATGGAAATGTTTGATAAGCAAAGCTAATATGAATGCCCAAATCAAATATATATGGAAATAACATTGCCACTTGCTCACCTTGCGCAATTGAGTTGGTTGATACCAAGGCAAGCTCAGCATTAGAGTTAGCAATATATTGTGAGCCTTTCCAAAACCATGAAGTCACATAGTCAAGCGATTTAAAGTTTTTAAGCTCTTCAAACACCTTTTCCATATCTTTTGACTGTTCATCATTACGACTCCCAGTACCACCAAACGGCGGATTACCAATAATATAAATCTCATCACTGCCGTTATTTGGACAGACCTCATTCCAATCAATACGTAAGCTATTGCCATGAATGATATGCCCACTGTCTTTCAGCGGCAGCATTGGCTGGGATACACCGAACTCCTGCTCGCACAGCACATTCATTTGATGCTCAGCGAGCCATAGTGACAAACGCGCTATTTGACTGGCAAAGTCGTCATACTCAATACCGTACAGGTTATCTAAGCTGATCGCGCTTTGAAAGCCTAGACCTAATAGATTGTCATTAGAGCCTAGTAAATCGCGTTGTGCCTTTAATATATCGATTTCTAGCTTACGTAGCTCTTTATACGCAATGATCAGAAAGTTGCCTGAACCGCAAGCCGGGTCAAATACTTTGATTTGGCTGATACGGGTAAGCAGGGCATCTAGGCGTTCGGCTTTATTATTCTTATGGCGATTGTCATGACTCAATGCTATGACTGTATCTAGCTCTTCATGTAGCTCATCTAAGAATAATGGCTGTATGACCTTCATAATATTACTAACGCTGGTGTAATGCTGTCCTAAGCTGCCACGCTGCTCAGGGTCAATCACCGCTTGAAACATCGAGCCGAAAATATCGGGGTTAATCTCGGCCCAGCTCAAACGTGCGCACTCAAGCAAGATACGGCGGGTACGCGCATCAAACTCCGGGATGGCGAACTGATATTCAAATAAGCTGCCGTTCACATAGGGGAATGCACTTAGATGAGTGGGCTTGGCATGACGTTCTGCACTAGACTCAGGTAAGTCTAAAACCTCAAACAGCTCATACAAGACGCTATCGACGTCACTGCCATCTATATTGGTGGTTCTATCAATCACATCATAGAACTGATCTGCTTTAAAAATACCAGTATCTTCGGCATAAAAGCAAAATAGTAATCGTGTTAAAAATATATTGAGCGCATGTAAGTCATCAGCAGTATTAAACTCATTGAGCTTGCGGATGTGGTCAAACAAGCGACCCATTTTCTCTGACGCTTGTACATCAGCAGGGTGCTCTGAATACTCGCGCGCACGCTCTAGGCCGGCAAGTGGCAATAGGAAGTGGTAGTTCTTATAAAGATCGGTAAAGTCGCAGTCAAGCGTCTCATCATATTTAGTATCGTTAATCAGTACGGTGTTGAAGTCCGTTACCATCACCATACGGATTTTGTGCTGATTGATGATTGGGCTGTTCATTACCTCACTTAGTGCTTTAGCAAGGTCTTGACCTTCCTCTACAGGCTTAAAGTAGATACGATGCTTATTGGCAACCTCGCCAGCCTCAGGATTGGCTGCGACGTTAAAACGACCGTCATTCTTTTTAAGTGAGGTTATCGTAGATTTTGAAACATCTAGCAGCATTAGAAAATCATATATAAAGTCGTCTTTTTTATTCTTATCAATGACTTTGGTGGTTAATTTTTCTAAACCTTCAAAAAACTGAGTTTGGTTAAATGCCATGGAAATCTCTGTAGATAAATTACTAGTTTAAATAAGTGGGCTAATGTGCAATTATAGCGCTATCTTATCGTATTTGAAGGCTTAAGTGTTCTGAAAAATAGGGGGTATATAGTATCTTATTGCTTATGTAGTCGATACGCTACAAGCTTATTAACAAGGGTTAATGATGATAGTTGGTACTAAGTTTCAGGGTGATTCTACTCGTATTGCAAAGATTCAGCATGATTGCTATGGAGAAGCATTGCGTGTCATATTTAATTTTTCTGTTCAAAAACATCGTGAAGCTGAAAGGGTAGTTGCTGTTCGCACTGAACTGAGCGACTTACGTGATGAACCTAGTAGTTTTAATGATCATAGGCCTCTGCAGTGGCTTCATGACCGTATGGCAGCCGCGTTCCGTATGGAGTATTGTCTTAATGCAGATTTATTCACTTATGTGATACCCGATCCTCATACACCCGCAGAAATTACTACTTTTTGGTTTGACTTTCTAAGAAGAGAGCTGGCGAAAGTATTTGCTAATCATTTAGAGCTACCTAGATTGATACTTACCGCTGCTGCCTATCCTAATCCTAATCCCAAGGGATCAGATGCAGAGGACGAGATTTATAGATTAACCAAGATTCTATATCCTGAATTAGAATAGATAAGTGTTTATCCGTTAAAATCATATACTAACTTTTAGTTCATATTTATTAGTTTTATAAACTATTTTTTCATCTTTAGTCTAGGGCTAGCGTGTCTTCAATTGGATAAGCTATAAGTAATAGTTACAATACCGCATCTATTGAGTCGCTACTAAAAATACAAGTTATTGCAAGAAAAGCATTAACAGAAACGCTTTGAGATCAAACCCCAGTATTCACAACGTTACCTAAGTAAAATACTAAATCAGATGAAGGCTTAGGAGAAGATAAACCCTAATTACGTGCAATTATCTTATAGTCCTCTGAAAATAAAACTGTTATAAGTTTAGACACGCTACTGGTATAAATTTTACTTGCGTGCTGCGTTCCTAGAGGCTGCGCAAAATTCATCCCAGTAGCGCTATGTTATTTTTAAAGCGTATTCACTATAGAAAGCATGAGCATATGTAAGAATGAATTGCTAGCTCAAGAGTCAAAATAATTAAGGGTCAACATGGCTTTTATTTGCATAAAAAATGATGAAAAAATCTATAGTTTTATATATAGCTTAAAAGATTGGATAGTTTTAAAAGAAGATAAATCGTCCAGTTTCAATATGGCTTGCTGTGGTAATCAGGCAATACTAAAGACAAGTAAGCTAGGTACGAAGTTCTTCGCTCATAAGGCAAAACCTAAAGACTCTAACTGCTCGACTGGTGGTGAAACTGCCGAACACATGCATATCAAATATCTTGTTATGAAAGAATTGGATAGAAACGGTTGGGTTGTAGAAGTTGAAAAAGCGGGGCTTACCCCAAGTGGTGAGGAGTGGATTGCTGATATTTATGCAGAGAAAGGCAAAGCTAAGATTGCCATTGAAGTGCAATGGAGCCCTCAAGCTTTTATAGAAACAAAACGCAGACAAGAAAAATATGCTCAATCAGGCGTAAGGTGTGCGTGGTTGCTTAGAAGTGGCTCAGTTAAAGATACTAATGCAATTACAGGCGATTATGCCTATAGTACGAAAGACATACCTGTATTCTCTATTTATAGAAATAAGACGCAGGACAATCAAGCTTATATGATCTATAACGTGAATAGGCTAGACAGCAACAGTAGTCGGTACAACCACCGTTCATTTAAGCCTATTACGCTACCATTAGAGAGTTTTATACAAAGATTGGTGTCACAAGGCCTAGTTTTTATACCTTATGAGCGATTCACCTCTACAAAGTTTAGATTTAAATCCAATGGTATCACTGAGATGACTTTAGGGGTGAGTAAAGACTCTTGCGCTAAATGTGGTTACTCCAATCCGATAATTTCTGAGGTGAGATATAAAGAAGACTATAAAGTACGTTCTAAGAAAATAAAAAATTGTAGCGATAAAGAGCTTAGAATTATTAATACGCATTTTTCTAAGCATTATGTTTTTTCACCCATAAAAAAGGTGCGTAGTGAAATACTGAACAAAGTTTTTATAGTCAACACTTGTGTTGAATGTGGTTTTGTCATAGATAGAGATGGTCAGTATAGTACCTATTTAAAAAAAAATTTCACTAAGCCGCTTTTTATAAAGCATTTAGGTCTTAATACAGAAAAATTCTATACTTCGAATACAACTCTTAATACGGAATGTGTCTACCGTGTAAACAACAGTTTTAAAATCAAATATAACGAGAGTTTTGAGTTTGGTAAATGGGTTACTAGAGATAGTGAACCAGTTTAATCAGGATAATTGGCATATATGATTGTTTATAAAAAATCATAAAATGTAATTTACTACTGTAGATTTTGCAATAATTACTAGATCTCTTGCATAAGTCATTGCTAGCCTTCGTAACTCCGTCAGTGGAAGTCAATGAACTGGTACTTTTGCAAGAGATCTACTATATAAGTTTGAAAGCAATCAAACGTAATCCTTTTGCCATACTGCGTCTTTGCAAACCATACAACACCAACTATCTTGAGCACGCATATATAGGATATCTGCTGGCATCTCTACCGGGCAAGCACTTGCGCAGTACTCACAGAGCACATCATCTAAACAAGCGTAACATTGAGCAATCGTCTCAAACAATAGATTTGAGCTGATTCTATATTTATGACATAGCATTCGTACATGTTCAAGATAATCCTCCTTATGATCATATGCCCAATAGTCGACACAGATTCTTTCGTCTCTAATATTCTGTGTCATACTCAGTTCAAGCTTAATACCCATAATATATCTCCTAATCAAAATGTCGTTATATGTTCTATCGATTAGTTAGTTGTACAGAACTTTAAAAAATTATATGAAGTTATGTCTGCAAGAGGCTCTTAATTACCTCATCTTGAGTCATTCCAATACGCTTGCAATAAGAATCTTCAATCTCGTCTAAAGCTTCACGCAATTGTCGCTGTGATACTTGTATGTATTGTAATGTCACATCATCACTAGATTTAGCCTCACGATGATTTAGCAGTCTCTTGAGCACAGGGTAGCTTACATTGAGACTATTGGCGACAGTGCCAAATGTACGGCGTAAATCGTGAGGGGTAATATGCATGCTAGCCTTATTTGATATCGAACGGTAACTACCGCTCAAATCCTTGACATGGTCATCATTTCTCTGCAAATCACTCGGAAATACCCAATGCTCTCCATAGCTCAATCTAAATCGTTCACTGAGTATGGCTTGAAGTATTTTTCCAGTTGGCATATGGTAATCAGAACCATTTTTAGTGGCTTTAAAGACAATGCGAGCAGCGTCAAGGTCTACATCTTCCCATCTTAGTGATTGCGCTTCATTTAAACGAACACCAGCAAACATAAAAAGCAATAAAATATCGCGAGCGTTATTACTATAAGGTGCTTGTTTAAATGAACTACCGTCTCGGTGCTCTATCAAAGTTTTAAAATATACTCCCAAATATTCCTCCTCAACATGGTGAGTACGAGGTTTAATTTTGTTCCAATCATTTTTGGCATTCAGTATTCGAATGGGTTGGTCCTTTATTATGTACTCTTCATCATCATCTAAGAAGCTATCTTGACAATAATTCCATACTGATCGAAGAGCTCGCATAGTGGCATTTGCCTGAGCTGGACTAGACTTACTTATTTGCTTATGTTTTTCACTTATCATAGTTTTAGTTATATCGTTTAAAGACACTTCAAGCCAATCATCAAGTCGACCAAGTATCTGTTGGTCGTAAGTCTCAACAGTACGGCTGGCAAGATTAGGTTTCATAGATTTAAAGTAGATATAAGCTTCATTTAGTGTTGGCACGTTAAAATCTGGTGTATCTTTTATTTTTGGAGTAGCGTGATAGCTATCATATACATCAAGTCCCTTCTTTATGTTGACCATCATTGTGCTGGCTTTTTCACGAGCTTCAGTCAAAGTGATAAGGTGTGTTTCTTCAACTTCGTCACGATAGAGCTTACCGTTAATGCGTTTGTGAAGTGTGTATCGCTTAGATTGTTTACCCACACGAAGTGCGAAGCCTGTTAATACTTCATCCATGTAAATATCTGTGCCGCTTGAGGTGTATGCTACTGAATCAACAAACTTCTTACTAAGCTTAACTTTCATATCTCATCCGTACCGCATTATTTATCGTGTTAATAATACTATAATACGTTAAATAACAGATGCATCAAAGTATCAAGATAGTATCAAAATTTTATTTGATACTATTATTACTCGAATAATTTATAAATAATTCACGCAATAAAAAACCCTCACAATCCATAGACTGTAAGGGTTTCGTATATTGGTACCAGTGGTCGGACTCGAACCGACACGCTTTTAAAGGCAACGGATTTTGAATCCGTCATGTCTACCAATTCCATCACACTGGCATATAAGGAGATAACATCTAATGTAGAATAGAGATTATCGAATTGGGTTACAGGGTTAACTCTGTATAGGCTGCGTATTATAGCAGCCTATTTTTAGCCGTCAAGAATTATTTTAAATTATTTTCGACTGATTTACCAAAATACCTATTATCCAACAAACGCACGTTCAACAGCATAGTCTGCTTGTACACCCATACGTGGTGATACGGTCAAACCAAAATCATCCAAAATGGTTGAAACATCTGCGTTAAATGGCATGCTGCCGCATATCAAAACACGGTCATCCTCTTTATTGATTGGTGGCAATCCAATATCTTCAAAAAGCTTGCCTGATTTCATCAAATCCGTCACACGACCTTGATTTCTAAATTCTTCACGAGTAACGGTAGGGTAGTAGATGAATTTTTCGCGATACCATTCGCCAAAGATTTCGTCATTAGGAAGCTCGTTTTCGAACATGTCGCGATAAGCCAAGTCTTCTGCGTTACGTACCCCATGTACCAAAATTATTTTTTCAAAACGCTCATAGACTTCAGGATCACGCGCCAATGCTAAAAACGGTGCCATGCCCGTTCCTGTTGAAAGCATGTATAAGTGTTTGCCAGGTAGCAAATCGTCTAGTACCAGCGTACCTGTCGGCTTTTTACTGACCAATAACTCATCGCCAACCTTGATATGCTGTAAGCGTGAGGTCAGAGGGCCGTCTGGAACCTTAATAGAAAAGAATTCCAAATGATCTTCGTAGTTAGGGCTGGCAATTGAGTAAGCGCGTAATAGCGGTCTGCCATCGACAACGATTCCAATCATCGCAAACTCGCCATTACGAAAACGTAAGCCGTCGTCACGAGTGGTTTTGATACTAAATAGAGAGTCATTCCAATGATGAACCTCAGTGACCGTTTCGGTGCGAAGTTTTGACATAAAGTCCTCGTCAATAAGTTGCTATCTGTGTCGTTAAATTAAATGAGTATGAAATGTATTTTTTTCAATGTTACATTAAAAATGATAAATGATATTAAAATGATAAAAAGGTATCGAGCCTTGATGACGGTATAAATTGTTGTTTTTAAAACATCAATTTTGCAAGCGTTCACTAATATCACATATTCATTGACCAAAATCTGAGCGCTATTCTAACATTTTATGTGATGTTGTCAGTATGTAGAGGTGGCTTGAAGGTCTATAGAAAGGTAAGCAATTAAACGGCTGTCATCGAAGCGCTCGCTCATAATACCAAACTTTAAAATAAAAATCCGTCCAGTAGCAGCAATGCAGCATGATAAAATGGAATATCGTTAGCGAGTAATTTTGTAAGATTGGGCAGTTTTGCTTGATAAAAGAGCACGGTTATTTACGGAGGAGGTTTATGTCTAGTGAAAATGCGTCTCAAAGTGATGGTTATCACGCACCAATTATTGGCTATCATCGTGCGCCGCTGCCGCAAAAATTTGGTGCGCCAAGACAGCCAAACTTGGTAGCACTGACCAGTATTATTGAAATGTTAGCGCCTTATGATGATCCGGCCGCTTTTATTGGTATGGAGGCGTTTAGTCATATTTGGATCAGTTGGCATTTTCATCACAACTATATTAATAAAAACAATAGTCGTGATAAAACAGACACCCGTTTTCGCCCGCAAGTACGTCCTCCTAGGCTCGGTGGTAATCAAAAAATAGGTGTATTCGCCAGTCGTAGTATGTATCGGCCTTCTGCCTTAGGATTGTCTGTGGTGAAGCTTGAACGTATTGAGATCGTAGAAGGACGCGTATTACTGGTTATTAGCGGAGCCGATATGATCGATGCCACGCCAATCATCGATATCAAACCTTATGTCGCTTATAGTGATACCATTGTTCACGCAGAAAGTGGCTTTGCCCCATCAGCCCCTATACTGTCGGAAGTGATGATCACTGAATCTGCTCACGAGCAGTTCATGGGTTTGGTGAATATCGAGCAGAACAAACAATGTACCGATAACGCCACTGGGGCAGAGCTTAATACAGTCGCCGCGCATATTCATCAAATACAGAACCAGTTGCTGGTCTCTGATATGGATGCGATTAAAGCGCTTATCGCTCAAGACCCACGTCCAGCCTACCGCCGTGATGATACAAAAACGGCGTTTGTGATGCGTTATAAGTCTATCGATGTGATGTTTCGGTTGATAGAATCAAAGCATTTACAAATAACTGATGTGGTAGAGGTGAGTGTGTAGCGCTAGAATCGACTCGTCGCACTTACTTATTAGTCGCTTGTGAATGATAGAGTAGTGATTGATAAAGATTTAAACTGACATTTGTCTCTAATTACATTCATATCTTTACCGAAATTCGTTGCTAATAATACAAGAAGAAAAATATGTCTGTTCAAAATTATTCGATAGTGATTGATCTGCGTTGGTGTCTCGATGAGTTGTTGGCAGATAAAGTCATTGATCAGCGCGGTTACAACCTAGTTATTACCAGTCGTCGTGATAAAGCGCAGCATCCATTGATTACCATCAGTGAGTTTGGTTTACCAAATGGTCATGCCCTTGAACCAAACGCTGAGACCAAATTGACCCTTGCGTGGTTGAATCAGTGGTTGGCCAGCAAAGCAGGTATGACACTGGTTCGTATTGATCCCTTAAAAGTGGATGTTCCTGCTGCGACTCAGTTGATGTCCTTTGAATATGCACGCTCGCAGCATATCTTACCGATTGAAGTGAAGAATGATGAAGTGGTCATTGGGACAGATCAGCCATTTTATACGGACTGGCAAGCAAATATTGAAAAGCTCGTTAAGTCTAGAAACTATCGCACGGTTTATATCAGTCCTGACCAGATTCATCGCTATCGACGAGAGTTCTATCAAGTAACCCAAGCGATTGCAGGGGCAAATAGTGTCCATAAACGGGCGGCAGCGGACGTCACCAATGTCGAGGCATTATTGCAACTGGGTGACAACACCAACCCCGATGCCAATGATCAGCATATCGTTAGAGTGGTTGATTGGCTATTGCAGTACGCTTTTGAGCAACGCGCCAGTGATATTCATCTAGAGCCGCGTCGTGAGACAGGTAAGGTACGTTTTCGTATTGATGGTGTGCTACATACCGTTTATGAGATGCCGCTGGCAATTATAGTGGCAGTGACAGCACGTATTAAAATCTTAGGGCGACTTAATGTTGCTGAAAAGCGTAAACCGCAAGATGGTCGCCTTAAAACCCGTACACCAAAGGGGTTGGAGACTGAGCTACGTTTATCGACCATGCCAACAGCTTTCGGTGAAAAACTGGTCATGCGCGTGTTTGATCCTGAAGTATTGGTACGCTCATTTGCTCAGCTTGGGTTATCTGGCAAGCAGCTTGAAACATGGCATGAGTTGACTGCCAATCCTAACGGTATTATCTTGGTTACAGGTCCGACAGGCTCAGGAAAAACCACCACTTTATACAGTACGCTCAAGCAGCTAGCCACTGAGCAAGTCAACGTCTGTACAATTGAAGACCCGATTGAGATGATTGAACCAGCCTTTAACCAAATGCAGGTCAATCCTGGCGTCGAGTTGCATTTTGCAGATGGTATTCGATCATTAATGCGTCAAGATCCTGATATCATTATGGTGGGTGAGATTCGTGATGCCGAAACGGCAAATATGGCAGTACAAGCCTCTCTGACTGGTCATTTGGTACTATCGACATTACATACCAATGATGCGCCAAGCTCGATTACTCGTCTACACGATTTGGGCATCCAGCCGTTTTTAACGTCAGCGACTATTTTAGGAGTGATGGCTCAGCGTTTATTACGGACGCTATGTCCACACTGTAAGCAAGCAGTAGACGTGGCGCCTGATAGCGAGATTGCCATTCAGTGGCAAGAGTTAGTTCAGCCTTGGCGTTCGTCATTACCTACTCAAATCTATACGGCGCAAGGTTGCGAGCACTGCCGTCACACCGGTTATCAGGGTCGTGTGGGTCTGTACGAAATCATGCCCTTATCCAATGAGTTAAAAAAACTGGTCGCGGCTGATGCCAATTTAGACGTACTCAAACAGCAAGCCTACCGAGAAGGCGTACAACCACTGCGTTTGTCTGGCGCAAAACGTATTAGCGAAGGAGTGACCACCATAGAAGAGGTGATGCGCGTCGTACCATTGCACTGATTTCAAGTAGTTATGAATTTAAGTAGTTATAAATAGGCTTGATAAATAAGGTACTTTTAATTTACTTGAAAACAGCCGTCTTTAGGGCAATACATACCCATAACATTTTTAATTTTTAACTCAATTTTGCTATTTATCCATTTTTATTAACGAGAGAGTATATGTTTACTGATACCCATTGCCATCTGAATCGTTTAGATTTAACCAAATACGATGGTCAATTGTCTGGCGCAATAGATGCGATGAAAGCCGCTAATGTCACTCGTGCGATGGCGATCATGTGTGATTTTAATGAATATGAAGATATTGCCAAGATTGTTAGCACCTATAACAATGAGACGCTCAATCTGGGTATGAGTGTGGGTATCCATCCTTGTGAAGATATTCAGGTCTTGCAATCAGCGACCGTTGAGCGATTGATAGAGACGGCCAGCAACGATTACGTATGGGCTATAGGAGAGACAGGGCTCGATTATTACTGGTCGATTGAAAACAAAAAAGAGCAACAAGCCAGCCTTGCTCGTCATATTCATGCCAGCCAACATTTAAAGAAACCACTCGTGATACATATGCGTGATGCCAAAGAAGACACCATCGATATCCTAAAAAGTGAGGGCGCTGAACATGGCATTATTCACTGCTTTACTGAAGATTGGGAAACCGCAAAACAGGCATTGGATTTGGGGTTTTATATCTCATTTTCAGGTATTGTAAGCTTTAAGAGTGCTCAAATGATTCAAGACGCGGCACGAAAAATGCCTAAAGACAGAGTACTTATCGAAACGGACAGCCCTTATCTAGCGCCCGTACCCAAACGTGGTAGACCGAATGAACCCGCTTATGTACCCTATGTGGCAGCTTATATCGCAGATATGTATGGCTGTAGTGCCGAAGAGGTAGGCAAACTAACTGCAAAAAACTTTGAAAATTTACTGGCACAGTATCATTAAAATCGTTATGCTATGACCAATCAGTCATTTATCAGCTAGCCTTGAAACCTCAAGTGCTAAGCCATTCAAATGACAAGTATAACCCTATGGTTGTTAGTCACTATTTCGCAAATATAAGCATATCCTCTGTTGTCGTTTTTGAGCCGTTTTTGCATGGATTCATACTTGCATTGCCCATGCTCTAATCCACACAACGGTCGTATGTCCAATCTTGTCAGGTTTTAGGAGATGTTATGAGTCGTCAGCACCAATTCAAAGCACGAGAAGAGAATATCTTAGCGATGGCAGAGCAACTGCTACTTGAGTCGGGCGATGGTGATATCACTTTAGACAGTTTGGCAGACCAGCTTGATTTGGCTAAAGGCACACTATATAAGCATTTTTCCAGTAAAGATGAGCTTTATTTGCGTATTATTATTCGTTATGAGGAGCAGCTGTTTGCGATTAACCGTATTGACGACTGTCCATCGGCAGGCGTAGCACGAATGATTTTTCAGCAGCTATTTAATCCACAAAAAGCGATGTTACTCAATCAAATTGAAGAACGCTTGGCGGCATCGGTGACGGGTCTCAATCGCTTGTTTGGCGAGTTATATGATATTCGTCGTCAACGTATGAAGCGTTTGATTGACATCATTAGTGCTTATCTAAAAGACGAACACAGTAGCCTAAGTACTCGTGATTATTTATCTTCTATTTGGGCAATGGGTCAAGGTGGGGCAGGATTGTTGAACTCGAGCTTCTATCAGCGCTATTTGGGTCGCCGTGATACCCTACGTTATGCTTTTGTGCAGCAAATGCTTGAACTGCCGAGCCACTATCCTGCTCATGAGGATGAAGTGATGGATGAGGACATGCAAGAGCTGGTAGAGCAAATCGATACTGAGTCAGAAGAGCACCGCAACACCAGTTACTAATATCTTTTTCAACGCGTTAATCATATAAATGAGCGCGTGCAAGAATCTGTGTCGTCGTACAGGCTATGGCGACACCTGCTACCTTGTTCTTTTAGCGTACTGCTACTCATACCATTGTATACACAACAACCTGCTTATTATGGGCTTATAGGTGCAATATGACGGTCACTGCCAAGACCCAGTCCAGCTCAGCGACCAGTGACTATACTGCCTTAATCCATGAAAGTCTGTCATATGATACAACAGGTATCAATGCGTTGGATTACCCTCATCTTAATGAACACGCTTCGCTAAAAAATCTTGTTTCACCCACCACTCACATGCTTTACTTGCCACGTTCACAATCAGGGTTTACTTTGGTTGAGATTGTCGTTGTCGTCGTTATTTTATCCATCTTTGCTGGCATGATGAGCTTATCCGTTGGTAGTAGTGAATCTCGCAAAAACCGCGCATTTTATGAACATCTTACCGATTCATTAAGCTATGTTCGACTGTTATCGGCGGAGCGTATGCAACCAATGGGTCTAAGCTTGCAAGCTGATAAGCAAGGTCAGGTTGCGCCTGTGATTGTCACTTTATCAAACGCTTATATTGCTTATCAAACACCTGAAATCACCTCCAATAGTATGGACAGTCGTCCTAAAAACGCAATGGAGTTATCGTCGTACCTGACAGGTATGTCTGGTACGACTGGTGAACAACAGCCTACGCCAAGCTGGGAAGTTGAGCCAGAGGTCAGCTTGCCTGAGTTGCCTACTGGCGTCAGTCTGCGGATACAGAGTTTGGACTCTGGTAACGTACCAAATACGAATCAAAATCAGACACTACAACCTTGGTTTGCCAGTCAAGCCGTACCACAGATATTATGGTTTGGTACTGGGCAAGCGACACCAGTGACCATTGAAGTGATTCATAATTCGCGCTTGGTGGGGGAGGTGATTACGATTATGCCTGATGGTAGTATGATGATCGGGCAGGAGTTATAATTGATGTCTCCTTTATCCAAATCATCTCCTGCTGTTATCAAGAAAGCATCTTCTAAATCCAAACACGAGCATGGCTTTACTTTGATCGAAGTCATGGTTGCCTTAGCCATTTTGGCAGTGGTTGCTGTTGCTGCGAGCCGTGCAAGTAGTGCGTATCTCAGCTCTGTCGATACATTGCGTACTCGCACGCTGGCCCACTTCGTCGCACAAAATGCTGCGGCCGATTTACATATTCAAAAGACATGGCTAACCGCAAATCGTACACAGATAATCAATGCTCAAGGTCGTGATTGGCAAGTGGTGATGACAGTCAGTAATGCCATCACGCCTGCATTAAAAAAAGTAAATATTGCTGTTGCCCCTATGGTGGAAGGACAGACGCGTAACGTCGTGACAGATATTGATGTGATCTTAAGCAATCCTGAGCAAGACATGGGCAGTTTGGATCTGGGTAATATGAGTAGTCAGAGCGCAGGTACGTCAGGACAAATAGGGGACAGCCTATGAAGCATCAGCATGGATTCACTCTGCTTGAGCTCATGGTTGCTATGGCTATATTTGCCATGCTAGCGGTAGCAGGATGGCAAGTGTTTAGTAGTGTCAATCGCGCTCGTGAGCGGGCACAATTTCATGCCGATAATTTGGCTGTGTTGCAATATGCCTATTTGCAGTTGCAGCAAGACATGAGTCAGATCATCCCTTACCAAGCAGTTGATACTCAATCAGATAATATTGCAAATAACAGTCTCAACGCGGATAGCCAAGCCAACGAGAAAGCGCCAGAGCCTTTTATGAGTTTGGATGGTGAGCATGTCAGCTTTGTACGCTATGCCGATCCTGATCCGCGTTATCAAAGTAGTGCCAGTATCCAGCATGTCGAATACGTTTTTGTAGATGAGCGCTTGATTCGCCGTCAATACACCAGCCTAGGCGGTGAACGTGACAGTATCAGCTTAGATAGCGTGTTGCTTGAAGGCGTGACTGATGGACGTTGGCAAGCCTATGTACCAGAGTTAAGCACCAAATTCCCTAATGAAAACAACAGTAATAGTAGTGTGAATAGTAGTGCTACGCAGATAAATACTGATGGCAGCGCGAAGTCTGAATTGCCTTTACTACCAAAAGGCACGGCTGTTAGTTTCACTTATCAAGATATGCCAATCACTTGGCAATGGGCGCTTGCCCCTCAGCCGATACCACGTAGTTATAAAAGTGCCAGTAACAATCAAAACCCTTCTAATGACCAAAACCTTCCTGACGACCAAAATAATAACAGCGACCGTACTGGCAACGACGCTCAAAGTGGCTCCAACGATGGCGTAGAGAACAGTGATTGAGAAGATAATATCAATTGAGAAGGTAACGTTAAAAATGTACCACAGGATCAATAACCAAGGCGACCACTTATGTCAATGACAGCGCATTCTCAGCGCGGCGTAGCGCTCTTGACTATCTTACTATTGGTCGTCAGTATCACTGTGGTCGCAGGTGCCATGCTTGCCAGTCAAAAAATTGCTATTAGGCGCAGTGGTTTGTTGTTTGATCAAAATCAATTACTACAAGACATTAGTGCTGGTCAGCAATTAGCGCTTACCATGATTCGTGCTGATAATAAGCTGAATGATACGGACAGCGCACAGGACATTTGGGCACAGCCGATACCGCCATACGCCTTGGGTGGTCATAGTATTGGTATTGAAGTGCGTGATGAGGCCAGCCGCTTTAATATTAATAATTTGTATCAAAATGGCGCGGTTGATACAGCTGCTGTCGCCATGTTTCAAAGACTGTTGACTCAATTAAATCTAGAGCCTGATATTGCTATTGCGGTACTTGATTATCAAGACAGCGACAGTGAGGTATATAAAGATGGCGGTGCTGAGGATGCGGTGTATACGCAGCAATCGAATATGACCTTACCAAATCAGTCTTTTGTAAGTATCGATCAGTTGCAAGAGGTACGAGGCGTCACCGCTGAGGCATTAAAGACACTGCGTCCGTATATTACGGCGGTACCTTACTTTGTACCAGTGAATGTGAATACAGCCAACCCTGTGTTGCTAGCTGCCTTAATGGACGGTGGCACAAGTGAGCAGATGCAAGGGCTGGTCGATATGAGATCGAAGCAGGCAATCGCAACCATCGATGATCTGTGGCAATTACCCGTGTTGAGCAGTTTGGATGACGCGCAGCGTAAAGATCTTTCGACCTTATTAGCAGTAGACAGTCAGGCATTTTTGGCGCTGATTACGGCCACCGATAGTGGCAGTATCGGTCAAACCAGACAACGCTTCGCAACCGTACTGATTAGCAAAACGCCAACTGACGTCAGCGCTGCAGAAAGTAGTAATGGCAATGCTAATAATGGCGGTGCCGATAGCGCTAATAATAATAGTGGTACTGATAACAAGGAAAAAGCCAAGACCATTGAGATAGTGACACAGCGCCTTTGGGCTTTTAGACCCAGTTTTTGACAGGTATCAAAAAGCCAATGATTAATCTTTCAAACGAGTCTCTTCACTCGACTTCCAGTTATAAGCACCATAAAACAGCATCTGCGCTTGGCGAGTACAGTTATGTAGCATGAGATGCTTATTCTCTTCAATCTCATTCAAATCGACCTCATCGTCATGATCTTCTGTATAGGTCAGCTCTAGCCAGTCGATGATCCAAGAAAAGAACATATTGACACCCGCTTCAGCCAATAAGCGACGGTCATACCCATTGATGTGAGTAAAGGCTGGCTGCAGCGCCAAATCTTCCGCTAAACTGTGTGCGTGTTTTTTAACCAGCTCATTGATGGCTTTGCGCACGGCTTCTGAGCCGCCATAACGCTCACTGACTAAAAATTGCCAGTAATAAGGCTGATCGCTGACCATATACAAAAACAGCTGAATACTTTTTGCAATTTGGCGATCAAAGCTGCGTTTGCGGCCTATTTGTAAGCTGTCGCTCAATATGGCCAACGTACCGCCCAGCTCTTCTACCACAAGCGCACGACCTAGCGACTCCATATCATCAAAATGTCGATAAAATGCAGTTGGCACAACCCCTACCTCACGGGTTACCTGCCTGAGGCTAATAGAGCTAAAAGACTGTCCTGTCATACACAGATCGAGCACTGCATTAAAAAAGGCGTGCCGAGTCTGAAGTTTCTTTTGTTCGCGACTGCTCATAATGGTTCAAAATTATCCGATAGGGGTTTATCATACTCATTTCAGCGCACAAATACGACTGAAATACGCAAATTGTTTTAATCCGTTCAACTGGTACGCACTACACCATGGTTCCCCAATGCCCTTGTAGCTCTTGCGCCAAACGATACGCTTCATGATCATTCATACCTGTAACAAAATCCAATATATTTAAGATATTATGATAATGATTGTCTGTAAGTTCGCGGTGATGCTCATCAAGATGGGGTTGGAGTAATCTAAGTAGGCGCTGTTGTTCAAAGGACATAGAGAATGATGTGGGTGCCGTTTGATTGCTTGTCCAAGCAAGTGGCATAAAGGCATCTAGTAGACGATGTAAGCATTTATTTGCCATTAACTCCATTCTGACTTTGCTTGGGTGATTAAATATCTGCTCACGTGCCAGTTGTTTGGCTTGATGGATGCCATTTTGCACGCTTGCTTCACAATGATCGAACAAACTACCGTGCAGCTTGCCAGCGAGCAAAGCGTCATTATTATCGACAAAAGCATCGGTCACGGTATTGACCAGACGCATCATGGCGCGCGCACGTAATGAAGCCAAACTTTGTCTGACCGACATATGGGCTGGTAGTTGAATATCGCTAGGGCGTTCGCCGATTAACTCATAAAAGATACTGGCCACATCGGTATAGGTGAGCATATTCAAATTGATGCCATCTTCTAAATCAATCAAGGCGTAACAAATATCATCAGCTGCTTCTAGCAAATACGCCAGCGGATGACGGGCAAAGCCATCGTGCTGCTCTGAGCGAGGTAAGTGTAACGTTGCAGCCAGTACTTCTAACTGTGCTGACTCGCTATTAAAACAGCCAAATTTTTGTACGTTACTGGCCATATTGGGGTTATTAACATCGTTGCTGTGAGTGGCAAGCCAAGGGTACTTCATAAAAGCACCTAGTGTGGCACAAGTCAGCCGCATGCCATCTTTATCAGGATGATGCTCGTTGCGCACCAATAGTCGAAACCCCTGTGCATTGCCTTCGTATGCCAATAGATCCAGTTGCTCATTTGTGCTTAGGTTTTGCAAAATGGCTTGAGGATTGGGTTGTCGAAACCAATCACGAATGGCGTATTCTCCCGCATGACCAAAGGGCGGGTTACCGATGTCGTGAGCAAGACAGGCGGCTTGTACAATAACGCCAACGTCAGCAGGGGAGACTCCAGCAGGGAGACCACTGCTTAATTGGTCATGTAGTTTTTCTGCCGCCATCATACCTAAAGAGCGTCCGATACAAGAGACTTCAAGTGAATGGGTCAAGCGAGTATGAATGCCAAGCTGATTGGTCAATGGATGAACTTGGGTTTTTTGATTGAGCTGGCGAAAAGAGTGAGAAAAAACCAGTCTGTCGTAATCTTTATGAAAGTGGGAGCGGGTGGTTTCACCAGCTTTAGGCGTTTTGGTTGAACCAAGTCGTTGAGCGCTGAGTAAGTGTGACCATTGTGTGGTGGTAGATGAGAACGATAGGTGGTTAGACATTATTATTATAATCCCAGTGATGAACGGACAGTATTTGTTCTATTGCTTCTTAGCATAGCAAAATAGTCGCACGGGTTCATCTGTTGTCGCTGCCTGATTTTAACCAGACAACGACGCATTTTAAGGGTTTAGTTCTATATGTTTAAGAATACACCTTAGCTGTCTGCTTTTTGGCAATCAAACAACACGGCTTCAGCCTCTGTAGCGACACTGCCATCCAACGTTTTATTTCTCAATACCGCTTTGGTGGCGTCAGCATTCAACTGCCATGTCATACCAGCATCATTCGCAATACCAATATCGGTCTCATACGCAGCACCAGTACTATTATTTTGAGGTAAGGTCATTGCGGTTAGATCGTACTCAACCCCATCGATCAATAAGTGGGCGCTGGTGGCAGGCTGTGCACTATCTTCAGGATCGTAGTGAGCTTCAATGGTTTGTTCAGGCTGGCAGTTATAGGTTGTCATGTCTGCATGGTCATGATGATGTCCTGCATGATCGTGCTCGTCGTGGCTGTGTTCGTGATCATGCTCTTCATGGTCGTGGTCTTCGTGCTCAGCATGGACGTCCTCTGTCGTTGTCGCTTCACTAGGAGCTTGCGAAGACTCGGTCTTTTGTTCACAGCCTGCGCCTGCCAATAGAAAAGCCACGCAAAGTAGAGCCGTTTTAGAGTGAGTAGGGGTAAGCGCTATCATGGAAAATGCCTTTACAGATATAAAAGTAGGTGGATGAAAGTTACTAGTTTGTTACGTTATAATATAACATATAAACCATAAAAAAAACCAACATAGATTGCTCTACATTGGTTTTTACGTTTAAGACAAGGTATATTACACGTTAAATCTAAAGTGCATCACATCACCATCTTGTACGATATAGGTTTTGCCTTCTAGGCGTGACTTACCAGCGGCAGCCGCACCTTTTTCACCGTTATATTCAATAAAGTCATCATAAGCAATGACTTCAGCACGAATGAATCCGCGCTCAAAGTCCGTATGAATTACGCCAGCGGCTTGCGGCGCTGTGGCACCTACGGCTACTGTCCACGCGCGTACTTCTTTGACACCAGCGGTAAAATAAGTCTGCATATCAAGCAGGTCATAGCCGCCACGAATTACTTGATCAAGGCCAGCCTCTTCCATGTCCATCTCAGCCAAGAAGTCTTTTTTGTCGTCTTCGTCGAGTTGGGCAATTTCAGATTCAATTTGATTACATAGAGCGATGACAATAGAGTCTTCACCCGTGGCATAGTTACGGACGGCATCTAGATATGGATTATTTTCAAAGCCATCTTCAGAGACGTTGGCGATGTACATGGTTGGCTTTAGCGTAATCAAGCCATAGCTTCTGATGAGTTTCTTCTCATCGCTATCAAGGTTTGCCGCGCGTGCTGCTTTACCTTCTGCTAATAATGGCTCAACTTTTTTAAATACATCAAGCAATGCTTGCGCGTCTTTATCACCACCTTTAGCTTTTTTAGTTTGGTTGTGGATTGCACGCTCAACGGCTTCCAAATCTGCCAATGCCAATTCGGTATTGATGGTTTCGATATCATCAATCGGGCTGACACGGCCATCAACGTGCACGACGTTGTCGTCATCAAAACAGCGTACCACATGGGCAATCGCATCGGTCTCACGAATATTGGCTAGGAACTGGTTGCCCATGCCTTCGCCTTTAGACGCGCCCGCGACCAAACCTGCGATATCCACAAACTCCATCGTCGTTGGCAATACACGCTCAGGATTGACGATGTCAGCCAGTTTTTTTAGACGTGGGTCTGGTACAGGTACGATACCTGTGTTGGGATCTTTGGTACAAAATGGAAAGTTTTCAGCGGCGATACCCGCTTTGGTCAAGGCATTAAACAGGGTGGATTTACCCACGTTTGGTAGGCCGACGATGCCGCAATTAAAACCCATAACGTTCTCTCATTGTATTAATAAAATCAGTTGATGTACAACTTGCTCAAATAGTAAATCAAAATTGCGCATATTGTAGCAAATTTCACTCAATAGGGGTGAGGTTGTTATATTGGATAAATGGATTTTCATGACACAGCATCTGTCAGGTTAGCTACTCGCACTATTATGATAAGCTAGGACTTATTGCTTACGTTAAACGATTATTCAGTGGCGTTACTCTAACTATCGAGCGCGCTGCAAACCCCATCAAAGGCAAGACCGTATCATGAAACCCACGATTTTTGACACACATCATTATAACTATCCACAAAACTTCATTGAGATGAAACCCAAGCTTGCGCGTCTTAAAAAAGCGATTGAGAAGCTTGAAGCCAACTTGATGACCGCAGATACTGACTTGTTGCAGCAACGGCTTGCCGATGATTTAGGACTAGAGATTGACTATGCCAGTGAGCTAAACGCTAATCAGCTCTTGGCTGCCACGACCATTGAAGGGAAGGTTTTGGTTATCGCGGGTGCAGGCTCTGGTAAAACCAAAACACTCACTTATAGAACCAGTTATTTGATAGAAAATGGCGTGTCGCCCAAAGAGATTTTGCTACTAACCTTTACCCGTAAAGCCGCCAATGAAATCAAAGGTCGCGCCAAGACCTTGCTGGCAAGTAGCCTCACGGGTGATGGTGAGAATCAAAAAGACAGTCAAGCGCTCAATGCGATTACCAGCGGTACTTTTCACTCATTTTGTATCCTTCTGCTGCGCCAATATTCAGGACTGCTTGGTATCAATCCAAGGTTTACCATTTTGGATACAGGCGATAGCGAAGATGCAATCGACTTGATTAATAAAGAGAAAAAATACGCAACCAATATCACTAGCCAAGCTTTTCCGCGCAAAAAGACGTTGCAAAAAATATTTTCCACGTCTAGAAATCGGCGTATCCATATCCGTGAATTAATTGAAAGTGGCTATCCCGATATTGCTACCCATATTTCTGCTATAGAACAATTGGCGATTGACTTTCACGAATACAAACGCGCCAATCATTTATACGACTTCGATGACATTATCGGCCAAGTGGTACGTCATCTAAAAACCAATGACAAATTCCGTCAGCTGCTCCAAACGCATTATCGTTATGTTATGGTTGATGAATATCAAGACACCAATATTCCGCAAAAAGAGCTGATTGATCTTATTTGTACTCCTGAATCGGTTTCACTGATGGTGGTCGGTGATGATAACCAAAGCATCTACGCCTTTCGCGGTGCCAATTATGAGAATATTCTTTTATTTGGTGAGACGTATCCTGATGCCAAGCTTATTAAGCTTGAGCAGAATTATCGTAGTACGCCTGCTGTCTTAAATTATATTAATGCCTTATCAGATGAAATTACATTAGGCTATCAAAAACAGCTGTATTCAGGCTCTCAAGTAGAGGGGGTGAAGCCTGTTTTTTGCCGCTTGAGTAACGAAACCAAAGAAGCCAAATATATCGCTGATAAAATCATCGCGCTAAAGTCAGAATATGATTATCAAGATTTTGCGGTATTGTGCCGAACGTCTTTTCAGTCTAATTATATACAGCTGGAATTTATGGATCGTCATATTCCATTCATTGTCGTCGGCGGTATTAAGTTCATTGAGAGGCGTCATATCAAAGATGTACTGGCATTTGTCAAAATCCTCTATAACCCCAACGATACCATATCTTGGCATCGTATCTTGACCTTGTTTAAAGGGGTTGGATCAGTCACTGCAACGCGTCTAACCCAAGCAATCACAGCGGATAACAATTCTTTTGAGCCATTACTGACCGCAAGATTTGCCAAAAAGAGCGATCAACTGATGCCATTATACAAGATGCTAAGCCAAGCCAATCAAGCGGACTCAGTTGAAAAAATTATTACGCTGATTCTTGAATTTTATATACCTGTCTTAAAAATCAATGAAGACAATTGGCGGGAGCGTAGTGAGGATTTCCGTGTCCTCACAAACTTAGCGAATGAGCATGACAGTCTTGATAGTTTTTTAGAAAATCTTGCACTCGATCCACCCAATGACTCAGTTGCCATCGCAGGCAAGTTTGAACAAGGCGATGCGGACACTGATAAACTAACCATCTCTACGATTCATAGTGCTAAGGGGCTGGAATGGCCTGTGGTATTTGTGAATGCATTGGTTGATGGTATTACGCCACATTACCGCTCATTGAGTGATTTTGCAGAGTTGGAGGAGGAGCGTAAATTGTTTTATGTTGCTTGTAGTCGTGCCAAGCATCGATTGTTTTTAACCGCGCCGGATTATTTTTCGAGTTACTCAGGATACTTTGACAAAGCCTCACGGTTTATCGCTGAGCTGTCCATAGACAAGGTCAAGGTAGAAACGATGAAACAGCCAGTGATAGAAAGTGATGAGCCAGTGTGGTGGTGAGTATTGATTCAGCAATCTTATTCCGTTTAAAAATGGCTTTTTGTTAAATGTATAACCAAAGATATGTCGTCGTGAAAATATTTTTTAGATAAGGGTTTAATATTCAGCGCAATGCGTTATATTACCACCTTATAATTTAGACCCTCTATTTTTACACTCCTATATTTTGACACACTGTATTAATATCCTATGAGAAGGACAGATTATGCGCTATGAAGTGATCGTTATCGGTGCAGGTATGGTTGGTACCTCAATTGCGTGGCATTTGCAAAAAAACAATTCAAACGTATTGTTATTAGATAAGAAGCTACCAGGATCAGAGACGTCATATGGTAATGCTGGATTGATTCAGCGTGAAGCCATTCATACGCATCCTTTTCCCCGTCAGCTGACTGAGATGATTCGAGTATTGCCCAATCAAGGTACGGATATTCGCTATCGTATTCCAGCCATTTTGCGTTATCACCAAGCGCTGCTTCAGTACTGGAAATACTCGACGCCTGCATCAGTTAAAAAAATTGAATCTGAGTGGCAAACGTTGATTGAGCATTGTACCAGTGAGCATCAGACCATGATTAGTGCATCTGGTGCTGATGAGCTGATTACTCGCGATGGTTGGTTGCAACTACATCGCTCGGAAGAGACGTTTAAAGAAGCACAAGCATCAGCCATTGATGCTCGTAACCAAGGCGTTGAGCATAATGTACTCAATCTCGAACAGCTAAAAGCCATGGAGCCGCGCGCCAACTTTGACGGTTTCGTTGGTGCTATCCATTGGTTGAATTCATGGCAAGTATCAAACCCAAGCTCGCTTGTAAAAGCCTATGCGAAAAACTTCCAAGAGATGCAGGGCACGATCAAAGAGACTGATGTCAAAGAAATCGTTCAAGATGCAGAAGGCTGGAAAATCATCACTGATAAAGATACTTATTATAGTGATAAATTGGTCATCGCTGCAGGCCCATGGTCTAATGATTTGATCAAACCACTTGGTTATAATCTGCCATTGTTCCCAATGCGTGGCTATCATCAGCATTTCAAAGTGACGGAAAAAAATACCATCCATCATAGTATGTTTGATATGGACAAAGGGTTTGTGATGGGTCCAATGCAGCAAGGTATCCGTATTACGACGGGTGCTGAGATGACCACCATGAATGCACCAAAGAACTTTGGTCAATTACAAACCGTATTGAAGCTTGCCAAAAAAATCTTGCCGCTAGAAGATGCGGTCGAGAGTGAAGCATGGGCAGGATCACGTCCTTGTATGCCGGATATGAAGCCAGTCATTGGTCCTGCTGATAAGCATGACAAGCTCTGGTTTGCATTTGGTCACAGTCATCAAGGCTTCACTTTAGGGCCGATGACAGGGCGTCTTGTTGAAGAGATGATTCATGAGAAGCCTTTACTGGTCGATCTTGCACCATTTAGTGCCCAGCGTTTTTCTAACTAAACGCGCGTTCAGCATATTTAGCACAGACTTAAATTTATAAATTGAAGGTATATGACATGATAAAAAAGCTACATAGTACTCCACGCATGAGCAGAATTGTCGTCCATAACAAGACCGTATACTTATGTGGTCAGGTCGGTAATGCAGAAGACGATATCAAAGCGCAAACATTGACTTGTTTGGAAAAAATCCAAACGTTATTAGAAGAAGTGGGTAGCGATAAGTCGAAGCTATTATCTGTCACGGTTTGGATCAAAGATATGGCAGACTTTGCCGCTATGAATGAAGTCTATGACAAATGGTTTGAAGGCATAGAGCCGCCAGCGCGTGCGTGTGGTGAGTCTGCATTGGCACGTCCTGAATTATTGGTTGAGATGATTGCCATCGCTGCTGAATAATAGCGGATTGTAGTACCTGTATTAAACAAAAAAGGACATGATATCGATATCATGTCCTTTTTTTAAATCATTAAAATCAGTTATTTCACACTTTGACCCAATCGCATGGCTGCGGCAATATTGACAGCGGTGGTTTCAATATTGTGGTAAGCGGCACTTAACACATTGTCAATGGAGTCTATCCTTTGAATACTAGGCATAACCACATCGAACTGAGTGGTTTGAGCAGGTTTTAGCCCATCAACACTACCGCAAATAGCGATAACTGGCGTATGAGTGGCTTTGGCAAGTTGGCTGATACCGCCCGCGACTTTACCCATGGCTGTTTGCTCATCAAGCTTACCTTCGCCTGTGATGACAAGATCAGCATCAGCGATATGCTGTGATAAGTTGGCAACTTCTGCTACCGTATCAAAACCTGATTTTAATTGAGCGCGGCAAAAGCTCATCAACGCATACCCAAGCCCACCAGCGGCACCAGCACCAGCAACTTCTTGACATCTCTCATAGCCATGTTCATTACATATAGTGGCAAAATGACCAAGCGCATTGTCTAAGTCGATGACTTGCTGAGGACAAGCGCCTTTTTGAGGGCCAAAAATAGCACTGGCACCAGATTCACCACATAAAGGATTGGTCACATCACAAGCCACTTCAAACACCGTGTTTAAGATGTCTGCATGAAAACGAGTATTATCCAGTCGCTGTAAGTTGGCAAGCTCACCGCCACCTTGACCCAGTACATTGTCATTAGCGCCATGAAACGTCATACCGAGCGCGGTTAGCATACCAAGTCCTGCATCATTGGTCGCACTACCGCCCAAACCGATGATAATGCGTTTGGAACCTTCACCCAAAGCATCTGCAATCAGCTCACCAACACCATAACTACTGGCAATAACAGGATTTCGCTCCGCGACAGTTAGTAGATGTAATCCGCAAGCCTGAGCAATTTCAATCACTGCAGTTGCATCTGGTAATAGCAAGTATTTTGCGGTAATGGGTCTCATCAGAGGATCATGTACACGCACTTCTTTCCATCGTCCGCCCAATACGTATGACAACACCGCTGACGTGCCTTCACCGCCATCAGCCATAGGCAGCAACGTATAATCAGCGTCTGGAAACACCTGACTAAATCCAGACTGAATGGCATGGCAAACATCCAATGCCTCTAAGCTTTCTTTGAACGAGTCGGGGGCGATTAAAATTTTCATGAAAATCCTTTGAGTATTTCAGTAAAGGCATTTAGGCAAGATTGGCCAAATACAATCATCGACCAATTACCTTTTGGTGCATTTGTCATTGCAAGTCGAATCTAATATGTTAAATAAATACCAAGGTTAATAGCCAGATAAATACGATACTGGTGACACCCTGAATACCAGTGGCCATCGAATGCGCTTTGTAAGCCTGAGCCACACTCATACGGCTAAACTGACTGACAATCCAGAAGAAACTGTCATTAGCATGTGAAACGGTCATTGCGCCTGCACCAATAGCCATCACACAGAATACACGACCAAGCTCACTATCAAGACCAATTTGATCCAGTAAAGGCGCAACCATTGCAGAGGTGGTAACCAAAGCAACCGTGGTTGAGCCTTGTGCTGTTTTTAGCGCAGCAGAAACGATAAACGGCATAAAGACGCCTAAACCCAATGCGGATAACGTTGTACCCAAATAGTCACCGATAGGCGTCACTTTTAGCATGGCACCAAACGCACCACCAGCACCCGTGATTAATAGAATAGGTGCCGCCACTACCAAGCCTTGAGAGATGCTGTCACTAATCTGCTGCGTTTTTTGGTCAGTATTGATAAGTAAAAATGACAAAAATAAACCAATGAGTAGGGCAGTTAAAGGATTGCCAATAAATATGAGAATATCTGTCAACATGCCACTACCAAAAGGGGTGCTTGGAAGATTGGCAACAGACGACAAGCAGATGAGTAAAATAGGGACAATAATAGGTAAAAATGCCATCGTTGCTGAAGGCAGCTGACTATAGTCATCGCGCGTTTTCATGCCATCAGGCATTACCGCTGCAGGCGCGTCTGCGGCATCTATGTTGTCAGGCGTGGCATTAAGAAAACGGTTCGACCACCACCAGCCTGCCAATACGGCAACTGCTGTCACAACCACACCAACCATAATAACCAAGCCTAGATTTGACTCCAGTCCTAAGTTTCCTGCGGCAGCAATCGGACCAGGTGTTGGTGGTACAAAGGTGTGGGTTGCATATAGACCTGTTGCCAATGCAATACTCATCGCCACGCTCGATACCTTTAAGCGCTCGGCCAAAGACTCTTTTAAAGAGTTCAAAATAATGTAGCCTGAGTCACAAAAGACAGGGACTGATACCACAGCACCAACGATAGACATGGTTAAAGTAGGGAAGCGTGGCCCCAATACTTTGATCACAAACTCTGCCATCACAATGGCAGCGCCGGTTTTTTCAAGAATTAAACCGATAATAGTACCGAATACAATGACCAGACCAATGTAACCTAAGATACCACCAAAGCCATCGGAGATCGTCTTAGCGACAGTGTTAAGCGGTACTTGGTAAAAAAGTGCGACCAAAAAAGCTGATAATATTAACACTAAAAAAGGATGCCACTTTAATTTTGCTGTGGCAAAAATAATAAAAAGAATGGTCAGCACCAGCCAAAATACGATCATTACAGCCTCTATATAGTTGATATCTTTGTGAATTATCCATGCAGCTGTCACTGAGCTGGGCATCAATAGCGATATGTGTTTTTAAAGGGGCATATTCTATCTTAAATACGCGCTCCTAGGAAATCTATTCAACGCAGATATGACGTTGTTAATGGTAAAAATTTCGTATTCTGCTAATATTGGTTTTTTATTTTATATGTCACAACATCAGGATGCTTGCTTTGACCACATTCACCGCGCCTACGATAGCCAGTATAGAAAACAAGGTACTTCGACAGCAACTCCAGCAGATTATAGATCTGAAAACTAAGCCACTTGGTGCACTAGGACGATTAGAGACATTGGCATTGCAATTGGGTATGATTCAAGGCACCACCAAGCCGCAGATTGAGCAACCACAAATTCGAGTATTTGCAGCCGACCATGGTTTAACCAAGCACGGTACATCCGCTTATCCGAGTGCTGTGACTGCACAAATGGTATATAACTTTTTGCAAGGTGGGGCCGCGATTAATGTATTGGCACGTCAACATAATATCGAGTTAAAGGTAGTTGATGCGGGCGTGGATACAGATTTTGAGCCACATCCACAATTGCTGAATCATAAAATCCGTCATGGTAGTCGTGATGCGCTCGTAGAGCCTGCCATGACAGAAGAGGAGTGCTTGGCAGCGTTAGAACGCGGTATGACAGTGGTTAGAGAGTTACCCGGTAACTTACTGATTGTAGGAGAGATGGGTATTGGTAATACCTCAGCCGCCAGTTTGTTATTAGCAAGGTTAGGTAATGTACCAATTGCTGATTGTATTGGTCGTGGCACGGGGCTGAATGATAAAGGATTACAGCATAAGACAGAGATTTTAAAGCAAGTGTTAACACGACATAAAGACGCAAAAGAGCCTTTATCCGCACTTGCTGCCTTAGGTGGTTTGGAAGTTGCTATGATGGCAGGCGCGTTGATTCAAGCAGCTAGCGAGCGTCGTATTCTCCTAATCGATGGTTTTATTGCCAGTAGCGCTCTACTGGTAGCTGAGCACTTAGCGCCTGGTGTCATACAATATGCTATATTCGCCCATCATTCAGTTGAGCCAGGTCATATACATTTGTTAAAGTTATTGAATGCGCAACCATTACTTGATATGGGTATGCGCTTAGGAGAAGGAAGCGGTGCTGCGCTTGCCTATCCGCTACTACAATCAGCTTGTGCCATTATTAATGAGATGGCGAGTTTTAGTGAAGCAGGTATTAGTGAGCAAAACAGCTGATGCTATCACCATTAAAACATCCAAAGCCGTCTTCATCTAGACCTACTGTCATACAATTTATAAGTTATGAATACCGACTATTGCTAGTTGCTATACAGTTTTTGACGCGATTGCCAGTACCGCCATTTGCTTATTACAATCCGCAATGGTTGCATCAGAGCAGTCGTCATTTTCCGGCTGTAGGATTACTGGTTGGATTGCTTTGTGCAGGTGTGTTTTGGCTCGGCAGCATTTTATTTACACCGCTGGTGGCTGCGGTAATAAGCACAGTATTTGGTATTAGACTTACTGGTGGTTTTCATGAAGACGGTTTGGCTGACAGTTGTGATGGTTTGGGCGGCGGTCTGACACGCGAGCGCACACTAACCATTATGAAAGACTCGCGCTTAGGGACTTACGGTGTTCTGGGCTTGGTGTCAGCACTGCTGCTAAAAGTTACCTTATTGGCATCTATGCCACTGTCAGTTGCCATTATTGCCCTCATTATCGGTCATACGGCTTCGCGCTTGCTATGCATCAGCTTACTCGCTTTATTGCCCTATGGTGGTGAGATTGAGCATGCCAAAGCCAAACCGATGGCACAACAATTAACACCATTACAAGGAATGCTCAGTAGTGGTTGGTTGATATTAGCTGGCGTATTAGTCACTATCATCTTTCCTAATACGATGCATCAAATTGGTCTTGGTCAATGGCTGCTGACATTATTATTGGCTTTGATTGCAACAGATTATATGCGACGATTGCTGTATAGGCGACTAGAAGGCTATACAGGTGATGGATTAGGCGCGACGCAACAGGTGAGCGAAGTGGCAATCTATATAGGGCTGGCAGCATCTATGCCATTTATCTAATACTCAAACTCATTAAAATAACCGTTTATGATTCTCTATATTTGGCGTCACCCTAAACCCATCGAGGCAAAAGGTTTGTGCATTGGGCAGACAGACATAGCGGTAGATGTGCGTAAAATAAAACGTCTTGCGAACAAAATTGAGCGTTTTGTTCGTTTGCATCAATTGCCCAAAGTCATTTTAGTAAGTCCATTAAGGCGCTCTCTAGCTGTGGGACAGATATTGGAGGAGCGTGGTTTCCAGTATTACATTGTACCGGAGCTTGCTGAGATTGATTTTGGTATCTGGGAAGGTCGCTCTTGGGAGCAGATTGCTAAGCAAGACATTGATAACTGGTGCAATGATTTTGCACATTTTTCTCCTACTGACGGTGAAAGCTTGTATCAACTATTTGTACGGATCGAGCGTTGGCTGAATACCATGACTATTGAGAAAGGTATTAGCGGTGCTAGCGTACCGATAATGGCTGTCGGGCATGCAGGCTGGATTAACGCAGCAAAAATGATTGCTGAAGGAAAGAGTGTGCCAACTACAGCCAATGAGTGGCTACGTCCTGTAGATTATCTAGAGCATAGCCAACTGGATTTTTGACCAAAAAAATAGCCAATTATCATGACCATTCATTTCAAAAATAAGACGTACTAATATTTATTGTAGAGCGCGCTACTACCAATAGTCAGCTAAGAGCTAAGCGATTTTGTCGAACCAAGCTTTACTGTTTTTGGCGGTAATAGAATCAAAGCTCACATAGATACCTTGATCATCCAGAGTAGCGTACCAATGATCTTCATTATTGCCAGTTAATAGCTGGAAGTATTTATTATTCACAATTCTACCGACTGTGTAAATCTCACCTTCTGAGTAAAAATCATTACCCCGTATACATAATAATTTATCATCAGTGTTTATCATATTAGTACACCTTGTCAGTAATTAAGAGGCACGTAGAATATCAACTTACTAAGTAACCTTGTAGATGACTTTATATACATAATCTTATTATTAAGTATAAGTTTTTTAACAGATTTATTGCAAGTAATTGCTAGGGTGCGTTAGAAAAGAAAATAATGAGATAGTAGCAAACTTGCGTAGAGTATACAGTGCCGCATACAGTCAAAACTGTCGTTGCTCAATATATTTATTTCATTAACGTAGTGGCACTCTGCCAAAATACAGATATAAAAAAACCAGTGACTTAACGCCACTGGTTTTCGTGTAAACTGAACTTAGATATTCAAAAGATTACTCTTCAGAATAGTCTTCGCTCTCGTCTGCAGCTTCTTCTTGCTCTTCGTCATTACCATCTTCAGATAGGATAGTAACTAAGATGCTAGCAGTAACGTCGTGATGTAGCTGAATATCAACATTATATTCGCCAACTTGACGTAAAGTGCCTTCAGGAAGCTTGATTTCAGCACGGTCTACTTCTAGACCTGAGTTAGTCAATGCTTCAGCGATATCGCGAGTACCGATAGAGCCAAATAGCTTGCCTTCATCACCTGATTTAGCACGCATGATAACATTAACGTCAGTTAACGCATCAGCACGTTCTTGAGCAACCGCTACTTCTTTTGCTTCTTCAGCTTCAAGTTCAGCACGACGTGCTTCGAACTTTTCAATGTTAGCTTTAGTAGCAGGTAGTGCTTTGCCCTGAGGGATAAGAAAGTTACGTCCGTAACCTGGTTTTACATCGACAGTCTCACCGAGTTTACCAAGGTTGACGATACGCTGTAACAAAATAATTTGCATGAGTCATTCCTAGTTAACGGTTAACCTTGATGGTTATCAGTGTATGGAAGTAGCGAAAGATAGCGAGCTTGCTTGATAGCAGTGGCCAACTGACGCTGATATTTAGTAGATGTACCGGTAATGCGGCTTGGTACGATTTTACCATTATCACTGATGTACTGTTTTAGCAATTCAACATCTTTATAGTCGATGTGAGTGATGCCTTCAGCAGTGAAACGGCAGAATTTGCGACGGCGATAGAAACGTGCCATGAGTATTCTCCTTTAATTAGTCTTCACTGTTGTCGTTGTCGTCATGATCGTTTTCACGATTGTCTGGACGACGAGTAGTTGCTTTGCGTGCGCGTTTTTCATCGGCATTCTTGGCTAACTGCGACTCTTCAGTGACAGCTTCGTCACGGCGCATAACTAGACTACGAATGATCGCGTCGTTATAACGGAATAATTCTTCAAGTTCAGCCAAAGTTTCACCGTCAGTTTCAATGTTGAAAAGAACGTAATGAGCTTTGTGAATCTTGTTGATTGGGTAAGCCAGTTGACGACGGCCCCAATCTTCTAAACGATGGATAACACCATTGTTGTCTTGAACTAACTTGATGTAACGCTCAACCATGCCAACCACTTGGTCGCTTTGGTCTGGGTGTACAAGTAACACCAGTTCGTAATGTCGCATTATGACTCCTTACGGATTAGTAGCTATTAACCCTATGTTAATAGCAAGGAGATTTATAAAGTAAGCCTGACTCTTAGCCAATACGGTAAGGAATAAGCTTAGTTTATAAAGCGCCGTATTATAACAGTACTTCAGCATTAACACAAAGGTTAATCGCTTAGCACTAAGAATAAGATATAAAAATGACTCTTTTTCCATCAACAAAAAAGCAACGGTAAGACGTTGCTTTTTTATCTAACTAATAAAATCGGTAGTTGAGCTTGAACCAAAAACCACTGACTCAAAAATTGACTATTTGATCTTAGGTTCTTTTACCAATTGACTACTATCTGCTTTTACCACTAATGTTTTGGCAAGTTTGTCGTGCCAACCAATGTTTTCAGGGCTTTTCGCTGCCATATAATAGTGGATAGCAACAATGACAAAACCTAAGAAGCTGGTGAATGAAAACAACAGATTATATATGATAAACAAAAACAGCGTACGCATACCAACCAGTTTGGTAAATGATGGCAAACGATGCGTGGTCTGATCTACCACACGAATACCCGTTAGCAATTTACCAAGTGACTGACCACGTAGTGTGATAAAGATCAATTGTAAGGCAAATAATCCAAAAACCATGACTTGCGACATCATCAATGTGCTGCTGGGAAGACTTTCCATCAACGTCATTGAATATTGATAAGCAACATCCATGTTTTGAATATTTTGGAATTTACTATAATCCACATCCATCTTAGTCAAAGCCAAGACAAGTGGAATAATAGCCAATATATACAGCAGACCATTAATGGCCGTCGCTAATATACGCGACATAATAGGCGCAAGCACAAGGTCACCGACGACTTTGTCTTTGCTAGATTTGTTAAGGGCAGACTTATTCAAAGACACATTATGATGCGGTGTTTGATGACGGTTGGCTGTCATGTCCATCTTTGCATTTTTGCTTGAGTCTTTTGAACGTTCAGGCTTGCCATATAATCTGTCTAACGATACGGACTTATCACCTTGAGCATTATTGGCATTGTTTTCAGGAAAGATGGTGACGTTATTGACAATAGAATCGTTAACATCTGAAGTAGGGACATTATTGGTTCTATAAACAGTTTGATTGTTGGTTAGGTTACCAACACGTTGCCATTGATCTAAGCCTTCATGCCATATCAAGTCATCCAGTAATACTTCACCAGATGCCAACATGATATTGAGCTGCTCCAACGTGTATGGGCCAGCTTGTACGTTATTTCGAGCAAGGAAAATCTGCATAATTGCCTGCATAGTTAGTCATATCTAAGTCATTATATTAGGGTCTATCTGAAAAAATCAAATAGACCCTAGATGCTATATCTTTAATGACTGTGTGAATTACCGTAGTAATTTAACATAGTAACTTAATGTTGTGACTTAACGTGATGGCTTATTTTGCTTCTTCACCCGCTAAGAAGAACCAAGTATCAAGTACTGAGTCTGGGTTCAATGACACAGAGCTAATACCTTGCTCCATGAGCCAGAATGCTAGATCTGGATGGTCTGATGGGCCCTGACCACAGATACCAACGTATTTGTTTTGCTTACGACAGGCGTCGATTGCCATAGTTAACAATTTCTTAACAGCAGGGTCACGCTCATCAAATAGATGTGAGACGATACCTGAGTCACGATCGAGACCTAATGTTAGCTGAGTCAAATCGTTAGAGCCGATTGAGAAACCGTCGAAATATTCTAGGAATTCTTCTGCCAGTAGCGCGTTGGTTGGTAGTTCACACATCATGATGACGCGTAGACCATTCTCACCACGTTTTAGACCGTTTTTCTCAAGCAGTTCAATGACTTGTGCCGCTTCGCCCGTGGTACGAACGAATGGAATCATAATCTCAACATTGGTCAAGCCCATCTCGTCACGTACACGCTTTAGCGCTTTACACTCAAGCTCAAAGCAATCACGGAAGTTGTCAGACACATAGCGACTAGCACCGCGGAAACCAAGCATTGGGTTCTCTTCTGATGGCTCGTATAACTTACCACCAAGCAGGTTAGCATATTCGTTTGATTTAAAATCTGACATACGAACGATCACTGGCTGATCCATGAAAGCAACGGCTAGGGTTGAAATACCTTCAACCAATTTATCAACATAGAAGTCAACAGGTGAGGCATAACCTGCAATACGCTCTTGGATTGCTTGTGAGATTTCACGTGGCAAGCTGTTCATGTTTAGCAGTGCTTTTGGATGCACACCAATCATACGGTTGATGATGAATTCAAGACGCGCAAGACCAATACCTTCGTTTGGCATTTGGGTGAATGAGAAGGCGCGATCTGGGTTACCGACGTTCATCATTACTTTGAATGCAAGCTCTGGCATAGACTCGACAGAGTTGGTCTGGACTTCAAAATCAATTTGGCTTTCATAAATGAATCCTGTGTCACCTTCGGCACAAGAAGCAGTCACTTCTTGACCATCGACTAATAATTCAGTGGCATTACCACAACCAACGATGGCTGGTACACCAAGCTCGCGTGCAATAATAGCAGCGTGACACGTACGACCACCACGGTTGGTGATGATGGCAGAAGCACGCTTCATGACCGGCTCCCAATCAGGATCAGTCATATCTGATACCAATACATCGCCTTCTTCTACTTTGTCCATCTCGTTTAGGTTGGTCACGATACGGACTTTACCTGAACCAATACGTTGACCGATTGAACGACCTTCACACAATATTTTGGCATTACTCGTATCAATGATGTAACGTTCCATAACGTTGCTGTCTTGACGACTCTTAACAGTTTCAGGACGCGCCTGAACGATAAAGATCTCGTTAGTGTCACCGTCTTTTGCCCACTCGATATCCATCGCTTGACCATAATGCTTTTCGATGGTCATGGCTTGCTTGGCAAGTGAGGTTAGCTCTTCTGTAGATAATGAGAACTGCATACGATCTTGTTTTTCAACATCAACGGTTTTGACTGATTTTGCCGTACTGCCTTCATCACCGTAGATCATTTTCTTGTGCTTGCTACCAAGGTTACGGCGAATAACCGCAGGCTTACCATTTTCTAGCAAGCGTTTTGAGATGTAGAATTCGTCTGGGTTTACCGCACCCTGTACAACCATTTCGCCAAGACCATAGCTTGATGTGATAAACACCACTTGATCAAAGCCACTTTCTGTATCTAGCGTGAACATAACGCCAGCTGCGCCAGTCTCTGAACGTACCATACGCTGTACGGCAGCAGATAAAGCAACGCCCTCGTGCTCAAAACCTTTGTGTACACGGTAAGAGATAGCACGGTCATTATAAAGAGAAGCGAATACTTCTTTAATAGCAATAAGGATATTATCGATGCCGCGAATGTTTAGGAAAGTTTCTTGCTGACCAGCAAATGACGCATCTGGCAAATCTTCAGCAGTGGCAGAAGAGCGTACCGCAACCGCGATGTCTTCGCCGCCACTCATGGTTTCAAATGCTAGGCGAACTTCTTGCTCAAGATCTTTTGGCAGCTCTTGCTCAATAATCCACGTACGGATTTTTTTACCAGTAGCAGCAAGTTTGTTGACATCATTGACGTCTAATGTTTTTAGCTCATCATTGATTTTGTCCAGCAAGCCTGTTTCTGTCAAAAAACGATTAAACGCATTTGAAGTTGTGGCAAAACCGCCTGGAACACTGACACCCAAATCAGAAAGATGGCTGATCATCTCGCCAAGTGAGGCATTCTTACCACCGACCACTTCAATGTCGTCTTTTCCTAGCTGATCAAGATTGATTACAAGTGCTGTAGATTGAGCTGCCATGATAACTCCAGAAAATAAGGTTATTTAGTAAAGATTATAATGGTGGATTATACCGCTATATTCTGAGAATTTCGAGGGGGTAAATTAAAAAACTTGGTAAAAAAATACAAATTGTCAGGTTTACTACATAATTTCCGATGTTGCTCCGAGCTTTTGCTAATAATCGGGCTAAAAACTTTTAGAAAAAAATGAGGTAGTATCTGCCTTCAAAGACTGGAAGTGATGTTGGTTTCTAAGTGAACGCCTGTAACATTGATTTCTATTAGTTCTTTAATATGCGTATAATGGAGAGCATAAATAGTAGAGGCTTATCATTATATAGGTGTTCAATATCAAGTACCGAATTACGTGCTATATCAGAGCAGTCGAAGACAGATGAGAATCAAGCGCTACATGAAGGTTACTATTGTGTTATCAATCGAGGTGCCAACGTTATGTACTCAAGCAATCCCGCTGAACAAGTGAAACCCACTATTCAAAATCGAAATGCGCTAAATTTAGACAGCTCACAAGCCGTTAGAACGGCATTTTTTATCTCAGATGGTACAGCGATTACTGCTGAGACGCTGGGACGTGCTATTTTGAGTCAATTTGCCTCGGTACCTTTTGAGACGCGAGTATTGCCTTACGTAGATAGCTTAGAGCGCGCTGATGATGCGGTTGAACAAATCAATATGGCCTATCAACGAGATGGTTTGTTACCATTAGTGTTTGATACGATTGTAAATCCTGAGATACGTGAAAAAATCAACGCCGCCGAAAGCTGTAATCTGGACATGTATGAAGGGCTAATTGGACGCGTTGCTGAAGAAACAGGGGTAGAGCCAGATGGACATTCAGGTCATGCCCATGACGATGTGGACTCTGAGACTTATAAAGAACGCATTGATGCGGTTCACTTTGCCTTAGACAATGACGATGGCGCACGTACTCGTCATTATAATGCCGCTGATATTATTCTGATTGGGGTATCACGTTCAGGCAAAACACCAACGTCACTATACCTAGCTTTACAGTTTGGTATTCGCGCTGCTAACTATCCTTTGACTGAGGATGACCTGTATGACAATCAATTACCAAAAGCCTTACGTGATCACAAAGACAAGCTATTTGGCCTATTAATCGATACTGACCGTTTAGTAAAAATCCGCCAAGAACGTCGTGCGGGTAGTCGTTATTCTAGCTATCAACAATGCCAGCAAGAACAACGTGCGATACAAGGCATCTATATTACTCATGGTATCCCAAGCTTAGATGTGTCTGAGATGTCTGTGGAAGAGATTGCCACCCGTATTTTGCAGATGACTGGTCTTAAACGCCGCATTGGCTGATGCCATAGGTATTATAAAAATAAGCGCTAAAAAATTATTAGTATACGCCATTCACTATAATGTCATTATCATACAGAGAATATTATGATCTCATCCTATAAATCGAGTAAAACGCCTTTATTATTGACCAGTTTACTGAGTGTGGCGACCTTGCTAAGTGCCTGTCAAACATCACCATTCTCACGTGAGCCAGTTCCTGAGCCGCGTTATATCCCAACCATAGTCTTGGGCGAAGCACAAACGCTAACCATTATGCCAAACCGAGTTGCCTGCGCCTCAGCCTTACCCATGCAATGCTTACTCGCCAAATCAAATAAAGATGGCAGCGTGTTTCAAATTCCTTATGACTGGGTTGATGACTTCAAACCAACCCTTGGCACAGAGTATGTGATCAGTGCCCGCCCACAGATTGATCAAGCCAAACAAAGCCCGACGGGGTATTGGACATTGCAAAATATAGTGTCACAACGTATGGTGACCATGCCTTAGCACTTGAGCTTGATGCAGTATTTGAGCTTGGTACGATGAACTTGACTCAACCAAGTATTGATTTACTCATGGTCTAACCACCACATAAATAAGTAAATATGAAGAGGACATGATGGTAAGTAAAAAAGCAAACGACGCGACCAATGAAGTCGGCGAAGATACTCAGACTGAAGTCTCAAACAAAGAAAGCAACCTTACTCCTGATTCTGAACATACAGAAGGTAAAGATAAAAAACAAAAGATTGAGCAGACCCACGAGCAGGTGACGGATGATATCATGCACCATCCGCATCTTGTGAACCCACTCGATGACACGCGTATTGATATCAAATCTGGTTTTGCCAAAGATTTGAATCGCATAAAAGGCGATGATCATGAGTATGAATACGATGTGGTCATTTTAGGAGCAGGGCCAGCTGGTGAAGCGGCTGCTATGAAGCTGACAAAATCAGGCAAAAAAGTGGTGGTTGTAGACCCGCGTGACCAAGTGGGTGGCAACTCTACTCATGTGGGCACGATTCCAAGTAAAGCCTTACGTCAATCGGTATTCAACTTAATTAACTTTCGCCGTGACCCTATGTTTACTAAGGCGATGGAGTACAAGCAGGTACCTTTAAATAGCGTACTGGCTAATGCTCGTCAAGTCATACGTCGTCAGGTAAATACGCACACACGGTTTTATGAGCGTAACCGCATTGAAGTGATTCAAGGTTGGGCAAGTTTTGTTGACACCCATACGTTGCGCATCGAAATTGATGACAATATGTTTGAGACCATTACCTTTAATAAAGCCATCGTGACTGTTGGTAGCCGTCCATATCGTCCAGACATTCTAGATTTTAATCATCCACGGGTTTTTGACTCTGATAAAATTTTACAAATGGATTATATCGTCAAAAAAATCATTATCTATGGCGCAGGTGTTATTGGCTGTGAGTACGCCTCTATCTTTACCGGTCTTGGCTATAAAGTTGATTTGATTAATAACCAAGATCAATTACTCAGCTATTTGGATAGCGAAATTAGTGATGCTATCGCACACGATTTTAGACAGTTCGGCGTGCTTATTCGTAGTAATGAAGAAATTGACCATTTAGAAACGCACGATGACTGTGTGATTTTACACTTAAAAAGTGGTAAAAA
Organism: Psychrobacter sp. 1176_08; assembly: GCF_052850615.1. NCBI lineage: Bacteria > Pseudomonadati > Pseudomonadota > Gammaproteobacteria > Moraxellales > Moraxellaceae > Psychrobacter > Psychrobacter sp. 1176_08. The sequence goes on from NZ_VXCU01000005.1 coordinate 69,286, forward strand.
AATCAAATCTGATGCCATTCTATGGTCAAACGGACGTTCGGGTAATACAGAGGGTCTGAATTTGGAAGCCATTGGCCTCAAAGCCAACAGTCGCGGCCAATTAAAAGTTGACGATACCTATTGTACCGAAGTCAAAAACATCTATGCAGCTGGTGATGTCATCGGTTGGCCATCGCTGGCTTCTGCGGCTTATGACCAAGGCCGCTGTGCGGCAGCCTTTATGGTTGGTGATAGTGATGCTGAACCAGTATCTAGTGTCCCAACAGGGATTTATACGATTCCTGAAGTCTCATGTATTGGTAAAACAGAACAAGAGCTGACGGATGAAAAAGTGCCTTATGAAGTAGGACAGGCCTTCTTTAAGCACTTAGCACGCGCACAAATCATCGGGGAGCGTAGTGGGGTACTCAAGATATTGTTCCACCGTGAGACGTTAGAGATTCTTGGTATTCATTGCTATGGCAACCATGCTTCAGAGATTATCCATATCGGTCAAGCTGTTATGAAGTGTAAGAGCAATAACACGCTTGAGTACTTTGTAAATACTACCTTTAACTATCCAACGATGGCAGAAGCCTATCGCGTTGCAGCATTGAATGGTTTGAATCGAATCTTTTAATGTGTCGTTATTGATCGTAAGGTCTTGCAAATAGTACAAATAAAAAAGCGTCTACCGAACAAGTAGGCGCTTTTTTTCATCTTTGTATTAATAAAAGCATTAATTAAAAAGCAGCTTCACTGTTTATAAAGGGTAGGATAGGTTATAGCAGAGCTTTACGCTGCTGTACGCAGTCGTACCAACGTATCAGCATCAGCAACATAAAATAAAGTACCCACAGTCCTGCCAATGCATAGAATCCCAGTGCAACTTGAGAGAGACTGGCGCCCATTTGGTTCAGCTGGACAGAAGTATTGATGGCAGGCGTGGTTGGTATGAGCCAGCGGATGATTTGTAAAAACTCTGGAAGTTGATAGGCAGGCCAAGGGTAGCCGCTGACAAAGAACATCGGTAGTGAGCTAAAAATCAAAAGCTGCATACTGCGCTCACGTTGACGGAACCACAGTCCAAGCACACAGCCAAGCGTCGCCACTGTAGGACAAAATAGTAGTAAAAATAGCAGGCTACCGATCATATTCTGTCCGCGCGCATAATGATGTAGCTCAAAGGCCCAACCATAATAAAAGCAGCCAGTCATAAAACCAAAAGTGCTTAGAGCTGCAATACGACCAAGCCAGCCCCTTACACTGGCTCTATGACGTCGCTGTTCATACCACGTACCGACCAGCATAGCGGTTGACATTAAAAGCGTCTGTTGCAAAATAAGAATAGACACTGCTGGCACAACGTAAGCGCCATAACCTTCAGTTTGATTGTATAAAGGGATGATTTTTAATGGTACCGCTTGGGTATTAGCGGCAGCAGTTGCGAGATAAGCGCCTTGAGCCACATTTTTTTTGATTTCAATGCCAGCAGACACCGTGCTAACGGCTTTTAAAAATCCAGTTTGTACGTTTTTATTCAATAAAAAGTAACCACCATTACCCAGAACACTGACACTGGCTTCTTTTCCGGACATTACCTGCTGCTCAAGTCCACTGGGAATCACCATATAGCCAGCAATGTCATCTGACCACATAGCCGCTTTGGCTTCTTGTTCACTAAGAAAACGCTGTGTATCTAGTTGCGGGCTGGCGCTTGCATAACGAACGATGGTTCGTGATAAGTTGCTGTTGTCGTTATCAACGATACCCACAGGCACATGATTAACCACCTCTGTTGAATAAGGCCAAGGATAAAAGAATCCATAAATAATTGGCGCAATCATGAGTAATAAAAGCACCCCCTTATCAGAAAATACGTCTTTAAGCGTCTGTAAAAAACTGCCTAAAAAATGTTGTGAGGAGTACTCGCTGGAATCATCTGCCGTGGTAGATGAGTGGTTTTTCGATGTTAATGACATTAGCGTGCTCCCCAACGCTCAGGATGCGCAAGCGCACGTTTGGTCAGTAGCGCAGTTAAAACCATAGCAATCACTGTGGCAAGGGTCAGGCCATAAACAATCGGTAGCGACACGGCTACAGGCGCCTGCATCTGTAATTGCGCAATGTGCAACTTTAAATAATGAGTGAGTGGCAATGCATCTGACCAATGTTTGGCACTCTCACTAATGGCAATATAAGGAAAAGTCACCCCAGCAAAAGCGTATGAAGGTGCTGAGATAAAGGCAGTAGAAGACAATCCCATACGCAATGAGAATGCACCCAAGGTAAAGATAGCGCCCAGCCAAAAAGACAGCATCATCAGTAGTATCAAACCGATGTAAGTGATAACAATTGAGTCAATGGCGACCGATGTTTGAGGTGTGGCGAGCCATAATGCCAGCATTGCCCAAACACTATACGCCACTGTAGGCCAGAAATATTTGCCCAACAACCCAAATAATATGACCAAAACGCTGGCTGGTTCATCGATTTTATGGCCTAGCTGATGCTTATTGATAAAATGATACCAATGACCAAGGTTTTTATCGCGTAATTCACGACCAATCGTGGTTGCACCAATGACCATCGCCAAAATATGTAATAAAGCAGGGATAACGGTTGATGCCAAAAACTGTTGGTAATTGGTGGCGGCGTTAAACAAGCTGATACGCTGTATTTTAATAGGCGAGTAGGCAATGGCTGCTTGTGCTGGTGACATGCCTTTTTTGACCAAACGCTGTATCTCAACCCCTGCTGATAACGTACCAGCAACCGCCTGAACACTGGTCTGAATAATGCCTGAATGCGTGCCATACTGCGCATTGACATGCAATATTAGCGGAGCCGACTTACCAGACAAAATATTGCGAGAAAAGTTCTCAGGAATAACCACGGTGGCATACACATCGCGCTGTAAGATTGCCGCCTGTGCCTCAGTATCTGAGTAATAAAGCTGTCTTACGGTCAAAGTAGGACTGGCTTCCAAATAACGTACAGCAGTATTGGCAACAGGGCCATTGTCTTGATCCATCACGCCAATGGGCAAGTCGGTAATCTGAGTCTGTGAGAATATCCACCAGATCATGAGTACGGTTATTAGCGGTAGCCAAACCACCATACTAAGATCCCATGGGTTTTTGGTTAAAAACCGCCGTTCATAGGCAGCGCTGCGTATAAAAGCCCCATTCAGCTTAGTTAAACTCATGACTTACTCTTGGGTCTGACGAACAGTAGTAGGATCAATACGTACCACAACGCTCATACCTGAGCGTATACGGGCGTCAGGCGTGCTCGGACGTGCTTTCACTTCAAACGTACGCACATCAAAGCCATCATCATTATTGGTTGAGCGCCAAGTGGCAAAGTCAGATAACGTCGAAGTGGCATAAACCGTAAACTGCTTGGTATAAGGCTTATTGGTTGATGATAGTGCTGGAATCGTACCGTTAAATTGCTGACCAATCGCAAACTGATTCAAATGCGCTTCGGTGACGTTGAGTACTACCCACTGATCGTTGGTATTAACGAGCGTTAAGATTGGCACGCCTTGCCCAATAACTTCACCCGCATTGACAATAATATTATCGACGATACCAGAAATGGGACTTTTTAGATTCGCCTCTTCTTTTGCGACTAAAGCTTCGTCTAGTTGAGCATCGACTTGGGCGACTTGCGCGCTGGCAGCAGACTTGTCTTCACTGCGTGTGCCTTCCATCGCCAAATCGTATTGTAAGCGCGACGCTTCGGTCTGGTCTTGAGTGGCCAAATATTGTGCATAGGCTTCGTCGCGTTTTTGCCGCGCCATGAGCCCTTCTTCATACAGGCGATTGACACGCTGATACGTATTTTCTGCCAAATCAGAAGCAGCTTTATTGGCCTGCCATGCTGCTTTTGCTTGAGCGATTTCTTGTGGACGCGCCCCGTTTTCTGCTTTATCTAACTGACTTTGTGCCATCTGTTTGCCAGCGCGTGCTTGGTTGATTTTGGCATTAATCTCAGGTGAATCCATTTCAATTAGCTGCTGACCCACCGTCACAGTATCGCCCTCTGTCACTAATATTTGAGCAATACGTCCAGATACTTTTGCTGCAATGGAGGTTTGCTGCATTTGCATCTGACCTTGTAAGGTGACAATTTCAGGCTTGCTGTGCTGATTGCTCTTATACAAACCGTAAGCAATGACGCCCACTACTATCAAAAACACTAAAGCGAGAATGCCTTTTTTTATCAAGGCAGCTCTTTTGGATTTGGCGTTACTACGATTATAGGCGGGTGTGGGCTGATCGGCTTTAGCTTCAAGCACATCTTCTGTCGAATCCATTGAAGCTTGCTCATTTTGAGAGGTCACTGACTCGGTCGAATCAGTTGGTTTGTGTGAGTTGTCTGATTCGTGTGGTAATTCAGTCATGACAGAAGGGTTCCTAAAGCGACAAGATTGAGAGTAAAGGTTTTATAATTAATACACACGAATGGCATAAGGTTTGCCGTTTTCTATGACTTGAGAGTTAAAAATAGCACCAAAGGCGATGATAAATGCTGAGTAATAAAGCCATAGCATAATGACCACAGCCGCTGATAGGGCACCAAACTCAGCGCTATAGTTATTAAAGTTTTGCACATAAACCGAAAACAGCAGAGACAATACGATCCAAAGCACAGTCGCCAAAGCCGCTCCTGGCATCAACTGTTTTAGCACGATAGCGTCACGATTTGGGGCTAGGCGATATAGGCCTAAAAAGCTTAAGAAAATAATACCAGCCAATATCGGCCATCTGCTCCAAAGCGCAATGGTCTTAGCTACTTGAGGGAAGGGAAAATAGTCTGCCCCCAAAGGAATGATAGCGATAGAGGAGATGGCTATAATCAAGACTACTACTGCCCCGAAAGTTAAACCAACCGCTCGAATCGTACCCTGAATGAAACTGCGTTCTTGGGTGATATGAAAGGCAAGATTGATCAAAATAATCAAAGATTTTATGCCTTTTGAGCCTGCATAAAGGGCGAGAAAGCTCGATAATAAAAGACTAAAAGTTAGTGTGGACGTGGTGTTAGAGACCAACTCACTCAAGCGCATATTAAGAACGTCATAGACAGTATCTGGTATAAAGGCACGCAACAGTGAGATTTGTTCTTGCATCTCAGCGGGCGAAAACGCAAGACCATAAATCAGTACAAATACCGCCATGACTGGAAAAATAGACAAAAAGCCAAAATACCCGACACTCGCACAATGTGCCCAAATATTGGAGTTATTCGCAATACGCCATGTTTCTAATAAAGGGTGCAGTCCACTGGTCAAGTTGGAAGTTATTTTTTTCATAAGACAGTTATTCGCAATAAGATTAATAATAGTAGGGTGATGAGTGGTTGTATGATAGTCAGTATAAGCGCTTATCTACGTACCCTACGATTTTTAATATAAAATCATCATTCAGTATACAAAGTCGGCAATTGAATGTCGGCGGCATTGAGATAAGTATTGAAAGCCAGCGGCGTGCCGCAGCTTTGCATCAGCGCCGCCAATGATTGTACATAACTGTTTGCTGCTTGTGCTTGTTCCGTACGTGCTTTGAGTGACTGCGTCTGTGCTTGCACGACGTCGATAGGTGTATTCACGCCTTCTTGGAGTCCCAATTGTCGTAGACGCAAGACCTCAGCGGCCAAATCAACATTACTTTGTAGTGCCTGATAACGTGATTGGGCATTGTTGACATCGTGCCAGTTCTTTTCGACCAATAACAACAGATTGTCACTGACTTCAATCTCGGACAAATCTGCTTGACGTATTTTGGCATTGCTGGATGCCAATGAAGCGGTTTTATCGAGTCCACCCCACAGTTTCCAGCTTGCAGAAACCCCAGCGACCCAGCTGGGATCTTTTTCAACTTGCCCATAACCATATAGTAAAACAGTGGGTTTATAACCTGTATCTGATAACGCATGTAATTGCTGCGCCTGTGCGCGTTTGGCAGCCACTTTTTGTAGACCTGGATGATTATTAAGCGCCAAATCCTGAAAATAGGTAACGTCTCGCAAAGGTCGGCTGGAGACAAATAGTGGTGTTGAGGGTTTGATACGATAGTCAGTACGCAACAGACGCTGTAAAGCCATCATGGCAAGCCTTGCGTCATTGTTGGCATTGACGGATTCACTTTGTGCATCCGCTAGTGCTGACTGTGCTTCTAAGCGATCAACGCGTGAGATAAACCCTTCTTCAAAAAGTCGCTGCGCCATATGGTCGGTCTTCTGCAATGTGTCATAAGCATCGTCACGTAAGTAGGCAGCAATAATGGCCAGCTGTGCCTTAAAATAACGCTCAATTAACGTGTTATACAGCTCGTTTTTATCTAACAAACTGTCTGCTCGCGCTTCTTGGGTTCGAGCATCAGATGCCCCTGTTAACGCCGCGGTACGTCCAGCAGTATAAATTGGCCATACAACGCCAAGGCCTGCTCCTGTTGTTGAACCTGAGCGCTTTAATTCGTATGAATCAGGGATACGTTCACCGATTAACTCTCCAAAATTTGGCAAGTCAGGTAGCGTAGGAAGAGAAGGGGTAACACCGTCATTCACCTCATTGATAAGGCCACTTTTTAGCGTGGATAAATCAAGATCTGTATCCAAGTTATAAGCACTGGCTGATACTCGCGCAAACACCAAAGGGTTGTCTATGGTTTTAAGCGCGTCCGTTTGATACTCACTAGCGGCAATCGCTGCTTGATTGGCGGCAATTTTTGGTGAAACTTGCAATAGAATATTTTGAGCTTGTTCAAGGCTCAATAAGCTAGACACTTCTAATGGATAGCTGTTATCAACGCTTTTATGAGTAATAGGATCGATAAGGGTGGTCAAGCCAGTCGGTGGTTCTACTGGATACGGCTTACTATTCGTAACGGTGGCTTTTTCATTTTGGACATTGCTTGGATCATCAGCGTCAACAATTTGGGTCACAGTGATTGGCATGACGTCATCTTGTTGCGCAAGATCAGTGTCTTGAGCTTGCGCGATGGCTGGAGTAGCCAAACCCATCAGCATAGTCGTTATCACAGCAGTAGACAGCATCGATAAGGCAAATTTCATAAGTCATGTAAGCCATTAATTAGAAAGCAAGATATTTTAAAATTGTGTAAAGCATGAATATTATCAAAAGCAAGGAGTGCTAAAGATCATCAATGAAAACCAGTATCAGAAACTAGAATTTTGTTACTCATGATAAAACGTACACTGTAGTGGCACAATGGTGACGGGTCAATGCTCAGTATTTGTCTATTTTGCGTTGAATGCACAATGGTTTTATGTTAGCTGTTTGAGTTCAAAAAAGGCAACCACATCGCTTATTTAACCACAATAAAAGGTTTATCAAACAGTTAAGGGATAAGTTGCAGAGGCGTTCATATTATTGTGTGTCGATTAAAGAGCTATTAAGCGTCGCCGGTGCTGATGTATGTTATATTCCAAAAATCTGAATTATTTGTCTGACTACCACATATAACCGCTAAGAGCCTTCATGCTTAACTAACCATATTTTAATGACTGATCATGTGAAAGACTATAAATATGTGCAAGTAACAGATAAATGACTATAAAATATCAATGATAAATGACTGAGATAAGATAGGGTGTGAGTGATGTCAGGATATATTTTGGCTTTAGATCAAGGGACAACCTCAAGTCGGGCAATATTGTACGACGATCATGCGCGTCCAATCAAAATGGTACAGCAGCCAACGATCCTTAAAACGCCGCAGGCAGGATTTGTTGAACAAGATGCACAACAAATCTGGCAGACGCAAATTAGTTGCGCGCATGATGTTATCAATCAGGCAGGACTGCTTGCCACTGATGTCACCAGTATTGCGATTACCAATCAGCGCGAGTCTATCGTGGTTTGGGACAAAAAAACTGGTAAACCATTAGCGCCAGCAATTATTTGGCAAGACAGACGTACAGCAAGCTATTGCAAAAAGCTGACTACTAACACCTCTCATGATAGCCAAAGCGATATATCAAGCGATGTGCAACGTATAACAGGCCTGCGCTTGGATCCGTATTTTAGCGCCAGTAAGATTGCTTGGCTGTTAGAGCACAATCCTAAATGGCGGGCGCGCATTGACAACGACGAAATAGCTGTCGGTACGATAGACAGTTGGCTCATATATAAGCTAACAGGCGGTGAGCATGTCATTGATGTCACCAACGCTTCTCGCACTCTACTATATGACATCAATAAAATGGAGTGGTCAGAGGAGTTGTGTGCACGTTTTGCCATACCTATGAATTTGTTGCCCAAAGTTTTGCCATCTGATGGTGACTTCGGTAAAACTAAAAAAGGCCTCTTTGCCAAACAAATCCCTATACACGCAGTGTTGGGTGACCAGCATGCCGCACTTTTTGGACAAGGCTGCCTAGATGCTGGCATGGCAAAAAATACGTATGGTACAGGGTGTTTTTTATTAATGAACATTGGGACAAAACCTAAGCTTAGTGAACATAAGCTATTGACTACCATTGCTTGGCAAAAAAAATCGGCATCGTTTCGCTCTGACAGTCTATCACTTGAGCAAATTGTAAAGTCAGGCCGACGCATGTTGCAACCGCCCAAAAAAGAAGTCACTTATGCGCTCGAAGGCAGTGTGTTTATGGCAGGGGCAATCGTCCAATGGCTGCGTGATAATCTGGGTATGATTCAAAAAAGTGATGAGATTGAGCAGTTGGCAAGGCAGGTCGATAGTAGTGAAGATGTGGTGTTATTACCAGCTTTTACGGGACTTGGTGCACCCTACTGGCGTTCAGATGTCAGTGCTAGCATTACTGGAATTAGTCGCGGTACGACCAAGGCCCATATCGCACGTGCAGCATTAGAAGCAGTCGCTTATCAAACTTACGACGTGCTGATAGCAATGCAAAAAGACAGTCCTCATCCGCTTACTGAATTAAGAGTAGATGGTGGGGCCGCGAATAATGACTTGTTAATGCAGTTTCAAGCAGATTTGCTTAATGTACCAGTATTACGTCCAAAAGACACAGAGGTCACGGCTAAAGGTGTAGCGTTACTTGCTGGTCTAAAAACTGGCTTGTACGATGAAGCTACGATACAAGCTTCTTGGCAAGTTGATCGAATTTTTGAACCTCAGATGTCGAACGATATGCGTGAGCAACATCTAAGCAAATGGCAGCAAGCCATTGATAGAGCGTTGATTGTCTTATAAAAAATACTCTATCAATGAACGACTGTATACATGAAAACACAATAACTAGATAATGAGATATTACGTAAAGTGCTCTGCCACTCTACAAAATAGTTATAAAGATACAGGCTGTAACGCAAGACAATCGCAAGTAGGACATAGTTTACATAATCCGTCTATCTGTCTTCCCCTATAAGTTTCTATACTTTAGAAGAATTAAGTAAGACCACTAATTTATTATTTGAAGATAAGTTAGTAACCAATAAATACTAATATATAAAAACGAATTTAAGGAAGATATTATGAATAACGATGGCCGCATTACAGACCCTAATAACCGTGTAGTTGCTGATGATGATTACTTAGAAGTCGGTGATAGAGAACGAATTATTGATGACAATCAGCGTAGAGTAGCTGGTGCTGATCCTATGTTAGACGGTAATAGAGGTGTCTTACATGACAATGACAATATGATAGACAATCATGACGCTATCGATAGTAGCGAAGTAAAACACATGTCTAAAGAGACAAAAAAAGACCTAAATGCTGATATCATCACAGGTGAACCAGGTTCTCATCCAGTGGGTACAGGTATTGGTGGCGTAGGCGGAGCAGCAGCAGGTGCAGCTATTGGTACGATGGCAGGTCCATTAGGTACTCTAATTGGTGGTGCTATTGGTGCTATCGTTGGTGGCGGTGCAGGACATGCAGCAGCAGAAGCCATTGACCCAACGCATGAAGAAGCCTACTGGCGCGCTGAGCATGCAAATGCAGATTATTATAAAGAAGGTTATGATTTTGACCGCGATTTACACCCAGCATACGCAGTAGGTTATGCTAACCGCGCCCGTTATCCTGCCGATGCTCGTTTTGAAGATCACGAAGCAGATTTAGAACGCTCATGGCATGAAGTAAAGGGTGAGTCTCGTATGGAATGGAATGAAGCCCGTAGAGCATCAGCTGATGCTTGGAACCGTATTTCCTAATATCATTACAGATTCGAAAAAGGATAATATTTTTAGGCGCTTAACTACCTTGCGTAATTGAACAACCTATTATATTACTCTCATATAACAAGAGTTAGTTTGATTGTAGAGTTGGTTCTTTTACCAAACAAAACCAGTGAGATTTGTGCTAATTTAAAGCTTCCAAAGTAATCTTTGGAGGCTTTTTTGCTGCAAATAAATTTGTAATAAATTAAACTCTACAATATAAGTTTTCAATAAATATAATAGATCATTTAGGATGAGTAATATGGAAGATAGTGGTCAGAAACAGTTTTATATTGCGACAGCCAATTTACTCAATTTTGCCAATCCTGATCGTATTTATTATGAAAATGCGCCCGCCTATAGTCAGCGCCAATATCAGCATAAATTGCGCGGTATTACTGATTTACTAGCAAAGGCGCATGCCGATATTATTGCAGTACAAGAGGTATGGGACAGTCAGGCACTTGAAGAGCTGGCTGTATCTTTAGGGTTTGAGCCTAAGCATGTTGTAGCACCACTGGCGAGTAATGATAGTGCCAGTGCATATACTCAAGGTAGAGGAGCACAAAATACGCCTGCTGTTGGTATTATCAGTCGTTTCGAGCAATTAGAATGCAGTTTACTAGAAGACATTTTGCCAAAAGCTGTGATTGATATACCTGACATTGGACTATATAAACGTTTTAATCGTCCACCACTGATGTTACGTGTCAATGCATATGGTCAGCCAATAACGATTGTGACGACCCATTTAAAAAGTAAACGTGCTTTTTTCTTGCGTGATGAAAATGGTCATTTATTAGAAGATACGGATGATCCAAATATTCGAGTCCGTGCCAAACTTCGTAGTTTATGTATGCGTGCTGCAGAGGCAGCCTCTATTCGTATGTCTATCATAGAGCGCTTACACCATACTCGCGAGCCGCTAATCTTGTTAGGGGACATGAACGATGTCACTGGTAGCGTTACCACGCAGTTAATGGCTGAGACTGGCGAAGTTAACTATGATAAGAGTATGCGTGATGTTGCCTTATTTGATGCAGCTCGCATTCAGTCACGCTATGATTGGATGAGAGATGTGGCCTATACTCATATATATCAGGGTATGCCCGAAGTAATCGATCAATTGTTTGTATCAGAAGAGTTTTTGCCTGATAGCAAGTTTTCACTTGGTCAAGTGGAGCGAGTAGACTATTTTAATGACCATTTGAAGTGGGATTATGCAGATAGAGTCATTGATCATGGTATTATAAGGGCGAAAATCAAACTTAATGATTAGTTTTAATTGAACGATTAATTTTATTACAATTCATGGTCAGCTTGACTAAATTGTTGATCTGTACATTATTTTAACCCATTCATCTCCCTTGCTTGATAGTGTACAAGCGTTTATGATGCCTTTCCAATGAGTCTTATAGCGCTGATACTAGCATTATATTATTGACTGATAGGAAATATTTCTTTAATTAGGAGGAATATCTTCCAATGAAGACTACTTTTATAAATTAGGGTGTAATTTTAAGAGACTTACAATGAGCGAAAACAAAGACGAAAAAATTGAAGATGTGTTGGTAGATTCGGAACTGGCAAAAAAACTTGTTCCAAATAAGTTCAAGTTTACCAGCCAGCAAGGCCGTGCACGTCGTCAAAAACTTTTGGCGGGTGCCAAGAAGTTAAGTGAAACACAAGCGATTAACGATATTACGTTGGCGGCTGTGTGTGAAGAGGCAGGTATTCCAAGAGCTTCTGCCTATCATTTCTTCCCTAATATCGAAGCAATCTTTTTAGCATTGCGTTTTTTGAATGCGATCGAGATATTAGAAATCGTAGAAACGGTTGATGTGGGAAATTACGACAGATGGCAGGGGTATTTAACGGCTCTGATTGACCAATGTGTGATGATCTTCCATAACGACAAGACCAAAGCCAAGCTTATTTATGATACCAATACACCTGATTTTGAAGGTGACAGTTTTGGTGAAGACATGGATCATCAAATCGTCGATTTGGTTTATAAGCGTTTGTCAGAGCGTTATGAGATGCCAAACTTTGAAGACGTGCAAGATACCCTGTTAATTGCTTATAGCATTGTGAATGCGATATTCACGTTGTCTTATCGTCGTCATCAGAGTATTACGGATGAATACATCCAAGAAGCGAATACAGCGTTCATTGCTTATTTACGTTGTTACTTGCCAGAGAAGTTACCGCGTAAAAATCGCTAAGACAGCTGGTTAAATACTATTGAATAGCGATAAAAAAGCCGACATTAAATGTCGGCTTTTTTGTTATTGTCCCGAGGGCGTCAATATTTGTCCACGGCAGACGTCATCGCTGGCATCTAAAGGTGCATACTGCTTATAGTAATCGACGATTCGTTTTTCCAAAGCGACGTTAGTCTGAGAATCATGGACATTGATATAAGCTTCGCGTGCTTGCTCAAGCCAGCGATCTGCCATACGAAAATGTATACCGGACTCGCGCCAACCTCGCTCGCACTGATTGGTTGCAGCCCAAATCAAAGCCACTTCGCTAAAGGCCATCTTACGTGGTGCTGACTCTATACCATCACTGTCTTTGAGCGCGCTCAGCGTTGCCCATAAATCGGGACGCATTAGAGCAGAGGTAGTCGGAATGTCTTGCTGTAGAGTAATGTCTTGTGCGGTATCATTTTTTAGCGCGTGCAATATAGACTCTGCCATGTCTACCGCCACAGAGCCAGCAGGTGAGCGGCTATTCATACTGTCTTGATGAATCGCATAATTCAGCCATGCTTGCGCTTTATAGGCCAGATATTGCTGACGCGCTGTTTTGTCTTTTTGCTGATAGGGCTGTAGCTGCTTTATCATACAGTTAAGCACACGTTGCTGCTCACTTTTGTATTTATAAGAAGGGGTGTGTGTCTCGATATCAGTGCGACAGTCTACAGTACTCTTTGTGTTAACGGTTTGAACCGTATCGGTAGCGATGTTATCTGCCGCTGACGCAAGTGAGGCCACACTCAAAAGTAATAATGCTGAGAGCGTAGCCCGTATTGGTTGGGTATGGGCAATGGTATTAATGGCAGCTTTAAGCATGATGCAAACCTTATGTGAAGGTAATAAGTGTTGGTATTTACCATTATTAGCGCTGATTTTGTTGTCTCTGGTCTAGCAAATCATAATGCCAAAACCATCAGGGTGACATTGTTATCAGGCATGATTTAAGGCATCATCAGCAACACTATAAGCTAATATCGCTGATTTGAGTAGAGTCACTACTTAGACGCTTGTTTTTGCGTGGGTCTTCACGTTTGAATAGGTTTTCATCAAACTTGAAGCGCAGTCTAAAGTAAGCACCTTCTTGCGTACTATCATCATAAGCAATGTCTTCGTCCTCGAATCCCATAAAGTTGTAGCCAAGAGACAACCAAAGATTGGTCATTGGGCTATAGCCAACTTCAGCGCCAAGCATATAAGCCAAGTCATTTGCTTGATTGTTCCAGTACGTGCCAGCTTGCAACCCAACATCCCAGCGCTCGCTGATGTCATACAGTCCACGACCGTAAACAGCATGAGCTGTGTTATCACTGGTCAGACCATCTGCCTCGTATTCTGTATATTTACCGGCGTAGCGACCAGACAGTGTCAGCGGACGCGTTGGATGATAGTTACCATTCCATGACCAAACGGTCGTGTCTTTTTGATAATTGTCATCACCCGTATTATTATCATCCAAGCGATACTCAAGCTTTGCAAGCATGTCTAGCTGATTGCTATCGTAATCACGATAAGCCGCGCCTAATTGGAAGCGATTGATTGTGCGATCGCCATCATTATAGTCAATGCGTGAATAGGTATCTTTGGCAAGTAAGGTAATCTCATCAGTATAACGATAAGCAATGCCGGCGCTACCAAGTAACGTGTCGCTCGTTTCACCCCAACGTTTTTCGACACGACCTGACGCTTTGTAATTTTGCTTGGCAAGGTATTCGACGCCAAAACCTGCCGCTGTTGCGGTGTTGTTTTCTTCACCTTCGAGTGATTCAACACGCTCAAGTAACGTGTTTACCGTCAAACCTTCTTGTACATACCATTTGTTTTTTAGACCGAGAGCGGCTTCAGCTTCACGTGCGCTAATAGCATCACGCATACGATATTCGCTATAGACTTTACCATCTTTCATATAGTTGGCATCAAAACCAACCACGGTGCGTTGACGCTCATCCGTATCATCAAGACCATAAGTGCCAGATAGGCTATTGATCAAGTCATGACGCGCGTACAATCGACCTAAGTTTCCAATAGGCGTTTCGCCGCCGATAGAGGTGGCGTTGCGTGAGCTGTGGTCGATATCCTGCTCATATTCTGCAAATACTAAGCTATTATTTAACTTAGGCAGGCGAGAGGTAACACGAGCACGAACGGTCGTGCCTTCGATGTCTTTATCAGCATTACTCACGCTACTTAATGCAGACTGGTTGATAATGTCATCGTTAAACAGTGTGTCATCAGTGATATCTACAACATCTGTGGCGGCTTGCGTATTACGCGAGGCAGCAGTGGCGTCTTGCTTATAGTAGCGGACACCGATTTCGCCAACGACATTTTCGCTCAGGCGTTGCTCGATACTGGCTTGTACGCCTTCACGACTCGCTTTGGTAGTATGGTCTTCGGTATATATACCTTCTAACTTCAGGGCAGTTTTTTTATTGTTTAGCTTATGGATAACTTCTACGCCAGACTCCGTACGTCCAGCGGTAAGCGGTGACGCACCAGTGACAAACCCTTCGTCAGCATCATTATAATAAGCCTTGGCACGCGTGTTTTTCTTATTGTCAAAGTCAAGCTCGACACGTAATGCATCACCTTTCACATTGTTGTCGTCTAACTCTGTCGTATTGATCTGATTGCTTGCCTGAAAATTTGGGTTCTCAGCTTTATTCATCGCGTATTCAGCAACCAGCTTTAATTTGTCATTGAATTTGATAACGCTATTGATACTAGCAAGCTCTTCTTTGTTCAGTGGGTCATCGCTATTGATATAGCTACCACCGATAGAGATTTTGTTAGTAAGCTGTTGTTTAGCAGCGATACCGCCAACTAAATAGTCCTCACCACCTTCATCCACTTCTACAGTGACACGAATATAAATAGGATTGCCTTCAATATCTTGGCTGGCAATTGGTGATTTTAAAAATAAGCTACGGCTAATCGGGTCAATTTCATAATCAGCAAAGCGAGTCAGAGTTTCACGATTAATGATGAGTCCAGGGTTATTGGCGTCACGGGTGATTACTTCAACCGTTTCAGAATTTTCTAGTACCGCATCAAAATCTTCAGCAAGTGGATATGGCCCAGAAATACCCAAACCGCGAGTCTCGTTCACACGCTGGCTAGTGCTGGTCTCTGCCAAAAATGCAGTTACGCGAGTATTATTGTCTTCAAACTGCGCTTTTAGACCAGTCAACGTACGGTTGTACTGTCCAAGTTTGATACCTTCATCATTGTCAATTTGGGTTTTTAGATCGCCATACATAGCAAACGAGCGGCCTTTGTCCAGACGCACATAGAGCTTGCTAGTTGATTGCGCATCAAAGCCTTTTGCAGATGAATCGCCATAGACCGGATAGTACTCACCAGGATCAATATCACGGAAAAGGCGCTCGCCTTTTTTGTCACTATCGTAAGCTAGGGTCAATAAATAGTCGCCGCGTACTTTGCCTTTGAGGAACATGGCTGCACGACCTGATGCGGTATAGTCGTCGTTTCCAGCAAAATCATTCAGCTCTTGCTCAAATGCACCTTGAGCATCAGTGATACTACTACCATCAAAGTCTTTGAGCGAAATAGCACCTTCGACGATACCAACGGCAATCAGTGGACGCAGTTTGGCTGTGAACTGTAATGGAATGGTCTGTTTGCTGCTACCAGTATCGATTACCAGCTCACCTTTACCTGGTACGCTCGGCGCGGTGACTGGTATCAACAGCTCGCCACCTGATAAGACGACTTGAGTGCCCGCTTGATCTTTGCTGCTATCACTAAGATTGATACGGCCAATGTTGGTATCGATAGTGACTGGCGTTGAAGCAATATAAGGACGACCATCACGATCTTTTAGGCTGATAACGACTTGATATTCACTTATACCATCAGCGGTAACCATTTGCTCTTGAGTGCGATAATCAATCGTTTGTAGTTTTTCTGGTGTCCATACCTTGATGGTTTGCTCAGAAATAACCTTACCATTCACATCGGTCGCCACGCCGCGTAAGGTATTGCCACCGCGTTGTAAGTCAACCGCGTAATAATCAAATGCTACGACACTTTGTTTTTTCTGTTCAGCAGTTTTACCAATTTGTTGTTCTGATACCGCTTTGCCATTGGCGTATAAGGTAAATAATGAGCCAAGCGGTGCTTGGACTTGTACCATTTGCTTATAAGTACTGAGCTGTTGGCCTTCGTTGAGATTGATAAAACCAACCTCATTGTTTGCCACTTCTTTTAAATATTCTTCTAGCTCTTTTTCTGCTGGTGGCGCTATAGTAGTAACCGCCATATCTACACGACTGGCTACTGGATGAACCATGTCATTGACGATAGCGGAGTCGCAGTTACTGCCTAAGTCTAGTTCGCCATTGATGTTACAGCCGCTGGCTTGAATATTATCTTTGTAGCTGCGATTGTAGTCAGGGTCTAACGTCAGTTCTGTTTTTACGGCTTGCTCAAGGGCATCGTTTTTAGTGCCCACTGATTTGCTACGAGCTACCAGCTCTGCGTTTAAGCGATCAGTACTATCATCCATACCGCCTACGATACCGAAGTCAGCACGATGCAATTCACCATATTTTAAATCAACAAATCGGCTACCCGCATCACCAGCATTACGATTGCTTTGAGTGACCATTTCAGTTGCGTTAGGAAGCGTTGTACGATCAACTTTTAAAACATGAGTCTTGGCACTCACACCATAAAAATTATATTTACCTTCAGGATCGGTTACGACAAAATTGCCATTTTCCATGTAAATACGTACGCCTGCGACACCCAGCTCGCCATCTTCTTTTTGTTGAATACCATCACGATTAATATCATGGTAGACCTTGCCTACAATGATACCATCGGTGTTTATTGTGCCGCGCTCTACCTCAATTTTCCATTGTGCTTCTCTTGACGACACGCTTTGACCTTGGCCGTTATTCGCTACCGCCGTCGCACGATTGATACCATCACCGCCCAATGAGGCTGCACCGACTAACACACGGTAAGTGATTTTTTTACTTTCACCGCTTGGCATGTTACCCAAGCTTAGCACCTGATACTTGCCGTCAGTCTTAAATTCGGTCGTTTGTGCTTTATTGATCTCAGCGCTTTGGCCAACGCGCACGCTACCATTAACGTAATCAAAACCACGCGGCAACGCATCTTTTAGCTGCACGTCAAAAGCGGTAGAGGTGCTGCTATTGGTGACATTGATGGTGTAACTGACGTAATCACCAAGCTCGGCACTTTTGACATCACTCTCTTTGGTCACAATAAGGCTTGGAGTATCATCGATAATATTGATTTGCGTATCTAAGTCGTCAATACGTACCGTAAAGTCGCTATCATTTGGTAGCTCATTTACACCCGTACCGACAGAAGGAGCAATACAAGCGTCTAAGCTGGCAGTTAAGGTATCGTTTACTAATGTCTGAATAATTTTGTCATCAATAGCATTGGCATTGTTTTGCGTTGGTGCCGACAGCTGGTATTTACCTGTGTTATTGCCTGTCTCAATCGCTTTTAATGAGTATTTGTCACCTGTTAGTGAAGATATAATTGTCACCCATACTTGATCTGGTTTTTCAGGCTGAACATTACACTGGGCGTAGCTGGCATCGATATAGATGTTTTCATTGAGCTGAGAGGTGGTTTTGTTTTCATCGAACTTAGGAGTAGTAAAAGCTATATCAGGCTCAACAATGATTAACTCATCAGTAGCATGAGCTTTTGATACAGACGGATCTTCTAAGACCACCGCGCCAATTTTGATATCAGCCGTATCGCCGCTTTTACCATTTGCATCTGACAAAGCTTGCACAATAAGCTGAAGGCTTTCGTTATGCCCAAGCTTGATCTGGGCGCTTAAGTTATCAAAAAGTATTTCACTATCAGCACTGTCAACAATGCCGTTTTTATTAAGGTCTTGATAAACCTTTAAGTTCGATAGCGTTGGCGATACGTCTAATGTCAGCTTGACCGTCTCATCGCTGTAGCTGGTATTGGTGAGAACATTGACCCAGTTTACCAAGGCATTTGGCATGACAGTAAGTAATGGCTGCTGAGTCAAGCTGATACCGTATTCCGGTAGGTTTGAGACTTTAACTTGTACTTTGTTTGAGGCACTAGTAATAGCTATGTCATTTTGTTTGTTGACATTGTAGGTGGCTTGAGCAGTATTGTTGATTATCTGCACAAGTGATTCAGGCGCAGCGAATGCCATATTTGATTGCATAAGCAACATTGCCAATGACAGCGCCGAGATCTTCGCTGTACACAATGCGGTACGATTAGACGGTGTCATGATAGATAGAGTCATATGTCGCTTATCCAATAAAACATAAAGAGGTAACAGGGTGGAACATCTCTAGCTTGAACCAATCATTTTTAACTGTTCAAGCTAGAGATTTGTTCTATAAGCACCTTATGGCGCTTATAGGTTACTTGATTATCAATTAGTGCCTGTTTGCGAAGGTTTTGCAGCAAACACAACGTTGGCTGTCGTATTAGCAGCGATACTCGCAAATGTCACTTGGATTGACTGACCGAGCGTTTGAGTCGTTGCTGTTGGGGACGCTGAGAAGCTATTGGTTTGATAAGTAAGTTTGCTGTCTAACGTATCTGAAACCACAAGGTTGTTAACAATTTTGGCCACATCCATGAATGTGTTTTTAGCTTCTAATTTATAGAAGACACATTGATCAGCATTAGCAGTTACATTACCAGTCGACCACGCAGCAGCAGTAACAGTAGGATCAGCGTCACAATTAGCCGCTATTTGGTATTTCTTCAGATTAATACCTTGCAAGGTCGTCGTAGAGGTTGTAGATAATGGGTTGCCAGCAGTGCTAGTAGGCGCGGCAGTACCGCTAACGGCACCATTAGGCTGTACAGCGACTGTTAAAGTCTCAAAGTCACCTATGTTGTTTACATTATCTGTTGTAGAGTTTGGATCGTTGCTACCTTTACCTGTTGAAGCAACCTGTACGCCAATTTTGACGCTCTCGCCAGGCGCTAACCCTTTGCGAGTGGTCGTACTACCTGTTACAAAAGGAGTGGCAGCATTAAGATCGTAGATACCATTTACACCAGTAAGTTCAATTTCACCAGTGTCAAACTTACCATTGTTGTTAGCGTCTACATAGACACGTGCAATACTGATATTAGGATTATCAATGATGCCGTTATCTTGAGTAGCCGTTGGTTTTATAGACAGTTTGACAGCACTGGCATTATTGCCTGTTCCTTCTGCTTCTATAACGTCAGTACCATTGTTAGTGATGGTATAAGTGTAATTGTTAGTCACGTCATTAATAGTGTTAGGGGTAACAAGCGCAATTTCTTTATTGGCACCAGGAGTGATGGCAATAGCACGCGTTTGATTGGTCGTGTTTACGGTTGCATTGGTATTATCGTCTTTACCTACTAGAGGTTTAGCAGGATCTTCATAAGTGCTTTCAGTAGGACCGCCTGGATTAGTGCCATTATCAGATCTATCGATGATATCAGGCGTATTCGCAGTAGCATCGTCTTTGGTATTGTCTCTGACGACTGCATAGTTGACGAATGAGCTAGTAGCGGTTGCGCCAGTTGCTTTTTTGGCACGGAAAGTGACGGTGATCGTTTCGCCAACTTTGATATTTTGACCAGCTACCGTGATGGTTTTGTTAGCGGCTGATAGTACAGCTGTACCTGTTGCACTACCATTAGAGGCAGTAACAGTAGGCGCTACATAGTTAGCTTCTCCTGACGCTATTGCTACCAAGCCTGATGGTAGATCATCTGAGATACTGATTGCAGTACCAGCGATATTACCTTCGTTTTTTACGGTAATCGTATAATCGACATAAGCAGTGCTACTATTTAAATCTAAATTACTATTACCAAGATTGGTAATAGCCGATTTTGTGATAGCGTAAAGTGGCGTTTTGGTTAACGCATTATCAGTGTTAGTAGCAGTATAAGTAGCAACAGCGCTGTTGCTAGGTTTCGATTTTAGGTAGGCACTTTGAGCAGTTACGGTTAGGATACCATTAGCATCTGCAACCCGTTTAGTATCGGCTTGGGCTGTCACAGTGATTAACGCTTTTTCGCCTGGTGCTAATGCAATCGTACCGCCGTTAGCAATGGTCACCAAACCACCAGTATTAGCGCCGCTAGCATCGACTTTTTGGTACTTAATAACACTACTACCTAGGTTGTAATCAAAATCATCGCCAGTGGCATTGGCAATATTGACGGTATAAGTATCATTAATGTTACCGGCGTTAGCCAAGGTATGGGTAAAATCTACGGTCGAAACGGCTTGTGCATTAATAGCGCGATCTCTACCAAAATCATCGTTAGGATTGGCATCAACAACAGTAGAAATCAAACTAAAAGAACCCGTCTCAGAAACATTAACGGTGACGACATTTGATTCAGCAGTTTGAACAGTCGTATTACCAGCGACAGTATAAGAAGCTGTCGCTTTGTTATTTACATTAAATGAGCCGGACGTACCACCTGTTGGGGTAGCTGCATTGGCAGTAGTAATACCCATAGCAGCAACGACACCAACGGTCAACACTGAGTATTGGAATAAATTAGGTTTCATGCGGTCAATCTCCAGAAGGTTTAAGATAAAAGCATTGTGTAAGTATTAGTTGACTACCGTGTTGAGTGATACGGTGGCGGATTTCATGGCTGGTAGTAGCTTGATATTCCAACGAAGGCTACGGTATTCAGAAAATGGCACTTTTACTACTTTGCCGTTTACTTTACGCATCAAAGGCATGTCAGCATAGTTCTGACCATCAGTACTGGCTTGAGCGCTGGCAGGCATGGCGTCACCTGTAAATACCATGTTGGTAGGAATTGGTAGTGCTACCATCAAGTCGTTAATATCTTTATTGATAGTATTGGTATAAGTTGCTTTGTATTGAATAACAGTACCCTTTGGTGCTGTGCGTACTGGCGAATAAACCGTTTTACCTTCTGCATTTTTGATAACTTGATTAGCAGTTAAATCCATTTTCAATGCATCATCAGCATGAGCGGTACCTAATAGACAGGTAGAAGCCAATGCTACTAATAAAATATTGGGTACAAGCTTAAATCGTTTCATATAGAATCCTTGTCTCGATCGTAATGCTAATAAGGTGTTAACTTACAAATCGCGGAATAATTAACCTGAATCTGTTATAGAAAGTACGCATAAAAAATAGGTAGTTTCCTCTTTGTTAATTTTCACGTAAACGATACAAATAATCACTATAAAGACGACAAAGGGTTTATTAAGGTGACCAAACGGCAAAAGCCCTATCTTGGCAGATAGGGCTTTTTAGCGTAAAAAGGAAGGCTAGTAGAGTAGGTGAGAAGTAATGATTGATCGCTACTGAGTGTCTACGGTAGTACCGTATTTAGTGTTGAAATAAAATATGCGTTTATCCCTTTTAGGCAATGTTTGAGATATGGTTCTAATCGTGCCATTTTGTCCATTGTTCAGGCCATCGTTAAATACATTTGCTTCACGAGTAGGGGTAGTCAAGACTGAAGTTACAGTCGCATTATTGACCCCTTTTTTCTGTAAAATGTCTTGCATGATAAAATTATCAATAGGGATATTGGCGCGATTGGTCGCTGTAATTCTATAAGCAATGCATTGACCTGGACGTATATCTGGGTTGTCACCTTTTTCATTCAAAGCGTCTTTGCTGTATTTGAGCGAGGTATCTGTAAAGGAGATGATGTCGCACTTATTTGCTGCTTGTTCTTTTTCTAGTACTAAAGCTGAGTTCTCAACAATAACTCTACCAAAGTTATTGTTTGGATAGTTATAAGTAGACGATTGAAAATTAATGGACCTACTGCCTAAAGTAGTGCGTATTGGAAAAGAAGTAGAACCTTCCTTTCTTTTTTCCACTAAACATAGATTGGAATATCCTGCCAATTGTGCTGCAGAAACATTGATCGAATACAATCCATTAACTGCGACTGGTTGTGAAGCAATAATTGTCCCTGAGCAATTGGTCAGCTCGACCGTACTATCGTTATCGGAAATAACAGTTTCGGCATTGGGTGCAGTGTTATCGAATACGCCATTAAAGTAATTAGCATTATTGGCGTAAGGACCAGTCGCAATATCGGCATTAGAGGCATTGGCACTAGTGATGCCGCCATTGTCATTGAACACAGTGCCAGAGAAGTTATAATTGTTTATCGAGTTAGTGATAGTACAAGTTATCTCATCGCCATATGTCGTATTAGTAAGTGTAAACGAGCGAGTTTTAGCGGTGGCGTTGTAAGTCATTGCAGCAGTCGGCATAACGGTGGTGCTACCAGTCGTGGCGTTGGTGCAGGTATAGGTAGCGTTGTAGCTCGCTATATCACCAAGTGCTGTACCATTGATGGCTCGTTCTGTAATGGTATAGCTTGTGTTCTCCGCTAAGGTCAGTGTAGCGCTAGTACCGTTTGTAATGGTTGAGCCTGTGCCAGTTGTGGTAAAGCTGTTTGTCGCTATTGAGCCTCCAGTAGCAGTTATCTCAAATTGATCTCGTTTAGTGTCACTGTCATTCACGCGGTTGCCATTGAGTGCCTTTTTGATTATCAGTTTAGGCGGTGCTAAGCAAAAATAAAAGTCAGAGTAGCCTACAGCGTGTGGGCTATTTACTTGTGAAAGTGTATTGTTGTGCTTAAGGTTTAGAGCAATATTTGCAATATTGTAGTTCCAAGCGGCATCTATAGTACATCCTCCGGCACCACAATTCAGCCCTGAACGAGCTGTTACAATATCGCGAGAAGCATTTATTGTATGGAAGTTATTATTAGCGGTTAGTTGTCCTTTGCTAGAAGAGACATCCACTTGTTCAATATAAGGTACTTGCCCAGTAGCGCCAGTTGAGTCTAGATCTTGAATTTTATATCCAGTTTTACTCGTAGATTGACTCACTTTGACATCTAAAACATGGTTGGTTTTAGAGGTTGCTGACACAGGAGAGTTATGAACCAAGTTTATAGCTGAAGTGGTTACACCGCTCAAGCTATCGTAAAAAGGGGATTCAGCATTTGACGGTGTGCTAATGGCAGTAGTGGTTTTGTCTAGTATGTTAGAAAAGGCAATCGTAAATGTTTTATTTCCAGATGCCTCTGTGAAAGTAAAACTTTTGGTTGTTTGTCCAGCTGTCCAGGTCAACGTCTGGGAAACGACAAGAGACGACGAAGTAGAAGCAGGAGGATTGGCACCAATATAGTACATTTTATGATTGGCAGGACACATACCAGTCGTAGAGGTTTCATTTGATACAAAATCAGCACGAGCACTATTAATAGTAAGTATCAAACTCAAGAATAGAGCAGATATAATAAAATTTAGCATTTGACTGACGTTAAGGTATTTACCCAAGATTGGATATCTATCGATACACATCTAACCACCTCGATCCAAGTTTGTATCAAATGAAAATTACTGTGTAAGAAAAGTAAAGATTAGTAATTTTTATTAACTCAATATATCTAAGATCATTACTAAAAGCTTTTTAAAGAGGATGAAAGGTTCATTTAGTGCGATGAGTAACCATATGATTATCAATTCCATTATAATGAAAAACTAAAATAATTTGGTAAGACTGTAAATATTT
Source organism: Psychrobacter sp. 1176_08 (assembly GCF_052850615.1). Taxonomy (NCBI): domain Bacteria; kingdom Pseudomonadati; phylum Pseudomonadota; class Gammaproteobacteria; order Moraxellales; family Moraxellaceae; genus Psychrobacter; species Psychrobacter sp. 1176_08. The sequence continues at coordinate 93,309 of NZ_VXCU01000005.1, forward strand.
ACCTAATCACTAATCAATATTTATTTCAAAAATACTTGTCATATCACCATTTCTTTATAGCTATAAACAACTGTGGCATAAACGCCTATAATAAAGGGTTATTATCGTTTGATGGTTGATTATAGGAGCTAGGCTGAGAGCGTATTTTACTATCTGATTATTCAGTTAGCATACGATATATAGATGCACAGTAGTACCGTTTCTACTTTAATTACGTTGGATGCCCAAGATTATGAAATGATCAAATGCAGCCGTATACATGCAGAATACTGAATGTAATTTCTTGAATTAACAAGGAAGTCATTGAGCAAACCATTCCCTTAAGACAGTATTGAACAATACTTTGACTTAACAACATCCTGTTTTTAGGCAGGGCTGACTGACAGAAAAGGACAGTAATGATGAATTATTATAAGGATGCTGATAGCACCGAAACCCAAGAATGGCTTCAAGCCTTTGAGTCTGTTCTCAAGCATGCAGACAAGGATCGTGCTCAGTTTTTATTAAAAGCGCTATACAACATGGCGGTTCAAGAGGGGTTACCATTTAACCGCCTCGATACAGCCTATATCAATAGTATTGCTGTTGAAGATGAGCCAATGTACCCAGGTGATTTGGGTATGGAGCGTAAGATCCGTGCGTTGATTCGCTATAACGCTTTGGCGATGGTCATGCGTGCTAATAAAAATGATGATGATTTGGGTGGTCACCTAGCTTCATTTGCTTCTAGCGCAACGCTTTATGAAACGGGTTTTAACCATTTTTTCCGCGCGGCAAGTGATCACTTCGGTGGTGACATGATTTATTATCAAGGTCACTCAGCACCAGGTATCTACGCGCGCTCTTATTTAGAAGGTCGTTTGACTGAAGATCAGCTTGATAACTTCCGCCGTGAAGTCGGTGGTAAAGGCTTATCAAGTTATCCGCATCCGTACCTGATGCCTGATTATTGGCAATTCCCAACCGTTTCAATGGGCCTAGGTCCGATCATGTCGATCTATCATGCTCATGTGCATCGCTACATGGAAAACCGCAAACTGTTAGAGAAAGAAGGTCGTAAAATTTGGGCATTCTTAGGTGATGGTGAGACGGATGAGCCAGAAAGCTTGGGTGCAATCTCTCTTGCTGGTCGTGAGAAGTTAGACAATCTGATTTGGGTTGTTAACTGTAACTTACAGCGTCTTGATGGTCCAGTACGTGGTAATGGTAAAATTATCCAAGAGCTAGAGTCGGTATTCCGCGGTGCGGGCTGGCGTGTGATTAAGGTTATCTGGGGTGGTAAATGGGATAGCCTGCTTGCCAATGATGATACTGGCGTTCTCAAACATCGTATGGAAGAAGTGGTCGATGGTGAGTACCAGCTATACGAAGCGCGTACGCCTGAATTTACTCGCAAAGAGTTCTTTGGTAAATATCCTGAATTAAAAGAAATGGCAGATGCATTGACTGATGAGGATATTGCCCGTCTAAACCGTGGTGGTCATGATCCACAAAAAGTGTATGCTGCGTTTAGCGAAGCGATGAAAACCAAAGGTCAGCCAACGGTCGTACTGGTCAAAACTGTTAAAGGCTATGGTTTGTCCAGCACAACACAAGCGGTCAATAAATCGCATCAAATCAAGAAACTTGATCAAGAGGCGCTCGTCTATTTCCGTGATCGTTTTGATTTGCCATTTACCGATGAGCAGCTAGAAACGCTACCGTTCTACCGTCCTGAAGAAGATTCGGCAGAAATGAAATACTTGAAAGGTCGCCGCGAAGCATTAGGCGGTCACCTACCAAATCGTCGCAGTGGTCACATTCCATTGAATATTCCTGAACTGTCAATATTCGATCGAGTGTTGAAAGGTAGTAATGGTAAAGAGCAATCAACGACGATGGTATTTGTACGTCTACTATCAGCCATGCTGAAAAATAAAGACATCCAAGATCGCGTCGTGCCAATCGTACCAGACGAAGCGCGTACTTTTGGTTTGGAAGGTATGTTCCGTCAACTCGGCATTTACTCTGCGGTTGGTCAAAAATATACGCCAGAAGATAGCGAAGCCTTGATGGGCTATAAAGAAGCCATCGATGGTCATATGTTAGAAGAAGGTATCAACGAAGCGGGTGCAATGAGTACATGGATTGCCTTAGCAACCAGTTATTCTGTGAACGCGCTACCAATGATTCCGATGTACATATACTACTCAATGTTCGGTTTCCAGCGCATCGGTGACTTGGCTTGGGCGGCAGGCGACTGTCAAGCACAAGGCTTCTTACTAGGTGCCACTGCGGGTCGTACGACTTTGAATGGTGAAGGTTTGCAGCATCAAGATGGTCATTCACAAATTTTATTTAACGTCGTACCAAACTGCGTGACTTATGATCCTTGCTATGGTTATGAGCTAGCAGTTGTCGTACATGATGGCCTACGCCGTATGTATGGAGAAGGTGAGCGCGTTTATTATTACTTGACTTTGATGAACGAAAACTACGATCAACCTGCTATGCCTGAAGGTGCCGAAGAAGGTATCAAGCGTGGTATGTATCTGCTTGAAGACAATGGTTCAACTCAGGTGCAGCTATTGGGCTCAGGTGTGATCTTACGTGAAGTACAAAAAGCCGCTAAGATCCTAAAAGATGAGTTTAATATCACCTCAAACGTTTGGAGTGTTACTAGCTTTAACGAGTTGACTCGTGATGGTATGGTTTGTGACGACTACAACCGTCTACACCCAATGGATGAAGAGAAAGTGCCATGGGTTACTGAGCAATTAGCACCGCACGAAGGTATTGTAGTAGCAGCAACCGATTATATGCGTAACTACTCAGAACAAATCCGTGCTTGGTTACCGGACAACCGTCCTTATACCACTTTAGGAACGGATGGTTATGGCCGTTCTGATACTCGTGAAAACTTACGTAGTTTCTTCAATGTTGATGCAGCTCACATCGTTGTTGCAACGCTTAAGCGCTTAGCAGATGAAGGCGAAGTGGAAATGCGTTTGGTTAAAGATGCTATTTCAAGTTTAGGTATCGATGTGGATCAGCCACCTGCATGGCACCAACAGTCTTATTATGATCATTCTCCAGATGCACCAGCACCAGGCAAAGTAAACCCAAGCCCTGTACCTGAGTTTGTCGCTGAAGACGATGAAGAAATCAGCAATGAAGGTCGTGCTGAAGATCAAGCAGATGCAACTTTACTCAATGACGGTGATGTCAAAGAATAATAATCATAAGACTAGGAGATAAACATGGATATTAAAGCCCCCGATTTGGGTGTCGATAGCGCCGAAGTCAGCGAGATTATGGTAGCAGTGGGTGATGTTATCGAAAAAGATGACAACATCGTTTTGCTAGAGTCAGACAAAGCCTCAGTTGAAGTACCAAGCTCTGCCGCTGGTAAAGTCACCAAAATCAGTGTTGCTGTTGGTGATCAAGTCAGCGAAGGCATGGTATTGATTGAACTAGAGAGTGCTGAGGCAAGTGACGATGCTGACGACAATGCCGAAGAAGTAACTGATTCAGAACAAGCAGACGAGAGTACTGAAGACGCACCTGCTGAAGAGGATACAGACGTAGAAGAATCGACTGAGGATACTAGTGAAGGCGCATCGACCACCCATGCACTACCAGATATAGGCGTTGACGAAGCGCAAGTGGCTGAAATTATGGTGAGTGTAGGTGATACGGTCAGTGCTGATGAGTCTATCTTACTGATTGAGTCAGATAAAGCCTCAGTTGAAGTGCCTGCACCAGAAGCCGGTGTGGTCGAAAAAATCTTGGTAAATGCTGGTGACACTGTTGCTAATGGGCAAGACTTTATCGTCATTAAAGCGGTAGGTAGTTCTAAAGCAAAACCAAAAGCGGATACTGCACCAAAAGCGGATAAGCCTGCACCAAAAGCTGGAGATAAACCGCAGCCAGCTCCAACAGGCGAGCCAAAGCAAGCACCTGCGCCGACCTCAACTGCGGTCTCTACGGATAAAAAATTGACCGAAGCACAAGTCAATGAAAAGCTTGCAGATGTATACGCAGGCCCTGCTGTACGTAAACTGGCGCGTCAACTAGGTGTTGATATTACACAGGTAAATGGCTCAGCACTAAACGATCGTATTCTAAAAGAAGATCTGTTTGCGCATGTCAAAAACCGTTTGACCACCCAGCAAGCCGCGTCAGCTGCTCAGGGCGCTGTTAGCTCAGGACTGCCAAAGCTACCTGACATGAGTAAAACTGAGATTTGGGGTGAGACGGAAACGCAAGACCTCAGCCGTCTCCAAAAGGTCTCGATACCTCAGCTTAACTATAATACGTTATTGCCACAGGTTACTCAGTTTGATTTGTCAGACATCACCGAGACTGAAAAACTGCGCGGTGAGCTAAAAGGCGGTATGAAAGCTGAAGGTATTGGCCTGACTATCTTGGCCTTCATTGTTAAGGCAACGGCATATGCCCTCACACAGCACCCACGTTTTAACAGTCATTTAAGTGATGACAACACCCAAGTGATTTTGCGTAAGAGCGTCAATATGGGTATTGCGGTTGCGACTGATGACGGTCTAGTGGTGCCAGTGATCAAAAACGCACAGGATAAAGGCATCAAGCAGATCGCCATCGAAATCGGTGAGTTAGCAGGCAAGGCACGTGATAAAAAGCTCACCACGAAAGACATGCAAGGTGCAAGTTTTACTATCTCAAGTCAAGGTATCTTAGGCGGTACGGCGTTTACACCACTTGTTAACTGGCCACAAGTAGGTATCTTGGGAGCATCAGAAGCGACCATGCAGCCTGTTTGGAATGCTGCAAAGCAGACTTTTGAGCCGCGCTTAATGCTGCCACTTTCATTGTCTTATGACCACCGTGTCATCAACGGTGCTGATGCAGCGGTATTTACCCGCTATGTCGCTACCTTATTGGCTGATCCACGCCGTATTTTACTCTAGGTTTGATTATCAGCTCTTAACATAATTGATTTAAAAAAAGACTGTCTACGGATGGTCTTTTTTATGCTTGGAAGTTTTTGGAAAACAATCATTACCAGCAATAAAAAAGTCAGTTATCAAACTGACTTCTTTATTTACGCTATTTCATCTGTGCTATCTTTGATATATTAGAATTGTTTAACAAATGCCACGCCATATACCCAAGGGCTGATATCAACTTCACCAATATCTAGCGTTTTACCAGCAACGTCTACACTTGCGTCGGTCTTGATGTCCATATAGCGAGCATCGATACGAAAGTATTCAGTGGGGGTAAAAGGAATATCAAGCCCGATATGACCAGCAACGCCAACACTGTCATCCAGCTTTAAGTTTTCGTATGTATCGCTATAAATTTTTTCTTTAAAAAAGGTTGTGTAGTTCACACCTACGCCAATAAAAGGTTTTACATTCATAGGCATATTGTAGCCGTCAAAGTGATATTGTAGAGATAGGGTAGGCGGTAGATGCTGAGTCTTTGCATCAATTGTGGTGTCACCAGCTGTTAAAGTGATGTCATGATGAAAAGGAATTGCTGCTAATAGCTCGACTCCTACGTTGTCGGCAATGAAGTACTCGCCACTGATGGTTGGACGGATATCACTATCTACATCAACATCTATCGCTCCATTTGCAAGGGTGCCATTGTTATTCTTAGGATCGACCATATGGGCACCAGCAGCAACTGACCAAGTACCTGCAGGGACTGCAAAAGCAGTATTCACAGTCAATGCAGTGATAGCAGCTAAAACTAGGGATTGTAGTTTCATCGTTTTATTCCTCAACATGATAGATGGTTTTTGGTAGAGATCTAATGAGGGATGACATTAGCTACCGATACACAATGTTATGATTATTCACTAAAGAGTAACATTGAGATTATATTATAGTATAAAACCATGCTAACTGTAAGGTTTTTTAAATGTATATGAGACGGTTTTATACGATAGATTATGACAACTAACGTTTTAGTCAAAAAATTGGGAGTTTTGAGAGAATTGGTTATCATGATGAGATGATAGTCGTTTTTTATATCGTGACCACATGAAATAAAACTGTCTTCATATATGCTTTATCTATAAAACCTCAAAACTAAAGTCCTGATTTCAAATTTGGTCATATTTACCTAACACTTTTTGGATTGATAATCATGTTATAAAAAAGGCGTATATATTATGCTCGGCTACTGTAGTAATTCTCCTCTACGCTGTGCAAAAGCACGTTCTATGGAAACATTGAATCAGGTAGATTCGTGTTGTCCTGAATGTCATCTATTTTTACTGCCTGCTCAAAATATAAGCCAGCAATTACGCTTAGAGGAAAAGGTGTTACAGTTTGCTATTTTGCTCATCACATTTATATTACTCACATCTGCCTATATTTATTATTCAAATTTTGTATAATCAATGACGTTTGGCTCAAGTAAATAGAGCTATGTGTCACTAACGTTCTTTAACGTAGTACCGAATACTTGTCATCAGCGATGACTGCGCTAAAATCCAAAAAATATATTTACGATGTATGTTTTATTAATATAAGACCAGTGTTTTACCAATTAGGGACGTCATGCTACTCCAATCTATACGGCGCTTGCGTCTTTTTGTCTACAATATCTTGCAGAACGATGACCATGACACGTTCTTTAGCCGCTGCGTTGATTATTTTTTAATATTTTTGATTATGACCAATGTAGCAGCGGTCATTGCAGAGTCTGTTGATCAATGGTATTACGGCTATCAAACCTATTTTACTTGGTTTGAGAATTTCTCTATTGTGATATTTTCTATCGAGTATTTGCTGCGATTGTGGAGTGTGGCTGAGGCGAAGCCAACGAACACGACTTGGCATCAACGTTGGCAATGGTTAAAAAGTCCTTCAGCGTTGATAGACTTGGTGGCGATAGCACCTGCGTTTCTTAACTTCTTTGTGAATATTGATTTGCGCTTCTTACGCATTTTGCGTCTATTCCGTATCCTCAAATTGACACGATATTTCGCCTCTTTACGTATTCTACTGGTGGTCATTAATAAAGAAAAAGGCTCATTTCAAGCGGTGATTTTTATTTTGATCATTATGATTGTCACTGCTTCTAGTGGTATTTATTTGGTTGAAAACCATGCCCAGCCACAGGTGTTTGAGTCGATACCCAAAGCTATGTGGTGGGCGGTGGTTACGCTAACTACGGTTGGTTATGGCGACGTCATACCAATTACAACTGCTGGCAAGATACTGGGTGCAATTATCACGATATTAGGTGTCGGGCTGGCAGCGTTACCAGCTGGTATTTTGGCGACAGGGTTGGCAAATGAGCTTGCTCAGCGTCGTGAAGAGCTAGAGCAGCATTTTCGAGAGCAACTGATTGATAGCGATTTTGATTTGATACAGAATCAGATAATGATAGATAAGATTCGACGTGAGCTTGGTTTGGATAAAGAGCAGGCGCAAGGCATCGTGCTACAAGTATTACGTGAACAAGAACTTGAGCGCCGCGAGAGAGAAGTGGAAGTCAAACAAAAGAATTTTTGTCCGAACTGCGGCGAGGCATTATAGAAAACAAAACAGTAAAAACGGCGAGTATAAAGCTAAAAAAGGGGCTGCGTTTTGATAACGTAGCCCCTTTTTATATAGCAATTGAATAGGTGTTGTGAGAGTTCTATATGCCTTGTGGAATAGGAAGCGCGCGTGCAAGTTCATGGGACACGCCTTGCGCTGCTTCCACCATGTCTTCGGCAGAAAGTGGTAAATTATGTAATGTTAAATGCCAGTCCTCTATTTCTCGGCGCAAATGCGCTACCCAAAGCGTGGTGCAATCACGCGGAAGCTGCTTTAAGTTGACCTCAAAGCACCGATTGCCTTCATCATCACTAAGATGAATCTCGCCTTTTTTCACTCTAGAAAACGGATGGCCATGATAAGAGTTGGCAATCAGGGCAATATGGGTAACATTGAGTGGCACTTTTTCTAAGGATAGTCTGATTTGCTCTTGGTCAAGTGGCGCCAAATACATGGCTTGTTCGCCACGATCTTTACCATTTAAGCTATCACCTTGATGTTTGACCGACTCAGCTCTATCACGCAACTGTTTGAACCAAACAATGTCGTGAATGGTGCAATGAGTATCATATAGGACGCACGCCAAATCGATATCAATTGCTTCTTTATTCTTCTTAAAGCGTTTGAGTAAACCTTTTGATTCAATTTTAGTAAAGTCATAATTTAGTGCAAAAAACAAGGTTCCCGCATCTATGCCCAGCCCTTTTAAGCTTTCTGAAAGTAGTGGTGATGGGGCAGTGGTCGACATAACATTCCTTTTTAATTCTTAGTTTTTAAATGCCTGTATCCATGTAAATACAGTTAAATTTGAGTGTTGTTATAGTTAGGCATTATTCATTATTTAGCGATTTATCTAATACAGCTTGATATAGCAGCTCAGGTTTGGCATTTAATAAACCATTGCCAAAACCGCGCAACCACCAAACCAGCTGTGACGTCAGATTTACAGTGGCTTGGATGGTCAAGGTGTCATCGTCGTTTGACATGACAATTTGATCATCGCTCAGCTTACTTTCGGTTAGGCTTTTACCGGCTTGCTTGGTAAATTGTAGCTCAATGGATGTATTTTTACCACGGTTGGGCAGCTCGCTAAATAATGGGTGACTAAAGCCCATGCCACCTGCGTCCAAATACGTATCAAGCTGGAAATTCTCTGGCGTTTTTGCGGTGCTGTCGAGAATTTCGACACTGGCAAAACGGTGCAAAGCAAACGTACGAATGATGGATTCTGTGTCGTCGGTACGAGTGGCGACCAAATATATGATGACACCGCGTTGAATAATAGCAATTGGATTTAGAGTATATTCACTGGCCTGAGATTTATCACCACGAGTATAGCTGGCTTTGATTTGTAATTGATAAAACAAAGCATGATAAATGTTGTCTTTACTTTCTAAGTTGATATGTGGCGCAATCAAGGGCTGAGTTGCAGGTTCAATACGGACTCTATCTATCCATGAATGCGTGACTTTGCTGTTTTTTAATTGTCGTCTGGCCAAGTCAAACCAAGGAAACAATTCATCCAAAATAACAGGGGGCAGTAGCTGAGTCAGATTGGCTTCTACCATATTAAAAGCAACGGCTTGCGATAGATTCATATGTGGCAAACTCTGCAATGGTGCGTCATCGCACCAGCGCCAACCTTGTGGATTGGCATTGTTTTTTTCAATAGGAAAGCGTTTGGCCAGTGCATTTAAATCACGCTGCACAGTACGCAGACTGATGTCAAAACCTGCCATGATAAGCTGTTCAAATATATGGGTTGTGCCTACCCAGCGATTACGCTGTAGCTGAGATAGCACTTGCCATTGCCGCGCTGTTGTGGCTGCGCCGTGGCGATTGTCGCTTGTATCGTTCAAGACCTGACTGTCCGTTGCGACTGGTATGTTAGTCTGCTCATCAGAATCTGTCTGTCTTTGAAGAGAGTTAGCATCAGTAGGATGTACAGTCATTAAGAGATAACCTTTATAAAGTTATAGTCAGTTTTTATACGTGTTAGCGCACCAAGAGCTATTTATCATCGCAGAAAAATATCGTAGCGTCTAGGGACGTTCGCCACTGTGTACGTCCGCCAAGTGTTGCTAAGCCAATACCGCATATAGTGAAGCATCACGTTATTACACCCTACTATAATTTGTATTAAATACTATCAAGTGGTTTTGCATTTTCATCACTATCGATGCTCTTTTCGTCATCAATAACCTCTTTACGACCATTCATTGTGTCCACCACTTCACTCTCATTTCTTTGATGTTTAGCAGTGTCTTTTCTTCTAGGGTCTTCTTTTTTTTGACGTTTAGCTTTCCGCTTTTTCTTGTCCTTCTTTTTTGACTTCTTATCGTCAATATCCTCTTCTTCGTTCTGATTCTCATCCCATAGCATCAGACGACTCAATACTTTGCCAAATAGAGTGTCTTTGCGGTAGCGGCCCTTTTTATTCATGGTATCGATAGGAAGGCCTGTCATCAGTGTTAGGGCTTCGCTTAATGTATGAACACCATAAATATGAAAACTGCCAGCTTTGACGGCTTCAATAATATCGTCGCGTAGCATCAGTTGTTTGACATTGGCCATAGGGATCACAACGCCTTGCTGCCCTGTCAATTCTTGCTCACGGCACGCATCAAAAAAACCTGCGATTTTTGCATTGATACCGCCCACGGCCTGTACTTCGCCGAGCTGATTCATGGAGCCTGTGATGGCAAAAGATTGGTCAATAGGTACGTTGGCTAGTGCGGACAATAGGGCGCAACCTTCGCTGACGGTGGCACTATCGCCATCTATGTGGGCGTAGCTTTGTTCAAAAGCGAGTGACGCGCTAAAGTTTAAGGCATGATGCTGACTAAAAAGTGCCCGTAAGTAGCTGGTCATGATAAGCATACCTTTGGCATGTAAGCTACCGCCTAAATCCACGTCGCGCTCAATATCTAGAATTTCCCCAGCGCCTATATTTGGTTGGATGACTGCGGTGAGACGTGCTGGCATGCCAAACTCACTATCCGCATAGCTAACCACCGTTAAAGCATTTACCTGTCCGACGGCGTGCCCTTGTGTTTGAATCAATTGCTGACCGTTTTTCAGCTCATCCCAATACAGATCTCTTAAGTATCCTGAGCGCTCATCCATATCACTAATGGCTTGAGTAACATGCGTGGCAGTAACAATGTTTTCATCATCCAAGCGTGCATGGCGGTTTGATTCATGAAGCAGTTTGATTAAAAGATCGCTATGTAGGCTCAAGCGGTCTTGTTCTTCCGCTTGTAAGCTCAAATGCTCAAGCAAAGTGGCTTGGGCGTGACGATCGAAGGGATAAAGGTTGGCATAGTCGATGATGTCAGCCATCTTCGCGACCAGTGCTAGTTCATGCTCGCTGGTACGAACCACGTCGTCATGAAAGTCAGCGCGAACCTTAAAAACCGCGTCAAACTCAGGTTCAAGCTCCAGCAGCTCATAATACAAGTCTGCTTCGCCCAACAAGATAACCTTGATGTCCAAATCAATGGGTGCAGGTGATAACGATAAGCTACCTGTTAAGGTCAGCATCTGCTCAAGGCTTGAGAGCTTGATTTTGCGAGATTGCAAGGCTCGCTTGAGCCCTTGCCAAGCATAAGGGTGCTCTAGTAAGTGACTGGCTTCTAATAGTAAATAGCCACCGTTGGCACGGTGTAGCGCGCCTGCTCGAATCATGCTGACGTCGGTGGTCACTGTGCCCAACTGTGTGATCTGCTCAACATGACCCAATAAGTTTAAATGAGTTGGTAGGTCTTCGAAGATAACTGGCGCACCACTGTCAGGTGCATGACTGACAATCACATTGACCGCATAACGACTTGGCGTGGTGGCCAAAACTGCTGTCACGAATTCTTCATCGTCCCCATTGACGATGCGTTCTACATGAGTGACCATGTCGGCAAACACCGCTTTGAGATAATCAACGACAAGTGGGTGAGCGGTAAATTGTTCATAAACAGGGGCAAACAAAGGCTGTAATGCTCGCTGTGCAATGTTTCTATGCAGCGCTTCTATCGCATCGTTGGCTTCGTCTTCCAACTGCTCCAAAGCGATGGTCAACTGACTGAGCCTTTTTTGCATATGGTTCTTTTGTACAAAATTATTCAGTTCAGTCTCGTATTCACTATTACCGTATTCAGTATCGTTGTCTTCTGCACCATTAACAGAAGTTTCTTTGCTATCTTCTACGTCTACTTTTTTATTGGCGTTATTTACGGGCTGATCGGTGTTTTCATTATCTTCATTGTCAGTTTGTAGCTGGCTAGGATGCACAAAAACGGCTTTATTATCAAACGATCGAAACGTCAGCGCCAAGTCATATTGCTTACCTTCAGCATTTAGTACTTCATACGCTTGACTTTCTTTTTGATGCGTATTGTTTTTGATGGCTTCGATTTTGCTTTGATATTGATCGCTACGAAAACGCTGACTCAAACGTTTTTTGGCTTGTTGCCACAGATGATTGACTTGCTGCTGTAAAAGATCCGCATGACCTGCTGGCAGTCGCAAAGCCAAAGGGGTACGAGGATCAGTAAAATTATGTATGTATACCCAATCATCTGGTGTCTGTGCATCAGATGCGATGCGCGTGAGCAAACGGCTGATAATCGTGCGCTTGCCTAAACCATTTTCTCCAGCGGCAAATACATGATAGCCACTGGCTTTGATATCTAGGGCCGTTTGCAAAGCTTTGAGGGCACGCTGTTGACCAAAGCCAACATCTAAGTCAGGCGCTGTGCGCGTGTCAGTCGGTAGCTCATCGGGATTGCTATAACGCTTGAGTTGCTCGGCGCTGATCAGGCAACGTTGCTCGACCTCAATAAAAACAGGATGCGGGGTAGTTGGTGCTGTTTGCTCGGTATCTTTTAACTCAGAGAGGGATGTTGCCATATTATTGGTGTCTTTTAGTACTTGATAATGAAGGTTGTGAAGTTGTTCAGTCATAAGCGTATGATAGATCGTCTTAAAAGCGTTGAATCATTATTGATTTTTTAATGTTTAGCTAGGTTCTTATTTTCTGTATTTGTTTTTATAAGCCTGATTTTTTCATACCATTTTGACAAACCGCTAAAGCATATTACAAGATATGGCTGCACTTGAGACAAGTCATTAAATGCAGTTTTGTATCATGATAAAGTAAATGGGTAAGTAAAATGAAAGAAATAGGTATAAAAGAATAGTCAATTTAAAGTCATTAAAGAAGAATAACGCACTTCATATAGGGGAAGATAGTATAAGATGTCTCACATTGGCGCAATCTGCAACTATTCAATGAGCAGGCTGCATGATAAAATAGACGGTTCACATGTCAAAACTGGATAACTTGTTGTATGTCAGCTTCCGCTAAAACCTCTTTATCTTCTGCTAGTACAGGTAGTGTACATATGGATTCGACTGGCTTTGTAAAGCTTGGTTCACAATTACCAGCACTTGCTAAGACTTTGTCGCAAGCAGTAGACAAGCTGAATCTACCTCTAAGCGAGATGCAGCAACGCACGTTATTATTGTACTTAGACCAGCTCTTATTATGGAATAAAGCGTATAATCTGACCGCAATCACTGATCCAGAAGAAGCCTTGATCAAGCATGTGATTGATTGTTTGGCTATTATAACGCATTTACCAGCAGGATCTTTGCTCGATATTGGTACTGGCGCGGGTTTACCTGCTGTTATTATTGCTATTTGTCAGCCAGAACGTCAGTGTACGGCACTTGATAGTAACCAGAAAAAAATCCGTTTTATTAAGCAAATCAGTAGTGAGCTTGATTTGAGTAATATGCAGCCGATTGCTTCTCGCATTGAAGCTCATGAGGCCAGCTATGACGTGGTCACCTCAAGAGCATTTGCCAGCTTGATAGATTTTGTTGAAGTGGCACAACCTAGACTGGCAGATAATGGTTATCTGTGTGCTATGAAAGGGAAAGCGCCAAGCGAGGAAGAGCTGCAAGCGCTTGAGAGTGAGTGGAACATCAAGACCATCAAACTTCATGTGCCATATTTACACGATAGCCGTCATTTAATTGAATTATCTATCAAAAATGTCTAAGCTACCAATAGCTTTTGACCATGAAACAGCAATGATTTTTTTGTGAAACATAGTTTACGCCTGTATTTAAATGGCATAGTATGGAAAATGCGCTGAAAAAAGTGCGCTATTTATCTAATGAATGGTTTATGTCGCTTCAATATCCAAGTATGATGCATGCGCTTTGAGGCATGGTGACGATACAGTCTTGGCGCAGGCAATGACGAAGTAGATAACAAACAAGAATAACGGTAATAGACCCTAATAAAATTGAGTGAGTGTATGGAAATCATAGCAATTGCGAATCAAAAAGGCGGCGTGGGCAAAACCACAACGGCGGTAAATTTGACCGCCAGCTTGGCTGCTAAGCACAAGCATGTACTACTGATTGACTTAGACCCACAGGGCAATGCGACCAGTGGCACTGGTGTAGACAAAAATGAATTGGCGTTGACGATAGCCGATGTGCTGCTTGATGGCGTGTCTCTGACAGATGCTATTGTCACCAGCCCAGCAGGATTTGATGTCATCGGTGCCAATCGCGATTTGGCTGGCATGGACATCACTTTAATGAGCAAGACCGATAGTCATGAGTTGTTTAAAACAGCAATGGCCGATTTGATAAACGATCAAATCACTGCTCAAAAGCCTGCTTATGATTATGTCATTATCGATTGTGCACCCAGTTTGAATCTACTAACCATTAATGCGTTAGTCGCGACAGATGGGGTAATCATTCCTATGCAGTGTGAGTATTATGCATTAGAAGGTCTTGCGGACTTGTCACAAACCATTGAGCGTTTAACTGAACTCAATCCCAACCTTTATATTCGTGGCGTTGTGAGAACGTTATTCGATGCACGTAATACACTGGCGCGAGATGTGTCTGCCGAATTGGAGTCACATTTCGGCGATATCATGTATAACACACATATTCCAAGAAATATTCGCTTGGCAGAAGCACCAGCGCACGGTTTGCCAGTTATTGCGTACGAAAGATGGTCGAAAGGTGCGCGTGCTTACCAAAAATTGGCAGCAGAAGTGATGAAACAAAGTCGTTAATTGTTTTGCTTTTAAGCGACAATAGGTGGTCATCAATGAAACCGACCAGTCAGAAGCGAGCATATCCAGTGGGACATCAAAACACTTAACATTGTATTTTTAGTAAGCCGCATGAATCATTATTTGGCTTTTATTTTAGCGTTAGAGGATAGGTAATCATGGCAAAGAAAAGAGGATTGGCTGCCAATCGAGGCTTGGATGCCTTATTAGGGTCAATCAAAAAAGAAAAGCAAATTGCCGCCTCTGCCTTGCAAGATGATATGGCTGTGCGCGACAATACTTTGCCAGTTGAGACGCCAGATACCAGTGCATTAGATAAACTAAGTAGCCCTGAGGCTAGCGACAAACCGTCTACAAAGCCAACGGATGCTAAAACGCTTGGCTCTGAAACCACGGATACGAGCAATCGTAAAGCACGTTTGCCACGTACAGCGAGTAAAGCAGCAGCCAATAAGCCACGTACTAATGGGACAGAGGCTAGTGCCACAGAAGACCAAATCAGCTTGGTACAAATCGATGTGATGCGCTTACAAGCCGGTAAATATCAACCGCGCCGTGATATGAGTGAAACGGCCTTGGCTGAGCTGGCATCTTCTATCGAGCAACATGGTGTGATGCAGCCTATCGTGATTCGTCCGTTACTGGCGAATGAGGATAAAAGCGAAGCATTTGTGACGCACGAAATCATTGCTGGTGAGCGCCGCTGGCGTGCAGCAAAAATGGCCGGAAAATCAGTAATCCCAGCGATTGAGCGTGCTTTATCTGATGAGTTGGCTATCGCACTGGCACTGATTGAAAATATTCAACGGGAAGATTTGTCTGTGATTGAACAGGCTGCGGCTTTGCAGCGCTTTCATACAGAATTTGGTATGAGTCATGCCATGATTGCCGAGGTTGTGGGTAAAGCGCGTACGACGGTGTCAAACTTACTACGTTTGAATCAGTTGCATGATACAGTAAAAGACCATTTGGCGAACAATACCTTAGATATGGGTCATGCGCGTACACTTTTAGCATTATCGTCAGAACAGCAGCCAATCATTGCGCAAAAAATCATCGATGGTGGTATGACAGTACGCGAGGCTGAAAAATTGGTCAAATCCATTTTACAGCCTGCTCCGAAAGCCAATCGTGCCGAACAAATCCAATCTCGTGATGCTGAACAATTGACGCAAAGACTCACAGATATGTTAGGCGCTCAAGTAAAGCTCAAGCATAAAAAAGATGGGCAGGGCAGCGTTGAGATTTTCTTCCATAGTCAGGACCAGCTTGCAGCGCTCATTAAGCACATAGAAGCGCAGGCTTGAGTATTAAAATAAGTTTGCACGGCCTATCCATATTTAAATCATCTTGGTAACCACTGTTTTTAGAAAAAATAGAAGAGAGTCAATATGTGGGAGTTGGTGAAAGCAGGTGGTTGGTTAATGACCCCTATTGTTTTGTGCTCGATTTTGGCATTGGTTATTATTATTGAGCGTAGCCATACTTTACAGTTTAACAAGATTGTACCCACTAGGCTGCGCGAACAGCTGATCACTCGCTTGCGTGAAAACGGTGATATTGGTCGAACACAATTGATGAATGTCAAAGAAAAAACCGCGCTTGGCGATATTCTAGCAACGGGTTTGCTCTACCGCCAGTATGGCTTAGAGTCAATGACGATGCATATGCAGAATCGTGCGAGCGTGCAAATTCATCAATTAGAAAAGAACATCAATATGCTCGGTACCATAGGGGCGATTGCACCGCTGCTCGGACTATTGGGTACAGTATTGGGTATTATTTCTTCGTTTTTAGCGATTACCGATGGTGCGATGCAAGATCCGACGATGCTTGCGGCGGGTGTGTCACAAGCATTGATTACCACAGCAGCGGGTATGATTGTCGCTATCCCAGCGCTGGTTGCTTATCGTTATTTTCAGCGCCGCATCATTGATATCAATGCGCAGTTTGAGACCCAAGCAGGGCTAATGATTCAAGAGCTATACGATTACCAGTTACTTGAAAATACGCATGCTGCTGGTTTTAATCAGTCTCGTACCCATACGGTAGTAAATGGTGAAGGCTTGAAACATGAGCGTCCAATGAGTGCTTCAAACTGAAATAAAATGGTAGCAATTAAAGTGTAATGGAGGAAGGTCTAAGCAAAGTCTGCTCTTTCTTAGTATAGCGCTTATGAAAAAAATATTGATTTCAGCACAAGAGCTTGCCAACCAAATGGCAATGGGTAAAAAAATAAAAATTTTAGATACGTCTTTAAGGTCATCGGTTTCAAATACAGCAAACGAAATGGCAAATGGAATCATTCCTCGCGCATTAAAGTTTGACCTTGACGAGGGCTTCTCAGACAGTTTGAGTGTTTTTCCTCATACTTTGCCTTCTAGAGATATGATCGCTGAGTCCTGCCAAAAATTAGGACTTGATATTGAGGACTCTATTGTTGTCTACGACAATAAGGGTATTTACTCATCTCCAAGGGCTTACTGGATGTTAACCGAATCTGGTTTTAAAGACGTACTAATATTGAATGGTGGACTAAAATCGTGGGTTGAAAGTGGATATAGCATTGATGATAATTTCTTGGCGCCTGACGCATTAAAGTTTTGTCCCAATGTGAACCCAATATCAAATGTAAAAAACACGCAAGAAATCAGAGACAATTTGAGCAGTCAGCAGTTTACATTGATTGATGCCCGTAGCTCTGGTAGGTTTTTAGGCACTGACCCTGAACCGAGAAAAGGCTTAAGCAGTGGAAGCATTCCGAAATCTTTAAACATACCGTTCGCAAATGTTCTGAACGGAGCGTTTTATTTGGACGCAAAGCAGATTGATGACGTTTTTGCCAAAAAAGGAATTGCGAAGTCTGATTCGCTCGTTTTTAGTTGCAGGTCAGGAATAACAGCGTGTATCGTGTTAGTAGCTGCAAAAATAGCTGGTTTTGAGAGTACTTCTCTATATGACGGTTCATGGTCTGAATGGGCGGCAGATGAAAAGAATGAGATTGTTATATAAGATTGAGCCGTAATGTATTTTAATGGTTTGAATCCCGTCATTAACGCTTAACCAACCATGTCTCAAGGACATTAGTACTACGCGGATTAAAGAGAGTAATATGCGCTTTAGAAAACCAACGGTTGAGCCACTTGAAATTAACTTAACCCCGATGATCGACTGCTTGCTATTTTTAATTGTATTTTTGCTGTTGGCAACATCGTTCAATCATTTTAGTCGCCTGAATATCATTCTTCCTGAGGCTGAAGGTGTCGCATTGACAGAGCAAAAAAATAGCCTTGAAGTAGCAGTGCAAGAAGATGGCAGTTATTTGGTTAATGGTATTACCCTAGCTAGTAGCAATGAAGCAGAATTGACCAGTATGCTACAACAAGAAGCAGGCAGTAATCGTGATATGCTATTTGTCATTGCTGCCGATGCCAATGCCACCCATCAGTCAGTCGTGCGGGTAATGGATATCGCTGGTAAACTTGGTTTTTTAAATCTTAATATCAGTACTGTTGTGCCACTTGGGCAACCTTTACCGCAATAATGCCTATGGCATATAGCCAGTTTTTGCTAAAACTATTCCTGTAAAGCTGTGTGTTAAGCACAGTCCATTCATATGATGATACCCGAATTGAGGCTTTTATGAGCCAAACTTATCAATCTGATTCTGCCAAAACTTCTGCTAAGGTAGCACCAGCAAGTGTGTCTAGGTATGCCACCTTATTGCGCCTTTTGAGCTATTTAAAACCATACTGGTGGGCATTATTGCTCACGGTTTTGGGATTTGCCATCAATGCTGGTACTGAGATTTGGATTGCCAAGCTGCTGCAATATATCACTGATGCTATTAATCAAAATGATCAAAGTCAACAGGACTTATTCCCGTTATTAATCATTGCATTGTTCTTTGTTCGCGGTGTTGGCAGTTTTTTAGGTAACTACTATTCTGCATTAGTCTCACGTAACTTGGTTTATGAGCTCAGAGTAGAAGTTTTTAATAAATTGCTACGCTTGCCGAGCTCATTTTATTTAGCCAATCCAGCTGGTACCATATCATCCAAATTGATTTTTGATGTTGAACAGGTAACAGCCGCCAGTACTGACTCTATGAAAACCTTACTGCGTGATGGTTTGACGGTCGTAGCATTGATTGGGTTTTTGCTTTATAGCAACTGGCGTTTGACCTTGATTTTGTTTGTCGTGTTACCGCCTATATTATGGCTAATTCGTCTGGCTTCCAAACGATATCTCAAGCTGTCTAAAGGCATTCAAGAGACAATGGGCGATGTGAGTCATATCACTAATGAGGTCATCGGCGGCTACCAAGTGGTCAAAAATTATGGTGGACAAGCCTATGAAGCCAAGCGTTTTGATAAAACCTCAAAAAAGAACCTACGTCAAGGGATGAAGGTTGTTGTTACCAACAGCATTAATACGCCAGCCGTACAGCTATTGATGGCAATAGCCATGTCAATCGTCGTATGGCTTGCCTTGCGTCCAGCAGTGATAGACAATATCTCGGCGGGCGCTTTTATCTCCTATATTGCCGCTGCAGGCTTACTTAGTAAGCCAGTACGGTCATTGACTGATATCAATCAAAAATTGCAAAAAGGTATTGCTGCAGGTGAGTCGATATTTGCCTTATTGGATGAGCCAGAAGAAAAAGACACAGGCGTGCTGAGCCCAGAGCTATCAGGACAGATTCGTTTAGATAATGTTGGTTTGGTGTATCCAGATTCAACCATAGCACTGCGTGATTTTACGTTGGATGTACGAGCGGGCGAGACAGTAGCATTGGTCGGTCGCAGTGGCGCTGGTAAATCATCTTTGGTGAATTTGCTGACCCGCACTTTATCGACGACTTCAGGGCAGATTACTTTAGACGGCATGCCTATTGAAGATATCACGTTAGAAAGCTTACGTTCTCAAATTGCGATGGTCAATCAGCAAGTGGTACTCTTTAATACTACCGTATTTAATAACATCGCTTATGGTAGCTTAGCCAATAGAACCCAAGCCGAAGTCGAAAAAGCAGCAAAAGATGCCTTTGCTCATGACTTTATTGTAAAAATGCCAAATGGCTACCAAAGTGAAATCGGGGCTGAAGGTTTGCAGCTCTCTGGCGGACAGCGTCAACGCTTATCTATTGCTCGTGCTTTATTAAAAGATGCGCCTATTTTAATTTTAGATGAAGCCACCAGTGCCCTTGATAACGAATCAGAATATTATATTCAGCAGGCGCTAGATAACGTGATGAAAGACCGTACAACATTGGTGATCGCTCATCGTTTGACGACCATCGAATCTGCCGACCGTATTGCTGTCATGGATGGTGGTCAGATAGTTGAGCTGGGTACACATGATGAGTTGATACAACAGCAAGGTCATTATGCGCAAATGTATGCTCGAGACTTTACGTAGTTCAATCAAATCAGGACGTGAGTCAATCAGGCAATAGTTAAAAACAATTCTTGCGCTTGAGTAATGCGAATAAGTGGGATAAATGGCTAACAATGAGTATTGAGACGACGGTGACGCGTGCGTGGCAACGTCAGGCCACTTGGTTATGGCTGTTGCTGCCTTTTAGCTGGCTATATGGGCTTATTACCATGCTTCGTCATCAGGCTTACAAAAGTGGCCTCTTATCAAGCTATCGTGCTCCTGTTCCTGTCATGGTGATTGGCAACATTAGTGTGGGTGGTAGTGGCAAGACTCCGCTGATTATTACCTTAGTCGACTATTTTCAAAAACAAGGGATTCACGTCGGTGTCATTAGTCGTGGTTATGGCGGGGATACCAGTCAGATGCCAGCGTTGGTCGGTAAGACCAGTCTGCCCAATGTGGTGGGAGACGAGCCTTGTCTGATTGTGAATACGACAGGTGTGGCGATGGTGGTATGCCCAAACCGTGAGCAAGCGATCACTACGCTGTTGGAGACATATCCAGACCTACAATTAATTATTGCAGATGATGGTTTGCAGCATTATGCATTACAGCGCGATATCGAATGGATTGTGGTGGACGCGGCACGAGGTTTTGGTAATAAGCAACTGTTACCCACTGGATTTTTACGTGAGCCAATATCACGTTTAAAAGAGGCGGATGTCATTTATCATGAAAGGGCAATTGATGCATCAAACCATGATAACAAAGAGAATGACCAGCATCATGTCAATCGTCTGACCATGCATCTAGAAGCGGATAATATGCAGCGCTTATGGCAATCCTCCTTTGACAGTAAAATGAGTAGGGAAATGCCTGAAAAAGGTAGCCAAGTACACGCAGTAAGCGGCATTGGTTATCCACAGCGTTTTTTTGATACGCTAGATTCGCTTGGTTATCAGGTCATTGCGCATCCGTATCCTGACCATTATGCGTTTAGTTTGGCTGAGCTGGCTGAATACAGCGATTATCCAATTGTGGTGACCACTAAAGATGCAGTAAAAATAAGAGCCCTATTGTTGGAACATACTGCACAGCAAGCATTAATGGACGATTATGAAAAGCTTGCAAATAATTTATGGGTCTTACCAGTCAGCGCTGTACTGTCCAACAACTGCTATCCGCATCTAAATCGACAGTTGAGTCAATTAGGTATTACTATACAAAACGATCAAGCCGACAGTCATATTAACGATTAAGATGGCACAAACAACAATGGCTGATACTTCAAACCATATAAAACCCCATAGGAATAAATCATGTCATCCATTGCTGCGCCCGCTAAAACCCACATTGTCATTCCTGCCCGCTTTAAAAGCACAAGATTGCCTGGCAAGCCATTATTAATGATTCATGGCAAGCCAATGATTCTTTGGGTTGCCGAAAAAGCACAGGCTGCACATTTTGCTGATGATATGTGTATTGCAACTGATGATGAGCGCATTGCTCACGTATGTATAGAAGCTGGTTTTGATGTGGTGATGACCAGTAGCGAGCATGCATCGGGCACAGATCGCCTAGCAGAAGTAGCGGCTATCAAAGGCTGGTCAGATAATGATATTGTGGTCAATATGCAAGGTGATGAGCCTTTGGTGCCGCCATTATTGCTGGAGCAGGTCAAGGCACTTTTGGTAGCAGACAATGAGAGCGTAATGGCAACCTTATGTGAGCCTATAGAGGATTATGAGACGTTTCATCGTCCGTCTGTGGTAAAAGTAGTCAGTCAGCAGTCCGATAACAGACAGCGTGCGCTTTACTTTAGCCGAGCATCAATTCCTTGTGACCGTGATGTGGTTTTGGCCAATAATCAGGATAAGCAAGCACCAAAAAATGCCTATCGTCATCTGGGTCTATACGCTTATCGCGTCAGCTTATTACAGCAGTTTGTGCACTGGCCCCAAACACCACTTGAGAGTCTTGAAAGCCTAGAACAATTACGTATTTTAGAAAATGGCGGACATATTGCAATCGCAGCAGCAGCTTGTCAATTACCAGCTGGTGTTGATACTCAAGAAGACTTGGACCGCTTAAATGCGATGAGTCTAGCCGATTTTCAAAACCCTGCTGAAAAATAGTCATGAATAACATCATGGAAAACAACAGTGTCGTTGATACCACAGATAATATTTATTTTGCGCCGTTGTTGCCATGGCAAGAGGCTTTGTGGTCGCAGCTGACAACGCGAGTGCAATCACAACAACCCTTGCCTCATGCGCTACTTGCCGCAGGTATGCAAGGCATGGGTAAGCGTGCTTTTGTATGGCGATTGATTGCTTGGTTATTGTGCCGTGAGCGCGCAACGCATCCAGCAGGGGCCTGTGCAAAATGTGAGAGCTGTCAATGGCTCAGATCAGGTACGCATCCAAGCTTGCAAGTATTACCTATTGTTCGTATGCCAAGTAGTGCAGAGTCTACGGATAATACAGAAAAGTCGAATAGCAAAGCAAAAGACAAAAAAGCGTCCCAATCCAACAGCGCGCTCAAAATAAAAATAGATGACATTCGTGCCTTGCAGCCTTTTATTTATCAAGGTGGTCAAGGAATACGTATTTGTGTACTAGATCAAGCAGAGCAAATGACCGTTGCGGCTGCCAATGCACTACTTAAGACGCTAGAGGAGCCACAATCACAGGTGCATTTGTTTTTGATCAGTGATACGCCTGCCCAATTGCTTCCTACCATTAAAAGCCGTGTCCAGCAGTTGCCATTACAAACAATTGATACTACAGTTGCTGTCAATTACGTAACCAATGCATTGGGCCACACTGTCAATCGTGAGGCAGTGGGTACAGCTGCTATTGAACAACTTATTCAACTAGCAAATGGTGCGCCTCTAGCAGCAATAGCCATGGCGCAAGCACCATGGTACAGTAAACGAAGCTTATGGTTAACGACGTGGCAAGCATTACGTAGCGGTAAGCGCAGTAGCGTGGCGGCGAGCGACTACTGGCAAAATCAGTTAAGTATCGTAGAATTTATGCACTTGTCTGAAATGATGCTACTTGACATGCGCCGTGTCTGCCTTGGACTTGGCGAACTACAAAAAGACGTCAATCTATCAAGCGTTTTAGACGCGTATCAACCAGCTGATAGTGGATTAGAGGCATTTGCCAGTAGCATACAGCAGACCAAAATTGCACTACAACAAAATGTGCAAGAAAAATTTGCCTATGATAAGCTGATGCAAGAATTGGCGTACTTATAGAATGGCATGATAACCACTGGCGGCAGTTCGAGTATTTATCATTATCATGCGCTGTATACCGCTAAGTTGTCGTATAAAAAAATCTAACTCATGAAGGAGGCTGACCATGGCAATGCCAGGACGTGGCGGGATTTTAACCTGCCATATTGAAAATATTGAGACGTTATATGCCAGTTACTTATCCTTTGTGAGTAATGGGGCATTATTTGTGCCTTCCAATCAACCTCAAAAATTGGGTAATGAAGTGTTTATTGCCATCACCTTACCCAACTCAAGCGAGCGGTTACCAATGAATGGTAAAGTGGTTTGGGTAAATACTAAAACACAAGGTGGGCGTCCAGCAGGTTTTGCCGTACAGATTGGTACAGACATCGCAGGTCAAAGAATCAAAAACGAAGTTGAGCGCTTATTGGCCGGTAAAATAGATGGCTTACAGTCTACTTATACGATGTAATGCTGAAAGTTAGTGGCAGTGCTATTTATTGAATGCAGCATTTACCAGAACTGTATTTGATTTTGAGTACGTATAGAAACAGCCTTATAATTTTATAAGGCTGTTTTTTATGAAGCATAGGAAATTAGTAGCGCGGTGGTACATACATATCATCTGGAATGGGTTCACGATAGTATTCATCATCGCGCTTGCGATCAGGTAGCTCAACTTCTTCGCGCGGCACTTCTTTGTAAGGGATTTGCTCAAGTAAGTGCGCAATGCAGTTTAGCCTAGCGCGCTTCTTATTATTACCTTCAACCACCCACCATGGTGCTTCAGGGATATGAGTACGCTCAAACATGGTCTCTTTTGCTTTGGTATAATCTTCCCAACGTCTTCGTGATTGCAAGTCCATGGGTGAAAGTTTCCATTGCTTGAGAGGATCATGAATACGGCTCATAAAGCGTGAGTGCTGCTCATCATCAGTGATTGAAAACCAATATTTAACTAAGCGAATGCCTGATCGTACCAGCATACGTTCAAATTCGGGTACGGACTGAAAGAATTCTTCGTATTGAGCATCGCTACAAAATCCCATGACTCGTTCAACACCGCCACGGTTGTACCAACTGCGATCAAATAAAACAATTTCACCTGCTGCTGGCAAGTGTGCCACATAACGCTGAAAATACCACTGTGTTTGCTCACGTTCAGTAGGGGCAGGCAGGGCAGCCACTCGGCATACACGAGGGTTCAAGCGCTGTGTAATACGCTTAATCGCGCCACCTTTACCAGCAGAGTCTCGCCCTTCAAATATCACTACGATACGTTCACCGCGATCGACGACCCAATCTTGTAACTTGATAAGTTCTCGTTGTAGCCGTACCAATTCTTGAAAATACGTACGACGGTTTAGCTTTTCTTTTTCACTCATCTCAATACCATCAAAACGAAAGTCACGGATATAATCATCTATCTCGTTTTCAAGCTCTTCATCATAATTGTCGATCAAATCTTCATGCATCTTACGACGCAACTCATCGTTAAAGACTTCTTTGTCCATGCGTTCAACAAAATTTTCCTGCTCAAGCACGCTAAGCTCATTGCGCTCTTGCGTCGTTAAAGATTTTGGGTCAATGGCTGAAGGTATATTACCCATCAAAAGCTCCTGATAAATATTGTTATAGTTTTTATTAATAGTGCGTCTTACTTTAGCATATTTAGCAAGAAGGCCTATGACTTGGCTGTGCTTTCTTATTTTATTTTCACGTATTTTGTTACCGAATGTATGAAGCTTCTAAAATAGAATTGATACAAGGGTATTTCTATAGAGTTATACCTATAAGTTCCTAGAGTAAAGGTGCTTTTAATTCAAAAGACAAGTTAATTCAAAAGATAAAGATAAAGATAAAGATAAAGATAAAGATAAAAATAATGACGAGAACTGGCTGTCTAAATGTGAATTTTTTATTAGGTGGTTCATTTCGATGGATATATAGGCACAAAAAAACATCCTCTAATCAGCAGATTAAAGGATGTTTTAATATTTTGGCTTACGTTACTTTCTAATCAGTAACGGATGGCTGAATGATCTACTTTTCTAGGATGCAAGTCACACCTTGACCACCTGCTGCACAGATCGAGATAAGCGCACGACCAGATCCTTTTTGGTCCAATAATTTTGCCGCAGTTGCTAAGATACGAGCGCCAGTGGCAGCAAATGGATGACCTGCTGCTAATGATGACCCATTTACATTAAGTTTGTTGCGATCAATAGCGCCAAGTGGCGCGTCAAGACCTAAGCGCTCTTCGCAAAACTTCTGGTCTTCCCAAGCGGCAAGCGTTGACAATACTTGTGAAGCAAACGCTTCGTGAATCTCATAAAAGTCAAAATCTTGTAGTGTCAGACCAGCATGCTCAAGCATACGTGGTACCGCATAAGCTGGTGCCATGAGTAAGCCTTCTGTGGTACCAGACTTACCAATGAAATCAACGGCTGCTGTTTCTTGGTGTACGATGTAAGCCAGTGGTTTTAGATTGTGCTCTTTTGCCCATTCATCAGTACCCAATAGTACACAAGAGGCACCATCGGTTAAGGGAGTAGAGTTGGCCGCTGTCATTGTCGGGTTGGCATTCTTTTTGCCAAACACAGGCTTTAGTTTGCCTAACTTTTCTAAAGTTGTGTCTGGACGCAAGTTATTATCACGCGTCAAACCTTTATATGGCGTGATTAAGTCATCAAAGAAGCCTTCATCATAAGCGCGGGCAAGGTTTTTATGGCTATTAAAAGCCAACTCATCTTGTGCTTCACGACTGATATTCCATTCAAGTGTCGTAATGGCTTGATGCTCACCCATTGATAGACCTGTG
Organism: Psychrobacter sp. 1176_08; assembly: GCF_052850615.1. Lineage (NCBI taxonomy): Bacteria > Pseudomonadati > Pseudomonadota > Gammaproteobacteria > Moraxellales > Moraxellaceae > Psychrobacter > Psychrobacter sp. 1176_08. Next base: position 119,379 of record NZ_VXCU01000005.1, read on the forward strand.
CGCGGCTCGCCATTTTGTGGTGAGTCAATCAAGTCTTTTGGGTTTAGACCCATTAAGGCTTTTAGGCGTTGCTTATTGTCTTTTGCAGCACCTAACTTGATAAGGACTTTGCGTAAACCATCGCCAATGGCAATAGGTGCATCGGAGGTCGTATCAACGCCACCTGTGATGGCTGAGTCAATCAGACCCAATGCAATCTTATTGGCAGAAGCGAAAGTCGCTTGTAAACCTGTGCCACAAGCTTGTGAGATGTCGTAAGTTGGCGTATGCGGGCTGAGCGCTGTGTTCAATGTTGCTTCACGAGTAAGATTGATATCGCGGCTCAATTTCATGACAGCACCAGACACCACTTCACCCAGTACTTCATCTTGTAGGTTATAGCGCTCAATCAGACCGTCTAAAGCAGCCGTTAGCATGTCTGTATTACTAACATCAGCGTATGAACCGTTTGAGCGAGCAAACGGAATACGGTTGCCCCCTAAGATAGCCACTCGATTTTGCCCCGAGGCTAGTCCAGATTTACGACTTTTGGTTGCCGCTGGCTTTTGTTTTTTTTCATTACTGGCTTTTACAACAGTGCTTTCCACTACAGGACTATCAGCGTGATTGTTTTTATTACTCATTGTATTATCCTTAAGAGAGAAAAAGAGTGTTTAAAATAAAATACGGTTTAATCAGCAAAATAACAATAAGCAAATATTATCATTTATTACCTGATACAGCTGTTTATGATAAGGCGTTTTTATGACCTTACTGTATATCTTTGGCAAACCATATCAAACTCAGACAAATTTAATAGGTGCTTAAAAAGTAATAATTAGACAGCTATTAGACTGATGAGTACTGATTACCAGCATTGCTTAACAGCGCTTTTGATAATATATTGTTATCTATTTTTTAATTATACATAACTTATAGGCCTGATTTTAGCATGATGTTGTGCGCTTGATGCTAGGAAAAGTAGCGTACTTGTATACTAGCTTGTTTACAGATTGTTGTAGACAGTCGCGATTTTTGGACTTGTCTATGATGAGAGTGTATAGTTAAGACGATTTGAGAGCCATTTATTCAATATCGATAATTATAAAAGCAGAGCGCCTATAGCATTAGGTAATTTAGTATTAGGCAATTTGCATTCTTTATTCATTATTCTCTAACCACTACTTATAGGATTATATTATGTCAGACCGTTACGGTGATTTTGTTCAGTCTTCTATTGGCAAAAAAGTTGCAAAGAACTTAGGCTTGCCTTTGCCAGTCACACTTGACCGTTTTGAGAGTGGTGAGCGTTTGGTCCGCGGTAGTGTTTTGGTGGGTCGCGCCAATGGTGAAGACAAAAGTGTCAGTGAATCAGTTGCACGCATCTTATCGGATGTGCATGCTGAGGTGTTCGTTAACAGTCATGACGATGTCAAAGACGCATTGGCTGATGCAAGCGTAGAAGCAAAAGCCAATACGGGTGGTGATGATAAATTTAAAGTATTGTTGTTTGATGCCAGTAATATCCGTAATTCGGATGAGCTCAAGCAAGTATATGAGTTCTTCCATACTGTTGCACGCCGCGTAGAAACGTCAGGCCGAGTGATCGTTGTTGGTCGTCCACCTGAGCAGATTACAGATATCGAAACGGCATTGGCTCAGCGTGCGCTCGAAGGTTTTGTAAAATCGGTTGGTAAAGAGTTCAAACGCGGCGTCACCGCACAGCTTATTTATGTAGAGGAAGGCGCTGAAAAGAATCTGGATTCAACGCTGCGCTTCTTTACTTCGGCACGCTCGTCTTATGTGTCAGGTCAAGTAGTACGCGTTAGCAAGGGGGATTCGGTTGAGGTTGATTGGACACAACCACTGGGCGGAAAAACTATGCTAGTCACTGGTGCAAGTCGTGGTATTGGTGAAGCGATTGCTCGTGTATTGGCACGTGAAGGCGCTCATGTTATTTGCTTAGATGTACCGCAGCAACAAGGTGACTTGCAAAAAGTAGCAAGTGAAATCAGTGGTTCTATTCTAACCGTTGATATTACCAGTGAAGATGCGGGTGCACAAATTGCAGATGCTGCGCAGAAACGTGGTGGCTTGGATTCAATCATTCATAATGCTGGTGTGACTCGTGATAAGACGCTTGCAAAAATGGATGAGAAAAAATGGGACATGGTCATCGATATCAATCTGGGGAGTGTGGCCAAATTAAACCGTTATCTATTAGATAACGATGTCTTAAAAGAAAATGCACGTATTGTCTGTGTATCATCAATCTCAGGTATTGCGGGTAATATGGGTCAAACCAATTATGCGACCTCTAAAGCGGGGGTTATTGGTTTGGTTGATGCGACTGCCAAGCAATTAGAAAACAATGCAAAAGGTATGACCATCAATGCCGTGGCGCCAGGATTTATCGAAACACAAATGACAGAAGCCATTCCATTTGCTATTCGTGAAGCAGGTCGCCGCATGAACTCAATGAGCCAAGGCGGTCTACCAGTGGATGTCGCTGAGACGATTGCATGGTTGGCATCACCTGCGTCTGGTGGCCTGAATGGCAACACAGTGCGCGTCTGTGGTCAGAGCCTACTTGGGGCATAGCAGCCATTTTTATGCAGAGATAAGTGTTATAAAGAGGTCGGTAAATATCTGATATAATCTGTAATTTTTTATTTACCTCACATATGCTTACGAAAAATTGCTAATAAAGCTGCCCAAGGGTGGCTTTTTTATGATAAAAACACAAGAACCATACGCCAGATCGTTTTTTGCTGCAATAGCCACTTGTACGATTGATTAAACGCAGGATTTGCTATTTTGCGCATCGATAGGCTTTAGTCAACGTATCTATAGTATCTTTACATGCACACAGAAAATTTGTTCAAGCCCCACTTAGGATTTATTTATGTCAGACAAACATTATGATGCGTTGCCAAAAGCGCATACTACCTACGCCAATATTGTAAAAAGTTTACTGCCTATGGGTAATAGCGGCAAAATTAGTAAAGATCAGCTGCCGCAAGCGACCTATCATGTCGATGATCTGCATATTGATCAAGAAAACTTAAACGATTACCGAAAGATTTGCGGTTTTGCTAACAATGGTAAAGTCCCTATTACGTATTTTTCTGTACTGTCTCAAGCGCTACAAATGAATATGATGGTCAAAGAACCGTTTCCGTTTGCTATGTTAGGCTTAGTACACGTTGACAATAGTGTTACCCAATATCGTCCTATCGGTGAGCGCGAAACAGTGGCGCTATCGGTGGCTTTTGATAATTTACGTGACCATGCTCAAGGTCAACAATTTGACTTTGTGACCACAGTCAAATCAGAAGATGAGGTGATTTGGGAAGGAACATCAACTTACCTATCACGCAGCAAAAAACCCAGTAGCAGCAAAGATAAAAAGAGTGCGCCACGTTCAGCAACGGTTAAGCCAATAGTTAAAGAGCAGGGCGTGCATAGTATTTTTGAAGTGCCAGAAGATATCGGTCGTCGTTATGCATTTGTTTCAGGTGACTTTAACCTTATCCATTTGCATCCGTTGTCAGCTCGTGCTTTTGGGTTCCCCAAAGCGATTGCGCATGGTATGTGGTCAAAGGCCAAATGTCTTGCTATGATGGATGAATTGCCTGATGCTTGTACCGTTGATGTGTCATTTAAGCTGCCGATATTTTTGCCAGCTGAGGTTGAGCTGATTGCTGATCCAGTCTCACAGCTTGAGAGTGCAGAAGATAATTGCCAATTTGGATTGTACAGCTCAAAAAATGACAAACCACATTTGGCTGGCACTGTTACCTTACAGAGTGGTAGTAAATAGCGTAAGACAGCTCTTATTTTATATAGCCATATTTAACGAACCAATTTATAACTATGACTTCACAAAATACCAGTCCAAAAGACACTAGCTCACAAGACATCAGTTTACAAGACAATGCTACAAGCAAAGATCAGCGAGACAGTTCAGTAGCCATTAATATAGCTGCTAATGACAACGTGACTGACAATAGTTCTACGAGTGAAAATGTGAGCAGCGACAGTTTGATTAATGACGATTCTGTTCATGCTGACAATGGCATCGATCTTGCTTCTGTTATTGAGCCGTACTTTCGTCCCGATGCAAACACTGTCGTATGTGGTGCGCTTGACGAAGAAAAAGTAGCAGCGTTAGCAAAAGCGGGAATCGACGTAGTGATCAACTTGCAACCGGACGAAGAGTTAAGCTTTGATGAAGCCGCTGCAGTTGAGCGCGCAGGCATGGGTTACGAGCACTTACCAATTAGCGGTGCTGCCGATTTAAAGCAGCTCAAAATACTGGCATTTGATAATATCTTGCGGCAACATCATGGCAAAAAAATAGCCGTACACTGCGGGTCTGGGAATCGAGTAGGGGCAGCGATTGCTTTGCGTGCGGGCTGGTTACGTGGTCGTAAGATGGATACAGCAATGGAACGTGGTCGTAGTCATGGCTTGACGAAACTTGAAGATGAGGTTTTTAAGCGTTTGCTTGTACCACGCTAAGCCAATACTTCATTCATGTATCATCGTTTGATAATAAAAGGCGACCACTAGGTGGCCTTTTTTATGGGTAAATGTTTGATTTGTGTTTATCATAGGGCCGTTCAATCTCAAATGATAATACATTGTGTTTTATTTTATAAAAATGGAGCAAAGCCACCATGACTGACCACCACAAAGAGAACAATCAGAGCGTGGATCAACAGATTAATTCAGAATTTCAGCAGCGCCTACAACAAATATTAACCGATTTGCAATTAGAAGATGGACCAGCAGGCGGCGCTGTGGTGGTCTATCAAGCGGGAAAGTGTATTGCCAAGGCAAGCACAGGTATGGCGCGCTCGAATATGCTATGGCAGCCTGATACGTTGGCGATCAATTTTTCTACTGGTAAAGGGGTGCTGGCAACGCTGGTACATGTATTGGTTTCAAAACAATTGCTGAACTATGATGCGTTTATTGCTGGCTACTGGCCAGCATTTGCAGCAAATGGTAAAGAAAACATTACTTTGCGTAGTGTGCTATCGCATCAGGCAAATTTGTTCTCTATTCAAAGCATTGATGCCAATAGCGAAACAATGCTTGACTGGTCTGTTATGTTAGAAAAAGTGGCGGCTATGCCCATCATATCACCCACAAATGCAGCAGCTTATGATAGCGCTTATAGTGCCTTGGTCTACGGCTGGGTATTAGGCGGTGTAATAGAGGCTGTCACCAATATGTCGTTAGCCAAAGCGTTGAGACATTACTTAACAGAGCCTTTGGGTATTGCAGACAGCTGCTATTTTGGCGTACCTGATAGCAAAGTAGAGCAGGTAGCAACGCTGGTTCAAGATTTTGATGCGTCAGAGAATGAGGGCGCATTACTACGTCATAAACGTCACAATCGTAAGCCTGTTTTAAAACCTGATTCTTTAAGTACCTTACGCACTTATGAAAATCTACCCAGTTATTCGTGTTGGCGGCAGCAGGCTGTAGCCAATAAGAAGACCATGGATAATGAGAACACAGTAGACTCTGATGAGCATAATGAGTTGCCAAAACTAGACACAGCGCGTATCACTCGTCTGTACTTTGATACCAGTCAGCTCAATCTAAGAAACTACAAGGCAGCACTCATACCTGCCAGTAAACAACCGATTGACTATCACAAGCGTGAGACATTACAAGCAGTCATTCCAGCTGCCAATGGTGTTGCCTCAGCAGATGCGCTAGCGACTATTTATGCCATGTTAGCAAATGGCGGTGAGTGGCAAGGACAGACGCTTATTGATCATAAAACCTTTCAGCAGCTCTCTACACCGCAAGTGACAGGTCCAGATGCCGTTATGCCAGCCTCGATGCAATGGCGCTTGGGCTATCATCGGTTGTTTACCTTGTGCACCCATGATAAAAGTGCTGACGAGGCACTCAAGCCTCAAACATCAGGGTTTGGGCACATGGGTTATAACGGCTCAGTTGCCTGGTGTGACCCCTCACGTCAATTGTCATTCGCTTTTATTCATAACTTCGATACCACCATGCTAAATGATATTCGTCAGTTCGCATTAACAGAAGCTGTACTACTTCTGATCAATGAGACGCGCTTAGCCAGTTAACATGAGCTGATAATATTCATTTACTAGGTCTTGTTTGGTACCATTTTAAGCAGTCTGTTGGCACTAAGACCATGCATAAATATCGAAATTAAAATAACAACTGAACACACGACCCATAGTTTGAGTGCATCTTCCTCGCCGAAAAATCCCTGATTGAGTGCATAAGCCAAATAGTACAAGGTGCCAATACCGCGGATACCTAGTGCTGAGATTGCATATTTTTCGGTACGAGGAAGCTTCAACCCTGAAAGAGCAATAAAACCACCAATCGGACGTATGAATAATAAGAAAGCAAAACTGACGATATATACGCGCCACGTTAGCTCAACCCCAGATTGCAATCCTTGACCCAAAAATATCCCAAAAGTGACCAACACCAAAGTCATCAGCAAGCCTTCTGATTGCTCTGCAAAGTCGTGTAGCTTTTCATGATATGCGTGTTTGTGTTCTGAACGTCGGAAGGCAAATGCGGCGATAAACACAGCGATAAAACCATAACTATGAACGAATTCTGCTAGTCCATAAGCGACTAAGGTGAGAGCAATGACGACATAACCTTGTGAGATGGTTGTGTCTTTGGTATGTTTCGAGAATACCATTTTGGCCATGACCTTACCAACGATAATACCCGTCACCAATCCCGCACCAATTTTCCACAGTACGTCGTGAGTGAACCATTCCCAAAGCAGTTCACTGGTAATACCATTACCCTCACTAAATGCTTCTGCTATCTTTATGGCCAAATACACGAAAGGAAAGGCCAATCCATCATTCAACCCTGCTTCTGAGGTTAGCGCGAAACGTGGTGTGTCTTCACCGCCTGTATTGGGTGGACCTACTTGAATACTAGAAGCCAAAACAGGATCAGTAGGTGCTAGGACTGCGCCGAGTAAGAGGGCAGCTCCTAAAGTAAGACCAAAGGCATAATAGCCTAATACCGCCATCGAAAAGATACCGATCGGCATGGTAATGAGCAAAAGGCGTGTCGTAGGACGCCACAATCGCCAACTTAAAGGGGTGTCAATTTTAATACCAGCGCTGACTAACGAAACAATCACCACAAACTCGGTGAGCTTCTCGATAATCACGCCATTATCAATAGGATCTAAAAAAGTAAGAGTGATCCAAAAATAGCCTACTATCACTCCTAAAGTGACTTGTAACATGGGTAATGAAATAGGGGTCTTTTTAAAAATAATAGGAAACAGGGCGCCGAATAAAAAGGCGACACCGCAGATTAATAAGAATAAATTATAGTTTTCTATCATAAGGTTTTCATGCACCGGTATAGGATTTTTAAGGCTTGCAAATGTACAAAATGAGCAACTGATAATGATTGGTTATTAAACGTAACGTGGATATATTTAGATAATGGAGGTGTCTGCCATAAGAAGTAGGAGACCTGCTTATCATGACGATAAATTGACTCAAATGTCGCAAAAAATCGTTATCAAAACAACAGCTGTGTTGTTTTTTGGTGAAAAAAAAGCCTGCATAGTGCAGGCTTTACATACTTCTATAAGGATTTTCTAACAATTTATAAGGTAAGACTTATAAATAGCTGTTTGGCTTAACGCTCTACTTGGCTGACATCGCGTATTGCGCCAGTATCAGCACTGGTCGTCATGGCAGCGTAAGCACGCAGAGCAGGCGTCACATAACGTTCACGACTGACAGGCTTCCATGCATCGCGACCACGAGCCTCCATCACGTCACGACGAGCTGCTATCTCTGCATCACTTACTTGCATATTGATAGTACGGTTTGGAATGTCGATATGAATGGTATCGCCTTCTTCAACCAGACCAATAGCACCGCCTTCAGCGGCTTCAGGGCTGGCATGGCCAATCGATAGACCTGAGGTACCACCAGAGAAACGACCATCCGTCAGTAGCGCACACTGCTTTCCTAACCCTTTTGATTTGAGATAGGTTGTTGGATAGAGCATTTCTTGCATACCAGGACCGCCTTTTGGTCCCTCAAAACGAATAATAACCACATCACCGGCAACGATTTTGTCGTCTAAAACGGCAGCAACTGCATCGTCTTGGGACTCAAAAATACGCGCACGACCTGTGAAGGTTAAGATACTCTCGTCGACGCCAGCGGTTTTGACCACACAGCCACGCTCAGCGATATTGCCATACAGCACCGCAAGACCACCATCTTTTGAGTAAGCGTGTTTTGCGCTACGGATACAGCCGGATTCACGGTTGACATCCAGATTTGACCATTCTTTTGATTGTGAAAACGCTTCAGTGGTTCGTACACCGCCAGGTGCTGCCAGAAAGCGTGCGCGCGCCTCATGATTAGCAGGATTCATGATATCCCATTTATCAATCGCTTCTTTCATGGTATTACTATGGATGGTTGGCACATCCGTTTTTAGTAATCCAGCACGATCAAGCTCGGCCAGTAGTGCAAAGACACCGCCCGCACGATGCACATCTTCCATATGGTATTTTTGCGAAGCAGGGGCAACTTTTGCTAGACAAGGCACACCGCGGCTTAAACGGTCGATATCAGCCATTTTGAAATCGATTTCGGCTTCATTGGCAGCAGCAAGTAAATGCAATATCGTATTGGTTGAACCACCCATGGCGATGTCCAAACTCATGGCATTTTCAAAAGCCGCTTTGGTTGCAATAGAGCGGGGCAATACAGAGTCATCATCTTGCTCATAGCGACGTTTGGCTAGTGAGACAATGGTACGACCCGCTTCTAAAAACAGCTCGCGGCGCAGCGAATGGGTGGCAAGTAGTGAGCCGTTGCCTGGTAAGGCCAGTCCTAACGCTTCAGTCAAACAGTTCATTGAGTTGGCCGTGAACATACCAGAGCATGAACCACAAGTTGGACAGGCTGAAGCCTCAATAGCGGCCACATCTTCATCACTAATGCTGTCATCAGCCGCGTCCATCATTGCATCAACAAGGTCAAGTTTACGGATGGCACTACTGTCATCGCCATCGGTGTTGTGACTCTTACCAACGGTGCTGGCTAAAATCTTGCCCGCTTCCATCGGTCCGCCTGAAATAAATACCACTGGAATATTAAGACGCATCGCCGCCATCAGCATGCCGGGGGTGATTTTATCGCAGTTTGAGATACAAACCAGCGCATCGGCACAGTGTGCATTGACCATATATTCTACTGAATCAGCAATCAAGTCACGACTTGGCAATGAATACAACATGCCACTATGACCCATCGCAATACCATCATCGACAGCAATAGTATTAAACTCTTTTGCCACCCCGCCTGCCTTTTCAATCTCACGTGCGACCATTTGACCAAGGTCTTTTAGATGTACGTGACCTGGTACAAACTGGGTGAATGAGTTGGCAATGGCAATGATTGGTTTGCCAAAGTCGCCATCAGTCATACCAGTTGCACGCCATAGTGCACGAGCACCTGCCATATTACGACCACCAGTAGAGGTTTTTGAGCGATAATCCATGTGAAATTCCTTACAAATAGGCGAGGTTTGTTAAAAGTGCTTCCTCAAGTGTGATGAGGATAGTTTGCTTTTTATAGAGAGTGAGGACTAGTGAATAATACTAAGTCAATACCATACCATTAGCTATGAATAAATAAAAATAGCTCAGTTATGGTAATGGTTTGAATGTAATCAAAAATACGTTAAAGACACTATTCAAGGCGCGCTAAAATAGCCTTATCAAACCAAGGCAGATCTGCTTTGTCCGCTTCTAGCTTCGCAATCGCTGCCAATGCATGAGCAGGTAAAAGCTGTTGATAATTACTTCTAGCATTAATGGTCAATAGCGATTCAGGCTGAGACTGTTGTTCATCAATACTCACTAACGTCTGTTTGTCATTTTTATAAAGAACATCAACACGACCAAAAAACTGCCAGTCTTTAAAAGCGGCAACAACGGCTTCTGCTTCGTTTTTAGTATATACCTGCTGGGTCTCTTTACCTGTATTGGTCCAATGCAAACGTACAGCTAATTGCAATGCCTCACTAAACACGACCAATGAGCCGATGATTTTTACATGCCAAGGATCAGACAAGGCATCTTTGTTGATACCAATCAGTGTGGCGGCTTCATGAGTCGTCATAGGCGTATTAAATTGGGCAAGTAATGCAGGCGTTAGTGGGTAGGCTGCCTTGATACTCTCATCTAAGCTATCGTAATGATACAAAAAGGGTAATGGTAGATCTTGTGTGATTGTCTTTTTGGTGATCTTACAATTGTGTATTTGCCAGCTGATGGTTTTGTCAGTCAAGGCTTCTGCTAAGATGATAGCGTTAGGCTCAATAGTCTGTACACCGCTTTCGTTCTCAGTGCTACCATGTACAGAATCGGTATGTACAAAACTCGTCGGTACAACGTTTTCTGACAAAGATTTAGGCGCCAAATTATCAGCGTTTGTAGGAGTCTCATTCATATTTGATTGAGTGGGCAAAGTAGACGAATCCATAAGCATTGTGTTCTTAAAGTAGGGTAGTAATATAACATTTAAAGCACCTAGCTCGCTAATAAATTAGCGAACAACAGTGAGAATAGACTTTATCGCTTCTTTGAAGCACACTATCATATCTTGTACTGACATAACGTTTAGTCCACTATATTCAAGACCGTCCAATGACTCGAAAAGCCTACTGAATTATTTAACATCAAACTAATAAAGGAATAAATATGAGCCAAAATAATAAGCAAGTGACTTACGATGACAATAACATTTTCGCAAAAATGCTTAGTGGTGATATTCCCTATCATAAAGTCTATGAAGACGACAAAACCCTCGCCTTTATGGATATCATGCCACAAGCGGAAGGTCATGTACTGGTCATACCCAAGCAAAGGGCTGTTGATTTAGCAGATCTTGAGCCAGAATATGCCGCCGCCGTCTTGATGACTTGCAAAAAAGTGATGCAAGCACAGCGCCAAGTATTTGAGCGTGAAGGTATCATTCAGATGCAGCTAAATGGCGCGCAAGCAGGGCAGACCGTTTTTCATTATCATGTGCATCTCATACCATCCAGTATTCATGAATTGGGTCGTCATGCTGTGACACAAGTAGAGAATGATCAACTGGCTGATATGGCTGAAAAGCTTGCTACGGCTATTGAAAGTTAATTGTATTCAGGCATATTATTAGCCTAATAATCAGTTTTTCTTATAATGAATCGAAAGGCAGCTGAATAGCTGTCTTTTTTATTGTTTGGTAATCATGATGTAATATTCCTTAAAGTATTGTTACAAAAGCAGTGATAATCTGGGGTTTTGGGACATACTATGGTAAAAACTGTGCCACCTATATAAACTTTGCTCCATATTTAACATTATTTATTAGTGCTCACTTGAAGAAGGAGTTGCTACTTTTATTATTCATTTTTTGAGGGAATCATTTTTTCATGAATAAATTACCTCGCTCCACCATTTTACTGCCAGTATTCGTACCCGCAGCTGCCATTATGCTGTTGTTAGTAATTGGCACCGCTATTAATCCAGAAGCTGCTGGCGATTTATTTAGTACAGTTCTAGCATTTACCACCGATACTTTTGGTTGGTTTTATATGTTGGCAGTGGCTATCTTTTTACTGTTTATTATTGCCTTAGCGTTTTCGCCTTATGGCAGTATCAAACTTGGCCCTGATCATGCTGAAGCCGAATATAAGTTTCTTGAATGGTTTGCTATGCTGTTTTCTGCAGGGTATGGTATTGCCTTACTGTTTTATGGAGTAGCAGAGCCTGTATTACATTTTGCCAGTCCGCCGATATCTACACCGCAAACGATTGAAGCGGCAAAAGAAGCCATGCAAATAGCCTATTTTCATTGGGGTTTTCATATTTGGGCGATTTATGGCGTAGTAGGTTTGTCGTTGGCATATTTCTCTTTTCGTCACGGATTACCATTGTCCGTACGTTCAACCCTATATCCGCTCATTGGTGATAAAATTTATGGCCCTATCGGTCACACGGTAGATGTGTTTGCAATTTTGGGTACAATGTTCGGTATCGCAACCAGTTTAGGGCTCTCAGTAGCACAAATTAACGCTGGTCTAAATTATTTGCTACCAAATCTGGTGCCAGTGAGTACGACGGTGCAGGTCATCATTATTGCAGGTGTGACAGCAGCTGCTTTAGTATCTGTGTTAGCAGGTATGGATAAGGGCGTAAAGCGGTTGTCCATCTTAAACATGCTTTTAGCAACGGCATTGATGATATTCGTATTTATCGTTGGTCCATCGATATTTATTCTAAATGCTTTCATGGAAAATACGGGAAGCTATTTGGGTAATATCGTTGAGCGTACCTTTAGCTTGCAAGCTTATCAATCAAGCGATTGGATCGGTAGTTGGACATTGTTTATCTTTGCATGGACAATTGCATGGGCACCCTTCGTCGGTCTATTTATAGCCAAAATTAGCCGTGGCCGTACTATTCGTGAGTTTGTGCTTGGTGTAATGCTGGTACCAACATTCTTTACGTTCTTCTGGTTCGCCGTTTTTGGTGATACTGCTCTACATATGATCATGGTCGATGGCTATACGTCATTGATTGATGAAGTGCAAAATAACCAAGCAATCGCTCTGTTCAAATTATTAGAGAACTTGCCATTCACGCAGATTGTTTCTTCGTTGACGGTTCTTTTAATTATTACCTTCTTTGTAACGTCGTCGGATTCAGGATCATTAGTCATTGATTCGCTGGCGGCAGGTGGACGTAGTGACACACCATGGTGGCAACGTTCGTTTTGGGTTCTAACTGAAGGTGCAGTTGCTGCGGTTCTGTTGATAGCGGGCGGTTTAAGCGCCTTACAAACAGCAGCGATTGTTAGCGCGCTACCGTTTGCCATTATTATACTGATCTCAACATTTGGTATGTGGCGAGCGCTACGGATTGAAGGACATCGCAATCAAAGTTTGGCCAATGACAATCATTTGCCGCCTCACTTACTCAAACTCGACGCATGGCGTGATCGTATTGACTACATGACCAATCAGCCAACACGTGAGAAGGTGCTGAATTATATCAAAGGCACAGTTTTGACATCGATGAATGAAGTGGCAGAGAAATTTGCAGAAACAGGTTGGCTACCTGATGTCAATTATGATGAAATCAATAATCGTGCTGTGCTGGAGTTAAGACGTGGTGATAATGTCGAATTCTGGTATGAGGTTCGTTTGTCTGAGTATGATGTGCCCAATTATTATATAGATGATAAGGCAGATGGTGTGCCACAAGAGCATCATTATCGTGCTGAGGTGTATCTGCGCCGAGGCGGTCAAACTTATGATTTGTATGGTTATCAATCGGAATCTATCATCAATGACATCATTGATCAGTTCGAAAAATATCTCCACTTCTTAAACATGGCACCTGACAGCCTGCCGTGGCGTATGCAAGAACATGATGAAGATATCACGTTAGAACAGGGTAGTGTGTTTGATAAATAAAGACTTATTGTTAAAAATTTAGTGTACATCGATGCAAGTTATTCACGTGAATAGCTTGCATTATATGTACGATTCCTTAGAATAACGGCTTGTCCCTCTCGTGATACAAGCCGTTTTTTATGTCTAATAACTCTTCTGTTGTATCTCCGTCTTCATCTGCTACTGACCATCCATTATTACAGCCATTAAATATCGGTGGTTTGACGATTGAAAATCGTCTTATGGTTGCACCCATGGCAGGCGTAACAGACAATCCGTTTCGCCGATTGTGTAAATCATTTGGGGCAGGCCATGCGGTCAGCGAAATGATCATCGCTGATACGGCGCTTTATGCACGCAAAAAATCTTTATATCGAGCCAATTTTGATAATGAGATAGCCCCTATTTCTGCACAGATAGCAGGCGCCGAGCCAGATAAACTGGCTGAAGCCGCTCGTTACCAGATTGATAATGGCGCGCAAATTATCGATATCAATATGGGCTGTCCTGCCAAAAAAGTCTGTCGTAGGCTGGCAGGCTCAGCGCTTCTACAAGACGAAGATTTGGTTGCACGTTTGTTAGATGCGGCAGTGAATGCAGTCGATGCTCCCGTGACATTAAAGACACGATTGGGTTTTGAGAATGGACGTGAAAATATTTTACGAGTGGCTAAGCGGGCAGAGCAAGCGGGAATTGCGGCAATTGCGATTCATGGACGTACGCGTGAAGACATGTACACGGGTGAAGCGCGTTATGAGCTGATTCGTGACGTTAAAGAAAGTATCGGCATTCCTGTGATTGCCAATGGAGACATTGATAGTGCGCAAAAAGCGCAGCAAGTCTATGAGTTGACAGGTTGTGATGCTGTGATGATTGGACGTGCAGCACAAGGGCAGCCTTGGTTATTTCGGGATATCGGACATTTTTTGCAGACAGGTGAAAATTTGGAAGCACCTAGTGTGAGCGACATCAAAGAAATTGTGCTGGCACATTTACAAGAACTGTATGATTTTTACGGTGAATACTCGGGTTGCCGGATAGCACGTAAGCATATCGCTTGGTACACAACCGGTATTCCAAACTCCAATGCCTTTAGACAGGCAATGTATAGTGAAGAGAGTACCGCTGGTCAGTTTCAGGTGGTTGAAGCTTTTTTACACGCGCATGAGTAATCAAACGTTGGTGAAAAGATTAAGGGCTGTCATGTTTGATTGCATGACTTGCCTCTGAGTTGCTTTCGGGTACAGTTTTTTCCTTTTGCCACGGAAAACGACCTTCGAGCTCGACTTGTAAAGACAGACTCAAAAACGTTCGAATGAGTACGATAAACCCTAATACAAGAATACTGCGCAAAGTGGGTTCTGTGACAACAGTGGCCATAATGTCAGCAGCAATCAGTACCTCTAATCCTAGCAGAATTGACTTACCAACCGTTTGCCTAACTTCGATATAAGTATCATGATTAAATCCATGAGTTGAAAAAATACCTCGATAAAAAGCCAGAAATAGACCAAAAAACATAATTAAGACACCAATAACCTCGACGATTTTGGCCACCAAATCAATATAGTAGGTAAGGTCTTCAAGCAAGGCAGATACTCCTCATCAATAGTGAACAAAAACCAAATACGCAAAAAACGCTCATATAGCTTTATGCGCGTTTAAAATAGTCAAATTAACTGGATGAGCTGGTTGTTTTATTCACTTTATCATATACTTTTTTGCTATGCTGTAATTGAACATATATAGGCACAGGACAACAAAAAGGACTTTTTATGGCTAATCCCTCTAAGAAAAAAATTACCAAAACCGTTAAAGATAAAAATATTATCATTACAGGTGCCTCAAGCGGTATCGGTGAGCGTACCGCCTTTTTGCTTAGTGAATGTGGTGCTCATGTGATTTTGCTGGCTCGAACTGAAGATAAGCTAAAAACGGTTAAAGAAAATATCGAAACACTTGGTGGCAAGGCCAGCTATTATCCATGCGATCTCACTGATATGGATGATATTGAGAGAACCAGTAAAAAGATTCTTGAAGATTTTAAGCATGTTGATGTATTGGTGAACAACGCTGGGCGCTCTATCCGTCGTTCAGTACATGAGTCTGTCAATCGTTTTCATGATTTTGAGCGCACCATGGATATTAATTATTTTGGTGCTGTCAAAATAATTCTTGGTTTTTTGCCGACTATGATTGGTCGCCAAACGGGTCAAATTGTCAACATCTCATCCATTGGCGTACTGGCAAACAGTCCTCGTTTTGCCGCATATGTCGCATCAAAATCAGCACTAGATGCATTTAGTCGCTGTTTGGCGGCCGAAGTCAAAGGCGATAACATTAAAGTGACCAATATTTTTATGCCATTGGTACGCACGCCAATGATTGCACCAACCAAATTGTATCGTTATATGCCAGCGCTGATGCCTGATGAAGCGGCAATGATGGTCGCAAAAGCCATTGTGCATAAGCCCAACAGTATTGCCAGTAATATGGGTAAGTTTGCCTCAGCCAGCTATTCTTTGATGCCAGCATTTAACGTCGGTGTGCAGTCAATTGGCTATCGTATCTTTCCAAGCTCGACAGCGGCGCAGACAACTGACAGTAAGCCAAACTTGGCGCAGCGCGCCTTTGCTAGAATCCTTCCAGGTGAGCATCACTAAAATAATGTTGTTATTAGTCCTGACATAAAAAAGGATACGACGGTATCCTTTTTTAATTCCTTACCTATTTATATTAATGCTCGTATAGTATAAATGGGTAGGGCGTTGGTAGCATTTTTCTCTTAGTGGTTTATCTTGATCAAAATCTATCCAAAACCTATTTAATATAACGTCCGTTATGGGAACATATTCCGTTTGCCATACAGGTAGCGAAGCATTGGCTACATAATTAGCATTCTTTAGTCTATTATCCTAAATTGTACGAAATTAATTGACCACAGACTTTGACCATAGGAAAGAAAATGTCGTTCTTTTATCCTAAAGATGTAGATTTTATAAAAATGTTTGGATGCGAGAGTCATATAGATAATGATGGTTTGCTAGAGTCCACATTCATTGATACACAAAATAAAAAAATGGTTTTTTCTATCAGTGATATGCAGAACTCAATATCTGCTTATGTATATCAAGATGAAGCAGTAATATTTAAGATATATGAAGAAGGAGCGATGAGGGTCATGATATATGAAAATCAGATCATTATAGAATATCTAAATTATCAGGATTTATACGCTAAAAGACTGACTATTATTGATGTGTATCCAATATTTAAAATTGACCACTGTACTCTGATAGACAAGGATATGAGCCAACTAAACTAAATGCCTTACAGGTATTTTTATATTAAGATATATCTACACCGAACCAATCAGTCCTTCACTGGTTCGGTACCCTAGTGAGGACTTGAATCTTCGGCTATAGCCCACGTGATTCCAATGGATATAGATTTTATATTGAATCAATGTACATCTGAGTGTACTGAATGAGCTTGGCTTAATGGTTTTTTGACTAGGTTATCAGGTAGTCATCAATAGTCAGGACAATTCACCGTTAACTATTCGACATATGTTTCAGTGCTGGCAACCCAATAAAGGCTCATGTCTTCTTCTTTTAGAGATGCCATTTCAGTTGTACGGCCTTCATTATCAATAAACTCAATTAAGTACATAGGGGGATTTTGATCAAAAATATGTACTACAGTACCCAAATGACCTGCTCTGATATCGTCTTGAATATTTTTTGATACCTTAATAACATCGTTTATATTCAACATACTGCTAAGCCTTATATTTAATAACGTCTGTTATGGGAACGTGTTTGGTGCGCTATACAGGCATCGAGCTTCTAGTGTTAGATGCAACTTTAGTAATTATGAAATAATCAGCGGCAGTCTTAATAATAAATCATTTATCAATTGCTAAGGCATCAAAAAAAATACTGATACAGGAAAATGACATGAAAACAGATGATCAAATTATTTATCAAAAAATAGGTGAATTGCTATGGTCAGTAATGTCTCTGAAAGATAATAATATTGTTTTTAGAGGACGTATTTATTCTGAACATCAAGATTTTCAGTTACTATGTGAAACAAATGAAGGGCCTAAATATGTAGAAATGACAAATGATCTTTTCTTTGATTTACGAAAGCTGATGGAAGACTTGAAGCAATGCTTAATTTTCAATAAAGAACCTTGGACACAGTTTAAAATTGTCTTAAATGAAGATCGTAATTTTAAAATTGATTTCGCTTATATTTCTGAAGAAGATAGTTGGCCTGGTTTATATATGAGGTCAGTTAGCGACTTAGATCAGACTGAGCTTGATGAATACTATATCCCTATGAAGGAATGGGAAAGATGTGTGAGTTCTAAAAAGTAAAAATGCAGCTCGAATTCTCTATAAATAAAGCATAGGGTTTTTATAGGGTATACCCCAAGGGTACCTTCAAAACATGCCTCTTAATCAATTAACAGACTACTTAAAGTAGACCGCTATATTGGAACTACTTAAAACAGATTGGTAGAAACTAACAGACGCCACTTACCCAAACACCCGCCATAATATCCAAAACATACCCAGCATAATCACCGCAATGACCAGTACTCTTTTTAGCCAATAAGGTATCAGTGGTTTTTTATAGCCCAAATCTTTGAGCCGAGTGTCAACGCCTGTTTGCAATGTTTGAAAGTCTTGGTGTGACTTGGTGGTTTTGACACGATTTTTTACTAATGGGTCTTCATCCTCATCAGGTTCTTGTTCTCTATCAAAGCTAATAGCGTGATTAGAGATGCCTTGTTTGTTGGCAATGGTATTGAGTTTTTGCTGCTGCTGTACTTTTAGCTGGGTTTCGTAGGCATCAATTCGTACCTTGGCCTCATCCATACTGATGTTTTCATCGGCTGCCAATGTCTTAATGGCCATGACTAGGTTATTTTTTTCGATCATCATGATGACCGCTTTTGGCAGTTTTTTACTGGCTGATTTAGAGCTGGGATCAGGATTGAACATGATTTTCCTTATAGCAGCGTGCAATAGGGGTAAAGAGAATGTTTTATTATAACCATTTTATATAAGTAACGTTCAAGCAAAAAAATACCGCAGTCACGATAGTAACGGCGGTATTTGAATCATATTTATCTGTACGAGCATAAATATCAATCTTGGATAGATTATAGATCTTTCCAGCGCTGGATAGATTCTTTGATGACTTCTTTGGCTTCTTCTACATCACCCCAAGATTCAACCACAGTGGTACCTGATTTTTTCAAATCTTTATAGTGGCTAAAATGGAACTCTAATTGGTTGATAAGTTGTTTTGGCAGATCGGCTAGGCTGTTATATGCATTACCAGTATCACGGTCGTCGGCTGGTACCACAACGATTTTGTCATCCACTTCGCCATCATCAACGAACTTCATCACACCAATGACTTTGGCTTTTAGGAAGATGCCAGTCGGTAGAGGTTGTTCAGTCAAAATCAACGCATCAAGCTCATCACCATCTTCGTCAAGCGTTTGTGGAATAAAACCATAGTTACAAGGCTTAGCAAAAATCTGTGGGTCAATACGATCAAGCTCAAATACCGCCAATTCGCGATTCCATTCAATTTTATGGCTGCTACCAGTTGGGATTTCTACTACTACATTGATGATGCCGCCATCTACGTCGCCTGCATCTAGAATTTTATTAAAATCTGCCATGAAGTACTCCAATTTTCTTTTGTTTTAAGTGTTTGAATAATGAAAAGGGTTTATCAGCGAACGCGATAATACTATCTAAATAATATGGTCGCTGCCCCTTATTTTTGTTCCGCTTGCGATTATAACAAGTTTGTTTCAAGTTTTCTCATAATGCTTAAGTCTAAGCGTGCAAGATATTATGCAAAAATGGACTCAAAGAGTTATTTTGGTGCAATTGCCCGTAATTCAATTAGGCCAGCATGACGCTTAGCAATATTATCAATGAGCTTTTGTGTGACTTGATCGTAGCTTAATGAAGAGCGATTTTGCTCATTATTTTGGCTGTCACATGCATGTCCCTGAGCATCGCGATGCATGGACACAAAATCTGATAGACGCAACATTTGCATGCCCGCGTATCCGCAAGGATTGATCGCATTGAATGCCGACAAATCACAATCTAAATTGATTGCAATACCATGATAACTAAAGCCATGTTTAATTTTAAAGCCTAATGATGCCATTTTTCCCAGCATAATCTTATCATCGGGAGAGAATGTCGTAGACGCATCACTAGTCACCTGATTGGATATATCAGCATACAAGTAAACACCAGGCGCATCACGGCGAGAATGCGCACTGATATGAGTATTATCATCATTGACACTGTTCGAAGACGACGACGCCAAACATTCATTGATGACGTCTTCGATGGCTTGTTCAGCGTGAGAAACCAGATTACGCACACTCCAGTTCAAACTGTCCAAATCAAACAACCAGTAAATAACCAGTTGCCCATGACCATGCCAAGTGACCTGTCCACCGCGATCGGTTTTGATAATTGGCGTATCAGTACGCTGCAAGATATGCTCTTCTTTACCTGCTTGTCCAAGCGTATAGACATCGTTATGGTCAACGATCCATAGCTCGTCAGGTGTACGCTGTCCTTGTTGTTTTTTTAAATCAATACGCGCGAGGGTACGTGCTAGCATGGCATCGAGCGTCGGTACATAGTCAGCTGCTAAGATGGATTTACTAATCAGTGTGTCATTGAGTTGCTGTATTGGGTTTTGCATGAGAATGAAGGTCTTATTATTGTCAGATTTAGAAGTATGAATTACCGATATTCAGTGTAGCAGTTTTAAAGAGCAACGCCCAAAAATATCTCTTATCAGGTTATTTTTGATACTGTAAATGCGTATAGAATAATTGGAACAAAAGAGTGTAGTATCATTGGCTTATATACTGAGTGAATACTTGTTTGTCACAAACGCAGCAGTCAGTTTAATGTGCTGTTCATTGAGTATTCGATGCGCTACATTGAAGTATAATGAATAGGATCTCGGTAATATTGATAGGTTCAGAGGTTATCACTGATGGGGTGTTTTAACTTGGATAGTCCCTAGAAATAGGGCATCTCTTACCCAATATAACGTATCAATGCCAATATATAACAAGGAAGATAAATGATTAGTACCGACCAAACAAGCCATGATCAGACATCGACCAATACTGATCTGATACAGTACCAAGTGCCCGAAGTGCCGAGTATCGCCAAGACAATTGATGAGATGCACGCGCAATTTTCTCACTTAAAAACATTGAGTCGTACGCAGCCGATCAACGATTGGGTCACTCGTGAGACGCAACTCGACAATTTAGAAATCATGCTGAGCGACAATCAAGCAAGTTTTGCTAAAGCGATCAGCGCCGATTTTGGCTATCGTAGTGAATCAGAAACCCAGTTTGCCGAGTTATTTCCGAGCTTTACTGGAATCAGCCATGCCAAAAAACATGGCAAAAAATGGATGAAAGCGCAACGTGCGCCTATTTCAGCGTTATATAGACCTGCTCATAATGAGATTCAGCCGCAGCCATTGGGCGTGGTCGGTATCATGGTGCCGTGGAATTATCCATTATTTTTGGCAATAGGACCCATGATTGATGCGCTCACCGCAGGCAATCGCATCATGATTAAAATGAGTGAAGCTGCGCCGCAATTTGCCCAGACATTTGCGGATACGATTGCGCGTTATTTTTCATCAGACATGATTTGTGTGGTGCTGGGTGAGGTTGATATCGCTGCGGCGTTTAGTGAGCTGCCTTTTGACCATCTGCTTTATACAGGCTCTACAGCGGTTGGCAAAAAAGTGATGGCAGCAGCAGCGCCCAATCTAACGCCAGTGACCCTTGAGCTTGGTGGTAAGTCACCTGTGATCGTCTTTGAGGATGCCAATTTGGAGGCGGTCGTCAATCGTGTGATGATGGGCAAAACCTTGAATGCTGGTCAAACCTGTATTGCACCAGATTATGTGTTGGTCCCGCGTCAGTATCACGAAACGTTTATCAGCTTAGCAAAAGAATGGATGGCGAAGCACTATCCCAATATAGAACATAACCCAGATTATTCTCGTATCATCAATGGTGCTCAGTTTAAGCGAGTCAAAGGCTATTTAGATGCGTTACCGAGTACTGAGATACATCCGCTGACATCGGTTGAGGCAAATATTGAAACGCGCCTGATGCCGCCCATCATTGTGAGCGAGCCTTCGTCTGATAGCGATATGATGCAAGAAGAGATTTTTGCACCCATTTTGCCGCTCGTTCATTACGAAACGCTAGATGATGCCATTAAATTTGTCAATTCACGCCCACGACCTTTGGCCCTATATGTCTTTGGTGATAACCAAAACGGTATAGAAAAAGTACGCAATAACACGGTGTCTGGTGGGCTATGTATTAATGAGGTGATTATGCATGTGGCTCAGCATGACTTGCCGTTTGGCGGGGTTGGAGATTCTGGTACGGGTTCTTATCATGGCAAAGCTGGGTTTGAGCGTTTAAGCCATATGAAGCCTATTTTTGTACAAACCAAGCTTAATGGTTTGAACCTGCTGTTGCCTCCTTATGGTGGATTATTTAAAAAAGCGATGGCGCTATTTTTAAAATAACTATTTTTAAAGTAACTGCTTCTCAAGCAACTATAAAAATGACGATGGTAAAACAGCCGTATCAAATCCATGGATCCATACACAATAGCATCTACGCAAGTCGGTGCTATTTTTTTGCCAAAAATTCTATATTTACGAGCCACGACAGTTGATAGTGAGTGTTCTATAAGTGTTACAGATCAAAATATGACCTTAACAACCAGTGAATAAGTATTTATTATCAACGTTATAAATCGCTACATTTTGTCGATAAGCTTAAACAGTGTAGAAAAACACCTACATAAATAAGTAATAGAAACATGAATGAGCAATGAGGGTTTTGAGTCACAGTGAGAGCAGGCGTGGCACGACCAAAAGACTGTGACATTAATAGTCATTTTGCTACTGATATAAATAATAAATAGGACAGAGCATGCGTCAATGGATTGCATTAAGTGTACTGTGGATGAGCATGCTGTTACTGCCCATATCAGCGTCTGCCGCTTGTGAATCGCCAATCAAATTTGGGGCACTTACGTGGGAGAGTGGCCAATTCATCTCTGGCGTGCTCAAATATATCGCTGAAGATGGCTATGATTGTACAATTGAGGAAGTGCCAGGCGCAGGCCCTGCGCTTGAGACTGCCTTGTCACAAGATGACATCCAAATCATCGGTGAACAGTGGGTAGGGCGTTCTCCAATTATGGAGCAAGCCATCGAAGAGAATAAAGTCGCGGTCATTGGTGACACGCTTAAAGGCGGCGCCACCCAAGGCTGGTATGTGCCTAAGTATGTCCTAGAAGAAAACCCTGGTTTGCGCAGCTACCAAGATCTGCCCAAATATGCTGAGTTATTTAAGGATCCTGAAAACCCAAGTAAATCCCGCTTCATGAACTGTCCTTCTGGTTGGACGTGTGAGATTTTCAATACCCGCCTGCTCAAAAACACGGGATTAGACAGTACATTCAACAATGCCCATCCTGGTACTGGTGCGGCACTTGATGCCGAGATTGCCTCTGCTTTTGAGCAGCATAAACCACTCCTATTTTATTATTGGCAGCCCACAGGGCTGATGGCAAAGTATGATTTTGCACCATTAGCGTTTCCTGCTCACAATGATGCTTGCTGGCAAGATTTATTGCGAGTAGATGGTACCGCTGATTGCGTCTCTGGGTTCCCTGTGTCACCTCTCGGCATCGCGGTCTCTACGCCGTTCCTCGCAAGTAATCCTGAATTGGCAGAGGTGTTTAAACAAGTACAGTTTACCTCAGACGAGCTTAATGGCGCTATTTTGGAGATGAGTGAAAATAAGCGTAGCGGCGAAGAGCAAGCGTTAGTATTTTTACGTGAAAACCCAAACGTTTGGCAACAGTGGGTATCTGAAGAAGCGGCTACCAATCTTGCGAATAAGTTAGGTACTAGTCTGGATGGAGCTGCTAGTGTTGACAAGGTAGCAACCAACAGTAATCTATTGGGTTTGTCTTCAAGTTTCCCTTCGTGGTCGCTTGAGACGCCGCTGAACAATACGCTAGCAAATGTCGTCCAAAACTACGGTGATGTGTTTCGCACGATTAGTCACATGGCATTGACATATTTATTGTTACCTATTGAGCGCTTACTGACCGTCATTCCGCCATGGTTAATTATTGGACTGGTGACTATACTTGCATGGTTTGGCGTCCGCAAAATTTGGTTTGCGCTGGCATGCGGTGCAGGACTGTTTTTGATTGGCGCATTCGGATTGTGGGGCGCATTGATTGATACCTTGGCGCTTCTAATTGTCTCTGTATTGGTCACAGTGGTCATTGGTATCCCTATTGGTATTGCCATGTCAGGCAGTCAGTTACTCCGCAGGATTGTGACGCCTATATTGGATGTGATGCAGACCATGCCAAGCTTTGTTTATCTGATACCGGTATTGATGTTATTTGGTATTGGTAAAGTGCCTGCGTTGTTTGCCACCATTATCTATGCACTGCCACCGCTCATTCGTTTGACCATGCTCGGCATCACGCAAGTGAATCATGAAATGGTGGAGGCAGGGCGCTCATTTGGTAGCACGCACTTACAATTACTGATTTGGATCAAGTTGCCACAAGCGTTACCGAGCATTATGGCAGGTATTAACCAAGCAGTGATGATGTCTCTTGCGATGGTCGTGCTGGCCTCTATGATTGGAGCACCAGGTCTTGGCGAAGATGTCTTACAATCAATACAAACGCTCAATATTGGTCAAGGCTTACAAGCAGGTACTGCCATTGTCATTGTAGCAATTATCATTGACCGTATCACTCAGGCATTCGGTCAAGGCAAACGTGCGCGCCAAAAAACCATCGAAGCCGGTAGACGCCCAGTTGGTTAGGCATCTGATCAGTGGTAAAGACAGTCCAGGTCAATAAGTTAAGTTACATTTGCAAAAACGACGCTCATAAAATAATACCAACAGCGAGAACAATGATGAACCATATCCAGCTCGAAAATATCAGTAAGATATATAACGCCACTAGCTCGCAAGCACAGTCTGCATTGGCGTTACTGGCAGAGGGTATGGACAGCATCAAGGTAAAAGAGCAAACAGGCTACTCAGTGGGACTTTATGATATCAATCTCGCGGTCAAAGCAGGCGAGCTACATTGCATCATGGGACTATCCGGTTCGGGTAAATCCACCTTAATACGTCATATCAATCGCTTGATTGATCCAACCAGTGGCAAGATATGGGTAGATACTTCTATCAACGCACATCATGCTACCAAAGAAACGGTGTCTGCAAACGGAACAAGCATTGTCAACGATCGTCAGCCCATGACGAGTGCAAAAAAAACGCAGATAGATGCGGCAAACGTAGCAGAAACTGAACGTTCGACCTCTGCTGTCAACGTACTGGAGTTCAATGATAAAGAGCTGCAACACTATCGCCAGCAAACGGTCAGCATGGTTTTTCAGCATTTTGGCTTAGTACCGCATATGACTGTGATTCAAAACGTTGCTTACGGCTTACGAGTGCGTAAAATGAGTGTCAAAGAGCGTCATGACGTGGCTCGGCACTGGCTCAATGAGGTGGGGCTGTCTAACTTAGAGCGCAGTTATCCTGATGAGCTATCGGGAGGTATGCAGCAGCGTGTTGGTTTAGCGCGTGCTTTGGCAACGGACAATCCGATTTTGCTGATGGATGAAGCGTTCTCTGCGCTTGATCCCCTTATTCGTGCTCAGTTACAAGACCAGCTGTTGGAGCTGCAAGAGCGCCTAAATAAAACGATTGTCTTTATCACTCATGATATTGATGAAGCGATTAAAGTCGGTCAACGTATCAGCATCTTAAATGGTGGGCGCTTGATACAGACGGGTACGCCGCAAGAGCTGCGTCTCAATCCAGCCGATGACTATGTCGCACAGTTTATGCATGCTAAAAACTAATCCTGGTCATTTCATCCTTATCATTCGGTACTGCGAAAATACTTGTATGAGATTTTAACAATATTCATGCTTATTGAGCATCGATTATAAAAAACCTTGTCTTTTCCTCAATTTATCTCCATATAAGCATGTAGAGACAACAAGTATGCTTACTCTAGAGTAGTGATTTTTCTATATCACCACTATTACTACGTTGTTAAAAAAGTGTAGTGACCTCTTAATTACTATTAAAGTAAATTCCATTGTCAATGTATACTGTTAAGATAAGCTAATGCGAATAAGCATGTAGTTATTATCTACTGATGATATATGAGCTTTCTATCAAGTGATCATATCATTCTTATATTTTTCATTCGTAGATGGCTTATATTTATATATATGGCCTCCATTTTTGTAAAAGATTGACTCTATTCTTTTTCGCAAACTGCATAAAAAGACCATGAGGTATCATCTAACTCAACCTATGGACGTCAGACTTCGTAGAAGGGACATATTATGCCAAATAAACATATTCCAAATAAAGACCATAAGAAAGCTAATAAATTGGCTTCTGGCTCACCACGTGCTTCGTCTCGTTGGTTTAAAAATGCTAGTACGTTTGGCATGACGACCGTATTGAGTGCAGGCATATTAGTTGCTTGTGGTCAAATGAGCAATGCGGACAATAAAACGAGCAGTAGCGCTGGTAAGCAAACCAGTGCGACAAAAACTTCTCGTGATATGTTGCCCTCCGATATGCTTAAACAAATACAAGCGTTGCCACAGTTGACAAAAGGTCTGGGCGATACAGGCGCTGATGTGATAGATCCTAATAAACCAACCTTGGTAAAGTTTTGGGCAAGTTGGTGCCCGCTTTGCTTAGGGACGTTGGCAGAAACAGAAGAATGGCGTACTGATCCTAAGTTCGCTGATCTAAACGTGATTACTGTGGCAAGTCCGGGTCATTTGAACGAAAAAGAAGACAATGACTTTAGTACTTGGTATGCAGGCGTTCAAGCAGACTATCCAAAACTGCCTGTACTGTCCGATCCTTCAGGCGAGCTGATTAACAAACTTGGCGTGCAGGTGTATCCAAGCTGGGCCATACTCGATAAAAAGGGTAATTTGGTTCATTTGGTTAAAGGCAATATAACGGCAGAGCAAGCCTATGCGCTTGCTGAAAATGCCAACAATGATTTTGCTGAGCTCAAAGCGGGTAATGCCAAACCTGCCAACGCGCAAGCAATGGATAATAACAGCAAGATCGAAACCATCAAGCAAAAAGATGGGGTCTACTATAATGACAAAGGCAAAGCGATCAATACGCGCTCAATCTATCTGGCGGGCGGTTGCTTTTGGGGTATAGAGGCTTATATGGAGCGGGTTGATGGTGTCGTAGATGCCGTCTCAGGTTATGCAAACGGTAATACTGCCAATCCAAGCTATGAGCAAGTGATTCGCGGATCAGGACATGCCGAAACCGTTAAAGTTACTTACGATGCTGATAAAATTGATTTAGATACGGTCTTAAAATATTACTTCCGTGTCGTTGACCCAACTAGCGTCAATAAGCAAGGCAATGATCGCGGCGTACAGTATCGCTCTGGCGTTTATTATACCGATAAAGAAGATAAAGCGGTTATTGATGCGGCTCTCAAGCGAGTGCAGAGTCAATACAAACAAAAAGTCGTGGTCGAAAACGAAGCATTAGACAATTTTTACTTGGCTGAAGCGTATCATCAGGACTATTTGGCAAAAAATCCAAATGGCTATTGTCACGTTGATTTGAGTTTGGCGGATGAGAAACCTGCAGGCACGCCCTCTACCAAACTTGCTCCTGCCAATACAGTGGCTGAAGCATTAGATCCTAAGCGTTACGCTGGGTTCGATAAAGGCGCTTTGAAGAATACATTAACGAAAGCTCAGTATGATATTACTCAAGATGCAGGAACCGAACGCGCGTTTAGTCATGAGTATGATGAGTTGTTTGCGCCTGGGATTTATGTCGATGTGGTAAGCGGTGAGCCACTTTTCTTATCCACTGATAAATATCAATCCGGTTGTGGCTGGCCAAGTTTCACTAAGCCGATTGACATGCAAGTAATCACTCAGCATGAAGATAAAGCATTTAATATGGTGCGTACTGAGGTTCGCTCTCGAGTCGCGGATTCGCATCTTGGTCATGTATTCCCTGATGGTCCAAAAGATCGTGGCGGCTTGCGTTATTGCATCAATGGTGGTGCATTGCAATTTATTCCCGTCAATGTGATGCCCCAATCAGGCTATGCACCATTGGTCAAACTGGTAAAATCATAATAGCTTTGCAACAGTATTATTCATAAAAAAGACGCTAGGAACTCTCTTAGCGTCTTTTTTATGGGAAATCTTTTATGGTAGTTGGTAAAAATAGCAAACAAGCGTAGTAATTTTGCTGCGATTAATCGTGAACTCTGAAATAAGCTGCAAACTTCGTTATACTTAACGGTTTATTGAGTGCTGATTGTTTGTGCGCTTTTTTTCATCGTTCTATTATGTCGCTTTAAGTATCAGGTGACGTTTATTTCTTATTCTTGCTTTTGTTTTTTAAGGCCATAGTATGACCGTTACCTATACACCTATTATTACTTCGTTACTTGATAATGATTTGTATAAATTTACCATGCTACAAGCCATGCTGCATCAATTCCCACAAACGCATGGTGTCTATCGCTTTCGTTGCCGCAATAATAAAGAAGCGCTCTATCCATTGGCTGATATCAAAGAGCAGCTTGAAAAACAGTTAGACAGTTTATGTGAGTTGCGCTTTTTAGAAGATGAATTGGAGTATTTGCGCAGCCTACGTTTTATGCGCTCAGACTTCGTGGACTATCTTGAATTATTTAAACTTAAGCGTCGTTTTATCACAGTCAGTACAGACAGCGAAGGTCGTTTGTTCATCGATATTGAAGGCCCGATGATTCAGGCCATGTTTTTTGAAGTCTTTGTACTGGCTATTGTCAATGAGCTCTATTTCAGTGCTTTATCAGATGAGCATGTGATTGAAGAAGGTCAGCGTAGGCTGAATGAAAAAGTTGAATTGCTACATCATTATGCAGCAGAACAAGCCAAAGGGGATCGTAGCAGACCACCATTCATCGTTGCTGATTTTGGTACTCGTAGACGGTTCAGTAAAGCGTGGCAAGCGCATGTGGTTGAAACAATACACAAAGCTGAACCGAAGATAGTTGGCGGTACTTCTAATGTCTATTTAGCAAAACAGCTCGGTATGACACCAATCGGTACGATGGCGCATGAGTTTATGCAGGCGTTTCAGGCATTAGATGTACGTTTGCGTGATTCACAAAAAGCGGCACTCGAAGCGTGGGTACATGAATATCGCGGTGATTTGGGCATTGCACTGACGGATGTCGTTGGAATGGACGCATTTTTACGAGATTTTGATTTGTATTTTGCCAAACTTTTTGATGGGCTGCGTCATGATAGTGGCGATCCCTATATTTGGGGTGATAAAGCCATTGCTCATTACGAAAAACTAAAAATAGATCCCAAAACCAAGATTCTCACCTTTAGTGATGGTCTAAACCTTGAAAAGGCATGGGAGCTGCATCAATACTTCCAAGGTCGTATCAAGACCAGTTTCGGTATCGGCACCAATCTGACTAATGATATGGGCATCACGCCGATTAATATCGTTCTCAAGCTGGTTGAATGCAATGGGCAGCCAGTTGCCAAGCTGTCTGACAGCCCTGGCAAGACCATGATCAATAATGATACGTATCTTGCCTATTTGCGCCAAGTTTTTGAGGTTGATGAACTAGAATAGCGTGCTTAACTATCGCTATTGTTTGTCTTGTTTTCTTCAGCGAACGCGGCGTCCAAGGCTTGCTGTACTGCATTGATACGCGTCTCACAAACGCGATAAGCGGCAATAGATTCTTCGACGGTAGTCATTAGATTGTCAATATCAGGCTCGTCCTGTTGCTGTAACTCAGTGGCATTGGTTTTTAAAATATCATAAGCCGCCTTAAAGGTTTTTGGGGCGGCTTTTTTGCGTTTGCGAGTAGGGGTAGTCATAATCTGTCCTGATGTTCAAAATTAGGGTTAAGTCACTAAGGTTAAGTTTAAGTAATTAGTGTTAAGTAAAAAAACTGACTCTAAATATCGCAAAGCCATTATTTTTAGTGGTATTTGGTAGTTAGCTTTTTATGTAGCTTTTACATCCATGATCTGTGCTTTTGCTTTGCCATCCTTCAAGACTATGTGTACCATTTGTTCAGTATGAAGCTGGGTACGACTGGTGAGTATCTGTTTGTCTTTTTCATCTGTAAGTAAGGTGTAGCCTTGCTTAAGTATGCGGGAAGGTCTGTGCAGTAATACAATATCCCGCAGATGCTCGCTGTCTCGCTGCGCTTGTATCAGCTGCTGCTGAGTACGGTGCATGATGGCTTTGTGCTGATTGTTGCTGTAAGTAGAAGCAATGGATAACTGCTGGTAAGCCGCGGCTTGAATCTGGGTATTTAATTCAGCCGTTTGTCTTGCCGCTTGTTTTACTTGGCGCTGAGCACTTTGCTGAATGCTGCGCCATGCATAGTCACTGTCTTTTTGTAGAGCAGTGAGTTGCCCTGTGGTTTGCGTTTGTATTTGGCTTAATTGACGCTCTGCTCGCTGTTCCGCCATATTGAGTTGACGCTGGGCAGCTTGTTTTATTTGTGCTTGATATTGCAGCGTCTGAGAGACCAACTGTGCTAGGTGGCTGCTAATGGCAGCGATGACTTTTGATGGGGTATCAAAGCTTGTATGAGCCACTTCATCTAAGATGACTTTGTCGCGTTCATGACCAATCCCTACCCAGACAGGAACTGGCTGCTCAGCCACCAAAGCGGCAAGCTCATAATCATTCAAATACGCCAAATCACCGACCGCACCGCCACCACGAATAATGACTAACAAATCAGGCAAGCGTCCGTACGTGTCTTGAAATTGCTGCTGGGCACTGACGATGGCTTGGCGTATTTCAGCAGGGGCATGATTGCCTTGAAAGGTCGCGTGATGGTAGTGAAAATGACAAGCGCCTGCCTCGGCTAAGCGATCGGCGTCCGCTTGAAAATCTCCTAATCCAGCGGCTTTTTCAGGCGCGATGACCAGCACGTGTTCGATATCAAAGGGAGCAGGGAGTTGCTGATTGAGGGTCAGTAACCCTTCACCTGTTAAGCGATCAACCATCTGGGCATATTGACGTGCCAAATCGCCTAATGTATAGCTAGGATCAATGTCTTCGATTGTGAGTGAGAAGCCATATTGGGCATGAAAGCCAGCTGCGACTTTAAGCAAAACAGTCAAATCGCGATCAAGTGGCATACCCGTCGCCCGCTCAAACTTGGCCAAAACACGCGCCGCTTTAAAGCGCCACAGATTGCCACGGCAGCTGGCTACGACTTTGCCATCGTCATCTTTTTCTGCTAATTCAAAATAATAATGACCACCTTTACTCGATAGATTGCGAATCTCTGCTTTTACCCAGACACGGTGGTCAAAGGTTTGTTTGATAACCATGTCAACAGCGGTCAAATAGTCACTTAACCGCAATACTGTATTTTCTAGATGGTCTTCTTGCTCTGCCAATTCGGCTTCCAAGGTCGCCAAGTCTTTGGCAGGGGTTAATACTTGAGCATGTTTGAGATTTGAAAGTTTAGGTTTGCGCATAATATTAGACCAAAATGAGAAGAGCGTAGAAGTGAGCCAAAATATGAAAGCTCTAAGTAGGGTATAGTTAATTTTTTGTCAAGCGGACTCGATCAGTCTACTATTTTTAGTATTTTCACTTGTCTTCTGTATGCCGGAGTTATAGTAAACTGATCATAGTTTAACGCAAAAGTACGGACACAAAAAGTAAAGCCAACAAGCAGCAATAAAATTCATGCAAACTTGCTGGCAATATGTAAGTTAATCGTCATTCAACAAAGACAATGCGAAACATATGTCCTAGCAAAAATGTCGTCTTGATGTCTTAGTCTCAGAGATGATCTAAGGCGTTATCTGAAAAATGAGATAACGGATATATTTTATTGGCAACGGAAATTAATGGTGTACTCATAATCATCTTTACGTGATAAGTCTGGTGTGCCAGTACCAAAAATGGACCCAACAACCGCGCCAACTTGACCGACCATACGTCCAGTGCGCTCATCTAAAATCCCGTTATATTTGACGGTGTCATTGACGATAATGACTTGTTTGCTTCGACAGGTTTTTTGTGCACTATCAATCGCATTTTGTTGTGCTTTGACTTTAGTATCTGCGATGCCAGTGGTTTCATAAACCGAGTTGGCACGCTGAATAACGGGAGATGAAGGCGTACTTTGGCAAGCACTCAAGGCAAGTGCAGCGGCTAAAGTTGCCGTCAATGTAACGGTTTTATTCAAAGTATTCATAAATGATTCCTAATTTCTGTCAGTTGACTATCAAAGTTAAGCAGGTGTGGTGGTTTGCTCAATATAGATTATAAATCTAACTCATTCTTATCTTGGGTGTCTAGACTGTTATTGTGTGGCATGACTACTGCATATTTTATCTTTTATATTGTGACTAGGTTAAGTTTAAAGGTATGTAAAACGTGCTGATAATGCCACTATTGATAGACTTTGTTTGTCGCTATCTATCAAAAATTGACACAAGCTGCACGCTGACACAGCAAATCACTTGAAATAAAAACCATATCTAGGATAATTGGTCTATTCATTCTTAACGAGTAAGCAATTTTATGCAATTGATTCCTGCTCCTGCTGGCGTGCTCGAAGTCGACGCACTGTGGCAACAAAACAATCCTAATGACCCTAACACGGATACCGTGGCGTTACTTTGTCATCCTAATCCATTATTCGATGGGACGATGAACAATAAAGTGGTGACGACTATGTACCGCTTTGCCCGTGATAGTGGAATGCATGTGGTACGTTTCAACTTTCGAGGCGTGGGTCAATCAACGGGCGAGCACGATTACGCGGAAGGTGAAGTGGTAGATGCGATGACCGTGTTACAATGGATTGCCGAACAAACCAATGCTCGTAAGTTATGGCTTGGCGGGTTTTCTTTTGGTGGCTATGTGACAGCGCGTGTGGCTGAGCAAGTAATTGAGGCCTCTCACATCTGGGGCGTAAGCGATTTTGAAATTGTTAATATTGCCCTGATTGCGCCCTCTATCGAAAAAAATGAGAGTAGCGATATACGTTTGCCAGTTGATAAGACGTTTGAGATTTATGGTAATGCAGATGAAGTCATTGATCCCAAAAACATGCAGGCATTTGCTGATCATTTAGGAATTGAGGTCAGCGTCGTGGATGGCGCAGGTCACTTTTTTCATGGTCGCCTATCAGAGCTCAAAGGTTTGTTAGAAAAACACAGCTTTGGTAGTGAGATGTAGTTTTTCTCATTCGTCTTAGCGTATAGTCGTTTTATTTCATAAAGTTTTTGATGGCTTTGTCTTGATGTGATGAAGCCGAAACACGTTAGTACTTTCATATTCATTTTATCCAACGATGAGTCGTATTATGAGTTTATCTCCATTGCAACGTTACGAGCAAGCCGTCAGTACGGACGATTTTACTCAAGATGAACAGCAATTTAAGGCCATGAGCTACCTTGATGAGATTTATCATCAGCTCATCAATAGTGCGCCGCAAAAAAAAGGCTTTTTTAGCTTTCTAAAGTCCAAGCCGACCGCACCAAAGGGTTTGTATATGTGGGGCGGTGTGGGCCGCGGTAAAACATGGATGATGGACATGTTTTACGATTCTTTGACTATTGATCGTAAGATGCGCCTGCATTTTCATCATTTTATGAAGCGTGTGCATCAAGAGCTACATAAGCTGCAAGGTGAGAGTGACCCGTTAGAAAAAGTCGCAGATATTATTCATGCAGAAGCCGTCATCATTTGTTTTGATGAATTTTTTGTATCTAATGTCTCTGACGCTATGATTTTGGGCGATCTATTTACCATGCTATTCAATCGTGGTATCACATTGGTTGCCACTTCAAACATTGAGCCGTCAGGGCTTTATAAAGATGGGCTGCATCGTGACCGTTTTTTGCCAGCCATTGCTGAAGTTGAGCGTCATACGACAGTGATGAATATCGACTCTGGTATTGACTATCGCTTACGTGTGCTGCAACAAGCAGAACTTTATGAGTCGCCTTTGACCAAGGCAAACCATCACTGGCTTGCCAACCGTTTTGCCAGTTTGTCTAATAACCAAAAAATCAGTCATGCTCCGATTACGATCAATGGCCGTGAAATTAAGATTAACGCGCGTACTGAAGACATCTTATTTTGCGATTTCCGTCATCTATGTATGGAGCCGCGTTCAGCCTCTGATTTTATTGAAATCGCTAAGCAGTTCAACACCGTCTTAGTCAATTCAGTACCAGCATTAGATGATGATTTGCGCGATCCGACGCGTCGTTTTATTTACCTTGTGGACGAGTTCTATGATCGCCGCGTAAAACTCTTGGTTCGAGCAGAGCAGTCGATTTTAAATCTATATCAAGGTGAGAAGCTGGCATTTGAGATTGAGCGTACGCGCTCACGTTTGCTTGAAATGCAATCAGAAGATTATTTACGGATGGCGCACCGCGTCGAAGACGGCGCCTAATAGGGATCTTTTAAACCCTTTGCTAGAACTGAATGTCTATGATGCGTTCAGTTTTAGCTTTTTTTAATAAAAATGTATACGCTGACAAAAATTAGCGTATAAAAGAATGAATGTATTAACACAAATAGATATAGATAATAATAAATAAGGAATGACAATGACCGAATCTAATAATGATGATAATGGAAAAAATGGTAAAAAATTGGCCGTTAAGAACGTCACAGCTACTGATTCACCATTGGCTGCTGAGACGCTGATTGGTTGGATCAATTCAAGACGCAGTATGGGCAACTTAGATGCGCCAGCACCGACGCGCGCCCAGATCGAAGCGGCAATCGAATGTGCTGCCACCGCGCCAGATCACAAAAAGTTGAACCCATGGCGTTTTATAGTGACGCAGGGCGAAGCTCGTAATCAATTAGGGCAAGCATTGCTTGAAGCTGCTCAAGAAAAAGCGGCGAAGGAGGGTAAGGTGTTGTCTGAAAAAGACATTAAAAAAACCCAAAGTATGCCACTGCGAGCACCTCTTATCATTACTGTGGTCACTAAAATACAAGCGCATAAAAAAGTTCCTCCCTTCGAGCAGATGTTAAGTGCGGGTGCTGCTGTCCAAAACCTTATATTGGCACTAAAAGCACAAGGTTTTAGTACTGTATGGCGTACTGGACTGCTATGTAACGAGCCTGCTGTGAAAACTTATTTTGATGTTGGGTCAGATGATTATGTGACGGCTTTTGTTTATACTGGTACCAGCCCAAAAAATGAACCCACACGTAAACCCATTGATATCGAGCCATTGGTACGATTTGAGTCATAATATAGCTAAGCGCTGTCTACTAAGTAAAACTATCTTCTAACAAGACAGTCAGCCGCAGTAGCCAAACTTGGTAGGCACATAATGATACATTTTATGAATAATCAGTCAGTCAATATGGATAAAAGAACATGACCAGCCCAAATGATAGCAATAAAAACATTGGCAACGATGACAATAACACAGAGAAGAGCACACCTGATAAGCAAAACAGTTTGTTACTAGGCATCATCGAACGTGCGACCAAATCCGGTCTTGGTCGTAAAAAACTGAACCCTAGTGCGGTCGAATCAGCAGTGGCAAAAAACATGGCAGAGATTCACAGCAACCCTACTAAGCTGCGATTGGCCTTTTTAGGTGGCGGCAGCTTTGGTACGGCAATGGCGAACTTGGCCGCACGAAATGGCTGTGATACCACACTGTGGGTGCGCAATAAACGTACCGTGAAGGCAATGATAAAAACTCAGACCAACAAAAAATACTTGCCGGGTTATAAGCTAGATGACCGTCTAAAATATAGTCATGACTTGGCAGCAACGGTAAAAGACAAGGACATTGTTTTTATCGCTATACCAGGTTTGGCCTTCAGAGAAACCTTAAAAAATATTGCCCCATTTATTAGTGGTCAATCTATCGTCTCATTAACGAAAGGCATGGAAAAGGACACGTTTGCCTTAATGAGCGATATCATCAAGGATGAGCTACCAGAAGTGAATTTTGGCGTGATGTCAGGGCCAAATTTGGCCATAGAAATCATGAAAAACATGCCTTCTGCGACGGTCATTGCTAGTGAGTCTGAACCGTTACGTCATGCGGTACAAGCAGCGCTGCACAGTGCATTTTTTAGAGTTTTTGCCAGCGATGATGTCAAAGGTGTTGAGCTTGGTGGTGCACTCAAAAACATTTACGCGATTGCGATGGGGATGGCGGCGGCCTATGATGTTGGCGAAAATACCAAAGCGATGATACTGACACGTGCTTTGGCAGAAATGAGTCGTTTCGGTGTCGAAGCAGGTGCAAACCCACTCACTTTTTTAGGGTTGTCAGGGGTTGGTGATTTATATGCCACTTGTAGCTCAGAATTGAGTCGCAATTATCGCATTGGTACGATGCTCGGTCGTGGAATGAACATAGACGCTGCTGTCAAAAAACTTGGTCAAACAGCTGAGGGTGTTAATACCATTCAGCAGGTACACGAAAAAGCGACCAAAGAAGGCATCTATATGCCTATCACTCACGCTCTGTATGCGGTCATTTATGAAGATAAAGCGGCTCTAGGGGTTGCCCTACATTTGATGGAAGCTGGTTTCCGTAGTGATGTTGAATTCGTCATGGCGCATGATCATAGTAATGCGGCACTGACTGCCCATATGAAAACATCGAGTAGTAGCGCTGAAAATAATAAGGACGACACTGACCACAAGTAAAGCCATTGCGATTAATGCTGCATCATCTAATTTCATCATGCAGCAATAAAATCAAATTAAGCTATGCCTTGTACCCAAAAATGTCTAACAAGGACTGTCATGAAAATTATACTAGTACGTCATGGTCAAGCAGAAGATGAAACACGTCCTGATAGCGCCCGTCAGCTGACTGAATTTGGACGTAAGCAAGCCGCCCAAACCGCAGAATACGTGATAACTCATTATCATCCTGATCGTTTTGTTGTAAGCCCTTATGATAGAGCGCAGCAAACACTCGCTGAATTCCAAGCACGAGCGCCAAAAGTGCCGTTAACCATACAGAATAATATTACGCCTTCTGATGATGCGCGCCAAGCTTTAATAGATATCGGTAATATCGAAGTGGATTGTCTTGTGGTGGTCTGCCATATGTCCATCGTTGCCTACATTGCTGGATTACTGACAGGAGATTATCCTGAGTCATTTTCTCTGGCAGAAGCGCGCGTGTTCGAAATGGACTTTGTCATGAGCGGTATGGCAAAAGAGATCGACCGCTTTGTTCCTGATCAGCCTTATTGATAATAGCCCTTCTATCATTGCTTCAATAATTAAGGACACGCTTAGTGTTACATGTTTGGTTACGAGCGCAGCATAGCCCACTAGCTGTCTGGCATGAAGATGCACAACAATGGCAAACAGTCGATGGGTGGCAACAGCTACAAGCGATCTATGGTAGTCATAAAAACAATGCTCACAAAACATTGTGCTTGTATTTTCCTTCAAGCCATCTATTACAAGTCGATACGGAGTTTACGGCTGCCCAACTTAAACAACTGGGCGTTAGTGGTAAGCAGTATCTATTTGAAGAGATGTCATTGACCCCAGTTGAACAATTGGCCATTCGACAAATCAGTCATGCCGATCGTCATCAACTTTATGCGTTGTCACAAAATGATATCGAGTCGTGGCAGCAAAGTACCAAACTTGCTGGTATGACCATTACAGCGCTACTGCCTGATTTTTTATTGCTGCCAACGCCAGAAGAGGGGGCAGGACAGCAAGTGACGTTATATCAAGACACTCAAACCATGCTGCTGCGTCAATCTTTACGTCAAGGTATGGCGGTCAGCTATTTGCCATTGATTTTTGAGCGTTTCCCGCATCTTAGTGAAGTCAACGTATTATCGCCCATAGCGTCTGTTGAAGACACGTCAACGCTCTTCAACAGTAATCCTCTTACGGATACATTTGGTGACTCTATTTCGTCTCATAATAGTGAGCTACAAACGCCAACATCGACCATGCCAACCGATTTTATGGCGCAAACCTCGGCGATGATCACTGAGCATCAATTGTTATTGACCACACTGACAACGACGCCAAAACCCATTGAAAACCCTGATCGTCATGCGCTAAATTTCTTCATCAAGTCCACAGATTCACAATTGTCACCTTATTTGCGCGTGGCTATGATGGTCGCGCTGAGTGCATTGGTACTACAGATGGCGACGGATGGTGTGCAATGGTATCAATATAATAATGCAGCTATCGCAACCAAGAGTGAGATTGCTAAGCAGTACCAATCGTGGTTTGCTGATGAGCCTTTGAGCACTCGTACAAAGCTACAAGTACAATTGCAACCGAAATTGCGTAGTGACAGCCAAGCGCCTGATTCGCACATGGCTGCATTGGCTCGCATATCACCTCTTATCAAACAGTCTTCCTTGCATGCACAAGCACTGGTGATGCAGCCTTCATCACTCAGCTTTACCTTGATAGCGCCTGACCGTACTAGTTTGGATACATTTACAAGCACACTGACGGCACAAGGG
The DNA here is from genome assembly GCF_052850615.1 of Psychrobacter sp. 1176_08. Taxonomy (NCBI): domain Bacteria; kingdom Pseudomonadati; phylum Pseudomonadota; class Gammaproteobacteria; order Moraxellales; family Moraxellaceae; genus Psychrobacter; species Psychrobacter sp. 1176_08. The sequence continues at coordinate 157,594 of NZ_VXCU01000005.1, forward strand.
TTAAGCGCCAAGCTTGCGCAAGTGAGCGGCAATGAGCAAGGGCAGTTTAGTGGTCAAATCACGGTAAGCGTGATAGAAAATAACGATACGCAAGCAAATACGGCGGCATCATAATCTCTATTAGCCATGGCAAACAAGGTCAAACAATGAAAAGATTACTACGCCGTAGCAAACGTCATAACGTTAATCCTGCATTCAGTAGCAGTATAGAAACGCATGCATTATCAAAGCGCATGAATAACTTTCAAAATGTTTTGTCAACGCGCTGGCAGTCATTATCTCCACGTGATCAGTTGGCATTAATCATATTGTCTACATTTTTATTATTATTTGTGGGTGGCTATGGCGGTTATAGCATTCACCAAGCGGCAAGTGATAGCAAGAGTGGCTATCAGGAGGAGGTGGCTGATTATTTTTGGCTGCGCGCACAAGCTGGTAATATCGATAGCAATGCGATGCAGGCCAACACGCCTGATGGTGAGGCATTGCCACCTGCTAATAGCGTGAATACAGTGTTAAATAGTGCTGGTATTTCAAACGCTCAAGTAGTGGCAGCTGGCGATGCTGTTCAATTGAGCTTTACTCATGGCAGTCAAGCAGTGGTTAGTACAGCACTTGGTAAGCTTGAGCAGCAAGGTTGGCAGTTCACTCAATTATCCATGCAACAAGATCCCGCTAATAAGTCCATTCAGGTACAAGCAACAGTTGCCCTATAAACGGCTGTCTCTCTAGCCTTTTCCTATAGTCAATCCAATATAAAACCAAAGCAGTGCTGCCAACGTCATATTTTCTTGCTTGCTATGCCTTCGCAGACAGAGGCTACAAAAATATGTCGTTGGCAATACATGATCATTGTTGTACCTTTTTTATTTAGGATTAACTATACAATGATATTCTACTGTGATGGCTGATAACCGAAGCTGTTTAGCGCTTATTACTCGCATAGTTGCTGATATTGAAAAACCACTGCTCTGGCACAATCAAATAATGATTAGTCACTGTCAGATAGGGATAATTACAATGAATCATTCTTCTGAGCGCAAACCTGATGATGCTGTGCGTCAAAAAACTCGTACTGCTGACCACCATTACCATGATTCTGTTGATACAATGTCTGATCACAATATTGCCCAACGAGGAAAACACAGCATGATGAGCGACAATAAGCGCCGTTCTTTAATCACTTATAATCACGTTACTTATTTTTTGTATGTCATCAGCTATTTTACGGCAGGTTTGCTTTGGATTGTGCCGATTGTCATGAACTATGTGAAGCGCCATGATGCAGAGGGGTCCTGGCTTGCTACGCATTTCGATTGGCAAATCAAAACCTTTTGGTACAGTATCGTCTGGTTTTTCTTAGGCATTATTATTATTGTGTTTGCTTTGGGCGGTGTAGGTGTGAGTGTATTGGCAGACAGTGGAAACATTGCTATTGGTTCTGTGCTCTTGGCTGCTTTTGGTCTTCTTATTATGACCTTTACCTTTATTTGGCATCTTTATCGCGTCATTCGAGGGTGGATCGCATTAACGGATAATCGTCCTGTGCCTTAGGTCTCATCCAAAATTCATTGAATAGCAATCACGTTTAGTGACTACTCCTAATTAATTGGTAATAATTGATTTATGAATTGCTGAGAGGTAAATCTGAAAAATTAGCACATGAAACTTTGCTCTTATTTCTGTTAAGCTGATATAATCGCAGCGCTTGATTTTATCAGCACTTTTCATCCACTATGTCTTTCGAGCAGGGTCTGTCATTACTATGTCTTATGCCTTACTTCGCCCTTTTTTGTTTAATATGGATCCAGAACATGCCCATGAGATGACTTTGTCTTTATTAGACAAAGCTCACAAAGCCCGTGTCTTAGGGCTGGTATATGGTCAATCAATGCAACCAACCGATTGTATGGGATTACAGTTTTCGAATCCAGTTGGCTTAGCGGCAGGACTGGACAAAAATGGTGATTACATTGATGCCCTTGCGGAACTGGGATTTGGTTTTATAGAAGTCGGTACGGTTACGCCGCGTCCTCAAGTAGGGAATGATAAGCCGAGATTGTTCAGAATAAAACAAGCCGATGCTATCATCAATCGTATGGGGTTTAATAACCAAGGTATCGATTATCTGGTCGAAAATGTTAAACGCTGTAAATATAAAGGTAATATTGGCATCAATATTGGCAAAAACGCCGATACACCAGTAGAGCAAGCAGCAGATGATTATGTTTATTGTTTAGAACGTGCTTATCCGCATGCTTCTTATATCACGGTGAATATCTCTTCTCCCAACACGAAGAATTTACGCGATCTGCAAAGTGGAGATGCCTTAACTCAGCTATTGGATACGATTAAAAATCGTCACAGTCAGCTGGCAACCGAATACGGTTTTTATGTGCCTTTGATACTCAAAGTTGCACCTGATCTAGAGCCTATGCAAGTCGATTACATCTCACAGCAGTTACTAGATTTCGAAATAGACGGTTTGATTGCGACCAATACGACGTTGAGCCGTGTGGGGGTTGAAGATTTACAAGATGGTGATCAAATGGGCGGATTATCAGGTCGACCAGTGAACCACATTAGTACCCAGATTTTACAACAGTTCTCTGATCAGTTGGGTGATAAAGTCACATTGATCGGTGTTGGCGGTATTGATAGTGGTGCCAAAGCCGTCAAAAAAATAGAGGCAGGTGCAGATATGGTACAGCTTTATACAGGGCTTATTTACCGTGGTCCTGGGCTGGTACAATCCTGTATTCAAGCAATCGGTGGCTATTACGACGCTATGGAAGGTTAGAGTGAAATTAAGACCTCGCTATTTACTTGAAAATACTGGCTCTTGAAAGCGCTTTTAACCATCTATGACGTTATAGAACCTGAACAAACCCCAACAAACATGAATAAAGTATGAGGCGTAACACATGAGTGGTCTAGATATCGTGATTGCTGTTGTTGTCTTGATTGGCTTATGGCGCGGCTTTCAAGTAGGACTGATTAAAACAGCCGTTGGTTTGGCAGGCTGGTTTATCGCCTTTATTGCTGCTACGCGTTTGGCAAGTGCGGTGTCGCCTCAATTATCAGGAGTTGTGCAAAACCCTGTGTTACAGTTGGCGCTGGCATTTTTACTAGTGGTAATTATCATATTGGCCATCATGCATTTGGTCGCGTTTGTGTTTTCAGGTGTGCTGAAAACCTTGCGCCTGGGCATTTTTGATAAAATGGCAGGCGGCGTATTGGGTGCTGCCAAAAACGTGCTGATGATATTGGTTGTCCTTAGTGTCAGTGCGCCCTTATTGGTACAAATGCCGCAATGGCAAACTTCAGTTCTTGCGCCTGAGTTATTACCTTATGCACCGATGGGCAGAGAGCTTGTGTCAAATGTGTTTGGTATGGCTTGGGATCAAATCAACCAATCATAATTGTTATACTTCGAATTTTCGTCCTCATGAGTCAAATACTCATACCTTATGGTTTCAGCTTTTTATAGCCTCTATAACATCAACCTCGTCTTTGTAACCTATCCTTGATAAAAAATTATTTGATAGCATTTAGGCTACATAAATGACGATAGATAAAGTATCGATAGCTCATTTTTCTAACAATCAAAGATATATATACTTTTTAAACGTTTAACATCATCAGGTCAGCGGTGACTGACAGCTCAAATATTTACTAGCGTGCTGTCAAAAATTACCGTTATTGTAATACTAATGTATGGGTCAAAATAGGATATAACTATGTGTGGAGTCATTGGGGTTGCAGCTCATGAGCCAGTCAATCAGATTCTTTATGATGGTTTAACGATGCTACAGCATCGCGGCCAAGACGCAGCAGGTATCGTTACTTTGCAGGATGGACGACTTTATCTACGTAAAGAAAATGGTATGGTTCGTGACGTCTTCATGAATCATCATATGATGAAATTGGTTGGTAAGTTTGGTATCGGTCATGTACGTTATCCAACTGCGGGTACATCTAGTAGTGCTGAAGCTCAGCCATTTTATGTTAACTCGCCTTATGGCATCACGCTTGCTCACAATGGTAACTTGACCAACGCTGAGAGCTTGGCTAAATCACTGTATATTGAAGATCGTCGCCATCTCAATACTGACTCAGATTCTGAAGTATTACTAAACGTACTTGCTCATGAAATGCAAAATTTGGGTAAAACCAATCCAACAGCTGATGATATTTTTGAAGCAGTAAAAGCTGTCTATAGTCGCTGTGAAGGCGCTTATGGAGTAGTGGCTTTGATTACCGGTCATGGCTTATTGGCTTTTCGTGACCCGAATGGTATTCGTCCGCTTATCTTTGGTAAACGTATGGCAGAAAATGGTGGCACTGAGTATATGGTTGCCTCAGAGTCAGTCGCATTGACAGGTTCAGGCTTTAGCATTATTCGTGATGTGAAGCCAGGAGAAGCCATTTTTATCGATTTAGACCATAAGCTTCATACGCATCAATGTGTAGAGCCAAAAGAATACACACCTTGTATCTTTGAATATGTTTATTTTGCTCGTCCAGATTCAATCATGGACAATATCTCTGTTTATAAGTCACGCCTACGCATGGGTGAAAAACTGGCAGATAAAATTTTGGCTGAATGGGGTGAAGATCACGATATCGATGTCGTCATTCCTATTCCAGATACGTCTCGCACTTCTGCGATGGAGTTGGCGCTGAAGATGAATGTTAAATACCGTGAAGGGTTTATGAAAAACCGCTATATCGGTCGTACGTTTATCATGCCAGGCCAGCAGCAACGCAAAAAGTCGGTTCGTCAAAAGCTCAGTGCGGTACCGTTAGAATTCAAAGGTAAAAACGTACTGTTGGTAGATGATTCTATCGTTCGTGGTACGACGTGTCATGAGATTATTCAAATGGCTCGAGACGCGGGTGCGAATAAAGTATTTTTTGCAAGTGCAGCGCCACCAGTAAAATACCCAAATGTCTATGGTATTGATATGCCTGTGCGTAGTGAGCTGATTGCGTCAGGTCATACCACAGAAGAGGTACGAGACATTATTGGTGCTGATCGTCTAATTTTCCAAGACTTAGACGATTTGATTGATGCCGTCAAAGACACCAAGCACAGTAGAGTTGAAGGCTTTGATTGTGCCGTCTTTAATGGTTGTTATATCACGGGTCAAATCAATGAAGCCTACCTTGATCATCTACAAAAACAGCGTAGTGATACTGCCAAGACAGGTAAAAAAGGCGTACAAATAGTCGCTGATACACCAGTCGATATGACAGGTGTTGAAGAGATGTAAATAGTTCTAGCTAGAAAATAATTCCAAAAAAAGGCTGCATCTTCATTAGAATGCAGCTTTTTTTTGTCCAAAATATGACTAAGCTATATTTCATACTTTACTGATGCTTTACTTAATACAAGCTGCGATTAACTGACTTCATTAAAGTATTCAATATGAGATTATGCTTAGCTTAAAAAATGAGTAAACACCCATAATAGACCATTGATTGCCGCAATACCAACGACCATGCTGACCAGCAACTGACGGCTAACATGATAAACGAGTAAGACCAAAAATAGAGCACCAACTTGTGCCATCAATAAGTGTAGCTCTGCACTATTGATACCAGTAGTAGCAGACAAGCCTTGATAAGAGAGACTGGTTAAAATAAGTAGTACCATAACAGAAAGGGGTAGACTCTCATTCAACCGATGCAGCCAAGGCGTATCTAAAAGTTTTTTTGGTATCAAAGCAGGCAATGCACGAGTGACAAAAGTAACAGCCGCCATCGCAAAAGTAGCAAAAATAAGATAACTACTACTCATGAGTTCCTCCTGTTACATTGTGCTGTGTCCAAATACCACGTACTAAAATCATCACCATACAAATGGTGATAGCCACCAGTAATAACCAATTACTCGTAAATAAAGAGGCAATGGCTAAAGAAACGACAGCAATAACAATAGGGAAATAGCGTTTGATGCTTTGAAACTGCTCATAAGCCAAAATGGCAAACAAACAAACCAATGCAAAATCTAAGTGTGGCACCAAGTCACTAAGCGCACCTCCAATTATTACGCCAACCAAGCTTGCCAACACCCACCAGCTTTGATTAAACAGACTTATGGGCAACATCAACGCCTGTTTTGATTCGTTAGGTAGGCTGGTTATGACTGAGAAAGTCTCGTCAGTCAATGCAAATAAACAATAGGCTTTGGCAAGCTTTTGCTTGGGTAAGTAATTCAGTAACGGCATACCATAGAACACATGACGCAAGTTGATGGCGGCAATATTGGTGGCGATGTTACCAATCGGCAAACCAGCGCTTAGCATAGGTAAGCAAGCATACTGAGCTGCACCAGCATACAAAACGATACTGAGCATCATTACTGCCCATATAGGGATACCAGCAACTTGCGCCAGTACGCCAAAAGCGATGCCTGCGGGTAAATACCCCATGGCTACTGGCAGACTTTTTTTAAAGCCTTCAACCCAATCATAGTTGGTTTCAAACGGTTGATTTAATTCATTTGAGCGAGTCGTCACGTAACATCCTAGTTTTTTACTATTATTCTTTGGTTGTTAAATTGGTTAATCAAAAATTAAGCATTATCAAAAATACTGAATTAAAAAATTCATTTAGACAAGAGCATGTTTATTAAGCAAATATCACACAGTGGGCTGTAGCTTTTCATAGCTGCCTGTCTGATGAGCACGATATAAAAAGATACCCAAAATAAAGAGTCTTAGTAGTAGGAGACACCATACGCTCAGCCAAATACCTGTCATATCCCATTGTTGATACAGTAACCAGCTCAATGGGAAGAAGATGGCAGCAAGTATTAAGGCGGCATTGCGAATCACACTACCAGCCGTTAAACCAAAAAATATACCATCTAGCCAATATGCTCCCACACCCACGAGCGGTAGCAAGACAGCGTACAGACGATAGTCATTAGCAAGGGCAAAAACGGCGTCAATATTGGTCATAAATTGTAAATAAGTTGGCATCAAAAGCCACCATATGGTGCTTAGAATTATAGCAAGTCCATAGCTAACAATTCCCGTTCGCTTAACAATAAGGCGAAAACGTGGCCAGTCTCGCCGTCCTGCTGCTTGTCCGCTCAAAGTTTCAGCAGATACCGCTACGCCATCAAGGGCAAAAGCGGAGATGCTAAGCACTTGAAGTAAGATAGCATTGGCTGCCAGTATGACATCTCCACTTTGGGCTGATAGTCGGGTGATCCAAGCAAAACTAAGAGTCAAGATGAGAGTGCGAATAAAAATATCTTTATTCAGAGAAAATAGCCTAAGTATCTTCTTCTTGGTAAAATACTTAGCATCAGCTTGAAACAATTCTATCCAAGATATTCCTAGATGTTGACGGCTTAGCCATAGTGCTAGTAGAACACCTGACCAAAACGCAATAGTAGTCCCTAGTGCCACACCAACCAAGCCCATTTGCAGACCAAACACAAAAAATAGGGTTAAAATAATATTTAGTATGGCAATAAAACCTTGTTGATACAGCATATAACGTGTTTTACCTTGGCCTGCAAACCAACCGATAAAAGCAAAGTTCATCAATTCAGCTATCACACCCCAAAATCTTACATCCAAATAGGTTTTTGCGGCGAGACCACTTTCAGGATTTGCTGATAATGCTTGTAAACCAAAGTCAATGATCCAAGGTTTTGCCAATAGTAAAATAGCGCCAATGACAAATGCTAATAGTAAGGCACGCTGTAAGATAGAAAGTAGAGGCGATGGAATTATGTTTGATGAACCATTTGTCTCTTGGACAGAGCCATTACTATGACCAGCCAGTTGTCCAATTGCTTGAGCCGATAATCCAGAGGAGGCGTATTGCAAAAAGTTAAAACTGACGAGTAATAAGGATAGCAATTGTATGGCGAGACCCATCCCAGCAAGTTTGGCAGTTTCATTCATGTTACCGACGATTGCCGTATCGATCACACTTTGTAGTGGCATGGCTAAGTTGGCCAATAATACTGGCAAAGCAATAGCAATGATCCGCGCATATCTGGTATCAATCGGTGGCATCGTACTAGAGGGCGGTGTAGTAATGGACATTTGCGGCTCGTTTATATTTAGGTAATAAAGAGAGTGCGGTTAGTTAATCAAGGTTGTCAGTTAATCAAATCACCAAATCGCCATAGCATGTTTGATAATTAAAAAAATAGCCATAAAGATAAAAGCACCTAGACCCATTATTCATGAGTCAGGTGCTTCGATTTAACAGTCATTTTTTTGCAATCAGCAGTAAATATTGAAAGTGTTAAATTTTTTCTTGCTCAAACATTTTTGGATCATTAAAAGTAACAATTTCTTCTTCGAACTCTGGTTTTACTTTGACAATAAAATCATCGCGAGACAGACCCATACGTAATGGGATTGAGCTGGCAATATAGGTTGATGAGTAAGTACCCGCCAATAACCCGATAAACAATGCTACTGAGAACCAGAACAAGCCATCCCCGCCTAGGAACAACATCGCTAAAACCACCAATAACACGGTAGAGATTGTCATAATGGTACGACGTAGTGTCTCTGTCAATGACAAGTCAATAGTCTGACGCGGTGTGATACCGCGGACACGACGGAAGTTCTCACGGATACGGTCATACACGACAATCGTATCGTTGATAGAATAACCGACCAATGCCAAGACAGCTGCCAAAACGGTTAAGTCGAAAGGAAAACCAAATAGGGCAAAGACACCAATGGTTACGATAGCATCATGAAACAGCGATAGTACCGCACCAAGAGCAAGTTTGAACTGGAAACGTAAGGCAACATAGCCCAACATACATACCAGTGCCAATACGAGTGACATAACTGAGTTTAGGTAAATTTCATTACCAACTTGGCTACCAATAATATTAACATTACTGATTTCGACGTCATTATTAGGTAGAGACAGCGCTTCGTTAAGGCTAGCATTCAATCCATCAACGCTATCCGATTGGGGAGGAAGGCGAATCAATAGCTCTTCTCGAGTGCCGAGATACTGTACTACTGCATCATCAAAACCATTATCAGCCAATGATTGTACCACTTCAACCTGCTCGACGGGCTGCTCATAACGTACATCTGCTGAGACGCCGCCAGTAAAATCAAGACCCAAGTTCAAGCCATTGACTGCAATCGCAATAATACTACCAATCACAAGAAACAAAGATAGAAGTATCATTGGCTTTTCTATCTTCATAAATGGAATGATACGCTGATCACCTACCGCTTTGATACCACCTTCAGCAGCTGCAGCTGCATCATCGGCAGCGTCACTTGATGGTAAGTTTGGATCAGTTACCTGAGTTGCCAATGCCTTATTGTCTTTTTCGCTACCTTTACCACTGCGACGAGACTTGCTTGTCGTTGACTCGGCAGTAAAATTGTTGGTTTGGGTATTGCTACCTTTGCCGTTGCGACGTGGTTTTTTACGGCGACGTGTGCTTGCGTCAACATTCGAGCCATTTGAACCGTCTCGATCTGGATTGTTTTGTTGTTCTAAAGGATTATTCTTATCAATCGTCATAATATTCTCCTAACCGATGCTCAAACGTTTGATAGATTTACGCTTACCATAAGCAATTTGTACCAGCGCACGCGTCACCATAATAGCGGTAAATAGCGAGCTGACAATACCAATAGCCAATGTAACCGCAAAGCCTTTAATCGGACCCGTACCAATGGCAAATAGGATAAAAGCAATTAATAGGGTAGTGATGTTGGCATCGAAAATACTACTAAAGGCTCGATCAAAACCTGCTACGATGGCGGACTTTGGTCGTACTCCATTTGCAAGTTCTTCTCGTATTCGCTCAAAAATCAGTACGTTGGCATCAACTGCCATACCGATGGTTAAAACAATACCAGCGATACCAGGTAACGTTAGTGATGAGCCTAAGATCGACATAATGGCAATGATGATAATGACGTTCACAGCAAGTGCCACGTTAGCAATTACACCAAACAGACGGTAGAAAATAATCATAAAGGCAAAGACTAATAGATAACCGATCTGAGTAGAAAATAGACCTTTATCAATATTCTCTTGACCTAATGATGGACCAATAGTGCGCTCTTCTACAAAGTACATTGGTGCAGCAAGTGCCCCTGAACGTAATAAAAGTGCAAGTTCTGCTGCTTCAGCAGTACTATCCAAACCAGTAATTCGGAAAGAAGAGCCAAGCACCGCTTGAATATTGGCGCGGTTAATGACTTTAGTTTCGGCGTAAGGTGTTCTTACTTCGACAGTTTCTCCAGTTGCTGGATCTTCTTCATAAGTAATTCTTTGCTTATTTTCGATAAACAATACTGCCATCTGCTTACCGACTGCAGTACGCGTGGCGTTTTGCATCAGCTTGCCGCCCGCACTATCTAACGTGATGCTAACTTCAGGAGAACCGTTTTCATCAACACCTGTTTGAGCGTTGGTGACTTTATCACCAGTGACAATTGCTTGGCGCTGTAACAGTACAGGTGGGCCATCTAGGGTTTCAAATGGGAACGCTTCAGTACCCGCTGGAGGAATCCCACCAGTGTAGTTTTCACTGTTTTCGGCGACCATACGGAACTCAAGGTTTGCGGTACGGCCAAGAACACGCTTAGCTTCAGCTGTATCTTGTACACCTGGTAGCTCTACTACAATACGACTGGCACCTTGTGACTGTACCAAGGCTTCTGTAACGCCAAGCTCGGCAATACGATTGCGTAGGGTCGTTAAGTTTTGATTGACTGCATAGCTATTGATCTCATCAAGCGTAGCTTCATTATATGCTAAGATTAAAGCAGAGCCTTGAGCATCAATAGAGGATTGTAAACTAAATGTACTACCCATCGAGCTTTGTAGAACGTTCTGTGCACGGTTACGCGCATCTGTATCAGCAAAATGCAATACTATGCTTTGACTTTCAGTCTTAATACCTTTAATTGCAACCTTTTCAGCACGTAGGTCACGACGCACATCACGACTGGCACTATTCAAGCGTTGTTCGAGCGCTTTATCCATATCGACTTCTAGTACAAAACGTACACCGCCGCGTAAATCAAGGCCAAGCTTCATTGGTCTTGCACCAATATCACGTAGCCATTGCGGGGTAGTCTGCGCTAAATTCAGCGCGACCACGTAGTCTTCACCCAATTTTTGACGTAGTACTTCTTGAGCTTTCAGCTGATCGACTGGATTGTTGAGACGCACCAGTGCACTGTTGTCCTCAAATGTGCCATTATGGTTTTCAAGACCTGCCTCCTCAAGTAAGCTTTGAGACTGGGTCAAAATACCTTCAGACAGCTGTGTACCTGCTGCCGCACTAGTAATCTGCACAGCAGGTTCGTCAGGGTATAAGTTAGGAGCAGCATATAGACCGGCAATGATTAGCACGACGGTAATAAGTAAGTATTTCCAAGCGGGATATTGCATAATCACTTCTTTAAGTTGATAAACAACTGGCGACATGAGCCACAAGTTAGCAGATGGGAAGTTAGCGATAACAATGGTCAAATGCTATGTTAAGCATTATTTATTCAACACCATTGCAATCATCCGCGATAATAATAAAACGTAAAACAGAAAGGCAAATGATACAGTCGTATCTTTATATAGTCATTAAAAATATAACAGATACGATCCATAAAAACAGTCACTCAACAGAGTACGGACGGATCGTTCTAAGTCTACAAATTTGATTTAAATCTCTGTTTTATAGCAAAAAATGACCGTAAATCATATACGGTCATTTTGAATCATTGCACATACTGATAATACGACCATCAAATCACCATCAATAAAATACTATTGATGATTAAACACTTTCGATCGTGCCAGCAGGCAATACTGAAATAACAGAAGCACGTTGTACTTTTACATCAGTGTTGTTGTTTAAGCTTACGACAGCATAGTCGCCTTCTATCGCTTTAATACGACCCATCAAGCCGCCAGCAAAGATGATTTCGCTGCCAACCGTTAATGCATTGACCATCGCACGATGCTCTTTGGTACGCTTAGATTGTGGACGAATCACCAAGAAGTAAAAAATGGCAAAGAAAGCGACTGGTAATAGGATCTGACCGAATAACGATGCTGCGCCGGCAGTTTCAGCAGCATGAGCGGCTTGAATGAATAAAAACATAATTTCTCTCAGTAAGTCATAGATAATAATAAAATTAAACGCATAGTAACAAAAAATCTCAGTCTTGGTAACTGTTAATCATAGGCGAAGTACGTTTTTATTGAGTTAACAGTATACTGATAATTCATGCTTGCCCTGCCAATCAGTAATTCTACCTAGACAGTGCTGCCAAATTTTTGAAAGTATATCAAATTCTAAGTATTTGATGACTAATAGGTAAGTCTATGTGATAAGAAACGTTAAAAAATCAAGGCTCAAAAATAGCGACTTATTGTGAAATGCTATCATCAATGCTACTATCAAATGGTAATAATTACTTGTATTTAGCATGCAATCTACTGAGATGTGATAAAGTTCTAGTATGAAGTCACAAATCGTTTTTGAGCGGCTATTGGTCATTAGTTTTACAGACATCTTGACCTATTTTGACAAGTGATTTTGTTGTCTGATTTAACTTACTTATTATATCCCTTTTCCTTTTTTCTGTTTAGGTCCCCTAACTTGTTTAACACTCTTATGTTTATACCTCGTTTACGTCGTTCACGCGCTCATAAAAAAGCGTCTGCCAAACCTCCTCCGACGATACGTCATACCATGCGGCTTAGTCGTTATCAGTCAGTTTCTGGTATAACAGCGCTAATAGTATCTTTGATGTTGCTAGTGCCTTATTCTTCTTTTGCAGCAGGTGCGGTAGCGACAGATGCAATAGCAGATCCAACGGTTACAAGTATATTTTTACTGATATTTTTTGTGGTTATCGCTATCGGTATCTCGTTTGTTTGCTCTTTATCAGAAGCAGCATTATTGAGTATGACACCGTCGTACATTGCTGATATTCAAGAGCATAATCCAAAAAAAGCAAATATGCTAAGACGTCTGAAGGTTGACAATATCGATCAGTCTTTGGCCGCTATTTTGACTTTGAATACAGTGGCTCATACATTGGGGTCCATTGGAGCGGGTGCGCAAGCCACAATTGTATTTGGTAGTGCGTGGTTTGGGTTGTTTTCTGCGTTTATGACCTTGGCGATTTTATTTTTATCTGAGATTATTCCAAAAACATTAGGAACCATGTATTGGCGTCAAATAAGTGGCGTTGTCGCTTACTTTGTCCGAGGTATTATTTTACTGCTATATCCTTTGATTTGGATTTCAGAGCGACTTACAAAATTGCTTGTGCGTGGCAAAGAGCCTCAAGCGTTTAGCCGTCGTGAGTTTGCTGCACTTGCCAGTATTGGTGAAGAGTCAGGGCAAATTGATCCATTGGAGTCGCGTATTATTCGTAACTTACTGGCGTTTGGTGCCATTAAGGTTGAAGACATTATGACGCCACGTTCGGTGATGTTAGCGTTTGAAGAAAATAAAACCGTGGCTGAGTTACTGGTTGATCGTCCCAAGCTTACGTTTTCACGATTGCCAGTTTACGAAGGTGATTTAGATAACATTACCGGTTTTGTCTTAAAAACAGATATGTTGTTGGCGAAAGTCAACCATGCCATGCATAAGCCATTGACACAGTTCAAAAGAGAAATTACTTTTGTATTCTCCAAAATGAAGCTGTTTGATTTATTAGAGCTGATGCTAAAAAATCGTATTCATATTGCCATTACTGTGGGTGAGTACGGTGAAGTCAAAGGCTTGGTCACGCTAGAGGATGTGTTTGAAACCTTATTGGGTCTTGAAATTGTAGATGAAATAGATCGCGTTGAAGATATGCAAGCGTTGGCTCGTCAAATGATGGACAGACGGGTAGAGCGTTTAGGTATGAAGCTTAGCGATGATGAAGAATACGAAGACATTAGTGGTAATAATAAGCTTTAAGACAAAGTTGCTAAGCTACAAAAGAATAGAGCTGCAAATTGTATAGTACGTTCAATGGATCAGGCTTTTTTTGATGGTTTGAATGCAGCGTTATCGGAACTGTAAAGATTGTTCTATAACACACCCTGTGTATTTTAGTCTTCGCAATAATTACACAGGGCGTCACATAGCTGTGAGAATTGAATGATACGCTCACTCTATGATACAAGTATGCTGTCATGGATATCGATTGACATGTTATTGAAATGAATCTTCGGTATTAAAGGTGAGTGACAAAAATATAAAGTCTGAAAAATATTGATTGTCATTATTTAAATACAATGATGTTAACTGCAATGAAAAAAGGGTTTCTAAGGATTACCATGAAACAATTATGGGGTAAAAAGTGGCTCGCGCTATTGATAAAAAGCACAAGCGTTGCTGCAGTTGCTGCAGCGGTAAGTACAGTAAGTGTCACTGCCCAAGCAGCAACCATGACGGAAGCTTTGGTACTAGACTATATAGCAGCCATGAAGTCGTCAGCGAATAGCCAGAGTATTAACCAAGTTGCTCGTCTGGTTTCTGATGATGCACTGATTTCATTATCTAGAAAGGGTAAGTCTACCAGTTTAGATAAAGATGCCTATCTAAAATTATTGCAGAATAGCTGGAATGACACGTCCAATTATAATTATGATATTTCTGTTGATAATATCGTTATTACTGGCACACAGGCCAAAGCAAATGTCACGACCAATGAAAGCTGGGTAAAAGATGGCCAAAAGGTTTCATTTGTGACGACATCAAGAGTGACTTTGACAGTGGCAACTGGTAATGCAGTACTGCTGCGGGCAGTATCGCAAGTTACAATTAACTAATTATTGATATGAATGCGGGTCTAGCTTTTGTCTACTATCTTTTAATATTAAAGTAGTCTTTGCTTTACATTGCATACTATACTACCAAACAACTTTATCTTATCACTTCTTGTCGTTAGGAAACTTCCAATATCATGTCTACTGTGCTATCAAAATCTCGCTCATTTATCGCGCTGCCATTGACGCTTGCGGTATCCACTTTACTTATCAGTGCTTGTAGTAATACGTCAGCGGTAAAAGATAAAGGTGTGACCAATGGCTCATCTGTTCTTGTTAAACGTCCTTCTAATCAGGCACCTAAAGCAAATAGCAGTGATGACTATTCAACTGCGTTTTTGGATGCGGAAAGCTTGGATGAGTTAGCAGATTTGCTAGAAGCCACTGACATGACTATGGTGGAAGGTAACAAACTTGCGATTCAACAATATGGTGATTTGTGGAATCGTCTACGTGCTGGTTATCGCATGAATGGTGGTCAGCCAATTTATAACCAACGTATCGAAGGACAAAAAAGTTGGTTTACCAGTCGTCAAGATTATCTAAACCGTTTGACAGCGCGTGCCAGTCGCTATATTTATCATACGGTAAGAGAAGCGGAGCGCCGTAATATTCCAACAGAGCTTGCTTTATTACCAGTTATTGAGAGCTCTTACGATCCAAGTGGTACGAGTAGTGCGGCGGCGGCAGGTCTGTGGCAGTTCATACCAAGTACAGGTCGAATTTATGGTTTGAATCAAAGCGGTACTTACGATGGTCGCCGTGACGTTATCGAGTCTACGCGTGCCGCTTATGACTTTTTGACAGCATTGCATAATCAATTTGGTAGTTGGGAGCTTGCGCTCGCTGCATATAATGCCGGTCCTGGTCGTGTTCAAAAAGCGATCGATGCGAATGCTGCACGAGGTTTGCCAACCGATTACTGGTCACTCAGACTGCCTACTGAAACCATGAACTATGTGCCGCGCTTTTTGGCAGTTGCCGAAATCGTTGCCAAGCCTGAGCAGTATGGTGTCTACCTACCTGCTATTGCTAACCGCCAGCATTTCCGTAGTGTACCAGTAAACTATGGAGTAAGTTTGGCTGAGGTAGCACAATTAACTGGTGTGAGTTATGATGAACTAGAAAGACTGAATACGGCTCTGACTTCTGGGCGTGTTGACTCTTCAGGTCCTCAGCGTGTCATCATTCCTAATGATGTCAGTCTCAATGCAGATGCTAAGCTCAGCACATTAAGAGGCAATGGTACAGGTAACGTATTGGCTTCTAATAACACGAGCAGTCCAACTGCCACCACGACTACGCCAAGTTACAATAGCAAACCGTATACCAACTCGTCTTTGCCATCTACTGGCAGTGCATTGGCTGATTATGCGGCGAGTGCCAGCGTGCCTCAACAAACAACAAGCTACATCTCACCCTCTGTGACACCAACCAGTGGCTCTACTTATAATAGTAGTACGCCAAGCCGTACTGAGCCACCACTAACCAATGCAGAAACCAGCAAGATCAATGCTGAGCTTAAGAGTAGTAATAGTTTGCCTACCACTTCTGCTCAAATTACCCAGAATAACACGATTGTTCAAGAGCCACCGCTGAGCAAAGAAGAGCGTGACTTCATTGCCAATCAAATTCGTACCAGTACGTCTGAAACCAATGTCATCAATGCAGACGGCAACATTAACTTATCAGCAGTACAAACACAGCAATCTATCCTAGAAGCCAGTGGTGAAGAAAAGAAACTGAGTTTTGCAAATTCTTCAGCGAGCAAGCCTAAGCCACAAGGCGCACGTACAACGTATACCGTAAAACGTGGCGATACTTTGTCTAATATCGCCAGTCGTGCTGGCGTGAACTGGCGCGATATCGCAGAGTGGAACCAAATAGATGCGAACGCTAAGCTGCTATCTGGTAGTACCTTGTATTTATATAATGCCAAAACCATTGAGCCTTTGAGTACAGAGAGCAGTGCAGCGGCTAAGCAACCAGAAAGTTATGTGGTACAAGGCGGAGACACTTTAATTGGAACAGCGAATCGTTTTGGCTTGTCAGTCACTCAGCTTGCCAGTTATAACAATCTTAGCAGCCGTGCCGACTTACTCAGAGGTCAAAAACTATGGCTAATACCAGGCAAAGTATCTGCGCCTGCTGTGACCCCAGCTGCACCATCTAGTAAACCAAGTAAATCGAGTACAGCTACCAAAAACTATAAAGTGAAAGCAGGGGATGGTCTGATTGCACTAGCGCGTCAGTTCAATGTTCCAACGAGTACACTTGCCACACTTAATGGTATTGGCGCCACAGACTCATTGTATGTTGGTCAAACACTAAAAGTACCTGCTAGTGTTGATTTCAACGCCGCTACCAGCACCACGTCTGCTGCAAGTAGTAACGTAAGTAGCTCAAGTTCGGTAGCGACGACCAACTACAAAGTTAAGTCAGGCGATACCTTAATCGGAATTGCTAATAGCGTGGGTGTTAGCCCAGCGGATATCGCAGCAGTCAATAGTAATTTTAATGCCAATGCACGCTTGCAACGTGGTCAGACCATTAAAGTACCTGTATCTAGAGAATTGGTAGATCGTCAGCTTAACGACAAAGAAGTCAGCTATAAAGTGAAGTCAGGGGATACGTTGACAGGTGTGGCGCAGCGCTACAATATTGGCATCAGCGAATTGGCCGCTGCCAACAATCTAAAAACCAATTCCAACCTCATATTGGGTCGTACCATTACGATTCCTGCCGGTGGCAGTGTCACAACTTCTAGCGCTTCTAGCAGTACTAAGCAAAGCAGTAATTCTACTAGCACAGCAAGTACTAGCAATGGTAAAAAACTGGGCAACACTGAAAGCTACAAAGTCAAATCAGGTGATGGGTTAATTGCTCTAGCCCGTCAATTTGGCGTCTCAGTAGAAGACTTGGCTGCGACAAATAATATGGCAACCAATGCCCAACTGCAACGTGGACAGACACTTAAAGTACCAAAGGCAACCGTCAGCTATACTGTAGGTTCAGGCGACAGCTTGATTGGACTGGCACGTAAGTATGGCGTATCAACACAAGAGTTGGCTGAGATGAACAATATAGCTGCCAATACTATGTTACAGCGTGGTCAACGTCTCACAGTACCAAATCGTTAGCCATTGAGGATTAGGTAAATCTAATACCAGTTTATCGATTAGAGATTTAAGCCTTAGCGCATAAAAAAAGCTGCTCTTTAAAGAGCAGCTTTTTTATTGGACTATTTATTTATAAATTATTGATAAAAGTCTGTGCTAAACCGTTTGGGTTTTGATCGTCTCAAGGTAGCTTCTGATGTTACTGACGTAATGCATCGCCTGACCGTAACGGCTATTAGAAGCTTTGTTGTCAGCTAAATAGGCATAAACGTTTGCCCAGCTTTTATCATCAATACCTTGATCTCTCAATTTACGCTGGATACTTTTTACCGCATTAGGTCCCATATTGTAACCAGCAAGCGCAAACCAGATACGATCTGTTTTTGGTACATCCGCAAACTCACTCTTTACCTGTTCTAAATAGCGCGCGCCGCCACCGATACTTTGATAAGGGTCTACGCGGTCTGAAACGCCCATGGCTTTAGCAGTATTATTAGTCAGCATCATAAGTCCACGCACGCCAGTCGGTGAGACAGCGTTGGCATCAAGGTGTGATTCTTGATAGCCCATTGCGACAAGCAGCTCCCAATCATGGTTATAATTGCGCGCCTGTTCTTCAAAAGAAGATTGATAATCAGGTAACTTTTCTGTCAATGTCTTTTTGAAGTGATCTTGACTATAGGCATCTTTCAATAAGTTTTGATTATAGAATGCCGCCAACTTTTGAGTGTTTTTTAGCTTGATGCTATCACATAAGAAATAACTGGCTTTCTTTGATAATGGGTCAGTTGAAGAGCCAAAGGTCCAGCTTACCTTGGGGTGCAGACCGTTTTTGGTCAAACTGGCGTCATATCCGCAGCTGACATTGACAGAGGCCAAGTTCAGCTTGCTTTTTAGTTGCGTACTGGCTGTGGTCAGCGCCATATCTGCTTTACCTGATCTCAAGGCTTTTAGTGCCGCTTCCTCATTAGCATAAGCTTTGAGACTGATATCCACACCAAGCTCATCGGCATAGGTGCGTACCAAATCAAAACCGAAACCATGTTGGAAACCATCAGTAGCAAAATACGTACTATCGCCTGGGACAGCAGCGATCGTCAACGTATTGTTGAGCATAACATGATCATAAGCTGGCATTTGCACGCCCATCGTCGTCAAACTCTGAGCGGGGAGCGAGAGAAAGGCGATACTAGAGATTTGTGCCAACTTCTTGGTTTTGGAAAAACGAGTCGAAGTAATAGGGGTAACGGATGAAACGATGTTACTTTTAGTGTTGAGCCGGCGTTTGGTCGGACGCAGTAAATAAGAAATACGGCGTTTTGCCCCTTGCGCAGATACCTTTACACGGTAAGTAATACGCTGCATGGATGTCTCCTGATTTTAGCCATCCTACTTACCCTAAAATGTACATTGATCACGCGGATACAACAGGCGCAAATTAATATCACATTTCAAGTGACAGGGTGCTTATCGGATAGACAAGCACACTATCACTCTGTTTTATCATCGATCCGCTACTACCTGTCTTAATAACGTAGCGGGATGTTTTATGTATTCGCTCTCTATTGGTATAAATTTGGGCGATTAAAAAATCGCCCTTAAAATCCGGACGCACAACCACGTGAAGGATATAAATCGAATGATTCCCTCATCGACAATAGATAGCATTAATAGTAAAACAACGATAGATCAAACATAGGTAAGGTCATGAATAAGTTATCAAAACAACGCCGCATATCAATGAGCCAACGAAGGCAATTATTATTACCATACCGCTGTCGCTCGAATATCAATACGTTCATATCTTTGGCAATTTACTTGTAAATTCATTTATAACAAAGCAAATAAGTGCAGATATGTCATTGTTCAGGTATAAGGATGAGCAAATAACCTTGATAGATAAATACAGCAATCAAAACTTTCTATCAATCAAAAATATTAATCAAGGTATGCAACACCCTTATTAAGACGCCAAAATGAAGGCAAAAATCACTGCTAAAAATATATGAGACAGTGAAAAACCAATGGACAACTACTCTAAAACCTTACAAAGCAATAAGATATTAGAGAGTTATTCTCATTAAAGCGCCATAACCGGAAGCTATAATAAATGGGAAGTCTCATGACAAGACGTTCTTTCTTCAGTGAGTAATATGTAGATACTGATAAGATTATTCAAGAGGAGTTAAGAAATAAGCGATAAAACTTAACAATAGAACTATAGACGGTAAAAAATAGGGTTATTATTCATGGGTTTATAAAAATGAATGTCATAGAAATAGGTGTGATAAGACAAAAAATAAATATCTTTGTCTTATTTTTTCAAACGTCTTTGCCAAATGCTATTCAATAATGGTGTATTTAAGCAGGGTTTTCAATATCAATAAAAGTGACAGGCAGCGCAAAATGATCAGCAAGCACATGACCCAATGCTTCGATACCACCGCGTTCTGTCGCATGATGACCACAGGCAAAATAATCTATGCCAAGCTCACGAGCAATGTGAGTAGTGCGCTCCGATATTTCTCCAGAGATAAAGGCGTCACAGCCCATGATCGCTGCCTGCTCAATCATATCTTGCGCGCCGCCCGTACAGATACCAATGCGTTCAATCATTCGCTCACTCTCTATACGGTTGTCAGTCTCATTAGGGGCGTGATAGTTGGCTGAGATGTGTAATGGCGTACGTCCCAATACTTGAGTGATGTGAGCAATAAGACTGCCTGCACTTTGTGGCTGGCAAGTAGTGATATTGCCAACGGGATGCGACTCATGAGGGTATAGCGCACCAGTGACGGTTAAATTCAGTAGTTCTGCGAGTTTGGCATTGTTGCCAATGATCGGATGCGCATCAAGAGGCAGGTGATAACCGATCATAGAGATGCCGTGTTGCATCAGTTTGCGGATGCGTCGTCCTTTCATTCCGGTAATAGGAGCGGGTTCACCTTTCCAAAAATAACCATGATGTACCATAATAACATCTGCATTTTCTGCGATAGCCGCATCGATCAGCGCTTCACAGGCAGTAACTCCAGTGACAATACGCTGAACAGATTGTCCACCATCAACTTGTAAGCCGTTTGGGGCATAGTCTTTAAACGCGCCAACCGATAGGTAGTCATCGCAAAACTGCGTTAAGTCTTGTACGCTAATACCAGTAGGAATGGTAGGTGTTGAGACAGAGTTAGTGATCATTTTTATTTTCCTTATAATTGTGGCGTGCTTAGAGTCAATATGAATGAGTTATATAATGAAAGCGCTGCAAATAGCTTATCACTGAATAGACTGTCACTGTACATGGCAGGCGTCTTAAAGCCTGCATTTTAACATGACACTGCAAAAGAGTAGACAAGGGCAATAACTGAAATGGTACACGATACGTTACAATTCGGCAGTGTTGACAGTTATAATTTAGGCACGTGAGCCTGTACCCAACATCACCTATGATGACCTCTCTGCACTAATTGCCACTAGGTAGGTTATGTGAAGTCAGCACGTTTCTCTTACTTCATTCACTTTCGTTCGTTTGTATCAAATTTATAGAGGTTTTATATGTCGTCATCTCGGAACACCAACAACAAGGCGCCTTTGCTAAAATGGTTACCTTGGGTTTTATTACTGATAGTGATTGCCGCATTTGTCTGGTTGTTTATGAGTATGAAGTCGCCGTCTAAGGATACATGGGAGCCGCCAAGAACCACGCCAGCTGAGCAACAAGCTTCAGCGCCTACCAGTGATACACCAGCGCCCATTGCTTCGTATCATAACGCGGTCGCTCGAGCGTCGCAGTCGGTTGTCAATATCTACACCACCCAAACGATGACAGAGCACCCTTACATGGATGATCCAGTATTGCGCCGGTTCTTTGAATATCATGGTGGCCCCTCACAAGAGCAAGGCAATACCAATTTAGGCTCTGGTGTGATTGTGTCAGAAGATGGCTATATCGTGACCAATGCGCATGTCATTGAAAAGGCAGATGAGATTACGGTTGCCTTTAACGATGGTCGTAAGAGCCGTGCTAAAGTCATTGGGACAGATCCAGACAGTGACTTGGCCGTGATTAAAGTAGACATGACTGGACTGACGCCACTTGGTTTCCGTGAAGAACCTATTCGAGTGGGCGATGTGGCATTAGCCATTGGTAACCCATTTGGAGTCGGTCAGACCGTGACACAAGGCATCATCTCAGCTACAGGTCGTACAGGTCTTGGCGTCAATAAGTTTGAAGACTTTGTACAAACCGATGCGGCAATCAATCCTGGTAATTCAGGCGGTGCATTGGTGGATGCATATGGTGAGCTACTTGGGATCAATACCGTGATTTTCTCACGCTCTGGCGGCTCTATGGGTATCGGTTTTGCCATTCCTACTTCTATCGTCGAGCAGGTTATGAATGCTCTGATTAAAGATGGTCGAGTAAGCCGCGGTTGGCTGGGTATCGAGATACAATCACAGCTACGTGATCCGACACAGCTTGAAACCTCAACAGGGGTAGAAGTCTTAAATGTCATCGAAGGTGGCCCTGCTGCTAAGAGTGGGTTGCGTGTTGGCGATATTATCTTGACTATTGATGGTGTTGAGATGACAGATGCCAACACGCTGATTCAGTATGTTGCGCGCAAATCGCCTAATACCAAGCTGAATGCACAAATATTGCGTCAAGGCAAAAACGCGCAAGTAGAGATATTGTTAGAAGAGCGTCCAGCGCAAGAGACCGTTGAACAGCCAGTGGTGATGATGCAAGATGAAGACGGCCAGTTAGGCCTACAAGGTGAGCAGCAAGAAGTACCTATGATGTCAGAGGCCGAGCGTGACCGTATGCGTGAAGAGCTATTAAAATTGTTCGAGCGAGATGGTGCGCCTTTATAACAGGCACATTTAGCAAGGTTTTAAACAAAGAAACCAGAGCAGTCTATAAGAAAAAGCGCGCTATCTGTTGAGATAGCGCGCTTTTTTGATGATTTTTTAATGTATAAACAGTTATTTTACGACAACCTCATGATTGATATAAATCACTCCTTGCACACGGCAACAGCAAGGTAGGATCTCATCGTCCTCAATCATGGCAAGCGGATGAAAGGGATAATCAATCGTATGGGAGCTGGCAATACGTTTGATGCGACAACTACCACAATAGCCTTCACGGCATTGATAATTCACTTCATGCCCTGTCCGTAGCAATCCATCGAGCAGGCTTTCATCATCATGTAAGTAAAACTGTTTTTTACTGGTCATTACCCAAGTCATAGTCTTGATCCTATTTCACTGGTTGTCTGATGTTCCAGAATTTTTGAGTACTATATAAATGCGCAATTGGTATAAACTTTTCTTACTAGTGGTTCGCAAATGTAATAGATGCTTACCGCTTAAATTCATTAACGCTTAGATGCATTAAAGCTTAAAATTATTAAAGTTCAAAGTCATCGAAGTCACTGTCTGACAAATCAGAGTCAATCTGACCAACCAAGTACGAGCTGATTTCTGTCTCTTGCGGCGCAACTTGCACGTTGTCAGAAGACAGCCACGTATTGATCCACGGAATCGGGTTTGATTTTGAGTTCGGGAACGCCGCTGGCAAGCCGACCGCTTCCATACGTAAGTTGGTGATGTACTCGATATACTGGCACAGAATGTCTTTGTTTAGACCAATCATCGAGCCGTCTTTGAACAAATAGCCTGCCCATTCTTTTTCTTGCTCAGCCGCTTTGCGGAAGATCTCAATACTTTCTTCATAACACTCGGCGGCAATCTCGACCATCTCAGGATCGTCACGACCGTTACGCATGAGGTTTAGCATATGCTGCGTACCAGTCAAATGCAGCGCTTCATCACGAGCAATGAGCTTGATGATTTTGGCATTGCCTTCCATCAATTTACGCTCAGCGAAAGCAAACGAGCAGGCAAATGACACATAAAAACGAATGGCTTCTAAGACATTGACCGCCATGATGCACAGATACATCTGTTTTTTCAGCGCGCGTAAATCGACTGTGATCTCTTTGCCATTGATGTTATGCGTGCCAGCACCGTATAAGCTATATAGCTGTGAGTTGCGGTATAGCTCATCATAATACTGAGCAATATCAGAGGCACGGCCTAAGATGTGTTCGTTTTGCATGATGTCGTCAAAGATAATGTTTGGGTCATTGACGATATTACGAATGATATGAGTATAGCTGCGTGAGTGAATGGTCTCGCTAAACGACCACGTCTCAATCCATGTCTCAAGCTCAGGGATAGACACCAGTGGCAAGAGCACCACGTTTGGACTACGACCTTGGATAGAGTCGAGTAGGGTCTGGTACTTGAGGTTGCTCAAAAATATGTGCTGCTCGTGAGATGATAGGTTGCTAAAATCCATACGGTCGCGTGACACATCAACTTCTTCTGGACGCCAAAAAAACGACAGCTGCTTTTCAATCAATTGCTCAAAGATTGGATGCTTTTGTTGGTCATAGCGTGCCACGTTGACAGGCTGACCAAAGAACATCGGCTCTTTTAGCGCATCGTTTGGCGTTTGAGAAAAAATCGAGTAAGTCATGGGACTGCCTTTATAAGTGATACGGTTATTAATGTGAAGGTTAAAAATGCTGCTGTAAAAATACTGTGTCGAATGTATCGACTATACTATAGATTTTCTAAGGATATCTGTGAGGATTCTTGTCCATCATTCATATAAGCTTTGAATATCTCGCTCAGCTCACTATCATCTAATGCTTCTAATTCATCGAGAGCGCTCTTACGCAGTGTACTCACGTCAGCATTTTCTGCGGCTCTTTGTACTTCTTTTTTGGTCTGCTTTTTTACTTGTTTTTTAGGTACTCTTGGCGCGTCTGCTTTTGGCGTTTCGCTCGCATCTAACTGCTGACGAACCGCTGCAATATCAACCTCGACTTGTACGATATGCGAGCCACCATCGTTTAGGTCTGAAAATACGTTTGGGATAAACAAACCACCGTCTTTGATGATTGCGGTATATTGCACATGACCTCCATCGTTTTAGTTCTATCTGTATGTTTTAATTATGGCTGACGCGTCGCCAGACTGTCATATACCTTATTATTTTCTCTTTTACCGACTGCCAATATATAAACCACCACCACGTCATCTTTAACGGTATATACCAAACGATACCCTATGGTGCGTAATTTAATTTTATAAGTATCTATATGTCCTGAGAGTTTTGACGCAGGCACATGAGGGTTGGATAGTCGCTGCTGTAATTTTTTCTTAAACTGCTGCTGGATACTTGGCGCTATCTTTTTCCACTCTTTTAATGCTAACGGGTGAAACTCAAGACTATAAGTCATCTAACGTGACCTTGATAGGTGTTTGCCCATCATTCATCCGTGCGTTTACAGTCTGGCTTAATACCATATCGTCCATCGCTTCCATCATGCGCTCGAAGACGTCTGTTGATACCAAATAAGCCACGGGTTTGTTATGGTTTAAAATAGCAATCGACTCACCATCTGACTGTTTAATCAATGCAGAGGGATTGCTTTTTAGCTCTGAAATACTGGCTGTTTGCGTCGCAAATATCGGTTGCATGATTCATTCTCCGTTAAAATTATGCTCTAAATATAGGGCTAATTTTAGCACGAAAATTCGGTCTTAATTGTTATTGCGTTAAATTTAATGTTGGGGGGAGCCAATCCCGCCTACCGCTTGTATCTGCTTAGCCGCTGGCGTGCAGTCTATTGTGTCTGACCGCATTCCTGTTATCTCGATACTACGCTCAGCCACAAACTACATCGCCATCGTCGTCAGCAGGATACCGCTATAGTCAGGGCTAAAAAGCCTTGTTAGGGCGTCTTTCTCTTTTCTTAACGACTCTTCTGTTTGGGTATAATTCGTAGGATGTGCCTTGCGCACCTTTAAACATAGTTTTTATATCATTGGTGCGCTGGGCGCACCCTACAACACTATGAATATATTCAATTATTAGATGTTTGTAAGTAGCTTAAAAGAAACTCCAACTAGTGGCGCAGTACTTGTTAGCACAGTTGTAATATTAGCTAATTCTGCGAAAACCAAAGAGATTTTTTTGCCCAAAGTATTTTGATTAAGAAGCTCTCTATATTGTTCATCTGTAAGGAGTCTACCAAGAGAAGTGTTCAATGCATCAGAAACTGGAAGGATACCAGCTATATGGTATTCTTCAATTGAGTTTATAATATTCCTTAAACTTCTTATTAGAAATTTTTTAAGTTCAGGTTCAATTTCTTGAGACTCTAAAGTTTGTTCCAATATCGCACTTAGCTCTTTTTTTATAGAAAATAATTTTTCAAGATCATAATCTGAAGTATATCTATCCCCAACAAATTTTACGAAAATCTCTAAACCTGTAATTGTAGTATCTTTAATTACATTAACAATACTTCCCCAAGTTGAGTTTAAATTATTTACTTCGTGCAATCTTTTTAGGTTTTTGATAATAGGCTGTGTAACATCCTCATAATTCTCAAGGTTAGATAGCTCGAGACAAACCTCCTCAATAAGCCTATGAAACTTAGCGATTCTTTCCATTCTCAAGGGTATATCCCCTTCAGTGTCTAAGAGTTCATCCCAAGCTTTAATAGATGAAGTATTAATGCTGATCTTTTTAGCATTCTTTAAAAAAACTATTAAGCGTTCAATTGGATTGTTGAGTTCCATTTATTAATCCCTAATAAATTCAAAGGTACAAAACCAAGCAGCGAGTTTAACCCAATAGCCAAACCCGCCATCCATCAAAACTTAAATCTTACAAGCACCGCCCGCACAATCATCTTCCATATCCGCTTGGGCGTCGTTCGCACCATCACGCGTGTTATGGTAGTACAACGTCTTCACACCCATCTTATAAGCGTTTAGCAAATCTTTTAGCAATATCTTCATCGGTACACGGCCACCTGCATAACGAACTGGATCGTAGTTGGTATTGGCAGAGATACTTTGATCGACGAACTTCTGCATGATGGCGACCAGCTTTAGGTAGCCGTCATTGTTTGGCATTTGCCATAGTAGCTCGTACTGATCTTTTAGCTTGTCAATCTCAGGCACAACTTGCTTTAAGATGCCATCTTTTGACGCTTTGATAGACACCAGACCACGTGGTGGCTCGATACCGTTGGTCGCGTTGGCGATCTGACTTGAGGTCTCAGATGGCATCAAGGCGGTTAGGGTTGAGTTGCGTAGACCGTGTTCAGTGATATTCCTACGTAGCGTTTCCCAATCGAGATGTAGCGGCTCTTGGCAGATTTTATCCAAGTCGGCTTTGTACGTATCAATCGGCAAGATACCTTGTGAGTACGTGGTCTCATTAAATGCAGGGCAAGCGCCTTGCTCTTTTGCCAATTTGTTTGACGCTTTTAAGAGATAGAATTGCAACGCTTCAAACGTTTGATGCGTCAGACCAAGCGCGCTGTCGTCTGAATAGCGTACGCCATTTTTGGCAAGGTAATACGCATAGTTGATCACACCCACACCAAGCGTACGGCGACGCATACTGCCGTTTTGAGCGGCTTTGACTGGATAGTCTTGGTAGTCGAGCAGGGCATCAAGTGCACGCACGATTAGCTCGGCTGGCTCTTCGATGTCGCTGACGTTTTCGACTTTACCCAAGTTGACCGCTGATAGCGTACAAAGCGCGATTTCGCCTTCTTCGTCATTGATGTTATCAAGTGGCTTGGTTGGTAGCGCGATTTCCATACATAGGTTTGACTGGCGAATCGGCGCAACGGTCGCGTCAAATGGGCTGTGCGTGTTGCAATGGTCGACGTTTTGGATATAGATACGACCTGTACTGGCGCGCTCCTGCATCATTAGACTAAACAAGTCTGCCGCTGGGATTTGACGGCTACGCACGTTAGGATCGTTTTCGTACTTGGTGTATAGCTCTTCGAATTTGTCTTGATCTTCAAAGAACGCATCGTAAAGGCCTGGGGTATCGCCTGGTGAGAATAGCGAGATGTCTTGACCTTTGATGAGGCGCGTGTACATCGTTTTGTTTAACTGTACGCCGTAGTCCATATGACGGACACGGTTGTCTTCAACACCGCGGTTATTTTTGAGTACCAGTAATGACTCAACTTCTAAATGCCATAATGGGTAGAACAATGTCGCAGCACCGCCACGTACGCCACCTTGTGAGCAGCATTTAACGGCCGTTTGGAACAATTTATAAAAAGGAATACAGCCAGTATGCTGTGCTTCACCGCCACGGATAGGGCTACCAAGGGCACGGATACGACCTGCGTTGATGCCGATACCAGCACGCTGTGACACATAGCGTACGATGGCGCTAGTGGTGGCGTTGATAGAGTCTAGGCTATCACCACATTCGATCAATACGCACGAGCTAAACTGGCGCGATGGCGTACGCACACCTGACATGATTGGTGTTGGTAGTGAGATTTTGAATTCTGACGTCGCATCATAGAAGCGTTTGACGTAGTGTAGGCGGTCTGATTTGTCATAACCAGCAAACAAACACATGCCAACGAGCATGTACAAGAACTGCGGGCTTTCAAAAACCGTCTTGGTCACGCGATCTTGTACAAGGTATTTCCCCGCCATTTGCTCAACAGCAGCATAAGCAAGGTTCATATCGCGCCAATGGTCAAGATACTCTTCTAACTCATCAAATTCAGCACGGCTGTAGTCCGCTAAGATGTGCTGATCGTACTTGCCTGCGTCCGTTAAGGTTTTGACATGATCATAAAGATGGGGCGGCGTAAATCTGTTGTAGGCAATTTTACGCAGATGAAAAATGGCCAAACGCGCGGCTAGATACTGATAGTCAGGGGTGGTTTCAGAGATAAGATCGGCGGCTGACTTGATGATGGTTTCGTGAATATCACGAGTCTTAATACCTTCATAAAACTGGATGTGCGACTTTAGCTCAACTTGCGATACTGACACATTTTCTAAACCATCAGCGGCCCACGCGATAACCTTATGAATTTTTTCTAAATTAATAGGTTCTAAACGTCCATCACGTTTGGTTACTTGGATTTTATCAATATGTGTCATGTTGGCCTCTTAAGTTGATTACTTATAGTGATGCTGCACGGCTGGTACTTGGCAGACATTCTTTATAACGCTAGCGCGACAGGTTTTTTTAGGCAAAAAGCTGCCGCTACTCATGATGATGATTAAAATCATTGAGTACTACATGTAGCGTGTTTGTTAGTAGGTAGGCACAATATAGCGGGAAAGTTTTGAAAATACTATATTGATTTTACGATAAAACTATGTTGCTGACAGTCCATATTTTGGCAAAGGACGATGGGACAAGGGTTAAGCGAGAATAAGAAAAATAATAAATTTTTTGTAAAAATGGAATGACTGTTTGCTTTTGATTCCTTCACAAATTATCAGGCCATAAAGAGCAGGCTGGTAATAAAAATGAGGGCGCAGATTGTACATCAAACCACAAAAAATCGCCACCCGTATATTATTAATAGCGAGTGACGATTTGGACGAAAAAGATAGTGGTTTTAACCAACTATCATCCCGTTAAATAACGACGGTCTTATTAAACAACCATGCGTACCGTTTTGGCGTTATCAAGTGACGCATACAGCGCATTGACCTGATTGGCATTGGTTAAATATAGATTGACCCGCGCTGAGTGAAAACGACCCGTTCTAGAGGGCTTGACTTCGATAGAGGCCAAATCAAAATCTGGGAACTGACTGCCCAAGATAAGCTTCACTTCATTAAGCAAGCTTTCGTGCTCGCCTTCATGACCAATGATACTTAAAGGATAGTTCATCGGAAAATCCCAAAGCTCAGGATTTTGAATGTCCGTTTTTTTGCCTTTTAAGATGCCTTCATTGGGCGTGAGCTCAGTCACATTCACCGCTCTTTTGTTTGCTGGGTTTTGGCTATTGTCTCTTTGATCATCACTCATGATGTATGCCTCGCTTTTCTAAGAATTTGGCTATATAAATATTGGCCTTAACAAAGCCAAAAAGCTGAGACAGGCTCAGGCTTTTAATGAACTCAATTTCTGGACAGTTGCCTTTATTAAGGGGAGTTTCTTTATGGGCTATTTATGGTGGTATCTGCACGATTTTTCAAGTACCGTGATATCCAACCATGATCAGTCAGGCGCTGTCATAAGCAACGACGAGCGTTGCCATTATACCGTTATGACAGATAATCATTGATAGGTGCAATAGCAGGTGGCAAGTCTGGTTCTCCCAAGGCTTCTAATAAATTGATCTCAATAGTACGTGACAGAGCGGTAAGCGGTAGTTGGTTGGCAGCCATGCCAAAGGGTTCTTCAAGCTCCTCGCTCAGCGCATCTAGACCAAAAAACGTATAGGCAATCACCGCACAAATGAGAGGCGTTGCCCAGCCTAGAGAGGCAACCAAGCCAAAGGGCAGCATAATACAATACAAGTAGGTCGTACGATGCACCAATAGCATATAAGCAAAGGGCAGTGGCGTATTATGAATACGCTCACAAGCAGCCAAGACAATCGTCATCGATGTCAGACGTTCGTCCATGTTTTGTATCACTTGCTCTGACGTAAGCCCTTGACGTCGAATATCCCCAAGCGCTTTCCCCATTAAACGCATTAGATAATTAGGTAAGTTTTGCGCTTGACGCATGCTGGCATGATGCGTTGGGTCAACAAACCGCTCGATATCTTGCCACGGCTCAGTATCACGAAGGCGATGGCGCACAGCGTGAGTAAACGCAATGGTTAGATAAATCATGTTTTTCTGCAAATTTTGTCCAGCTTTGTCTTCTTCGTCTATAAAAGACAAGACTTGACGAGTGAGGCTGCGACATTCGTACACCAGCTGACCCCAGAGACTGCGAGCTTCCCACCAACGCTGATAGCTTGCATTATTACGAAATCCTAAAAACAATGATAAAGCGACACCGAGTAAAGTAAAGGTCGCTGTCCCATAGTAGGGGAATGAGTTCGGAATCCAGTGCTGCACAATCGTAATCAAAGTACTTAGTAGAGCGATTAACAGAATTTGTGGATAGATTTTTGGAATGATTGAACCGCGAAGGGTAAAAAATATTTTGAAACGGTGAGGTTTTTGCCGAACAATCATGTCAGTTTCCTAGCGGTGGTACATATATATTTCTGGCATAGTATATAGTGTAAGATTGCACTATAGGATAAAACCTACTAATTTTTCGCTCTGATGAATGTGTCAGAATTTGATGATTTTATAGCTCTTGAGAAACAATAGATAGAACGTATATGGTTCTATCTATACATCATGGTCAGGCTAATGAAGGGTATTTCCTTGTAAAAAATTTGGAATTTATATGTCGAAGTATATCGAATTGAATAGAAATTTTTCAGACGTTTCTAAAGATAAAGACGACTCACAAAATATTGAGCATCATATTAAATTTAATGCTGAAACATCTAAGTCATGGGATTGGCTTTTTATCGAGTACCGTTGTATTGTACTCGCTGAGGCAGGTGCAGGGAAAACAATAGAATTTAGACAAAAAGCCACTTTGCTAGAAAGTAGCGGGGATTATGCTTTTTTTATTAGAATTGAAAATATTGATCGTTATTTTTATGAAAGCTTTGAAGTTGGCGATGAGAAGGCGTTCGATAGTTGGTTAGATTCAGATGAAGAAGCATGGTTTTTTCTAGACTCTGTAGATGAAGCCTTACTTACCAGTCCAAGAGCATTCGAAAGAGCAATACGGTATTTTGCCAAAGCGATTAAGAAGGGTCAGCTTAGAGCACACGTATACATTTCTAGTCGACCTTATAGCTGGAGAGCAAAAACTGATCAAGAGTTAATGGATGAAGTTTTACCGCTAAAAGGCAGTGATTATCAAGAAAGCGCTACTAGCAAGGAGACAAAATCTAACGATACGTTTAAAGTTTATAGCTTGCTTCCTTTAGGTAAAAAAAGAATTACTACGTATTGTCAAGAAAAGGGGGTTGAAGATACCCACCAATTGTTGAATGAGATTGAAAGACTTGATCTTTGGAGCTTGGCCGAAAGACCGTTTGACTTAGATACGATAATCGATAAGTGGAAAGATGATGAGTCACTTGATGGACGCTTAGAACTTATACAACATAATATTGATCTAAGGTTGAAAGAGAGTCATAGCGCTGGCTCTCGTACCGCATTAAATACAGATTTGGCGCGCAGCGGGGCACAGCGATTGGCGGCAGCTGTAGTATTAACAGGAAATGCAGAAATTAATGTACCTGACTCTGAGCATAATAAAAAGGGCATAGATGCAGACACCATACTGTACGACTGGGATAGAGGTAATGTCAAAAAATTATTAGAAAGTGGACTGTTTAACGACATTCTATATGGCGCAGTACGATTTAGGCATAGGGATATACGCGAGCTATTGGCAGCAGAGTTTTTTAGTTCGCTAATGAAAGATAATTATAACCGTTTACAGATTGAGTCTTACTTTTTCAGAGACCCTTTTGACGTAAATATTATTACCCCTTTGCTTCGTCCAGTACTGTCTTGGCTAATTCTATTTGATGACAATATTTGCGCTAAGACTTTGAATATAACACCAGAAATTATCATTGAAGGCGGTGATCCTTCTAAACTACCTTTACATACAAGACAAAAAGCAATTTTAAAGCTTATCGACAGTATCGATAAAGATCGCTATAAAGCTTACATAGGAAGCGATACAGCAATTGCCAATCTTGCCCAGCCTGCTTTAGAAAGTGATGTGCTCGAACTTATTAGTGGTTATAAACATAACGACAATATCATTCTATTTCTCAGCCGATTGGTGCTTCAAGGAGCACTGTCGAACTGCGTGAGTGCATTGATACCTGTTATTATCGATAATAATAGAGATAAGTATACGAGAAGAATAGCTGCCAATGCAGTTATGTCAATTGGAACTCAAGAGCAAAAAAATACTGTATGGCAAGGCATTAATGATTCTAATGAGGAGATTCCAAGATGGTTGTTATCAGAGTTAGTTGTTGAGGCTGAGACAAATACCTCAACTGTTGATTTTATTATTCATGGGGTTGTTAATTTAGCCGAATCAAATGAATTTGCGCCCACAGCTTTGTCTGGAGCAGTGTCTGGATTTATTGAGCGTGCAAATAGTGATGTTACTACTTATCTGTTAAATAAGCTCCACAGCTATCTAAGCATAAGGATATTGAATGAAACAGAAAGTGACGAGGTGTCAAAACAAGATGCGTGGCTAATGAGTGTGGCGCTAAAATGTATAGAAAGGTTGACTTTAGCAAGGAATCAATATGCTCTATCAAATACATCACTATCAGTATTGACTCGTGCAGCTGAGTTAAAATTTTATCGAGAAATTCGTTTTGATGCTTGTGAAACGAATTTGCACCATATATTACCTCAGTGGACTGAGTTGAACGATGCCTTGTACTGGTACAGTGTAGAAAACGAAAGAATAAGATTGAGTAGTGCTGATCAACCTCGACCTTTGAATTCTGACTTCCTTCTATTTTATAGAGATAATTATTGGAGGTTTGAAAAGTCTGACTTTTTAAGAGTGCTTGCGTACATCGGGTCACGAACGCTAGACAGCGATAAGCTAGTTGCACTAGGTAATGCGCATCGAATATATGATCAGAGCGACTGTCCCACTGATATGTTGGACGATTTGCGTAAAGCTGTATCAGGAAGCGATGTACTTGAGGATAAATTAGAAAGACTACTGAATCCTGAAATCAGTGAAGCAATGAAAAAGTATGAAGAAGAATCAAAAATAAGGTGTGAGCAAGCAGAGAAAAGAAGAGTGGGAAAAAAGTAAGAAAAAATGGATAACACATTTATGCAATAATCCATCCGAAGTTGTTACACCTTCAGTAGGGGAAGGTGAAATCACTAATAATCATGTGTGGTTATTAGATGAGATAAGAAAAAATAGCGTAGATGCCAGTTGTCTATATTGTACCAACTGGAAAAGCCTGATTCCTGAATTTGGTAATAAGGTTGCTTTAGCGTACAAAGACTTTTGTATGAATTATTGGCGGTGTTATAAGCCTCGGTTAAAATCAGAACAAGACGTTGATAATTCAATTTCTAGCGCTTTATTAATTGCTTTGTCTGGTCTAGAAATTGAATCCAATGAAGTCAGTGACTTCCCCAACTATTTAGATACTAATGACCTGAATACAGCACTGCGTTATATTACTTGGGATATTCATGGTTTTCCCAGTTGGTTTGAAAGAATGCATAGAGCATTTCCAAAAGCCACAGAAGATGCTATGTGGAAAGAGCTGGTTTGGGAGTTAGAAACCTCTTGTTCTGAGGGTTCTTTGAGTCATATTTTGCAAGACTTGATTCATCATGCTCCTTGGCTTCATGAATTTATGGCGGGCAGAGTATTAGAATATTTGATGGGTCGTACCAGTCCACTTACTATTCGTAAAGAGTATTGTGTGAAGATATTGATTGAGGGTGGTGTTGAATCTGGAAAGCTGGCCACACTAGCTGATAAATATATAGCACTTAATACGGATGACTATAAAGAAGTGGCTTGGTGGCATGCACTATTGGTTGATAATGATGCAGATAATGGTATTTCAAAGCTTGAGGACTGGCTATCTGATTTGAATAATACAGATGCTCAGCAACAAGCTGCAGCTATATTTATTACAGGCTTATTAGGCGGAACTTATACTCAGAAAAAAGTATATAACGCAGGAAAATTTAAGACAGCCACTCATTTAAAGACCCTTTATATGCTGATGCATAAATATATTGAGCTAAGCGATGATATACAAAGAGCTGGCAAAGGAGTGTACTCGCCAACGATTCGTGATGATGCTCAAGATGCTAGAGATAGATTATTAAATTATTTAGTAGAGACACCAAGCAAAGAGAACTATTATGCACTTAAGCAAATCTCTAAAGAACATAAAGATAGCTTACATAAGTTGTTGCTGCAAAGACGAGCTTACGAAATGGCGGAGAGGTATGGAGACATAACGCCGTGGTCTGCCAGACAGTTTAAGGAGTTTCATAAATCTAAAGTGTTGCCTCCTCAAACACATAGACAGCTTTTCGAGTTGGCGGTACAACAGTTAAAGGTGCTCAAAGACTGGGTCGAAAATGGCAATGACAGTCCATGGCTAACTTGGCAAAAAGCGGCAGAAGAAAACGAAGTCAGAACGCTAATAGCAGGCTACCTAAATCAACACAGAGGCGGTCACTATACCATTGCTGAAGAACCTGAACTAGCTAATGAGCAACGAATGGATATTTGGCTTGCTAATCCAAAAATTCAATCACCTGTACCTATTGAATTAAAGCTACTCGATAAAAACTGGAGTGGCTCAAAATTATGTGAGCGATTGAGAAATCAATTGGTTGGTGATTATTTAAGAGAAGAAACGGCAGGATGTGGTATTTTTCTTTTGGTATTACTAAATCAAACAAAGGGTTGGAAAATTGAGGGTAAAACAGTCAGTATTGATGAGTTGGCATCAGCTTTGAAGCGATATTGGCAAACTATCTCTGATCAATATACGGGTGTCGAGGAAATAGAAGTCATCGTTATTGATTTAAAAAAACGAGCGCTAGTTTCTAATACATAGATTGTTAGATATCAAGCTGCGATCTTTGCCCTCTTTAATACACCCAATAATTAACTAAATCTTTTAAAGTATAAAAAAAGCCGAGATAAACTCGGCTTTTCTAGTTAATGCACCATCTATTATTAAGAGTATTTGATTTATAAATCCACTACTTCTTTACGCAGTAGTGAGCTATGCTGAAGAAACCGTAGAGATAAACTTGGTAAACTAGCGACTCGATGAGGAGTTTACCATGACCAAGAAAATCAGAACTTACAGCACAGAATTTAAAGCAGAAGCCGTTAAGAAGATAGCAGACAACAACGGTAATGTTTCAGCCACTGCCAAGCAACTTGGTATAGCGATGCAAACCTTATCAAACTGGCAGAACAAAGCCAATCAAGGCAAGCTTTTAGGAACTGAGCAGTATGACCCTGAGCTTATGGCAGCTATTCAGGAAATAAAGCAGCTCAAACGGCAGCTTAAAGTGGCTGAAGAGGAACGAGAGATTCTAAAAAAGGCCACCGCGTATTTTGCAAAGCACAGCTAGTAAGGTACGCCTTTATAAAAGCTAATAGACAGGTCTTTAGTATCATCTCTATGTGCCGTGTACTAAGTATTAAGCCGTCAAGCTACTACGACTGGATAAATCGTGAGATGAGTGAACAGCAGATACACCATAATCACTGTGAGATATTAGTTAAAGCGGCTCACAGTGAAACTAAAGAACGTTATGGTGTTGATCGACTGCATGCAAAGCTAATAGAGCAAGGCCATGACATTAGCTTATACATGGTCAGACGTATTAAAGAAGAATATGGAATCAAATGCCGTCGTCACAAACGTTTTAAAGTCACCACCAACTCCAACCATAACAGGCTTGTCTATCCAAACGTGCTGGATCAGCAATTTGATGCTAAGCGACCCAATTAGTCTTGGGTCAGTGACATCACTTATATTTGGACTGCTGAGGGTTGGCTATACTTAGCAGGTGTTAAAGATCTCTACACCAAAGAGCTTGTTGGATATGCCATAAGTAAGCGCATGACCGCCGATTTAGTCTGTCGTGCATTGAATATGGCAATTAAGAATAAAGCTCCAAGCCAAGGGCTGATTGTACATTCTGATAGAGGCAGCCAGTATTGCAGTCATGCCTATCAAAAAATTATCAAGCAGCATTATTTTAAATGCTCAATGAGTGGTAAAGGTAATTGCTTTGATAGTGCGCCAATAGAGAGTTTCTGGGGCATAGTGAAGAATGAGCTTGTATATCATCAAGAGTATAAAACAAGGTTTACAGCGACCAACGAGATCACACAATATATAGAGCTGTATTACAACCAAACTAGGATTCAAAAGGGTTTAGGCTATAGATCACCAAGGCAGGTGTGGTTTGACTTTTATCGTCAGGCTGCGTAACTAAAATCTCCCAAGTTTGTTTATACGGATTTGACAGCAGGGGTCATTATCTTTACGGTTGATATAACCGTAAAGATAATATTATGAAAATAAAGGAGTAAATGTTT
The DNA here is from genome assembly GCF_052850615.1 of Psychrobacter sp. 1176_08. Lineage (NCBI taxonomy): Bacteria > Pseudomonadati > Pseudomonadota > Gammaproteobacteria > Moraxellales > Moraxellaceae > Psychrobacter > Psychrobacter sp. 1176_08. The sequence goes on from NZ_VXCU01000005.1 coordinate 194,584, forward strand.
AATGTCTAATTTAATCATTCCAATTCAAGTTGATTACGGCGCTGAGGAGTATATTTGGTATAGCTCGTTTACTAATATAACAGATCTCATTGAATGGTGGGAGAATGTCCCTTCTATAGATATTTTAAATTATGACCCACAGCAGCTCATTAATGATGGTACAGTGAGATTTATACCTGCAAATTCAGAAATTGATTTTGGAGTACACTACTCCCCGGAAAAAGGGCCAAGAATCATGATGGACAATGATTATTCTTCATACCTCTATTATGCTGGTAAGCAGTATCAACATAAGGGACATAAAATTTATAGGAACGAGCACTATATAATTAAATGAGAGTGAGTCATGCTTAAATTTGTTTGTCGATGCTGTCGAAGGATAAGCCCATCAAAGTCTATCGCTCACAAACAAAATAGGATTTTATAAATCGAACGCATCTATGTTAGAATGCCTGCAAATATTATTTTATACACTCAAAGAAGCTACCTACCACAAAGATGAATACGCCACCCTAGTTGACCCTCTCCTCAGTAAACATTGCTCTCAGCAGCAATGACTCTTATAAAGCGTCTGACGCTTTTTCTTATGCATACGCATGGCTTTTATGTTTGTCTCATCATTCGATGTTTCTATTGCATTGTTAAGATCAAATGAATCATCAAGCTCAAACCACGAAAAGTAAGTTATGACAACAACTGACTAACGATGACAGTTCACATTTTTATACTTATTACTTGATGGGAATCATGCTCAGATAAAAATGTGTCAGACTGTTTGGCTCAGATACTTTCAAAATATTTCGTGTATTGGCAAACTAAAGCTGCGCTCAAAAACTGAGCTCAAAATGTTAAATACAATTAAAGAACACTGGCTAGGCAACGTGAGAGGCGATGTCTTGGCTGGCATGGTAGTGGCTTTGGCCCTTATTCCTGAAGCAATTGCTTTTTCTATTATTGCTGGTGTAGATCCCCAAGTAGGTCTCTACGCTTCATTCTGTATCGCTGTGGTGATTTCATTCGTTGGTGGACGTCCAGCCATGATTTCTGCGGCAACGGGTGCCATGGCGCTGTTAATGGTCACATTGGTCAAAGAGCACGGTTTGCAATATTTGCTAGCAGCCAGTGTATTGACAGGCGTCATACAGATTATCTTTGGCTTTTTAAAGCTCGGTAATTTGATGAAATATGTTTCTCAATCTGTTGTCCTTGGTTTTATCAATGCGCTGGCTATTTTGATATTTATGTCGCAGATTCCTGAGTTGATGCCGCAAGCAGGCTCAAATTTGGTACACGTCTATGGTCTGGTAGCATTAGGTCTAGTGATTATTTATGGCTATCCCTACATTCCCAAAATTGGCAAAGTGATTCCATCGCCGCTCATCAGTATTGTACTGGTGACCGCAATCGCTATTTTGTTTGGAGCAGAGGCGCGTACCATCAATGATATGGGACAGCTTCCTGATACTTTGCCTTTATTTTTGATACCAGATATTCCGCTAAACCTAAATACCTTATTAGTCATTTTTCCATATTCTATTAGTTTGGCGATCGTCGGTTTGCTTGAGTCTATGATGACCATGACCATCGTTGATGATTTGACCGATACCAAAGGGGATCGTACCCAAGAGTGTAAAGGTCAAGGTATCGCAAATATCGTTAGCGGGTTTTTTGGTGGCATGGCAGGCTGTGCAATGATTGGGCAGTCTATTATTAATGTAAAATCTGGCGGCTATACACGGCTGTCTACCTTGGTTGCAGGTGTGTTTTTATTACTCATGGTCGTGTTTTTGAGTGACTGGCTAAAGCTGATTCCAATGGCAGCATTGGTTGCTGTGATGATCATGGTGTCAATTGGTACGTTTAATTGGGGCTCTTTTAAAGAGCTGAAAACCAAGCCGCTACAAAGTAATCTTGTGATGATTACGACAGTTGCTGTGGTAGTCGCCACTCATAACTTAGCGTATGGAGTACTCATTGGGGTATTACTATCAGCGTTGTTTTTCGCCAACAAAATCGAGCGTTATATGAGTGTGCATACCTATATGGATGCTGCAGGTAATCGTCATTATCACGTTGACGGTCAAGTATTCTTCTCATCAGCAGAGCGTATGACGGAATCCTTCGATATCAAAGAGTCTGTCTCCAAAGTCATTATTGACGTATCACGAGCACATTTTTGGGATGTGACGGCAGTTGCTGCGATTGATAAAGTCATCATCAAATTTCGCCGTGAAGGCACCGAGGTTGAACTAATGGGTCTAAACGAAGCGAGCCAAACGATGATAGAGCGTTTTGGTATTCATGATAAACCCGATGCTGAAAAAAACTTAGGGGTTCATTAATAGCCTGGATTAACACACACAAAAAAGCCGAGATAAACTCGGCTTTTTTTATACTTAGCTGACTAGAGGCTTAGTCATTTTCAAGGAAAGAGCGCAAGTGCTCAGAACGTGATGGATGACGCAGTTTACGCAATGCTTTTGCCTCAATCTGACGAATACGTTCACGCGTCACGTCAAACTGTTTACCGACTTCTTCAAGCGTGTGGTCGGTTGGCATATCGATACCAAAACGCATTTTAAGCACACGTGCTTCACGCTCAGTTAGGTTGCCCAGTACGTCACGAGTTGCTTCACGCAGACCAGCAGACGTCGCATCATCGACAGGACTTGAAATCGTGCCATCTTCAATGAAGTCACCTAAGTGTGAATCTTCATCATCACCAATTGGCGTCTCCATTGAAATAGGCTCTTTGGCAATTTTTAACACTTTACGGACTTTGACTTCGTCCATCTCTAAGCGTTCGCCTAATTCCTCAGGCGTCGGCTCACGACCCATTTCTTGTAGCAACTGACGTGAGACGCGGTTAATCTTGTTGATGGTCTCAATCATATGTACAGGGATACGAATGGTACGGGCTTGGTCAGCGATAGAACGGGTGATTGCCTGACGAATCCACCACGTGGCATACGTTGAGAATTTATAACCACGACGATATTCAAACTTATCGACCGCTTTCATCAAACCAATATTACCTTCTTGAATCAAATCCAAGAACTGCAAACCACGGTTGGTATACTTTTTGGCGATAGAGATAACGAGACGTAGGTTGGCTTCGACCATTTCTTTTTTGGCACGGCGAGCTTTTGCTTCACCGACGGCCATACGACGCGCCACGTCTTTCATGTCGTGAATTTTCATGTCGAGCTGCTGCTCATAATCACGGATACGACGTTGTAATAAAATAACGTCATCAGTGACTTTTTCTAGTGTACCAGCAAATGCAGGTTTGCCCTTGATGCGCTCAATAAGCCAATCGACGTTGGTTTCGTTACTTGGGAAAGTCTTACGGAACTCTTCACGCGGCATACGACCACGGCGAATAACCAAACGCATGATTTGGCGCTCAAGCTTACGCACGTCATCATAAACATCATGCATGATGGCCATGACTTGATCTGACAAGCGGTTGTTCAGCTTTAACATCATAAAACGTTCAGCGAGTAGGGCATAAGCGTCATCTGCTTGTACACTACCACGACCGTAGTCTAATAAGGCTTGTTTGGCTTTGATGAATAAATGCTCGATTTCTTCTAGACGTAAGCGGACTTCTTCTGGATCAAGACCACTGGTTTCTTCTTCGGCTTCTTCTTCAACGTCGTCTTCATCTTCGTCATCATCATCTAATGCTAGTGCCTTGGCATTGGCTTTTGCTTTGATGATTGGCGGGTTTTCTTTTTCTTCTTTGATTCGCTCTCGCTCTTCTTTTGCTGCTTCTTTGGCTTCTTGGGCAGCAATCTTGTCTTCTTCGGTTTCAGGATCTAAAAAACCAGTAATGACGTCAGAAAGCTTTTTCTCACCATCTTGCACTTTTTGATATTCGTCAAGGACGAACTGCACAGTACCTGGCCAATAAGCCATAGCATGCTGTACATCACGAATACCTTCTTCGATACGCTTAGCAATGGAGATCTCACCTTCACGGGTAAGTAGATCAACAGTACCCATTTCACGCATATACATACGCACAGGATCAGTGGTACGACCGGGCTCAGTCTCAACAGACGCCAATACGGCTGCTGCTTCATCCGCTGCCATATCATCATCACTTGAATCATCGTTCATCAAGATATCATCGGCATCGGGTGCTGATTCAAAGATTTTAATACCAACGTCAGTTAGCATTTGCACAATATCTTCGATCTGATCGCTTTCGGTAATAGAGTCGGGCAGTTGGTCATTCACCTCAGCATAGGTGAGATACCCCTGCTCTTTGCCCATCTGGATTAAGGTGGCCAGTTGAGATGTGGACTTAGAAACTGACTTATCGTTCATAAATACTCGCTTACTTGCATCGGACATTTTTATATTGTGACTCGCTATCGCTTGTTGGGTGCGTTGATCTTATCAATCGATTGATCAAAATGGGGCGTAGAGGTTGTCAATAATATCAAAAATGAGTTGATATGAATAAAGGCTCAAAACACTACAATAACACTGCTGAAAAACAGCTAAACATTCAAAAAGGCTTCAAACACTGAGGCCTAAAAAACAGATACCTAAAAAATGTGTGCTTAACGAGGCGTGCGTATCATCACTCACTAAGCAATGCTACAAATACACAGCGACACAGTTTAACACAGACCAGCGCGGTCAAGCACGAGGTAGTGATATCTACCCACTATTTTTTACTGATTATTTGCCATCAGCGAAACGATTAATAGGCTTCACATGCTACTGGGCATAATCATTAATAGTGGGGGCAGCCACGATACTTTTAAAGGGCAACCTTTTGAGAAATAAAAATTAAGCGTAGGCGCTAAGATTGAACGGTGACCATCTGCGCCGATTGTTCGGCTTGTTGGGCGCGCAACCAGTCATTCAATAACTGCGACTGCTTACGAACAATTGCCAGTTTGATATGGTCTGGATTTTTTATCAGCTCTTGCATCTTTTTTTGTAAATGTAATTTGAGCAACTGCATGACCAAGTTTTCAACCAGCTCATCTAGGCTCAATACATTTCTTGCGGTCAATGTTTTATAAAATCCACCCCAACCACGGCTAAGCGTTTCTTGCGTGAGCGGCTTTAGATTGGATAAGATAAAGTGCGCCGCTGCATTGGCATCTTTTGGCAAGTAATTGAGACAGCGTTTGATGGTGCTGACGATATCAAGCAAGGCGCTGTCTTGTAAGTCCTCCCAAGCCACAGGACGCAAAACGTCAGGCGATGCTTTTTGTTGGATATGGGGAGGCAAATGCAAACTGTTGATACCAGCACGCTGCCAAATGATTTCTATAGGGTCATCAATAAGCGTGCGCGGTTGAAACAAAAAACAAAGTTGCAGCTGCTGACTGATGGTCATGTCACCATCAAAATCTAACAGCGCATCTTTGGCCTCGACATTTTGACTACGTTTGCCGCCCAGTTTTTGATAAATATCATTATTAAGCAGATAGCGAAAGCTACTGCCTTTGGGTAAGGCCGTCGTTAACGAACGAACTTGAGACATCAGTTTGGCTTTGCCTTCAGCCAAGGTTAAGTCATAACGCTCACTCAAATAAGCAAAAATATACTGAGATAAGGGCATGGCATTGGCAATTTGCTCGCGCATGGCATCGCCCCCCTGACTTTTAATAAAAGTGTCAGGGTCATGGTTGTTTGGTAAAGTTAAAAACCGCAACTCTTTATCATCAGCCAATACAGGCAAAGCCACTTCAAGCGTACGCCAAGCTGCTTTTTGTCCCGCACTATCACCATCGAAACTTAGGGTCAAAGTTGGGTTCAACGTTAACAATCGAGATATCTGACTCTCATTAATCGCCGTACCCATTGATGCGACTGCGCCATAAATACCCGCTTGATAGAGGGCAATGACATCCATATAGCCTTCGACCACAAGCCAACTGTCAGCACGTTGCTGGCGTGACTCATAATAGCCGTATAGCACATGCTGCTTGTGAAAAACGGGTGAATCTGAGGAGTTGATATATTTGGGTTTTACTTCATTGTCGAGTGCTCGACCACCAAAGCCAATAGTGCGACCTTGATTGTCCCGAATAGGAAAAATCACACGATCACGCAATAAGTCGTAATCTCGTCCAGATTCTGATTGGCGAACCAAACCTAATGCTTTTAATCCTTCAATATCTTGTGGAAATTGATGCTCAAGATGCTGCCAGCCAAAAGGGGCATACCCCAAACCGAACGTCTCAAATATGTCTTCTGTGATACCACGTGATAAAAAATAGTGCTTGGCATGAGGATGAGTCGTAAGATTGAGCTGATAAAACTGCTGTATTTGCTCGAGTAGCTCATACAAGTTACCGTCTGCATCAGCAGAATGATCCATACTGTGCAGATCTGTGATGGCGTCAGCGTCTGTCAGCCACGAAGGTGGATAACCACTACCGCTGTCACTGCTGCTTTGATAATCTGAGCCGTAGCCCTCAGATGAATAAGGCGCTGAGTCATAAACGTCTAATGGCGGATAATTGTCATAATGACCATCATCGTAAATGACAGAGTCTGAATACGACGGAGCGCTATTGTCTTGATTTTGACCAACAGGCGTAGGATTGTCTGATTGAGTAGCTGTTGGTGCTTGAGATGTCGGTTTGACAGTGGACTGTTTGGTGCGTTGATAGCTAACATTTTGCTGTTCTTCTTTTGGCACCTCGATGCCCGTTTGCTTTGACAGCTCATTGACGGCTTCAATAAACGTTAAGCTTTCATAGTCTCGCAAAAAACTGATAGCGTTACCACCAACCCCGCAACCAAAACAGTGATAAATGTTTTTTTGTGGATTGACATAAAAAGAAGGCGACTTTTCACCATGAAAAGGGCAGCAGCCTTTATATTCGTTGCCCGCTCTTTTGAGCGTGGTATGACGTCCAATGATACTGATTAAGTCAGCTTGGCTATTTAATTGTTCGAGAATATGGTTAGGAATGCTCATACAAAAAATAGTTTACCATAGGTCAATTAGGTTAAGACACAGCCGATAAATCAGTCATAGCAAAATATCGAGGGCAGAAAAATAAGGCCAACATAATGTTGACCTTATTATTTATGACACGCAGTAGACAGCATGGCGCTGCCTAAAGAAATCGGACTTAATTCATGCCTGCATCAGTGTCCGATGGTGTCAGCATAATACCGTCGCGCTCAGACTCAGGTAGAGTTGTGCGGCGTGTTGGGTTGATGTTTTGCGGATCAACGTTTGCTTCTCTAGCAGTAGAGCTTGTGCTTGATTGACTAGTGACGCGTTCTGTTGATGCTTCTGGCAATCCTAACCCAATATTGACACCATTGCTATTTGTAGAAGATGTGAAAGAACCCGCTATCGGTGCATTAGCTGGTGCAGCATTATCACTAGGCAGTCTCAATTGATTGGCGTTGCGAATCATTTGGAGTTTGGTGGCACCATTATATTGACCAGTGGCAGCAGAAGCATCTGTTGTACTTGAGCGACCAAGCTTTCCAAAGGTTATTTTGTTGAGCCACGTGCTGTCACGTTTGGTTTTTAATTTGACACGGCCATCATTGGTCAACCAATTGGGATAATTGATTTGTAATAGGGTTTTATACTCGTTTGCCAAATCAGTCAGACCCAATTTGCCATGGCTATAAGCAAGAACGGCAATGGCTTCTGGCGTAGATTCACTGAGTGGATAATATTGGAACACCCATTTGGCACGGTTCACAGCAGCGACATAGGCTTCACGTTCGATATACCAATTGGCAGCGCTCATCTCACTTTCAGCAAACTGATTGTAAATAAAGGTCATACGCTGAGCAGCATCTGGTGCATAAGGGCTGTTCGGGTATTTATTAATAAGCTCTTGGAAATTGGCAAAAGCAATACGCAAATAGGCGGTATCGCGCTCTGCTTGATTTAACTTAAACAGCTTTAAACCTTCTGATGAGCCTTCCATATTGGCCACGCCGCGTACATAGTAGGCGTAGCTGACTTGTGGATTAGATGGGTATAGACGAATGAATTGTTCAGCACTGGATGCGGCCATTTCAAACTCACCGCTGGCATACTGTGCATACATCATATCGAGTAGGGCTTGCTCGGCGTACTGTCCAGTAGGGTAAAAAGTACGCAAATTGGTCAAGTCTTCGATGGCTTGATTGTAGCGGTTTTTATCGATCTGAGCGATGGCATCATTATAATAGTTTTGCTCTGATTTTTCGGCAGTTTCTACTGCATCGACGTCTTTTTTACCAGTCAGGTTTTTGAAAGTCTGACAACCCACAAGGTTTACGCTAAGCGCAAGTAAGGTTATTGAGGACAGTTTGATAAACGTATTGCCAACAGCTTGCATACTTCTTCTCCGACACAAGACGCACAATAGCAGCGCCATTATGCTATATAAAAGGTTAATAATAAAAAACGATGCTTATGGCATCAGTTAACTGTCTACTATTGAGTATGCTTATGATCAAGCGAACTCATTAAGAATATGATCTTCATCGAATGCGGTTTTGCTATGGTTAATAACTTGTGCATTAGATCAAAATCTTATTTTACGCTAATAAAATACGATTATTTTAAGATACAGTGCCATAGCATACAGCAAAATATGGCTATACTTTATAGAATAACGCTGGCCTCGTCTATTTTTTCACCATCTAATTATAGCGGCATGATGTCAAATATCCATAAATCTTTAGTACTGAGGCATTTTAACATCACTCAGATAAGCCAGAGCAATTTTTTGACCACACTATACTAATACAGTTACATGGGAATTCATCTGCCCACAAATACGATAGCTTTTGAGGTCGCTCGATCTGCGCTCTGATTATAGCCTAGCATTTTAACATGAGCGGCCATTATGAGCGATCTCCAATGTCACTGGCATCGCTAAATATACAGTAAATTACAGCAATGTCATATTCTAGAGAGTTACTAATTGATGCTCGGCAAGGTGATGGACCATCAAAAAAAGACAGATAAAACAGTGCGTCTATAGGGCTTAAGCGCTTGGCATGATACACTATCGCCATATTGCTTCAGCTTTTTTTGACGATGATTCTTTTTAAGATACATCAGTAATCAATGAGCGGTCGTCTGTTTTTTATAAAACTCCCTTTAATGTTGCTATTTCAAGCCATGTTAGGAAGTTTACCCTATACAAATCTTCTATGAATAATGATGCTATGACTACCCATTTACCACCGAATCAGTCGCTAGATACTGATTCATCAGCACAAGAGTCACCAATGCCAAATAACGTTTTAAAAAATGACGAGCCTGACAATCAAGAAATGATTGATGAGAACACTGATGCTCTTGATAATGACGACTTGCTCGAAGAAGACAGCGATATTGATGATGGCGATGATGAGGTCCCTGTTGCTGGTCAAGCCATACCAGTGGTGGTAGATATGACACACATTGTCACCGAAGATCAGTCTGGCCTGCGCATTGATAAAGTCGCTTCACAGGTGTTTTCAGACTTCTCGCGTGTGCAAGTACAAGGTTGGATAACTGACGGAAGCTTGCTCTATAACGGCAGTGTGCAACGACCAAAAGTTCGTGTCAAAGCCGATGATGTTCTACATCTATCAACGACGTTGCAGCAGCATAGTGAAGATCAGCCAGAAGACATCGATATCGATGTTGTTTATGAGGATGACGACGTACTGGTGATTAACAAACCTGTTGGTATGGTCGTTCATCCGGGCGCTGGCAATCAGACGGGTACTTTGGTCAATGCGCTTTTATACCATTATCCGCAGCAACATCATCTGCCGCGCGCAGGTTTGGTACATCGTATTGACAAAGACACATCAGGGCTTTTGCTGATTGGCAAAACCAAACCCGCTCAGATGGCTTTGATGGAGCAGCTAAAAGACAAATCGGTCTATCGCCATTATCAATGTGTGGTGGCAGGGGATGCAGCAAGCTTACTTCGTCACAGGCGTATTGATGCACCGATTGGTCGTCATCGCACTCAGCGTACCAAAATGACGGTGATGACCGCTGGGCGTGAGGCAGTGACGCATTTGTTGAATGTCACACCGCTCAATGAAAACTACTGTTTATTAGATGTGGGACTAGAGACAGGGCGTACGCATCAGATTCGTGTACATCTCAGTCATATTACGTATCCGCTAGTAGGGGATCGTGTTTATGGTGGGCGTCGCCAACTGCGTTCGGGTCTATCAGAAGCTCAGCGTCAAGCGATTAGTAACTTTCCACGTCAAGCCTTGCATGCCTATACATTAGGATTTGTTCATCCAACGACAGGCGAAGACGTTGAAGTTACAACACCATTACCTGAAGACATGCAGCAGTTAATAGCAGTGTTAAGCAATGGCTATGACGACGAATACGACAAATAAGCAAGTATTTATAAATGCTTGTGATAGCTGGTAAAGAGTTAATGACCGCCGGCGACATAATCACCATATACGAATAATAACAACCCATGAATACGGTACATCAGCCATGATTAATACGTTTCCCATGACATTGCTGGCGCAGGTTGATGATGTGGCGGTTTTTCAAACGTCTGCTTTTTCTAGCGATGATACTCCCCATATTGAGGCGCTTGGTTCAAAGAAAGAGCAAGCTGAAGAAAAAAGTAGGGCTGATTATGGTGAGCTAAATCTAGGGTTGCATGTCAAGGATGAGGCGACAAGTGTATTAAATAATCGTATGCGTCTATTGGCTGCCATCAATGAGCAAATGACAGATATATCTTTCAAGAATGAGCTGTGCACTCAAGTCAAAAGCTTGCACTGGGTCAGTCAAGTTCATGGCAAGCACATTTACGATGTTGATGCTACTGCACTAGGTATGGAGCCAATGCCCGCTGATGCGATAATTAGTCAACAGCAGGGTCTTGGTCTTGCCATAATGACGGCTGATTGTGTTCCCATCGTTTTATATCAACCAGCAAGTGGTCAGATTGCAGCAATTCATGCAGGCTGGCAAGGGTTGGCATGCGGCGTTATTCAAGCAACGGTTCAGCGTTTTAGAGAGTCTGGACCGATAAGTGCTTGGATTGGTGTTTGTATCAGTCAAAAAAACTATGAGGTTGGTCGTCAAGTTCGTGACCAATTATTAGCAGGCTGCGTAGAAACTCAGTCATTAACGGCTTCTGACATTAAGAATTTTGACCAGCGGTACGTTGTTAATAGCGAGGCAGACAGTGCTAATAAGCTCAAACTTGATCTACCAAAGCTGGCTGCCGGTCAATTAAAGGCGACTGGTGTAACGTTAGTTGATGGGTTGCCGGAGCATTGTAGTTACGCTGATAATCGATATTACTCCTATCGTCGTCAGACGCATTTGAATCAGCCTGCTACAGGGCGTATGGCGCTAGTGATTGTTCGTGGCCTTTCTGCGTTTTGATAAAAGCTATTTATTAATAGAAGCGATGTAAGGATGGCTATTCGTTTGTAGCATTTATAATGTTAATCGTCCAAAAAAATAGCAGACTTAATATAAGTCTGCTATTTTTTATTTATAAATTATTGATTTTTTAGCATACAGAATCATTAGATTTTGGTACAGATAGCCCAAACAATGGGCGCATATATAAGGCTAAAAAAGTCCCTGCCATTGCCATGATACCCCAAATATAACCATGAGCACTAAAAGAGGCAATACCACCAAAATAGGCACCGATATTACAGCCAAAAGCCAGACGCGCGCCATAACCCATCATCAACCCGCCAATCACAGAGGCTGCAAAATTACCTAGAGTAATCTGAGTAAATTTGAATAAACCTCCTGCTGCCGAGGCAATAAAAGCACCGATGATAATACCGATATTCATGACCGTGGTCGAATCAGCAAAGATTGAAGCATTTAGCGCAGCGGCATTGGTTCCTTGCCAATAGCCCCAGCTTGCAACATCAACGCCAAAGTTGCTTGCAATTTTAGAGCCCCATAATGCAAATGCAGAGGTGATACCCCATGGCTGACCACGCGTGATTAATGTTAGCGCATTCAGTATGGCTAAGACGATTGCTGCTGCAAATAATGGCCATGAGCCGCGAAAAATGCGTCTCCAACCTTTTTCAGTCGGCACGGGTGCCATTTTCGGTGCTTTGGTTTTTTTCTCAACAATAAGCGTGACCCATGCAATCAGAGCAAATAGTGCCAACGATACTATCCAAGCACCACTATAGCCAAGACCTGTGGACGTCGCTAAAGAAAAAGGGGCAAAGGAGGGCATCTCTTCTGTCCAAAACGGCAGATGATAAGCGCCAACAGTTGCGCCAATGACGAAAAAGATAAAGGTGATAAACATTACTGAACGCCCACCGCCAACAGCGTAGAGCGTCCCAGAAGCACAGCCTCCGCCCAGCTGCATACCAATACCGAATACAAAAGAGCCGACGAGTAAACTGACGCCCACGGGTGATACATAACCTGCGACCGAGCCGCCAAAAAGGGTTGTACCATAGGCAAGAATAGGAGCAAATAGACTGACGGCAACCGCTAACATCAGCATATGAGAACGCATTGCTTGTCCATTACCCACTGACATCAGACGTCTAAATGCAGAAGTAAAACCAAAACGCGCATGAAACAGAGTATAGCCAAGCAATAAGCCGATAATAAAAAGTAAGGGCTGAGCCATAGGCTGGGTGCCAAATAGATAAATCAGCATAACAAAGCTAGCAAGTGCGCCGCCTACTACCAGTAGCTTCTGCGGGTCATTTAGTGCCAAGGTCCCTCTAGTAATAGGATTTAGTGTGTCATTTACGGGTTGAACTTTCGTTGTTGTAATAGCCAAAAGAGTACATCCTTCTCTGATATATGTTTTCAGAGTTTGTTATTTAAATAGTTTTTTGGAATATTTAAGTAGTATATTCGCGAATAGTTGAATAAGCACCCTATGATAAACCCGTTTTTTAAAAGCGTGACAAGAAGAGGAAGAATTTATATATTCTTTAATGGAATATATAATATTGTAATGGCTGATTAATGATTGATAGTAATACAGCGAATTTATCTTTTTCCTTACCGCTCATTTATTAAGAATAGTTATATTGTTAGGACACTGATTAAGTTCTTATAAATATAGCAAATAAGATCAGGTTGAATTTACGAAAGCTTGCCTCATATTAGCTAAATAAATGAGATATCTATAACATACATTTTTAGTATCCTAAAAACAGACTCTTAGTCTGTTCAATTAATCCATAATTAGAGTTTGTATGAATACATCTGTCGAATCGCCTTTAACCTCCACATCCACTGATAACGTACCCAACGTTTCTATTGCCGTGATTTTTCATAGTAACTATGGGCACACCAAGCGTGTTGCTGAGGCTATTGTCAAAGGGGCGCACCAGCAATTACCAGAATCACAGGCCAAAGTTGTCGATGTTCATGATGTCGATTGGGATTATTTGGATCAAGCAGACTTGTTGGTGTTTGGTAGCGCTGTCTATATGGGTAGCGTGACGGCTGAATTTAAGACCTTTATGGATGAAACCTCAAAGCGTTGGTATCATCGGGTATGGGAAGGTAAGTGGGCAGCAGCCTTTGCCAACTCTGGTGGGCTAAGTGGCGACAAATTGGCAGTATTGCAGCAGATTTCTTTATATGCGATGCAGCATGGCATGAATTGGATTGGGTTGCCCTTGATGCCAACGGGTCATGAAGCTCATGATTTAAACCGTCTGTCCAGCTTCTTGGGGTTAATGACACAATCTTTGGATGGACCGCCAGAAGAAACGCCAGGGCCTGGCGATATTGATACGGCTATTTGGTTCGGTGACCATTTAGCAAAAACCATTATCAAACATCAGCCCGCTTCTGTAAAACCTTGAGATAAGGTGATAGGTTGCCCTTAAAATAGTTCAATAAAAAAACAGATGCCAGATTGGTATCTGTTTTTTTGCTTTACTGGGTATGGTTTTGTAAAGCAAGAGGTGCGGTGACGGGTATGGGACTATCAACAAATTGAAACGATTGACAACCTGTGATTAGCAATACCGAGGTCAATAAACAGCTTAGCGTTAAGGATTTCATAAAGGTATCTCAGAAAGCAATCAAGGATAAAAAGATACTGGTTATTACAAGTAATATTATAAAAAGCGCCTCGTATAACGTTAGGCGCTTTTTATGTTTCATACTTTACATTAATAGAGCGAAGCCGATCATCTTATTTGGGACTAGATGACCATACTGGTGAGCGGATGACGCCTTGTCCTGACTTACCGAATGCTTCACCACCATTCAGTGACTTGATGGTCAGCACACCTTTACCGCCTTGCTTTGATGCATATACCACGCGTTTACCGTTTGGAGAAAAGCTTGGTGCTTCATCGATACCTGTGTTCCCCAGATTAGCAGTAACCGCGCCATTGTTATTCATGATGGCAGCTGATCGTCCACTCAAAAAAGCAATTTGTGAGCCATCGCTACTATATTGCGGACTGGTAGCATAACCGCTATTAGATACTTTAGTCGTGCGACCTGAGCCAAACTCATAACGATAAATTTGTGGCTTATTAAAGCCAGCTCGATCACTGACAAAGACGAAAGATTTACCATCGGGTGCATAGCTTGGTTGCACTTCGCTACTAGGCCAATTGGTAAGTCTTCTAGGCTGACCGCCACTGGCACTCATCTCATAAATATGAGCGCTGCCTTCAAAGCTACTTGAAAATAGTATCTTACTACCATCAGGAGAAAATGAAGGGCTTAAATTGCTACCTGCAAAAGGCGTTAACGCACTTGCGCCGCCGCCACTGACATTTTGTACATAAATAACAGGGTATGATTTATCACGCTGTACAGAGTAGGCGATACGACTGCCATCTGGTGACCATGTTGGTGAAAAGATTGAGCCTGCAACTTCTGTGATAGTTTTGGCGTTTTCGCCATCTGCATCTATGACCTTTAGGCGTGAGACTTTCTCTTTCCCAGCGCCAATCTCTTCAATATAGGCGATACGCCCTGAAAAATCGCCTGGAATACCTGTGATAAGTTCATACACTTTATCGGAGATAACATGTCCAGCATAACGTAGGCTTTCTCTATTATTATCAGCCGTCAAGCTTTGTTTGCCTTCGATGACCCGACCAGATTTAACGTCAATCACTTCATAATCGGTCACTATCTTGCCACGATTACTGCGTGTAGTGCCAACCACTAGGTAAGGAATCCCCATACTTTGCCAAACAGGCAATGTGCCTGCCAGCTCGCCACTACTGTGCGGCTGCTGTGGTAGGTTTTGGCTCGTGACTTTTAGCTCAGTCTTACTCAAGTCATTTAAGACAATAGGTGATAAAACCGAATCGCCAGCGAAGGGCACAAAAGCCACTTGGTTTTGTTGTCTTGGGGCAGTAGTGGAAACGTCGATTTCTATAGGAGCAGCAGTAGACGAATAGATAGGTACAAACAATAGAGGTGTAAATAATAATATGTTTGAAATACTACGAACAGTAGATAAGGTCAGTTGTTTCATAAAAGATTCTCTGAAAAGAAAGTTATTAGATGATTTTTAATATACTACTGAACGGTAACATTAATGATAAGATCTGCAAAACTCGCAGCGTTGTCAAAATCTATAGGTAACGGGCTGGCAGCAAATGCCGCATCTTCTGCCGCTTTATTGACTTTTGGATTAGACCCATTGGCGTCGGCAGAGAGTACGTTGCCTCTTGAGTCCAATTTGAGCCTCACTCTAGCAGTTAACCCTTGGGTCTCTGTTGGTGCTTTAAGATTTCGCTCAATTTTATCAGCAATAGCACTTTTTACATCACCCATAGAACGACCGCCACCTCTGTTACTAGCTTGATTAGAGGTCGATTCAGAAGCAGTCGATTCACCATCTTTGGATAAACTATAATTTTGACCTGCGCTATTAGAGCTACCAGTGTTAATTTCTATGTTTCTATCACCTGCAACTGGGCGCGTAATCTTAGGCTGACTGTTTTGTTTTATGCGATAATCGCTGAGCCTTTCTTGCTCTTCTGCACGCTGCTCTCGTTTATTTTGCTCAATTTGACTGTGTTCTTCGGCCACTGAGTCGTCCAACTGCGCTGCCCATTCAGCCATCCGGCGTTCATAGTCTTGGTTTTGCTCAAACAGGCGCTGTTGCTGATCTTCACTCATGAGCATTGGCTGGCTGCTAGAGTCGTCAGAGCGTGTAAAAACAGGTACGCGCTGAGAACTGGTTTGATTTGGGTTCTGTGCACTAGCACTACCGTCAAACGTTTCTGTCTGCGTCATACCGCTTGCGCTGCTTTCAGCCTGCATGGCACTGGCCGCGGCCGCCCGATTGGCCAAGATTTGTCCTTGCATCTCAGCAAGCTGTTCAGGCGATACCATGACAGTCTCAATACTACCAGCCGTTTCTACCTCAGCATGTTGATAATTATAAATAAGCACACCAATCACAAGTGCATGTGCCACCAAACTGAGTAGCGTCGGCAAGGTAAGACCATTGCCTTCAGGTTGAGTTGGTACATAAACGATAGGAGCATTATGCATGGTAGAGATACTCAAAAACGAGGTTCGTCAAATGATCAGTTTTATTATAGCAAGTTGGGCTAAGAATAGACGTCATTATAATGAAGGTGCGGGCAAGGGCGCCCCTGTTAACAGACCAACTTTTTGGATACCTGCTTGTTGTAAGGTCGCCATTAGGGTCATGATGGCACCATACTGATTGTTTTGATCCGCATTAATCATGACTTGCAAAGGTTGCGCCCCAGCATCGGCACTTTGATTTTGTAGATTGGATAGGGTGTCAATCAACTCCGGCTCGCTAATTGGCAAATCAATATTGTTTTCATAACTGATAAAAATCTCACCGCTATCGGTCAATGAGACAATAACCGGTAGCTGACTTTGGCTCATGGTATTGGTTTGCTCTTTTGGCAAGTCAACATCGACGCCCGTGATCAGCATAGGTGCTGTCACCATAAATATCACAAGTAGCACGAGCATTACGTCAATATAAGGAACAACGTTCATCTCCGCGTTGAGTGCTTTTTTCTCACGGCGATATGGGCTTTGTCTCATAACCCTGTCACCTGACTCGCAGTAGCCTGATGGTCTCTATCAGTGATACTTTCTGCACTGGTCTCACGCTGGAGCATGCCCGTCATCTCATCGCAAAACAATGCGCGTGAGTCGTACAGTTGGCTCGATTTGGCCGTAAAATGGTTGTAAGCCAGTACCGCAGGAATAGCAGCAAACAGTCCCATAGCAGTCGCGATTAACGCTTCAGCGATACCAGGCGCCACAGATGATAACGTGGCTTGCTCAGTTTGAGACAGTCCTAAAAACGCATTCATGATACCCCAAACCGTACCAAATAGACCAATATAAGGGGCCACTGATCCAATACTTGCTAGCGTGGTTAATCCTGACTCTAGTAATTGCTGCTGACGCCCTAAACCGACCCGCAGCTTGCGCTCAACGCCATCAATGATGTCATCCTTAGGTTGGCGCTTTTTATGCATTCTTAAATATTCAGAAAATCCCACATAGAAGATTTGCTCAAGCCCTTGACGTTCAGGAGAGCCTTGGACACCTTGATACAGTTTGGCCAAATCTTCACCCGACCAAAACCACGTCTCAAACTGCTGATCGAAGTTTTTGGCAGTCCCAAGCCGTGCACTCATACGAAAAATAATTACCCAGCTGAGTAAGGAAGCCAATAACAATAACGCCATTACTATCTGTACCAAAAGACTGGCTTGAGTAATAAGGTCAATAATATTTAAAGATTCAGGCATGTATGAGACTCATGAATAATTGATAATGACTGGCAGGGCGCAGCACGCAAACCAAGTTAGACCATCTAATAAAACATAGAATATGACACCAAAAATGCACTTTGATTTTGCACATTGCTATCAACCGCTTAGTGTACTGGTAAATGTACAAAAGGTCATTTATTAAAGTGTTAAATACTCAATAATATGAATTTAGCCTATTCCAATCGTGACCCATCGTTAGCTCATATCTTTCTATTGAAAGTAGGAATATAGCGTTGTACAGGTACAAGATTTTTTATTTACTTTGTGATTTATAAGTTGAAGAGATAAAAAACTATGAGTACGGCACTATGATTTTTGAGGCATAAGGATTTTATTATAATATTGAAACCTTGTTCAGTCATTGCTCACTTGGACGTCAGAGAATCAGATTTGTACCCATAAGACACGGGTAATGATTGAATTTGTACCGCAATTTCTCTAAAATGTTGCACTTTGTTACCGCTGCCTTTTGATTATGACGTCGCAATTTTTTGTTGACGTCATATTTATTTTTGGCACCAATAAATTTGTTCTTTCACTAGCAAGCTGGGCGCGACACTTATGAATGCAATTGAACGCTATTTTGGGATTAACGGTGAAAACACCACGGTCAAAACGGAAATTCTTGCTGGTATAACTACTTTTTTGACCATGGCATATATCATCTTTGTGAACCCTAACGTATTGGCTGAGGCTGGTATGGACAAAGGGGCGGTGTTTGTGGCCACCTGCCTGGCCGCAGCAATAGGCTGCTTTATCATGGGAATTTATGCTCGATTGCCTGTGGCATTGGCACCAGGTATGGGTTTGAATGCTTTTTTTACCTATGGTGTCGTACTGGGTATGGGGTATGCGTGGCAAACAGCACTAGGCGCTGTTTTCCTATCAGGTTGTTTGTTTATTATTTTAAGCTTATTTAAAATTCGTGAATGGATCATTAATGCCATTCCAACCAGTCTTAAGCAGGGCATTGTGGCAGGTATTGGTGCTTTCTTAGCATTTATTGCACTTCAAAGCTCAGGCATTATTGTTGGCCGTGATGCCACATTAGTCATGCTTGGTGATATGACCTCATTTGCGCCAATGATGGCAG
The DNA here is from genome assembly GCF_052850615.1 of Psychrobacter sp. 1176_08. Lineage (NCBI taxonomy): Bacteria > Pseudomonadati > Pseudomonadota > Gammaproteobacteria > Moraxellales > Moraxellaceae > Psychrobacter > Psychrobacter sp. 1176_08. The sequence goes on from NZ_VXCU01000005.1 coordinate 213,434, forward strand.
CGTTGGGGTTCTTTATCATTATTGGCTTGGTCTATAAAAAGGTTCCAGGTGCGGTCACTATCGGGATTTTGATTGTTACTCTGATTAGCTTGCTGACAGGTCATACGCATTTCGCTGGCATTATATCTGCTCCGCCATCCATTACGCCGACTCTGTTAGAGCTTGATATTGCAGGCGCATTTGACGTTGGTATGATCAGCGTTATCTTTGCTTTTTTATTCGTTGATTTGTTTGATACCACAGGCAGCCTAGTAGGCATCGCCAGTAAAGCAGGTCTGATTGATAAAGACGGTAATATTCCCAACATGGACAAGGCCTTATTGGCTGACTCAACGGCGACGGTGGCAGGCGCGATGCTTGGTACGTCATCGACGACCAGCTATATCGAAAGTGCTTCTGGTGTGGCGTCTGGTGGACGTACCGGTCTTATGGCAGTGACGGTTGGCGTATTGTTTGTGCTGAGTATTTTCTTTGCACCTTTGGCGGGCATGATCCCAGCTTATGCAACGGCTGGCGCGATTTTTTATGTGTCAGTCTTGATGTTGTTTACGTTAAAAGACATCAACTGGGAAGATTTGACAGAAGCTGCTCCAGTAGCGGTCGTATTGTTATTGACGCCGCTCACATACTCTATTGCAGATGGTATCGCGCTTGGTTTCATTACTTTTACCGCCGTCAAGTTGATGACAGGTAAATTCTCTGAGATTACCATTCCTGTTTGGGTACTAACCGTTATCTTACTTGCTAAGCTAGTATTGCTATAGGCATCTGATAGTTAATTTATTACCTTGTATAACTATTTTGAGTCCCCTTTATTCTGAATGAATGAAGGGGATTTTTCTTTGCGTAACAGATAATCCAATGTTACCTTATAATCGCAAGTATTTGATTTAAAGAAATTAAATGTTAATAGTAAATAAAAATATATAACCAGAGCGTCATGCTGACTAAGGTGCTGATAATTGGTTGTTTTTCAGCATAATATGAATTTAGAAAAATAGTAAATAGTGTTAGTTTGAAAATTTTTTTCATGCTAATATGCCCAAGTTAAGCGCATCACCTCAATCAACGCCGTAGAGGTTTTTCTTACAGTGAATTAGCGTCAAATAAGATGACAGATTTAGACCTAGTCAAAGTGATAATTCATTATCTTTGTTTTGATTTAGCGATAAAACCATCTGCTCATCACACTCCTTTCACTACTAACAAGAAGAAGGCACTAATGTCGCTTAACTGTTTGTTGCCTTTGTATTGTTAATGTAGCCCGTTTAACACTCGAACGACCTACTTAACCATTTCCAGCCGATGCTGGATTTTCCCGTTTTGTAATGGCGCCGTTTGGTCTTTTGATTACCGCTGTGAGTATCATTACTAACCACTGTTTAAAGCAATAGTGGGCGTAGGCACTTAGGCGTCATAATCAGACCTCCTAAAGCATCATTTATTATGGTTTTTAAACGATAGTTATGGAGTTGTTATGAACCCAGTAGATCAGTTTACCCCGCAAGAACCAATTTTATTCAATCCTGTCGATTTACTATCGCCAGAATATATTACTCACTCATCAAAAGAGCTATATACGCGTATTTCGCCATTATATAGCGTGGATGAAACCAGCTGGTTGTCTAAATTACTGCCACTGGCTAAACCCAGTGATGAAGAACGTAATGCGGCGGCTGAGCAAACGCGTCAGCTGGTTGAGCACGTACGTAATGATGGCAAAGCGGTCAAAATGGTTGACTCGTTATTGCTCGAGTACAGTCTTGATACGCAAGAAGGTATCTTGCTTATGAGCTTGGCAGAAGCTTTGATTCGAGTACCAGACAATTACACGGCAGATGCACTTATTCATGACAAAATGAGTGTGGCTGACTGGAAAAAACACATCAAAAATGACAATGGTTTTATGGTCAATGCTTCTTCATGGGGCATGATGATGACAGGCCGTGTCGTCAGTATTGATAGCAATACCACAGCCTCAGGATTTTTGGATCGTATGACCAAAAAAATGGGTGAACCAGTCATTCGTAGTGCGATGCAAAAAGCCATGCGTATTATGGGACATCAGTTTGTATTGGGCGAGACAATCGAAAGCGCTAATAAAAACAGTCAGCCATATCGCAATAGAGGGTATACCTATTCGTTTGATATGTTAGGTGAAGCAGCGATCACCCATAGAGATGCTGAAAAGTATTTTAATGACTATCTGCATGCAATCAGAGCTACGGCTAATGTCAAAGTCAAAGAAGGCATGCCAAAGCCATCAGTGTCTATCAAATTATCAGCACTGCATCCTCGCTATGAAGCTACGCAAGAAGCGCAAGTCATGGGCTTATTGCGTCAACGTTGCTTGCTACTTATTGAAGCTGCGCGTGAAGTCAACGTCGATCTTAGTATTGATGCTGAAGAAGCGGACCGTCTTGAAATTTCATTAAAGTTATTTGAGTCTTTATACCGTGACAACTTAACCGCTGGCTGGGATGGTTTAGGTATTGTTGTTCAAGGATATTCTAAGCGTGCTATTTCTGTCTTAGTATGGCTGGCTCGTTTATCAGCAGAAGTGGGCGACCGCATTCCAGTACGTCTGGTCAAAGGTGCTTATTGGGATACTGAGATCAAACTGGCTCAGCAAAAAGGGCTGTCAGGCTATCCTGTTTGGACACGTAAAGAAGGCACAGATACGGCTTATCTTGCTTGCGCCCGCTTCTTATTGTCAGATCATCTGCGTGGTCTTATCTGGCCACAGTTTGCGACTCATAATGCGCACACGCTTGCGTCAATTATGACTATGAGTCAGCACAAAGAGTTTGAGTTCCAACGTCTACACGGTATGGGTGATGCGCTGTACGATCATATTTTACAAGCCTATCAAATCCCTGTCCGTATCTATGCGCCAGTTGGTGCACACAAGGACTTGCTACCATACCTAGTACGTCGCTTGCTTGAAAATGGCGCGAACAGCTCGTTTGTGCATCAGTTATTAGACAAGTCTTATCCTATTGATAAGCTTACTGTGCATCCTTATGACAAGCTGCTTGCCAATGCGACATTGCACAATCCAGATATCCCATTGCCATCAGAAATATATGGCTCACGCCGTGCAAGTTTTGGCCCTAACATATTTGTAGAGTCACAATGGCTACCATTTAAATCTGCTATCGATAGCCACTTGAATAAAACTTGGTCAGCAACATCTATCGTTAACGGTAAAGCCATTAACGAATATGAAGTAGATGGTACAAGCCAGAAGCTAAGTGTGCAGACCGTGCGTGCTCCTTGGAATCATGAAGTGAGCGCAGGGGAAGTAACCTACGCCAATGCAGAACTTGCTCGTCATGCCATTGATGTCGCAGTCGCTGGACAAAGTGTGTGGAAAAATGTGCCAGCTGTTGAACGTGCTGCCATATTACGCAAAACAGCTGATCTTTATGAAGAAAACTACGCTGAATTGATGGCGCTTTGTCAAGTTGAAGCTGGCAAAACCATGCAAGACAGTATTGATGAGATCAAAGAAGCGGTTGATTTCTGCCGTTTTTATGCTGATGAAGCCGAGCGTTTAGATGCAACAGCATATGAGTTCACAAATTTAAATGGACAACAGTCACGTCAAGTTTATAAAGCACGTGGTACTTTCGTTTGTATCAGTCCTTGGAACTTCCCATTGGCCATTTATACGGGTCAGATCGTGGCCGCTCTAGCAGCAGGCAACACGGTTGTGGCAAAACCTGCCGAACAGACCAGCTTGATCGCTCATTTCGGCGCACAACTGATGTATAAAGCGGGTATACCTGTAGAAGCTTTACAATTGGTCATCGGGGCAGGCGACGTTGGTGGTGCATTGACTGCTGCTGATAATATTGCTGGCGTTATCTTCACAGGCTCAACCCAAACGGCGCAACGCATCAATCAAAGTCTAAATGATCATGCCCAAGCCAGTGGTGAGCTGCCTGTATTTATCGCTGAGACTGGTGGTCAAAACGCCATGATCGTTGATTCGACAGCGCTACCAGAGCAAGTGGTTAGAGATGCAGTATTGTCTGCGTTTGGCTCAGCAGGTCAACGTTGTTCAGCTTGTCGCATCTTATGCGTACAAGAAGAGATGGCTGATGATTTGATTGAGCTGTTACAAGGTAATATGGCAGAGCTGTCAGTGGGTAATCCGCTATATGCAGCGACTGACGTAGGTCCAGTGATTGATGCCGATGCTAAGCAAGGTCTAGAAGCACACATTGAGCGTATGAATGCTGAACCAACAGCGCGTATTTTGGCTCAAACACCGATGAGTACCAGTTCAGTCGTCAGTCAAGAACAATCTACTTTTGTATTGCCAACAGCGATTGAAGTGAAAAGTATTGATGTGATTGGTGGCGAACACTTCGGGCCGATATTACATGTACTACGCTATCAAGCACGCGACTTAGATCAACTGATCGATGCCATTAACGCCACAGGATTTGGTTTGACTTTAGGTATTCACAGTCGTATCGAAAACAGCGCTGAGCATATCGAACGCCGTGCTTTTGTCGGTAATACCTATATCAACCGTAACCAAATTGGTGCCGTAGTAAATGTACAGCCATTCGGTGGCTGTGGTCTATCAGGCACAGGCCCTAAAGCCGGTGGTCCGCATTATGTGGCACGTCTGATGACACTAAGTACAGAATCATCAGTGAACCCTCAAGTGACTAAAAAAACAGCAGCTACAAATAGTACAAACTCAATCACTCAAACAGAACTCGTATAAGGAGTAGCAACATGGCGACTGAATTCAAAAAAAATCATGCCCAGGTTTGTGAATCCTGGCGACTACTTGGCGCAGTAAATCGCGCCACCTATCTACAATCGGCTGTTCCAAAACTGGCATTGCTGACGGGTGATGCCAATAAAGCAAAACGCTTATTCAATCACTTGTTAGAAGCTGCGCCGAGTTTGGATGAAGTGCATCGTATGGTTGGGGCTACTGGTGAGTCCAATGACCTATATGTGACTGCTCGTGGTAAAACCATGGTTATTGGCAGTGAATCTGCTAGAGCCATGGCGGTATTGGGACAGCTCATTGCGGCATTATTAACAGGTAATGAAGTTATTTTGCATTGTCCAAGCCAAGATGAGATGTGTAATGAAGCGGCAAAAATACTCTATGAAACGGGTATCAGTGATGATGTATTGAGCGTTGCAAACGACTCGCAAACGATCACGCTTTTACATATTGACCGTCTGGCACAAGTTGCGGTGTCTGGTAATGGTAGTGAGATACAAACCATCAGCCAAGAACTAGCCAAAACCGATGGTATCTTGACACAAGTGATTGCGGTCAGCGATATGGAAGGCTTATCAGAGATGCTAACGCCTGATTATCTGCACCGCTTCGTTACAGAACGAGTCAAGACGATCAATACGACTGCCATTGGTGGTAATGCCAGCTTACTTGAGCTTGGTACAGAATAGGGATTTTAATTAAAGATGAAGTGGCGTTTAGCTTTTATCGAAGATTAAGCGTCATTACCATCATATTAAAATTTAGCAAATAAAAACCGATGTCTGATCAGTATTCAGGCATCGGTTTTTTTTATGTTTCTGTAAGACATTCAAACAGAGCTGTCAGGTTAAAAATTACTCAGCAAAATCAATCCAAACCCAGCCGTTTTCCAACCATTCACTGAGATCGTCTGGGTCAACGCCCGTCACATCACTATGCTGTAAAGATTCACCATTAGCTAAACGGATAAGAACAGCCTTTGTCGCCTCATCAAGACCATCAATACGTTGGCCATTGGCATACAGTACTGTGTTATTACTGTCCTGAGTATAAAGCAGACGATTGCTATAATCTGCTTGTAGTGTCCCGCCTTCTAACAAGGCTTGCATCAATTCATCAGTGTCTAATGTTTCTTCTGGCATGAGCGCATCGTACTGACGTTTGCTCACCACTTCCGACACGGCTTGGCGGATAATGTGATCACCGCGCTCAGATTGGAGCAATTGTAATAATTGATTTTTGATCGCCTCAATACTTTGGGTTTGTAACGCACCTGAGGCTTGCATAGCCTGCGGAAGTAGCATAGGTACAAACAAATCGCTGTCGTTGGTAGCGATATCCGCCATACTATCAATGATCTGCATCAGATTTGGACGACGACAGCCAAAAGAAAACGTCAAACAGTCATCTTGAGCAACCCCAAAATGTGATAATTTCGGTGGTACATAAAGCACGTCACCTGCTTCTAATATTTCATCGAAAATAATCTCACCCATATCGTCAAAAAGTCTGATTGGTTCATCGGCGACGAATTCTGTGTTTTGGTCGCAGAATTTGCCCAATTGCCAACGGCGATGTCCGTAACCTTGTGCCAGAAAAACATCATAATCGTCATAATGTTTGCCCACTGAGCCACCCTTGGGTGCATAAGAAACCATGATGTCGTCGCGTTGCCATTGCGGGATGAAGTCAAATGCTTGCCATAACTGACCAAGCTCAGGCGACCACTGTTCAAGGTTTTGTACCAGTACCGTCCACTGCTTCGGTAGATTGTCAAAATCCAATTCAGTCAGAGGGCTTTTTTTTAGTTGCCACTGCGCTTGACCTTCTTTTTTAGTATTGGCTTGTGTCAGTAAGCGCGCTGAGGCTTCTTCTTCTATGGCAAGACCCAACATGTCTTCTGGTTCAAACATATCAATAAGCTGGGGTAAGCCTTGTTTGATTAGTAGCGGCTTTTTTTGCCAGTACTCGGCTAAAAACTGCTCAGGCGTAATGGATTCTGGCAAACAAAGGGGTATAGAAGTCATGGATAAATCCGTATTTTAAATGAGGGTAAGATTAATAATGAGCAGTGCTTTATAGGAGGGTTTTAATAGTTTATGATGATCCTCTATCTGATGGCACTCATCAGAGCTACCACTGAATCGTAGGAACGTTATGAAAAAAATGCATTTGATCGTCATCCTCACAAGCGTATTTTTATTGCAAGCTTGCGTACATAAGATCGTCACTGTACCGGCTAAAATCGCTTACAAGACCACCAAAGGTGTGGTCAAAGGCACTGTTGCTGTTGGTAAAGCCATCATACCGGGTGATAGCGATGACGATAAAAAAGACAACTGATCTATTTTGGGGCAGCCACTTGATGGGTGCGAGTTTTAAATAGAATAACCCCTGCCGCAATCAGCCCACCGAGTAATGCCAAAGCCATGTCTTTGTGGGCATCCCAAATATCACCTTGCTGACCATTATAAGCTTCAGCCGCTTCTGGCGATAAGGTTGAGGCAATTCCCCATTCGAGTAACTCGTAGAGTAGGCTTGATGATATATTGATCATGAGTGCGATAGCAATTAATAGCTTCGTTGACTGAATACCAAAGACGGATTTTGAGCTTTCAACCATGGCACTAAGCAGCAAAAGTCCATAACTGAAATGCACAAGCCTGTCGTACATATTGCGCTGCCAACCAAATATTTGGTTTAGATTTATACCGAATAATCGCTGTGTCCAATCGTCATATGGCACGTATGAGTATAAATAACGTGCACCTATAATATGAATGATCAGAAACAACGAAGCAAACATATAAGAGCGTGAGCCAATCTTCCTATAGCAGTAAGCACCTAGCATCACTGCCAAAAAAAGCAGTGTGCCGAGTTGATGGAGTAGATAACTTGACCACTCTAGAGGCTCAATACTTGCCAGTACCATAACGATGAATACCGTGATAGTACTGACAGTAACAGAATTTAAGCGCTTGCTCATTGCAAATATTTGCTCAATAATTCGCTCTTAGATTTTAGCGATCCAGTCTTTGATAGTGCGAGCTTGTTCTGCGGCATTACCAGTGTAAGTAGCTGGTGTCAATTCACGAAGGCGTGCTTTGTCAGCGTCGCTCACTGCAGATAACTCATCACTTTCAACGAACGTCAGCATGGCTTCACGCGTCATGGCATTACCGCGCGTCAAGGCTTTTAGTTTTTCGTAAGGGTTTTCGACACGGTAGCGACGCATGACCGTTTGAATAGGCTCAGCCAATACTTCTTGTGCTTGATTGAGGTCTTCATTCAGACGCTGTGCGTTTAATTCAAGCTTGCCAACGCCTTTTAGGCAGGCATCAAACGCAATCATGCTTTGTGCCAGACCAACACCGATATTACGCAGTACGGTTGAATCCGATAGATCACGTTGCATACGTGAGATTGGCAGTTTTTCACCCAAGTGTGCCAGCATCGCATTGGCAACCCCCAAGTTACCTTCTGAGTTTTCAAAATCAATCGGATTAACTTTATGTGGCATGGTAGAAGAACCTACTTCACCATCTTTTAGGCGCTGTTTGAAATAGCCTAAGCTAATATATTGCCAAATATCACGGTTGAAATCGATCAATATCGTATTGAAGCGTTTTATTGCGTCAAACAATTCGGCGATGTAATCATGTGGCTCAATCTGCGTAGTATAAGGATTGAAAGTCAAATCTAGACGCTCATCGATAAATTGTGCGGCATGAGTCTGCCAATCAACATCAGGGTAGGCTGAAAAATGCGCATTATAGTTACCGACTGCGCCATTAATTTTACCCAGTAACTCTACTTGACTGATTTGCTTGATTTGGCGAGCTAGGCGATAAGCCACGTTTGCCATCTCTTTACCAAGTGTGGTTGGGCTTGCGGTTTGACCATGTGTGCGTGACAACATAGGCTGATCAGCGTGAGCAATCGCCAAGTCTACGATACTATCGGTGACTTGCTGCATTTTTGCGACTACGATGTCGCGGCTGTCTTTGAGCATCAGCGCGTATGACAAGTTGTTGATATCTTCACTGGTACACGCAAAATGAATGAATTCTAATGAATCAATAAGCGCGTCTTGACCACGGAATTTGTCTTTGATGAAGTATTCGACCGCTTTAACATCGTGATTGGTCGTCGCTTCGATATCTTTAATCGCTTGTGCATCCGCTTCGCTAAAATCATCCACGATGCTATTCAAAAACGCATTGGTATCTGCATCAAACGCAGCCAATTCACCAATCGCCTCACTGTCTGCCAATGATTGCAACCAGCGAATTTCAACCGTAACTCGGGCTTTAATCAAACCAAATTCAGACAAATATGGGCGCAAGCTGTCAGCTTTAGACGCATAACGACCGTCAATAGGGGAGAGTGCGGTAAGTGGAGTCATAACGATACCTCAAATGGTTATAAATAGTGAACGTGATTAAAAGGAACAACAACATCAAAATATAAATAAAAAATTAAAACCCACAAGGCGCATCGATAGAAGCGATGACACCGCCGCCCAAACAGACCTCATCTATGTAAAATACAGCAGATTGGCCGGGCGTCACTGCGCGTTGTGGCTCATCGAATACCACGCGGACTTCACTACCGTCGGCTTTTGTAGCAAACACATGGCACGCTTGATCCGGCTGACGATAGCGCGATTTTGCCATACAGCGTAGACCTGTGTCGCTAAAGACATCAGTAGGCGGCAAACCATCAATCCAATCGAGCTTATAAGCGGTTAGCTCATTGCTCATGAGCATCGGGTGCTCATGCCCTTGACCGACAATTAATCGGTTTTTGTCTAAGTCTTTTGCCAATACAAACCATGGCTCCTCAGGACGATCTTTGACACCGCCAATGCCGATGCCACCGCGTTGCCCCAGCGTATAGTACATAAGTCCATCGTGAGTACCGATGTTTTTATTGTCATCCGTCATGATGTCGCCTTTTTGCGCAGGCAAGTACTGCTGCAAAAAGTCTTTGAAACGGCGCTCACCGATAAAGCAAATGCCCGTAGAGTCTTTCTTTTTCGCCGTGATCAGATCATGTTCTTCAGCAATTTGACGCACGACAGGCTTTTCAAGCTCACCAACTGGGAAAAGCGTTTTGGCAATTTTATCACCGCCCACCGCATGCAAAAAGTAGCTTTGGTCTTTATTATTATCCAGTCCGCGTAATAGCTGCGCGACCGTCTCACTATCAGTATTGGTGTAGTTTATGCTACGACGAGTATAATGACCGGTCGCAATATAATCGGCACCAAGTGTCAACGCATAGTCTAAAAACGCTTTAAATTTAATTTCTTTATTGCATAAAATATCAGGGTTCGGCGTGCGCCCTGCTTTATATTCTGCCAAAAAGTGCTCAAAAACACGATCCCAGTATTCCATGGCAAAATTGGCCGTGTGCAATTTAATGCCAATTTTGTCACAGACCGCTTGCGCATCTGCTAGATCGTCCATCGCAGTACAGTATTCGGTACCGTCATCTTCTTCCCAGTTTTTCATAAATAAGCCTTCCACCTTAAAGCCTGCCTGCTGGAGCAAGACGGCCGAGACAGAAGAGTCGACGCCACCTGACATACCAACGATGACATGCTTGGTGCTAGGACTGTCGATATCAGCAAGCGTTAAAGGACGATGGGCAGAAAAAGAATCTGAGTGTGATGTGATGGCTGACATAAAACGGCTCAACTATTTATACTGGATTCAAAATCGTAATGGTACTCATGACAAATGCTCTGATTGATAGCATTGGCATTTTAACAGTGCCAGTTTTTCTTTTGAATTGGGTATTATGATAAAATAAGCGTCACATTATACCAGTTAATTGAAACTGGTGGCGACCTATGGCATCTTACGGTGAGTAAAATCACTTTAGAAATTCAGATAGTGGTTTTGAATTATTTTAATCACGCCTAATTAGCGTGCTCTAATTGAGTGGAAATAATAATGATAAAAATTGGTCAAGGCATCGATGTGCATGCGTTTCATAATAATGGTCAGCAGCAGCAATACGTCATGTTGGCAGGCGTACCGATCGAACACACGAATAGCTTACTGGCACACTCTGATGGGGATGTGGTACTACATGCACTGGCAGATGCGTTACTAGGTGCACTGGCGCTTGGTGATATTGGTCAGCATTTTCCAGATACGGATGCTGCACACGCTGGTTTGGATTCGCGTGTGCTTTTACGCTATGTGTATAGCAAAGTGCAAGAGGCTGGGTATGTCTTAGGCAATGCTGATATCACCGTCATGTGCGAGCGTCCAAAACTGGCCCCGCACAATCAAGCCATGCGCGACAATATCGCAAGTGACTTGCAAACAGCGGTCGGTAATATCAGTGTCAAAGCTACCACCACTGAAAAACTCGGTTTTACTGGACGACAAGAAGGTATCATGGCCAATGCCGTGGTATTATTGGTTCCTAATAAAGTCGACCTATAATCGATGTGCACTCGCTGATCATCAAGCCAATCTATCAATTATGCTTGTAATATAGTGATAATCGCCCCATGTATCAGCCATATTGTCATTCAATACCTTTGCAATATTGCTGTTTTAACGTATTGCCTTTTTAATATACCGCCTTATCAATAGGAGTTTTTATGAGTGATCAAACCCCAAATACTGCTGCAAATGATGTCGAACAATTGATTCTTGATCAAATTCGTGACAACAAAGTTATTCTTTATATGAAAGGCACACCGCAATTTCCACAGTGTGGTTTTTCTGCCCGTTCTATTGAAGTATTGACGCAGATTGGTCGTCCATTTGCCTTTGTCAATATTTTAGAAAACCCAGAAATTCGTGCGACATTACCAAAAATTGCCAACTGGCCAACGTTTCCACAGTTATGGATTGATGGTGAGTTGATGGGTGGATCTGATATTATCTTGCAGATGTATCAATCAGGCGAGCTAAAGCCACTGGTTGAAGCCAATAGCCCTGCTGCTTAATATTAAAAACGACTTATGGCATTACTATTTATAGCATTGTTGTGATGTTTTAAAAACTCAGTAATACATGAATCAGTTTTGCTATTAAAGTAATATGAACCCAAATAGTCATAAGACTATTTGGGTTTTTTATGGTTTGCGCCTTTTATTGATTTTGTAGGTTTTGACCCCATATAGTCATTAATATAAACAAAACGAAGAATAAGTACCACTATCAACAAGAGAGTCTTATGAATACTCAAGCATATGATCAACAACAAGTACAAAAAGAAGCTGACGAGCAAGCACTCATTGAAAAGCGTCGCGAGCGTCTAAAAAATGAATCTTTAAGAATTATTGAGATTGCAGATAATGAAGCCAACTCAGCCCTTAAGTGTATCCATCAGTTAAGTGTGGCAGGTGGCGCTACAGAAGCGACTTATATTGCTATTGAGCAGCGCATTGTGGCAGACCAAGATCCTGCCGGTGCTTATCATTTGGCATTATTGGCTCAAAGCACACCAGATTTACCGATTGATGCGCGTCAGCTTATCGAATTGGTGGTTAATAAAGGCGACAATCAGCAGCTTTTAGCGCTTCTCAAGAATTTGCCATTGCCTCCTGTCGATATTATCAAAGAGCAAATCTTAGCCACGAATGATGGTGAGGCCATTGGTTTAATGAATGCATATTTGCAAATCAATCCAGAAGGTCATGGTAGTCACCATATGCTGAGCAGTGGTCAATCGGATCAGATCGTACCGCTAAGCTCTGGTAATCATTCAAACTAAATTTTAAAAATGAATATGAATGATTCATCTCATTTTTAGCATTAATTTTAACAGTTTTGGTTCTAGCGTTTTTTAAGTGACAAAAAATTGTTATAATTGTTGGTTATCTATTTAAGTTTTAAACACTTATATCATTCGTTCTTAAAATACGAGTGACGTTTATTTATGAGGCAACAAGCGTGTGATAATCAATACGTCGTTGGCAAAAATAGCGTTATTCAAGCGAGGCATGCATGCAATATCCAAAAAATTACGACGTGGTAGTGATCGGTGGTGGTCATGCTGGCACAGAAGCAGCCCTGGCAGCCGCACGTATGGGCGCGCAGACCTTGCTGTTAACGCATAATATCGAAACGCTTGGTCAGATGAGCTGTAACCCAGCGATTGGTGGTATTGGTAAATCGCATCTGGTACGCGAAATTGATGCGCTCGGCGGGGCAATGGCGCTCGCAACAGACAAAGCAGGCATTCAGTTTCGCGTATTGAACAGTCGCAAAGGGGCTGCTGTAAGAGCCACGCGTGCTCAAGCAGATCGTATTCTTTATAAAGCCGCAATTCGTCATACGCTTGAGAATCAGCCCAATCTGGATATATTTCAGCAAGCAGCGGATGATATTTTGGTAGAGAATGGTCGTGCCACGGCAGTGGTGACTTCGACTGGAATTATCTTTAAGACGGAAACAGTGGTACTAACCTCAGGTACTTTCTTAGGCGGGGTTATTCATATTGGCCTTGAGAACTCAAACGGTGGACGCGCAGGGGATCAGCCTTCTATTAAGCTGGCTGACCGTCTGCGTGAGCTAAAGCTGCCAGTTGGACGCCTAAAAACCGGTACACCAGCTCGTATCGATGCGCGCAGCGTTGATTTTAGTGTGATGACCGTACAACCGGGCGATACGCCACTGCCAGTCATGAGTTATATGGGTGATGTGTCGATGCATCCTGAACAGGTCAACTGCTACATCACGCATACCAATGCGCGTACCCACGATATTATCCGTGAGAATCTTGACCGTTCACCGATGTTTTCTGGCAAGATTGAAGGTGTTGGTCCACGATATTGTCCCTCTATTGAAGATAAGATTCATCGTTTTGCCGATAAAGACAGTCATCAAATCTTTATCGAGCCAGAAGGCTTGACTACGCATGAGCTGTATCCGAATGGTATTTCGACCAGTTTGCCGTTTGATGTTCAGTTAGACTTCATTCATAGTATGAAAGGGTTAGAGAATGCGCATATTACTCGTCCAGGTTATGCCATTGAATATGATTACTTTGATCCTCAGAGCTTGAAGCCAACGCTTGAAACCAAGTCTATCGATCGTTTGTATTTTGCAGGTCAAATCAATGGTACGACTGGGTACGAAGAGGCGGGCGTACAAGGTTTGCTTGCAGGAACCAACGCGGCATTGGTTACGACCAATAACAGCGAGTTTGATACTTGGACTCCGCGCCGTGATGAAGCCTACCTTGGCGTCCTTGTCGATGATTTGATTACGCATGGTACCAACGAGCCATACCGTATGTTTACCAGTCGTGCAGAGTATCGCTTGTTGCTGCGCGAAGACAACGCTGATCAGCGCTTGACAGAGACGGGTCGCAAGCTTGGTTTGGTTGACGATGTACGCTGGCAAGCCTATCAAGAGAAAATGGAAGCCATCGCGGCAGAGTCTGCACGCTTAAAAGACATGTGGGCAACGCCGACCAATACATTGGGTCAGCAAGTGAGTGCACAAACAGGTGAAGTGTTATCGAAAGAAGCGACCGCTTATGATTTGTTAAAACGTCCGCAGATTCATTTTGCTGATATTGCTGCCATCACTGATTCAAAAGTAGATGCGCAGGTGGGTGAGCAAATAGAGATCTCTGTCAAATACGCAGGTTATATTGATCGTCAACAAGAAGAGATTGATCAAATGAAGCGTTTGGAAAATACAGCGTTGCCAGTAGATTTTGATTATACGATAGTATCAGGTCTTTCTAATGAGATTGTACAGAAGCTAAGCAAAGTACGACCTGCTACGCTTGCTCAGGCAGGACGTGTTAGTGGAGTGACGCCTGCTGCTGTACAGCTATTGGCAATGACAGTTAAAAAACAGAAAAAAGCAGCCATGGCATTAAATTTGTCGTAGTAAGTTCAAAACTAGAAAGCTAAGCAAATTAGTAAAAGCTTATAACATCATTTTGTTATAAGCTTTTTTTATGGCCAATCCTTTAACAATGTCAAAACAACTTAAAACGGCTTTATGCTGTTTTGATTGTAAATAATAGGTAGAATGGAAAACTCTTATTAATGATGCTAGTTTGTTACTGAATTTTTTACTAAAAAGGAATGTCTTTATGCCTTATGATAAATTATCAGACCTGCCACCTGCGGTAAAAGATAACTTACCCAAACATGCTCAAGAGATTTTTCAAGCGGCCTTTAATAGCGCAAGTAAACAGTATGATGAAGAGTCGCGTTGGTTCGCCACGGCATGGGCTGCTGTTGAAAACGTTTATGAAAAAAATGCTGATGATAAATGGGTAAAAAAACCTGATCATAAATAACAAAGCGCTATCGATATACCTCAAAATAAAAAAATTAATCCATTTCCGATTGTTTACATTGACCTACAACAGACAGGTTGTCACTGCTTTTAACACATGGCTGTGAGAATGCTGTTGATTCGAGTTTACCTATGATTGAAGCCATTATTTTTGCGATTACCATTGTACTACCCAACCTTGCTTTGATGGGGTTGGGTTTTTTTATGCAACGACGCGGTCAAGCCAGTCAGAGTTTTATTGACCAGTCATCAAATTTTGTCTTCAATTATTGCTTGCCTTGTCTGCTATTTTTCAGTGTGGCCGACAGTAACGTTGATTATGCTAAGCAAATCACGCTGATAGGTGTTGGTATCCTTGTCACCTTTACTCTATTTATTGGTGCAGAAATTTACGCTAAATACTTTATTAGCAAACCTGCTGATCAAGGAGTGTTCGTACAAGGTATTTTTCGTAGCAACATGGCCATTATAGGTTTGGCCACTGTTTATAATGCTTACGGAGATGCAGGTTTAAGTATTGGCGCGGTTTATATGGGCGTAGTCACCATATTGTTTAATATTTTGGCCGTGATTACTCTGAGCCGTGTGTCTAAAAAAGTAGGCGATACGTGGAGCAGTCGCATCATCATGGTATTCAAAAAACTGAGTACCAATCCTCTCATCTTGGCATTGTTGGCGGCGTTTGCCTACAAGGCGCTTGGATTACCACCAATCACAGGCGTTATTCATGTCACAGGTGATTTGCTGGCAGCGGTCGCCCTGCCATTAGCACTGATTTGTGCGGGCGCTAGTATTGATTTGAAATCCATGCTGCGTCTGTCAGGGTTGTCCATGCAAGCCAGTATCGGACGTATCATTGTTGCGCCATTGGTGGCCATTGCTATTGGATTGGCGTTTGGTTTATCAGGTGTACACATGGGTGTGCTGTTTTTGATGGTAGCCTCGCCAGCCGCCGCCGCCAGTTATGTAATGGCAAAAGCCATGGGTGGCAACGATGTGCTTGCGGCAAATATCTTAGCTTTTACCACGGTAGTAGGCATGTTCGGAATGGCGTTTGGCGCAGCAATCTTACGTGCTTTGGGTCTTATGTAGTATCCTGTACTCTATAATAAGAAGTAAGACAAATAAAAAGCCCTTTTCCAATTGGATAAAAGGGCTTTTCGTTGTTTAAATTGACTACTTAAGATTGTCTTGATTGCGTCTGTCTTCTCGGCGTTGTTTGCGTTTAGGGCTAGTACGATACGTGAGGTATGCAAAAATAGCCATGACAATAATAAACGCGACAATGTACAAAAATATTGATGAACCAATGAAGCTTGAGGTTTCCATGACCTTTTTCTCGTTATAGTTTATCAATAATTATGCAATTGCTAATCATGCTTGTAAAGTAAACAAGTTTAGCTCAGATGTAAGTTCAAGTGAACGCAAACGCGCAGCTTGATCATAAACATTAGCTGTAACAATCAGCTCATCTGGTTGGTGTGTGGCTATAAATGCAGCAAGTTTGGGTTTAACAGTCTCAACAGAACCAACAAATGAGACTGACAATGCATTATCCACCATCATTTTTTCTGCTTGACTCCAGATACTATCCATATCATGTGTTGGTTTCGGCATTTGACCCGTTTCGCCGCGGCGCAGCCGTACAAAACTTTGCTGCGCTGAGGTAAAGTGATAATTTGCCGTGGCATCATCATCAGCAAGCAGTAAGTTTGCCGCCAGCATGACGTAAGGCTTATCTAAATAGGCAGATGGTTTGAACTGTTCACGATAAGCTGCAATGGCTTGTGACAGCATTTGTGGGGCAAAATGCGAAGCAAACACATAGGGCAGTCCAAAGTGTGCAGCTAAAGTTGCTCCAAAAAGTGAGGAACCTAAAATCCAAATAGGAACGTTTGATTTCGCACCAGGGAATGCTTGTACAGGACTTCCGTCCGTATCATTACCCAAAAAGTACATCAGTTCTTGCACATCTTGCGGGAAACGCTCTGCATCCTTCATTTGGCGACGAAGCGCCTGAAATGTTGCGCCATCAGTACCAGGGGCGCGGCCAAGTCCCAAATCAACACGATCGCCATACAAGGCTTGCAATGTTCCAAATTGCTCAGCGATAACAAGTGGCGCATGATTTGGGAGCATGACGCCACCTGCACCAATACGAATGCGCTTGGTTTGGCTACCTATATGAGATAATAAGACTGCAGTTGCGGCACTAGCAATACCAGGCATATTGTGATGTTCTGCCATCCAATAACGGTTTAGGCCAGATTTTTCTGCTTGTTGTGCTGTTTCAACGGTTTGAGCAATACCTTCAGCGATGGTTTTGCCCTGAGGCACAGGTGCTAGATCTAAAAAAGATAGGGGGATTGTGTTACTCATAAAGTGTCCAATAAAGTTATTAATTATTTTCTCTTGATATGCTTATCATCAGTATCGATTTCAAGCCATGTTACTGAGTGGTAATAAATCATAACAAACGAGCGTGAATTATCTTTAGGTGCGCTTTTTGAGTATTTTAATGGTTGAACGATTCTTGGATTGATTAAAGTATTTCCATAAAAAAAGCAGGCAACCTAAGTTACCTGCTTTCTCAAAATGACGTTATTTAGCTGAATGGCTGTTTAAGTCGATCACTTAGACCAATTATTTCGCTTGACCACCAAGCTTATAAGCGACGACATAATCGCCAATCTTTGTACCTACTGAACCATGTCCACCAGCTACCAATACTACCATCTGCTCACCTTTAGAGTTCAAGTAAGTCATTGGCGTGGCTTGACCACCTGCTGGAATACGAGCATTCCATAGTACATCGCCATTTTTTAGATCATAAGCGCGGAAGTTGTTTTCCGTTGCTGCTGACAAGAAGGCGACGCCGCCTTTGGTGATGATAGGTCCGCCAATACCAGGTACACCCAGCTCAAACTTCAACGGAATAGGAGATAAGTCTTGGACTGTACCATTTTTACGTTGATAGGCAATCTCACCTGTTGCTAAATCAGCCGCAGCGACCGTGCCCCATGGTGGCTGCTGACAAGGTACGCCGAGTGGTGATAAGAACGGCCCCATTTCTACCGCATAATCTGCCCCTGCGTTGGCATTGACACCTTGCTCACCTTTATTGGTTTCAACATCACCAAGTGTGTCTTTAGGAATAAGCTTTGAGGTAAATGCCAAGTAAGTTGGCATGCCAAACATGACACCATTTTCAGGATCGACAGCAAGGCTACCCCAGTTAAAGGTACCGAAGTTACCAGGATAGACCAAAGTACCATTGGTTGATGGTGGTGTGTAGCGACCATCATAATTAAGTTGATTAAACTCAATACGGCACATCATTTGATCGATAAGGCTTGCACCCCACATGTCTTTTTCAGTCAGTTTTTCAGGTTCAAAGCTCAAACCAGAGTATGGTTGCGTTGGAGCAGCATGTTCGCCTGCAACCAAGTAACCTTGCGGTGCATCACGTTCTTTGATTGGTACGATTGGCTCGCCTGTTTCACGATTCAATACATACACATCGCCTTGCTTGGTAGGAACAACAAGGGCAGGTTGAACGCCGCTGTCGGTCTTCAAGTCAATCAAGCTTGGTTGGGCGGGCGTGTCCATATCCCAAAGATCATGGTGGACAAATTGTTGAACCCAGCGTGCTTCACCTGTTTTGATATCTAAAGCAACAACAGATGTTGCATATTTCTCTTCAGCTGCATTTCGATAGCTGCCCAATTGATCTGGTACACGATTGCCCATAGGGAAATAGACCAAACCAAGTTTTTCATCCGCACTGGCCGTTGACCATGAGTTTGGTGAACTGGTTTTATACGTCTGAGTTGGGTCATTGACATCGAAAGGTGCTGTGTTATCAGGGTCACCTGAATCCCAGTTCCACAATAGCTCGCCAGTATTGACGTCATACGCGCGAATCACACCAGAAGGTGAATTAACGTCGTAGTTATCATTGACGGCGCCTGCCACAACAATCGTGTTGCCTACCACGATCGGAGGCGACGTAGAATAGTAGTAACCTGCTTGTGTAAATGGCATGTTGTGCATTAAATCTAACGCACCATCTTCACCAAAATTCTGACAACGTTGTCCAGTATTTGGATCAAGTGCATATAGTTTGGCATCAGAAGTTGGAATAAATATCTTGGCATCGCATTGTTTAGATGCGTTTTCAAAGGTATTTCCAGCCACTTTTTGTGCCACCACATTGCTGGTCGTAGTTACTTTATTGGCAACAGCTACATTACTAGCACTATCATCGCTTGCCTGAGTAGTGACCGCTGGAGTCGTACTGCCTGTACCAGCTTGACCCGCATAGTAAGACACACCGCGACAGCTTTGATGTTGACGTTGTAAGTTTTCTCCCACTTTAGGATCAAACTTCCATAAAGTCTCACCAGAGTCAGCATCCAAGGCTAACGCCCAATTATGTGGTGTACAGAGATATAGGGCGTTACCAATTTTAAGAGGGGTGGCCTCGTAAGTGGTCTCACCAACATCATTAGGACCTTTTACATCCCCAGTTTGGATTTGCCAAGCAACCTCTAAGTCTTTGACATTTTCAGTGTTGATTTGAGTCAAAGGAGAGTAGCGCTGGCCATAATCTGTACCACCATACGCACTCCATTCACCCTCTGGTGTCTGCTGACCATTTGATAATGGGTCACCAAGATTGGCAGAAGTATCATCTTTATCAGAGGCAGTCAAATCAAGTTCGCCCAATTTGTCAGTAGCGTTGTTTGCTAAGCTGCCAAAAGAGAGTAGTGCACCCACAACCACACTCGCTAGCAATCCCCAATAATAAAGCGGATTCTTTTTAACGGTGTTGGAAGTTCTTGGGCTATTGGCATCTGTCGCTACTTGAGTAGGTACACCATGCATCTTTTTGAAGACCCATGGTAATAGCATCAACACGCCAAAGACAAGTGGGAAGCCCAAGCGAGTTGCTAGTGCCCACCAGTAAAATCCAGATTCCCAAAGCGCCCATACTAGTGTTACAACGATAAATATCGCGTAAACCCCGTAAGCGCTCCAGTGTTTTTTAAACAATAAAAATGCTGTCGTTAGCATGGCAATGCCAGCGAAAAGGTAGTACGGACTACCTCCTAGAGAGAGCAAGTAAGCACCGCCGACAAGCAAAGGGACGGCAAAAACCGCCATAATGATCGCTACGAATTTTTCCATGAGCGGTATAACCTGTTTACATAGAAGCAAATGGACATGCACTGATCGACACCCAGCAAAAATGAGGCGCCCATCAATACATGCATAAATAATAAATAAGGAAAAGAAACGTTGAATCACGTTTCAGACTCCATTTTATCATTTATACACAAGCTCGGTAAAGGAGGTGTAAGTTTGAATCATTATCAATAAGGCTAGCTACTGTGGTTTAATTGTTAAATTGTTTTTGACAAAGCTCCATAAAAGCACGTCCATACTGACGAATTTCAGCATCATCACGTACTGCCATCCAGCTGGTAAAACGTCCAAAATGGTCGACTGGAATCGCCGTTAAGTTACTATAGTGGCTTGGCTCAAAGGCCATCTCAGCAATGATGCCGATGCCTAAACCTAGACCAACATAAGTACTGATCACGTCTGCATCAAGCGCTGCCAATACGATATCAGGCTCTAAACCAGCTGCTGCAAACGTTTTGTCAATTGCACCGCGACCTGTAAAGCCACCATGGTAGGTAACGATTGGATAGCTGGCAAGAGTTGGCAAATCAACAAATTCCTGATTGGCAAGCTCATGATCGCTTGGCACAATAACGCGATGCGTCCAGTCATAGTAGCGATAGCATCTGAGATAATTGTTGTGAAGTAAAGACTCAGTTGCAATACCAATATCAGCCTGACCACGAATAACCATCTGCGCGATGGTCTCAGGATCGGCCTGCTGTAGAATCAAATTGACCTTGGGGAAACGTGCTTTGAACTCTTTTACTACTTGCGGTAAAACATAACGCGCTTGGGTATGAGTCGTAGCAATGGTAAGTGTGCCGATATTTGGATTATTAAAATCGAGACTCAGATTTTCAATGGTACGAATTTCGGCAAAAATAGATTCAATATGTGGCATGAGAGCAGTACCCATGATCGTAAGACCTGTTAGCCGTTTGCCTTGACGAACAAATACTTCCGTTTTAAGTTGATTCTCAAGCGCGGCAATGTGTTTTGATAAACTTGATTGACTGGTATGCAATACCATTGCTGCTTGACTTAAGTTATAGCCATTAATCACGGTATGCCACACTGTCTCCAGCTGCTTAAGCTGAATTTGTAAATGTCGCTGATTAACTACTACATCAATTGCCATAACCTAATCCTATTGGGTAGATATACAAAGCATATTTGTATACATAAAGTAAAAATGTATAAATGTGGATAATAGAGTAGTGTAAAACAAAGTTATTATTCTTGTATATAATAAATAGCTATCAATTTATAATATTTGGGAATATAGAGTTTTTGTTTTTGAATAAATGGTATCTACTAAAAGCATATCTGTGGAGCCACAAAAAAAACAGCTACCCTTTAAAGGGTAGCTGTTTTAGTTTATTTAAATGACTAACAGAATTTAAAGTCATATTCTAAAGCGTTCATGCAACATCAAAACGATCTGCATTCATGACCTTACTCCAAGCGCGAACAAAGTCATGCACGAATTTTTCTAAGTTATCGTCTTGCGCGTACAGCTCGGCATAAGCGCGTAGTATGGAATTTGAACCAAACACAAGATCTACGCGGCTTGCTTGCCATTTCGTTTTCCCTGTTGCTCGCTCACGCACCTCATACATATTAGAAGTATTATGTGCAGTGTCGCTAGCCTTTATCGGATGCCACGTGTGGTTCATGTCCGTCAGATTAACGAAGAAATCATTGGTAAGCACGCCAGCCCGCTCTGTAAAGACGCCGTGTTGACTCTGACCATGATTGGTATCCAAAACACGCATACCACCGATAAGTACCACCATCTCAGGAGCCGTTAACCCCATCAATTGACTACGATCAAGCAGCATCTCTTCAGGAGAGACAGCGTAGTCTTCTTTGACCCAATTACGATAACCATCGTGTAAAGGTTCTAAATCAGCAAAAGCGTCTGCATCGGTCATTGCTTCATCAGCATCACCGCGACCTGCTTTGAATGGTACTGTGATACTTACGCCAGCTTCGTCAGCGGCTTGCTCGATGGCCGTATTACCTGCTAATACGATAAGATCGGCTAAGCTGATATCTTTGCCAAAGTCAGACTGAATGCTTGTCAAAGTTTCAAGCACACGCTGCAACTGCTGCGGTTCATTGCCGACCCAATCTTTTTGCGGTGCCAAACGAATACGTGCACCATTTGCCCCGCCGCGATAGTCTGAAGCACGGAAAGTACGGGCGCTGTCCCATGCAGTGATAATCAATTCACGACGGCTCAAATCACTGTCCAATATCTGCGATTTTAAGGTCGCAATGTCTTCATCGGTCAAGTCAATGTTGCCCGTTGGAATAGGATCTTGCCAGATAAAATCCTCACCTGGTACGTCTGCACCCAAGTAACGAGATTTAGGGCCCAGATCGCGGTGGGTCAATTTAAACCAAGCTTTGGCAAACACTTCATCAAAGTAATCTGGCTCTTGGTGAAATTTCTCTGAAATTTTGCGGTAGATAGGGTCTTTGATTAATGCCATATCTGCATCGGTCATGATAGGGTTACGGCGTACACTTGGATCGTGAGCGTCCAATGGACGATCTTCTTCGCGAATGTCAGTTGGCTCCCACTGCCAAGCACCTGCTGGACTCTTGGCTAATGCCCAGTTGTGCCCCAATAGCAGTTCAAAATAACCGTGATCCCATTGAGTGGGGTTGGTGGTCCATGCGCCTTCAATACCACTTGAAACGGTATCTCCAGCATTGCCACGACCTTTAGGATTACGCCAGCCTAAACCTTGCTCATGCACATCTGCTGCCTCTGGCTCATCTTCTAATATGGTGGCATCACCATTACCGTGACATTTACCAACGGTATGTCCACCCGCAGTCAGTGCAACCGTTTCTTCATCGTTCATTGACATACGGGCAAAAGTGGTGCGCATGTCTTGAGCGGTTTTTAGTGGATCAGGATTACCATCAACCCCTTCAGGATTGACATAGATTAACCCCATTTGTACCGCTGCTAATGGATTCTCAAGCGATTCACGATCTTTATCGCTCTCATAGCGGTTTTCGGTAGGCGCTAACCATTCACGCTCAGAACCCCAATATATGTCTTTTTCTGGATGCCAGATATCAGCTCGACCACCAGCGAACCCAAGGGTTTTGAAACCCATTGATTCATAAGCCATATTGCCTGCTAGAATCATCAAATCTGCCCAAGACAGTTTATTCCCATATTTTTTCTTGATAGGCCACAATAGACGACGTGCCTTATCTAAGTTGACATTGTCAGGCCAGCTATTCAACGGCGCAAAACGCTGATTACCAGTGTTAGAGCCACCGCGCCCGTCAGCACTGCGATAAGTACCGGCCGAATGCCATGCCATACGAATCATAAGACCACCATAGTGACCCCAATCGGCTGGCCACCATTCTTGCGACTCAGTCATCAAGTTTTTTAAATCTGTTTTGACTGCTTCTAAGTCCAGCTGTTTAAACGCTTCAGTATAGTCAAAATCATCACCCATAGGATTGGTTTTTTTGTCTTGCTGATGCAGAATGTCTAAGTTTAAGCTATTTGGCCACCAGTCGGTTGCAGCAGACGCAGTGGTTGTATGGGCTTGATGCATAACAGGGCAGCCACCCATACTAGGACGCTGCGGCGTATGCGTTTGATCGACGTTTTCACTATGAATCGTCGGGCCTTTATCGTCGCCTCGATCATACGTTGTATTGGTAGAAGCATCCGATGAATTGCTATTATGGTTTACAGGGCAACGTCCCATATCTGATGCTTCATTCTTATTGGCGTTGGTAGAGGTTGAGTCGGTCATGGCATAACTCCTGTACTATGATGGTAGAGAGGTTCAATGATTAATTATAATAAGCATTATTTATACACAGATCATAGCTAAATATTATAGTTTTACAAAACAAATATATATGGATTATAAGTTTTAAATAACCAATCATAACAAAGTGTGCTTACCTTATATTACTCTTTATGAGCCATAAGTTAATGCAAAAATATCTAGTCAAGGTAGAGGTTCTCAAGTACCATAACTGGATTTTGTTGCGATAAGAGTATTGGTGCAACGTTGAGCAATTTTTATCGATCCTTTTTGATGGTAAATACTTATAATGATTGATAAAAATTGTCCACAGTTGTCTTCTTCGTTTTAAGTGTTAGTGAGTCATTATGTCTGCTGTCAAATCTTCTCCGCCCAATCAGCCCGTTGCCAAAAAATCATGGTCAGAAGCGGCAAAAACCTATCTTGATCGACGTGCCATTATCATGCTGTTTTTGGGTTTTGCAGCGGGTATCCCTATTTTACTTATTTTCTCTAGTCTATCGTTATGGCTGCGTGAGGCAGGATTTGATCGCAGTGTGGTGACAACCTTTAGTTGGGCGGCCTTAGGGTATTCGTTCAAGTTCATTTGGGCGCCTCTAGTAGATGCGGTGCCGCTACCGATATTAACTAGATTACTGGGCCGTCGTCGTAGTTGGATTTTGATCGCACAGCTCTTGATTATTTTGGCAATTTATATGATGGCCAGCATCAATCCGACTGATGAGAGCAGTTTGCACTATATGGCAATGGCAGCCGTGCTATTGGGCTTCTCATCCGCCACGCAAGATATCGTGGTTGATGCCTATCGTATTGAGCTTGCGCCGCCCAGTCTACAATCTGTCTTGTCAGCGATGTATACGGCAGGCTACCGTTTAGGGATGATTTTTGCAGGTGCAGGTGCCTTATATTTGGCAGATTATTTCGGTTCGACCGAAGAGTTTTATAGTTACGAAGCATGGCGCAACACCTATTGGATTATGGCAGCGGTGATGGGCGTAGGTGTGGTGACCACGCTGATAATTCGGGAGCCTGTGAGTGAGCAGGTACGCATTGAGCGCCCAGCAACAGACTATGCTCGTTTGGTATTGGTGTTTGTATTATCGATCGTCGCTTTTATCATTGCTTTTGTCAATGTTGGTGCGTTACTGCCAGAGACAGACAGTGTGATGTTTGCCTTTTTACTTGAAGTGTTTCATCTATTAGCAAGCCTATTGGTTGCATCAGTTGTGGGTTACCTGTCTGTCAAAGTGGGCGTGGTCAAACAAGAAATGGCCTATACCACTTGGGTCGAGCCCGTGGTTGACTTTTTTCGCCGTTATGGCAAAAAAGCATTATTGCTACTGGCCTTGATTGGTTTATACCGCATTTCTGATATCGTAGCAGGAGTTATTTCTAACGTCTTTTACCAAGACATGGGTTTTAGTAAGACAGACATTGCCAACGCAGTGAAGTTAGTCGGTGTCATCATGGTTATTGCGGGTGGTTTTTTGGGCGGTATTTTGGCTCAAAAAATGCGCATGATGCAGGCGATGATGATCGGTGCCATACTGGCTTGTGTGACGAATTTATTATTTGTGTTACTCACATATCATCCTGGTAGCTTACCGCATATGTACGTGGCAGTGATTTTCGATAATCTGGCAGCAGGTCTTGCCAGTGCTGTATTTATCGCTTTCTTGTCAGCACTGACATCGATTCGTTTTACCGCGGTACAATATGCTATCTTTTCATCGTTAATGACGCTAATACCGAAAGTGATGGGTGGCTACTCTGGTGCTGTTGTAGACAATATGGGCTATCCATTTTTCTTTATCTTTACCTTTGCGATTGGCGTGCCAATTTTGATTTTAATCTATTTGGTTGATAAGCATATCGTCATTGGTGATAACGATGATATATACGGTGATAATGACAAATTAACGAAAGCGAATCCAAACCTGACCGATACCAATGAGCCACCGCGTGCGTCAGAATAGCCTAAGCGTTAAGTTTGTAATTATTTAGTGATAGTATTTTTTTATTAGCCGTATCTTTTTATTAATCGCACGTTTAAGAGTTATTTATGACATCAGTAACTATTCGTCAAATAAAGCAGCAAATTCAGCAGTTGATGAATACAGAACCCGCCAGTAAATTGCCCTCTTTTTGGCTAACCGATTGGCTGCTATACGTCATTGATAAGCCAGCGCTGTTTTTGATTACGGATGAAAGCTACGAGCTGACAGAGGATGAGCAAAAACAGTTTAACGCTGGTGTGACGAAGATGCAGCAAGGCATGCCGCTTGCTTATCTAACGGGTCAGCAAGCCTTTTGGTCACTGAGTTTTATGGTTAATGAGCACACGCTGATTCCCAGACCAGATACTGAAATCCTGATTGAACAAGTAATAGATTGGATAAATACCCCATCAATCCATGCCAGTACTAAGCGCTTGTTAGACTTAGGGACAGGTTCAGGGTGCATCGCTATCAGTCTTGCTCATGAGTTAAAAAATGATAACTGGCAAGTGGTTGCCGTTGATTTATCACCAGCAGCACTTGAGGTTGCTCAGCACAATGCGCTTATAAATGAGGTAGCCAATATCAAATTTATACAAAGCAGCTGGTATGACGCGCTTCGTACTCACGAAAAAGTATCATTCGATGTCATCGTCTCCAATCCTCCTTATATAGATGAGGAAGATGAACATCTAGCACAGCTAAAAGCTGAGCCTATCAGTGCGCTCAGTGCTCCCAATCATGGCTTGGCTGATATCGAACATATTATCCAGCAAGCACCATCCTATTTGCTTATAGGAGGCTTGTTAGCCATTGAGCACGGTTTCGATCAAGGAGTTGCTGTCCGTCAACTGTTTGCAGATCATGGCTTTGAATCCGTAACGACGGTGCAAGATTACGGTGGTAATGATCGCGTGACGCTTGGTCATATCTAGTGTATGAATTTTATTTGGTCGTGCCAATTTATCGTCATTGGTTTTTTATGATTGGTTTTTTAATAACAGGTTTTAATAATGGATAGGGCGCACTCATTAGAGACAGAGCAATTATCAGATGAAGAGCTGCTGGTTTATGCGCGGCAGATACTGCTTGATGGCTGGGATATTGATGCTCAACTGCGGTTAAAGTCTGCACGTGTCGTCATCATTGGGGCAGGCGGGTTAGGTTGCCCAGCTTCTGAAACGTTGGTACGCGCAGGGCTTGGACAGGTTCATCTGATTGATGATGATGTCATTGAAGCCAGCAATCTACAACGGCAAACCTTATTTTTACCTGATGACATCAATAAATATAAGGCGTTAACAGCGGCGAAGATGCTTGAGCGTATTAATCCTTTGATAAGCGTAAAGAGTACAATAGCGAGGTTGAGCGAAAACAATGCTTATGACTTACTTGATATGGTAATAGGTAAGCCTGATTTGCTTTTAGATTGTACGGATAATTTTGCCACGCGCGACATCATTAATCGTATTAGTGTGCGTTATCAGATTCCGTTATTGTCTGCGTCAGCGATTGCGATGCAAGGGCAATTGGCTTTGTTCGAGCCACATTTAGATACAGGGTGTTATCATTGTGTGTTTGGCTCAGTGGTAGACGATATAGAGGCAGATGAACGTACGTGTGCCAATTCAGGTGTGCTTGCCAGCACAACAGCTATTATGGGCAATTTGCAAGCCAATACCGCCTTGCAATATCTAGGATTAACCAAAAATCCACTGACAAATAAACTGTTATTGTGGGATGGTAGCAAAATGCAGCAACGGCTCATGGGCTATCGCAAAGATCCAGAGTGTCCTGTCTGTAGCAGTCATTAATCTTTATCTATCCTCAAATATCCTTTTTATTACCATAGTTGTTTTTTATGAAAATTCATCGTCCCCATTTATTGAAACACACTTTCAATGTTGTTAATCGTGTTCGTCAAACGGCGAGCGTGGCTGGTCTGTCCGCACTGAGAGTCGTAAAAGGTGAGAAACCTGATGCTATGTTGCTAAAAGAGACTTTCGAGCAGCTAGGTACGACTTATATCAAAATTGGTCAATTCATTGCTAGTACGCCGTCATTGTTTCCTCGCGATTATGTCACTGCGTTTCAAAGCTGTTTGGATCAAACCACGCCATTGTCTTATGCTTATATTGAGCAAGTCTTAAAAGAAGAGTTGGCAGTCGACGGTATAACACTTGATGAGTTGTTTGCTCATATTGAGCCAAAACCGCTGGCCTCAGCTTCTATTGCTCAAGTGCATGCCGCACGTCTACATAATGGTGACGAGGTAGTGTTAAAGGTACAAAAGCCTGGCGTCGAGACCATCATGCAAACAGATTTGGGCGTCTTGCATGGTGTCACCAAACTGCTTGAGCTACTCATGCCATCTATGAAGTTTGCCAGTATTGCGCCTATTATTGATGAAATCCGTCTACGCATGCTTGCTGAAACGGATTTTATCGCTGAAGCGCAAAACATTCGTGATTTTCAGCAGTTTTTAGTAGTATCTGGTAACACCCGTGTGACGGCGCCAGAAGTATATGAGACGTTGACGACGAAGCGTGTGCTCACAATGAGCCGCTTATACGGTGTCTCTATGGTAGACGAGTCGCTGATGCGCCAGTACTGTACTGATCCTGCCCAAGTCATGGCAGATACCTTAAATACGTGGTTTGCCAGTCTCATGTTATGTAACAGTTTCCACGCTGATCTGCATGCTGGCAACTTAATGCTGTTAACCGATGGCCGTATTGGCTTCTTGGATTTTGGTATTGTCGGTAAATTAAAAGCTGAAAGCTGGCGTGCGTGTATGGGTATGATGCAAGCAATGCAAGACAATGATTATCACGCAATGGCGCGTCACATGATCGATATGGAGATGACGCATGGTGGTAATCAGGTTGATGCCGTAGCATTGGGCAATGATTTACAACGTATGATGAAGACCATCATGGCAGAAGACAAAGCCTTTACCAGCGGTGTTCCTTTCAATAGTAAAGAGCAAGCAGATGAGCTCAATACCATGATGCTTGAGATTGTCGAAGTGGGTAAGCGTCATGGTATTCACTTTCCCCGTGATTTTGCCTTGTTGACTAAGCAGATGTTGTATTTCGATCGCTTCATGCGCACGCTTGCACCTGACATGGATATGTTCAGTGATCAGCGAGTGCAAATGCTTGGACAAACAGAGAGTGAAGCCGCGACAACGCGTACCTTAAATCTGTCTTAAAGGCTTGTAACGCACTAAATCATGAGCTGATTCTTATTTCTGATTGTTTTAACACAATAGATTGTGTGCTTATTGCCGCAAAATGGCTCTATCAAGTTAACTGTTTTTAAAAGCCGTGCTTTTCCTATTATTACCAGTAAAACGGCAATTGCTTTTATCGGTACTCTCATTGCCATGTTTGTACCTCAGCGTTCTACATGGCAAGCAATGACGGCGTAATGCGCACTCAAGATAGCCTATACCACACTACGGCTAAATACCTCTCGTAGCTCAAAACTGGTATGGACTTGAGCAACGCCTTCGATACGATTTAACCTATGTAATAAAAACTCCTCGTAATGTGCCATATCGCGTACCCGAACTTTAATCAGATAGTCTTCGGTACGACCAGTGACAATACTACAGCTCACTACTTCATCAAAGCTTTGTACTTTAGATTCAAATTGTTCGAAACGCTCTGCTGTGTGGCGATCCATACTGATAGCGATAAACACCGCCAGTGGGTAACCAATTTTTTGTGCATCTGTTTTGGTGTGATAGCCTGTGATGATGCCTGCATCTTCTAAGCGCTTAATACGGCGCGCACAGGGAGTTGCCGAAAGATTGACTCGTTCAGCCAGCTCAGTAATACTCATTCGAGCTTGTGTCTGTAATAAACGCAATAGCTGTTTATCGGTCTCATCTAAATCTACCAATAAAGCAGTATCTGAATGGCTACTTATCATAATTTATTATCCTGCTAGAGAATTTATCTAATTATAACGACCAATACAAGATTTTCCACTAAAATAACGCAAAAATGCATGAAAAAAAGCGGATTTCTGTAGCATAAACTTTGCTATTATAATGACAGATACAGTGGTTATCTCGTATGATACATAATGCTTTAATAAAAAACTGTCCAATTAAATATCTAAAATCTCATATCATCTAAGGATTGATTATGTCTAACCAAGCCACCAGCACCGTTGCCAAAGCGACCACCAAGATGACACCAAAAAGTGCCGCTTTTGATTTCTGTAAATATCGTCCATTTGCTTTTGCACCATCGTTACCAGATCGCACTTGGCCAAGCAAAACGATCGAGAAATCACCAATATGGGCAAGTGTGGATCTGCGTGATGGCAATCAGGCACTGATTGATCCGATGACCATTGAACAAAAAATGCGTTTTTTTAATACGCTAGTAGAAGTTGGGTTTAAAGAAATTGAGATTGGCTTTCCGTCAGCGGCACAGGTTGAATTTGACTTCGCTCGTAAACTTATCGAAGAAAATCATGTGCCAAACGATGTGACCTTGCAAGTTTTGGTTCAGGCTCGTGAGCATTTAATTGCTCGTACCTTCGAATCATTGAAAGGCGCAAAGCGTGCGGTGGTCCATGTTTATAACTCAACCAGCCGTGTACAACGTGAAAAAGTTTATGCTAAAAACAAAGATGAAATTAAAGAAATCGCTATCACTGGCGCCAAGCTATTAAAAGAATATGCAGCAAAATATCCTGAAACAGAATGGGTTTTTCAATATTCACCAGAAAGCTTTAGCCAAACAGAAACTGAATATGCCGTAGAGGTCTGTGATGCTGTTTGTAACATTTGGCAGCCGCAGCAAGGACAAGAGGTCATTCTTAACTTACCAGCGACGGTTGAAGCCTCAATGCCGAACGTTTTTGCTGATCAGGTTGAGTATTTCTGCCGCAATCTTGCCCATCGTGAGCATGTCATTGTCAGCTTGCACACACATAATGACCGTGGCTGTGCCGTGGCTGCTGCTGAACTTGGCGTCCTTGCGGGTGCTGATCGTATTGAAGGGACGCTATTAGGTAATGGTGAACGTACAGGTAACATGGATATCATGGTAATGGCCATGAACTTGTTTAGTCAGGGTATCGATCCTGAGCTTGATTTTAGTAACATGAGCGAAATTGTACAGGTGGTAAGTGAGTGTAATAACTTGCCTTTACATCCGCGTCATCCTTATGTGGGCGAATTGGTATTTACCGCCTTTAGTGGCTCACATCAAGACGCCATCAAAAAATCGCTTGATTACAATGAAAAGCATCAAGACGAGACCGATAATGTTTGGGATGTGGCTTACTTACCGATTGATCCGGCGCATATTGGTCGTAGTTATCAAGATGTGGTACGTATCAATAGCCAATCTGGTAAAGGCGGTGTCGCTTACATTTTGCAGCGTAATTATGGGTTTAACTTACCACGTTGGATGCAAATTGACTTTAGTGGTGTGGTACAAAAACAAGCTGAGGCCGTAGCGCGCGAATTGCAGAATGACGAGATTTTGCAGACCTTTGAAGACACATATCTACAGCAGGGCAAGTTTGAGCTATTAGATTATAGTGTCAATAATAAAGGTGGCGAGGTCTACTTTAACGGTCAAGTACAAATGAATGGTGATATCATCAATATCGATGGTACTGGTAATGGTCCACTATCATCTTTTATTGATGGTCTTGCACAGCATACAGGCAAATCACTCCATATCATTAATTACGCTGAGCATGCAATCAATCCGCAGCACAATAATGGTAACGGCATTGATGATGATACCAATCGGGACAATAAAACCAATGCAAACGCTGCAGCTTACATTCAATTAAATGTAGATGGTGACGTTTATTCAGGCATTGGCACTTGTAGCAGTACGGTATCGGCAATGCTTAAAGGCGCGTTATCTGCTTTTGCCCAAGCAGTAGGCACCGCTGCCGCCTAATAGTTATATAATGGTATTGGCCCTTTGTATTAATGACACCATCGCTCCTTGCTATATGCAAGTACAGTGATGGTGTTATTTTTTTACTATAGAAGCATTAGGGCTCTGATGTAGCACTTTATAATGATGCATTATTTTAGCGTGCGCTGAGTCATCATCAATAGCATAATGTTACTTGTATTTTTGGTGTCTAAGACTTACGCTAATGTATATAACGCATATTATTATAAATAAAAGGTTAATTATGGAACCTATATCATTTGCTTCATTTTCATTAGCAGCTTTGTTGGCGTCATTGCCAGCGAATGGTGAAGTCATTAGTAAGCCAACGATCACTACTCATATCAGTCCTGCAATTGCTGGACAATGGGAGATAGATTTAGACAGCGAGATCACCATGACGAAAGAGGCTGAAGCCAGACAGGCTGCTGCCTTAGTCGATGGACAGAACGTTGACAGAGATGAGCCTAGAATAGTGGCAGGATCAGAAGGCGGTATTCTGACCCAAGATGAGCAACGGGCGTTTAATATTCAATCAAATCCTAACAAAGATTTGATCGCATCTACTAAAGTCTCCAATCAATGTCGCGAGCTATATAATTTTGCAGCAGATAATGAGGTATGGACTGTCAGTGGCAAAGAATTGACATACGGTCGCTATCTCATCACACATCGTGAAGAGGGACTACCTATTATCGCTATTAAAACTATTTATGATAATAACGAAATAGATTGTTCTGGTAATAAAATTGATCAAACGGATGAAGCATTAATTGCATTTGTGAATCATGATGGCAACCAAATGCAGTGGTGTGCCGATCCTGATGGTAATGAGTGCTTTATGAACTTCAATAGAATATTGCCTTAACCAGCTATAGGGATTATCCTTAATTCTCAAAATAAAAAACCGCTATTTTAAATAGCGGTTTTTTTATTTTGATAGATTACATTTTCAATCTAGGATTGTTTTTTTGCTTTGTTCGCTGTTAAAAGCTCTCTTTCAAGATAATGGATATTTTGTGCTTCATTGACAAAATTATCATCTGCTAAAATCACGTCACGATGTAGAGGGATGTTGGTTTTGATGCCTTCAATGACCAATTCATCAAGTGCATGCAATGTTTTAGATACCGCTTGCTGACGGGTTTGACCGTGGCAAATCAGTTTGCCAATCAACGAGTCATAATAAGTCGGTATTTCGTAGCCAGGATATAGGTGTGAATCAAACCGAACGCCCGCGCCACTTGGAGCAAACAATTGACTTACTGTACCAGGGCAAGGAACAAAAGTTGCTGCATCTTCAGCATTAATACGGCATTCAATCGCATGTCCTTGAATCTCAATCTCGCTTTGACGATAAGACAATCCATAACCAGCAGCGATTTTAAGCTGTTCAACGACCACATCGATACCTGTAATCATTTCGGTAACAGGGTGCTCAACCTGAACACGAGTGTTCATCTCGATGAAGAAAAATTCGTTGTTTTCAAATAAAAATTCGAAAGTACCTGCGCCGCGATATTTCACTAGCTCACATGCTTTTACGCAAGCTCTTAATATAGGCTCACGCACATCATCAGGGATGTCAGGAGCAGGGGCTTCTTCTAATACTTTTTGGTGACGACGTTGTAGCGAGCAATCGCGATCATACAAATGAATAGCATTGCCGTTGCCATCACCCAATACCTGTACTTCTACGTGGCGCGGGTTTTGTAGATAACGCTCCATATAAACAGTATCATCGCCAAACCACAATTCTGCTTCTTGTTTGGCAGCTTGTACTTGACCAACGATATCTTCAAATCGCTCAACCACACGCATACCACGACCGCCGCCACCAGAAGCGGCTTTAATCAACAATGGAAAACCAATATTGCGTGCTTGCTCTTCAGCATTATGGAGCGTAACGGCACCCACAGAGCCAGGCACGGTCGGTACACCTGCTTTTTTCATCGCGTTAATGGCTGATACTTTGTTACCCATCAAACGAATATGATCAGCGTTAGGGCCAACGAAGGTCAGACCTGCCTCTTCAACTCGTTCAGCAAACTCAGCATTCTCGGATAAAAAGCCGTAGCCAGGGTGAATGGCATCAGCGCCAGTGATTTCAGCTGCGGTCAAAATGGTATTGATGTCAAGATAACTCTGACTGGCGTTAGGTTTGCCAATACAGATTGCCTCGTCAACAAAGCGCAAATGCATTAAGTTTGCATCAGCCGTGGAATAGACACCTACAGTTTCTATTCCAAGAGCTTTACAAGCTCGAACGATACGCAGGGCAATCTCACCTCTATTGGCGATGAGCAGTTTTTTTATCATGGGTTCATCCTTGTCGAAGCGGCATTCATTGATAGAGTCGCTAGCCTAGGCATATTCAAATTAAATGCACTTAGTATAAGACGACCTAAATTAGATCATCTTACAGAAGATAACGAATCCTCTATCATCATGAGATAAAGTATGGCAAAAATAGTCGTTAGGCTTTGTAGCGTACGACAGGCTGACCAAACTGTACCACTTCTGAGTTATTCACTAAGATTTCGTCAATGACACCACTTTGGGTCGCTTCAAGAGGATTCATGATTTTCATCGCTTCAATAATTCCTAAGGTGTCACCAGCCTGTACCTTTTGTCCAACCTTTACAAATGGCGGATCATTAGGACTAGGGGCTGAATAATAAACACCTACCATTGGCGATGTCTCAACACTACCAGCTTTTACTGCTGCAGGCGCGGCTTCAGCAGCGATTGGTGCACCAGCAGCAGCGGGCGCAGCCATCATCGTTGGCGCAGGCGCATCATAGTGACGAGTCAAACTGATATGCTCATTATCTGAGCTAACTTCTAAGTTAACCAGTTCACTTTCTTCCATAAGGGCGATCAGGGTGCGTATTTTTTCAATATCCATAGTTTTAATTTTGCCTTGTACCAAAGTCGAGAAATAGTGTAACTAAATATTGTGTAGATAATTGCTAATGATACCTATATTCCGGTCAATGAGCAATCGATGTACAGTTGTTAACTGAGTTTTTTTACATATTATGACGTAAGCTATCGTGCGCGTAAGAAAATATTAACGATTTATCATAGTCTATGTGACCTCATAGCGCCAGTAAATATCATTAGAAGTATTGTTTGGATGAACAGAAACACGATCAACCCCACAAAGCTCTCAAACGTCTTTGTTGATAACGTAGTCGTAATGTGAGTAAGATAGACGACAAAACCAAACCAGTAATCAATGCCATCCAAAATCCCTGTGCCCCAATATCAGTGAAGCGCACCAAATAAATACCTAGTGGTAGAGCCACTAACCAATAACAAAATAGCGTGACCAACATGGGTACGGCAGTGTCTTGCATACCGCGCAATATCCCTGCGATGTTTACTTGCCAGCCATCAAAGAGCTGATAAGCGAGCGCAAAAATAAGCAGATGCATAGATTGAGCCATCACGGCTGGATTGTCAGTGAAGGCCGCTGCCAATTGTGGTCTAAATAGCCATATTCCAAGCATACAAATAATGGCAATCAATACTGTCCATATGAGACCAGTGGCTTGCACCTGACGCAGCGCCATCATGTTTTTTTCGCCAAAGCGATTAGATACCATGATGGTTAATGCCATCGCGACTGATATAGGTATCATGAACAATTGCGAGGTGACAGACAATGCGACTTGATGCGATGCAGTTGCCAGCTCGCCCAATGGACTGATGACGAGTGCGCCCAAGCTAAATAAACTGGCTTCAAAAAAGATGGACACACCAATAGGAATACCAAGCTTAAGAAGTTTTTTGATCTGTGCACGATTAGGACTGGCAAACGCATAAAAAAAGCGAGTACTGGCAAACTGTTTACGCTTAGTAAAACTGGTATAAGTGGCGAGTAGCAACACGTTTATCCATAAAACTAAGGCAGTTGCAACCCCGCAACCGGCGCCGCCAAGCTCAGGCATCCCAAATAAACCATGAATAAAAATATAGTTCAGAGGAATATCGGCAAGTAAGCCGATGATACTAATGACAGTCACGGGCTCAGGTCGCCCAAGTGCTTCGCAATAGCTGCGCAGTACCGCATAGACAGCCAAAGCAGGAAAACCAAAGGAGACACCATGCAAATATTGCGTGGCAATTGGCTGAATGTTCTCAGGTACACCCATGATTCCGAGTACATTAGGCGCTAAATTGACAACGATGAAACCAATAATACCAAGGACACCAGCAGTCCATAAAGATTGCTGGGTGATATGTGGTACTTGACTGTGCTGATCTTTACCTATCGCTTCACCAATCAGCGGTGTGGTTGCGATTAAAATACCAGAAGCCAATAAAAATAGAGGAAGCCAGATACCAGAACCAACAGCCACGGCCGCTAAATCAAGTGCAGAGACTTGACCCGCCATAATGGCATCTACGACACCAAGAGCTGCTTGGCAAAATTGAGTAATCAAAATAGGAAGCGCAAGCACGCCTAAGCGGAAGCTGTAGCTTTTAAAGTCTTTAAAAGATAATGGAAAAACCATAGTGAGCAACTTTTTATTCTTTGTGGTCGTCATTGCGGATGAGCAAATATGGTCATCAGCAAATCAATAGCGGACAGTAAGATAGAAGTTGTGCCAATGATGATAATTTGATAAACAGTAGAAGCAAGCCTATAAGGGCAAAGTCTGAAAATAAAATGAAAGGCACAAAAATAAAAATAACCCGTCAATTCAAAAAGTGAATAGACAGGTTACAAGTAAAGAAGATGGTAAAGAAGCTGGGCTATGATGTCAACGTTAAAGAAGCGTTTGTTATCACTAAAATATTAGCTCATAAAGATTCTGGTAAATCTTGTACCACTGCTTGATATCCGATTAGTGTATTATTCGCGTCAAATGCTTGTACGACAATCGCGTAGTTAATTGATTTGTCAGAAATAACAGGCGCAAACTGGGTTTCAAGATTACTCAATACCAGATTCTGTACATAGCCATTAGCACCCGATTCTGCTTTATTGACGTCGATTTGACTGATTAATACGTGCTGAGTATTAGCAGGGTTTTTCCAAATAACATTTTTCTGATTTCCATTACCGACAATATCAAGGTTCATTTGACCAAATTCATAGTCCAGAGGATAGGTTCTAAAATTGGAACGATCACTAATGGTATAAGTCACATTACAATTGTTTTCGCCACTTGATAGCGTTTTGGCGCCCAATCCATCTTGATATTCAAAACTGCCTTTCCACGGTGAGCCTGCTTCTTTTTCTTCAAAACTACCAGCAAAGGTAGTTAGCAAGTTTGGTGTTTCTATCCCTAACTCATTAACATACTTAACATCCAAAAACTCTAAAGTATCGAGACTGCCTGTCACTTTACCAGCGATATAATTATCGATTTTTAGGGCTGAATTTACACCCAAGCTATTATTTTCTTGGCAAGCTTGTTGCTGATAGCTAATGCTACCGTCAACACTGCCAACCCCATCTTTACTGATGTCAAAGTATACGGCGCCAATATCAGTATCGTTGCTGTCACCATCATTGAGTTCAACGAAGTGTCCAACATACAGACCACCACGTCCACCCTCTGGTGTCAGCTTGTCTAAGAAATTATCCAGTGACTCTTCTGGCAAGAATACTGACTTTAAAATCTCAGCCATAGATTTTTCGTCATCGCTGAGTTTGTCTTCAACTTCTTTATATTTTTCTTTTACTTTGTCTTCCACACGATCATATTCGTCTTTTACCTGATCTTCTATGCGGTCGTACTCTTCTTTGGCCTTGTCGCCATCGCTACCACAAGCACTGAGCGTCAAGCTGAGCATACTGAGGGTTAAGGCAGACAATAGCAGTTTGGGTGCGCTCATAACTAAATCCTAGCGTTGTTATATGACAGTTATAAAAAGGGTAAGCAGATAAAAAGTCTGTGCTCGCCAATATAGCAAATTTATACAGCACGTACGTGGATAAGTGTTAACTTACAACATAAAATTTTATATATTACCCTTACAGATGGACGTTGGCCTCGTCTGGCAGTAGGCCAAGAGTATCTGCCATAGACATAATGGCGTGCCAATGTTTTGGCTCAAGTGGAATAATAGTAAGCTGCTCGCAACCTTTTTTAAGGAGTAAAGAGTCTTCAAGTGCTGGCAAAAACTTCAGCTCTGATAAAGGTAAAACATTTATGAAAGCCAATTCAAACGTCACTTCTACCATATACCAACGCGGCGCGTCTTCAGTGGCCAATGGATCGTAATGGCGATGTTCAGGATGAAACTGGCTGGGATCAGGAAATCCTGCTTTGCTAATAGTCATGATGCCAGCTGCGCCTGACGGTTTGGCGCTAGAATGATAAAAGACAACTTTGTCGCCAACACGCATGTCATCACGCATAAAATTGCGAGCACGGTAGTTACGAACGCCATCCCAGTCATCTGTCTCTAGTCGCTCTAAATCTTCAATACCAAAAAATTTTGGGTTAGATTTCATCAGCCAATAAGCCATGTGTTGTATCCTTATAGTATGGTCAGTTATTTGTCGTAAACGTCTGATTAATGCGTTTTTAACATGTTGCCTGTAAGCCAATCGTTTTAACATCGGTTTTTATGAGTGGTTTTGTTGAGAAATTTATCATCGCAGCGCTTTTCTTTACATCATCTAGCCGTTATCCTAGCGCTACTTTCTGCTGATAACATCAGCCACCTATTTGTATAGACCGTTTTGCAGACAGCTTTTTCACAGATACCTTTACTAAAGAACCCTTCGTTTATGTCAAATACTCAATCTGCTCATTTCTTAAGTAGCAATAGACCTTTTAATGATTCTATGGTGAGTGTATGGGACGTGAAAGCCATTCCGCTAGCACTTTATATTCACATCCCGTGGTGCGTCAAAAAGTGCCCTTATTGTGACTTTAATTCACACGAGCTACCAGAAGATTCTCAGCTGTCTATGTATGATGAATACGTAGACGCGCTGTTGCTGGATGCTCGATTACAACAGTCGCTGACGCAAGAGCGTGAAATCAGCTCAATATTTATAGGCGGGGGCACCCCTTCATTGCTGCCAATTGCACAGTACCAGCGTTTGTTTTCTAGCTTACGTCGTATTTTTAGCTTTGCTGAAGACATCGAGGTAACGATGGAAGCCAATCCAGGTACGCTTGAGCATGCCCCTTTTGCTGAGTATTTGAAAGTGGGTATCAATCGGTTGTCTATTGGGGTACAGAGCTTTGCTGCTGATAAATTGAAAACGCTTGGTCGTATCCATGACCCTGCTCAGGCACTATCAGCAATTCGTGCTGCTCGTACCGCGGGTTTTGAGCGAGTCAATGTGGATTTGATGCATGGATTACCGCAGCAAATGATGGATGAAGCATTGACCGATATTCGCATGGCGCATGAAGCGGGTGCTACCCATATTTCTTGGTATCAATTAACCATTGAGCCCAACACAGTATTCTATCGCAGTCAGCCTATTTTGCCAGATGAAGACAATTTGGCTGATATTGAGCAAGCTGGTCAAGCGCTTTTAGAGGATTTGGGCTATAGCAATTATGAAGTCTCAGCTTGGGTGGGCACCTCAGACAAGCCATGTCGTCACAATATTAACTATTGGCAGTTTGGTGACTACTTGGCGATTGGCGCTGGCGCGCATGGTAAGGTAACGGTTGGTCATATAGACTCAAACTTAACTGAAAGTAGGACACGCCCTGTAGAAACAGACGATAGATTAGAAAATAACTTGCTAGAAGCGTCTGGTATTTACCGTTTTAGTAAGTCGCGCTTGCCTAAAGATTATATGGTTAAAAATGACGAGTTTGACAGTCATGATACCGCTAACGTTGAGGCTAAAGATTTACCAGTAACTGAGTATTCGTCCATTCAACAACTTGCCCCAAAAATGGTTGGTTGGCAGAAAATTGCCAGTGACGAGCTAGTCAGTGAGTTCATGCTGAATGTACTACGTTTGCATGGCGGGGTAGAGTGGTCGTTGTTTGAAGCTAGAACGGGTCTTAGTTACGATGACATTGATGTGCAAGTGAAAAAACTGATAGCGCAGGGATTATTGATAGACAGTACTGAGCAGCTACAGCCGACCGCATTAGGGCAGCGTTACTTAAATCAAATATTACGAGAGTTTTTATGACAGTGAATATTGATCGCCATATTATCAAGCAGCAGTTTACAGCTGAAACATCTTAAAAAACTTACAATAAAAAAAGGGCTTATCAAATTAATGATAAGCCCTCTAGAACATCTAAGTAGTTAACACTTAGATTTTGTTTTGTACTTCTTGTGCACTACCAGATACAGCACTGCCAGCACTTGATACGTCTTGGCCTAAACCTTTAAAAGTGTTACAACCAGTTAGAACAAACATAGCAGCTAAAGATGCGATAATTACTTTTTTCATAATAGTATCCTCAAAAATGGGTTTTTATAAATAATCACAGTGACCTAAGCAGGTGCTTAAACTTCACTGAGGGGGTAATGAATAAAATGATAATGTATAAATATTATCTCGCTATCCGTTACCGACATAATAGTGAAAGTTAAAAACGCTGCACAGTATCAAAATGTAATTATCGCTAGTAAACTGTAACTTTTCATTACACACCATATATAAGGCAAACAACAGTTTGCTTTGATTACTTGAGGAGTATTATGACCATCCATATCGTGCTGGTAGCCCCTAAGATGCCTAGCAATACAGGCAATATTATCCGCTTGTGTGCGAATACAGGCGCGCAGCTACATTTGGTGAGACCTTTGGGGTTCGAGCTTGATGATAAAAAACTGCGCCGTGCCGGTCTGGACTATCATGAGTATGCGCATTTGCAAGTACACGATGATTGGATAATGGCAAGACAGGCATTGCAAGCTGCAGACTGTCGAACGATTACCGCGCTGACCACCAAGCTTAGTAAGCCTTTTTATGACTATGATTTTAGCGGACAGCGAGGCACTGAAGAGGTAGAAAACCACTCAATGCCTAATATCGCTCTGGTGTTTGGGTCTGAAACCGCAGGATTGGCTGACGATATTCGTGAAGACATCGGCGCAGACAATTGGCTGAGATTACCGATGCTTGCTGATTCACGCAGTTTGAATTTGTCTAATAGCGTGGCAATATGCTTGTATGAAATATGGCGTCAGCAAGGCTTCTCTGGTGACGAGGGGCGCAGTATTGGCTATGAGACATTGACTGTCTATGATCCAAAATAACGCTCTGTTGATTGGCTAATCAAATATCATGTCCTATATCTATAGACACGTATAACAATGACTAATACCTTATAAACAGTTGGGCGGCTTGGGTAGACCAGCTAAGCGATTGACATGGCGAGCAACCAACCCTGTATTGAATAACTGCTGAAGCTTTTGGTTGCTAATGTCATGGGTTGGCAGCGTTTTTTGTAGCCATTTAATGAGAGGGCGTGTGGCGGGCGCGTGATTGAACTTATCAAAAAACGCTCGTACCTGTTGTAAGATTTGCAAATGCTCAGTCTCTAACACCACATCTAAGGTATTAGCGAGTTGCTGCGCAATAGCAGGTGTCCAAATACTATGGTCACATAAATGACCGTCCTGATCCAATGCCACGTTACTCAAATCTTGGGTCATATTGTCGTTATTCATAAGGTAATCGTCACCACTTTCTCGAATTGACTGTCTTGGGTTAAATTAACCCATTCCAAATCTGTTAACAAACCATTTAATTTGGCATCTAGATTGAGCTTAGCGCTGGTATTGGTGGTTAGCTGAGACACATCATCTGCTAGTGCATAGATGCCAGCAATACCCTGTATTTCGCTCTCTTCTAAATGGGCATTAAACCAATCGATAAAAGCGATGGTTGAGCCGAGCAGTATCACACTGTCACCTGAGCGCCATGTGCGTGCCATCTCTTCGGTAGCGTGACTAAGCGTATCCATTGTACTGTGTAACTGATATAAGGTTGCCATAAGTATGTCCAGCTGTTGTTATTTTAATATTAGGCGTTGGGTCAAATAGTGATCTATTTGGTGATATTACTTGTCATCAAAATCGCAATATCTGCTCAAAATCTTGAGTGTTCACCACTTCTGGTATCAATGTTAATTGAGAGGCCAAATCTGCTGGTAGCATGCCCGTCACCCAACCACTAAAGACATCATCAGGGAGCCATGCGGCTGGCATATCATATAGATCAAGCGACTGAATCATGCCATGCAAACGTGATTCAGGCTGCATCAATAGGCCAAAGACGGGCGCATCCAAATAAAGCTGCACCTCATGGCCAAAAGTTGCTAGGGTTAGCGCAAGCGCACAGCCTTCATAACTGGCCATCTCAGTCGCCGTATGTAGCTGAATTAATAATTTCATGATTACTTCCTAATCTGTGTAGTCATTGACTGGCCTTTATCTAAGGCTGCTTTTTGCTAAAGCTGCACTTTATCAAAACTGCATCAGCGTATTGTTCTCTTGCATCATCATGGCAAGCTCGCTAAGTCCAACTAAGGCAAAACCTGCGGCAAGGTTGTCGCTATCAAGCTGATGACGTGTGCTGTTATCAGCATCAGTGATGCCACGACTGAGGGCAGTGCTGACACAAACGGGTAGCGATAAGTCATATTGCTCAGCGAGATTTTGCCACTCTTTGGTCAAATTGATTTGGTCAGCAGACTGCCAACGCAAACGATTTGCAATATGAGCGGCATCTCCATAAAAAAAGATATTTAACGACGCTTTTTTTATTTTGGAGTGGTCGCTGTCATTGTGCTGCTCGTCTGCAGTAACTGCATTTGTAACGTTTTGAAGATAGGCAAGTGCATAACGCAGCGCTAGCTTGGCAAGCGGATGGCTAGGGTCGGCAGTAATGAGGAGTAAGGGCGTAGTGGTGGTCATAGAATTTT
This sequence comes from Psychrobacter sp. 1176_08, assembly GCF_052850615.1. Taxonomy (NCBI): domain Bacteria; kingdom Pseudomonadati; phylum Pseudomonadota; class Gammaproteobacteria; order Moraxellales; family Moraxellaceae; genus Psychrobacter; species Psychrobacter sp. 1176_08. The sequence goes on from NZ_VXCU01000005.1 coordinate 256,312, forward strand.
TATCAATCATCTGTGCTAAAGTTGTTTATGCTACCATAAAGCCACTCAAAGCAACTAGGCGCACTGCCATGAAATGTGGTTTTATATCCCACAGTTATTATTAAGTGCTGTTATTGGATACAGTGACTGCTTCGTAAGAAAAAACAATAAACTTATGCGCGAGCTTCACGTAGTCTTATCACTCTATGCAAGGAGTTTATGTCCCTATGTTACCTGCTATGCCTTCACCCATGAACAATACGACAGATTGTCAGCCGACAGCGGCGCAGCTACAAACATTGCAAACGGCAAGTAGCTTTGCTTATCAGATTTGGGAGAGCCGGACGGTCTCGTGTCAAACGTTTTTACGTAGCTATCCTCTAGACCAGACTTTAACACGCCAGCAAATTGATGATCTGATTCAAGACTATACGTTGGATGAGAACTATCAATTGGTTGATGAAGCAAAGGTAATGAGCGGCTTACGACACTTGCGTACACTGCTGATGATGCGCTGGATTTGGCAAGACGCCTTACAAGTGATTGCGCTTGAGCAATTGACCGATGAGCTGTCTGAATTTGCTGATGGTTGTATCTCGTTTGCTAAGGACTATACGTATCGTCATTTGGTTAAACAGTACGGTGAGCCAACCTTTATTAACGCTCAAGGTAATGTGCAAATTGATGACATGGCAATCATGGCGATGGGTAAGCTTGGTGCTCATGAACTCAATTTATCGAGTGATATTGATCTCATCTTTGTTCATCAGGCACGCGGAGAAACCAACGGCAACAAGGCAAATGGCACACGCAGTATAGACAACAAGCGTTTTATGACGCGACTCGGTCAAGGCATTATCAAACTATTGGACAATAAAACGGCTGATGGTTTTGCTTTTCGAGTCGACATGCGTTTGCGTCCATGGGGTGATGGTAGTGATTTGGCCATCCATTTATCGGCGCTACAAAAATACTTCTCTTTGCATGGACGTGCGTGGGAGCGTTTTGCTTGGTTAAAAGCCCGAGTAGTAGGCCACATAGACCAGCCATTCTATGATGAATTACAAGCGCTCATCAAACCATTCGTTTTTCGCTACTATGTGGATTATAGTGCGTTCTCAGCGCTTCGAGAGATGAAGTCACTCATTCAGAACCAAGTGGCTCAGCGTGAGGACTTGGATAATATCAAACTTGGTGCAGGCGGTATCAGAGATATTGAGTTTATTGTACAGGCCTTTCAGCTAATTTATGGAGGTAGGCATCCGCAGTTACAGATCAAGTCTTGCTTAGAAGCGATGCAAGTATTGTGTGAACTTAGATATTTAGAAACGTCAACATATGAGCAGTTGCAAGCGGCTTATCGGTTTTTGCGCCGCCTTGAGCATGGTATTCAGGCCATCAATGATCAGCAAACTCAGCGTTTACCGCATGATCCAAAATGGCAGCATAACCTTGCGATCACCCTTGGATTTGATAACTGGGAAGCGCTGCTGAGCACTCTTAATCAGCATCGAAACAATGTCAACGTGCCATTTGAACGCATGGTGACGGAGCGTCAGGTACCCACTCAAGAAGAAACGGATATCGGACCGGAGCGTCTGGACAAACAGATTGCGCGTTTATATCAAGTACTGACAGAAGATAATGGTAAGTTGCTACAGGATTTTTGGCAGTCAAAAATGGTTGCCAACTTAAGCGAGGAAGCCCGCGAGCGCTTGGATGATGCATATCCTGTCATCGTACATGCGCTACTTGCGCACCAAGAACAGCAGCAACTGGCGAATACTGCTTTACCTCGCCTTATCGCCTTGCTCGAAGCGATCTGTCGTCGTTCTATATATTTGGTCATGATCGCAGAAAATCCGAATGCAACGGTTGAGTTGATTCCGATGTTATCAGCCAGTCCGTGGATTGCAAAAGAGCTGGCACAGTATCCAGTACTTCTAGATAGCTTCTTACAGCAGCGCTATCGTCACTTGCCTGACAAGCTTGAATTACGTGATATTTTGCGTCAACAGTTGTTGCGGGTTGAACCTAATGATGAAGAAGAATTACTGAGTGTCCTAAGACTGTTTAAAAAGAATCAGGTATTGGCTGTGGCGGCCAGCGATGTGTTGGCTGAGCGTCCAATCATGAAAGTGTCGGACTCCCTGACTTATATTGCAGAAGTAGTGTTAGAGGCTGCACTTGAGCGGGCCTTTGCCGAGCTTGTGAAGCGTTATGGTTATCCTATTGGTCAAGATGGTGATCCAGTTACAGAGGCAGATTGTGGTTTCGCTATCATCGGTTACGGCAAACTTGGCGGGCTAGAGTTGTCCTATGCTTCAGACTTGGATTTGGTGTTCTTGCATAAAATAAAAGAGCAAGGTATGACTACCGGTGAGAAATCGGTGAGTGGCATGAAATTCGCTGCACGTTTGGTACAAAAATTGATGAATTATCTCAATACTCAAACGCGAGATGGCCGCGCTTATGAGATTGATATGCGTTTACGCCCTTCAGGCAACGCAGGTATGATGGTAGTATCCTGCCATGCTTTTGAAACCTATCAATTTGAAAAAGCATGGTCGTGGGAGCATCAAGCTTTGGTTCGTGCACGCGCAATTTGTGGTGATAGGCGAGTAACAGCACAGTTCTGTGATATTCGTCGAGATGTGTTGGCATTACCACGGACAATAGAACAAGTACGTTCTGAAGTCACCAGTATGCGTATAAAAATGCAAAAACATTTGGGTACGAGCCAATGGCAACAACAAGCGGGCAAGTTCCATCTTAAACAAGATGCGGGTGGCATAGTCGATATTGAGTTCTTAGCACAATTCGCTGTGCTGGCTTATTCGCACGAGTATCCAAGTTTGACTAAGTGGAGTGATAATGTCCGTATTTTTGAGGAAGTGGGATCATTAGGTATTTGGGAGCAGCGTGTTTGTCAGGATCTGACGGATGCCTATCTCAGAATTCGTGCGGCCACTCATCAGTTAGCGTTGTCAGAGCAGTCGTTATTGGTCGATGAGTCATTATGGAAAGAGACGCGTGCACTTTTGCAAGCGCAATGGCAGCATTTGATGGGTGTCAATTTGACAGACACAACCTTACCAACATCTTGAGGGAGTCTATAACCATAAAGCTAATAATTATAAAACCAATGACCATAAAATCAGTAACGATAAATAATATGAAAATAGTATGTAAACCAAAAGATTTCATTTGCTCGTACTGCCAATGATATAATCGGCTTCACATCATAATTTCACCATCAGTATCGATTCATAATGAAATTGTATTTTTAACCATAAAATGTGATACGGCGGTGTTATTATATGATGTTGACACATACTGTTGAATAAAACCTATCTAAAAAGTTAGACGTTAGCGCTAGCATAAGGACTATAAAATGAATATGGCAACACAAGACGGTAAGCTTTGGATGAATGGCACGATGCTCGAACAGCCAGATGCTAAAGTTCATGTACTGACGCACAGCTTGCATTATGGCATGGCTGTGTTTGAAGGGGTACGCGCTTACCAAACAGCCGATAACCGCACTGCTATTTTTCGCCTAAAAGATCATACTGAGCGCTTATTAGGCTCAGCGAAAATATTCCAAATGGATGTGCCTTTTGACGCGGCAACACTTGAGCAAGCACAAAAAGATGTGGTCAAACAAAACAACTTAGCAGAAGCGTACATCCGTCCTTTGATTTGGGTAGGCGCAGAAAAGCTAGGTATCTCATCTCGTGAAAACAGTATCAATGCGATGGTTGCTGCTTGGCATTGGGGTGCTTATTTAGGAGATGAGGGTATCAAAAATGGTATCCGCGTAAAAACCTCTTCTTACACTCACCATATGCCTAACGTCACCATGTGCAAAGCAAAAGCATCTAGCAACTATCCTGTGTCTATCTTGGCAAACCAAGAAGTCACTCGTAATGGTTATGACGAAGCGATCTTAATGGATCCACAAGGTTTTGTGTGCCAAGGCGCTGGCGAAAACTTATTCTTAGTTAAAGACGGTGTCCTACATACCCCAGACCTATCTGGTGGTGCATTAGACGGCATTACTCGTCGTACTATTCTTCAGTTCGCAGCGGATTTAGACATCAAAGTTGTTGAGCGCCGTATCACTCGTGATGAGTTTTATTTAGCGGACGAAATCTTTATGACAGGTACCGCTGCTGAAGTGACGCCTATTCGTGAATATGATGATCGTACTATCGGTAATGGTGGTCGTGGCGAGTTGACCGAAAAACTACAAACGTTATATTTCGATGTTGTGCATGGTCGCAATGAAAAATATATGGATTGGTTAAGCTTCATCGACTAAAAGCCATATTATTTAAACCGATCAAAAAAGCTGAGCATAATCGTTCAGCTTTTTTATGCTAATATATTTGTCATATTTATCCATAAGATTAAAGTGAGCAGTCAATGCCAATAGATTCTAGTACAGCAGATAATAATAATATCAAACAAATTATTTGTATTAAATGGGGTACAAAGTACGGCGCTGATTATGCCAATAAATTATATGGCATGGTCTCTCGTAACATCACACCACCGTTTCGTTTTGTCTGTTTTACAGATGATACGACTGATGTGCGTCCAGAAATCGAATGTCAAGAATTGCCACCACTAGATGTCACTATGCCGACCAATACCCTTGGTAAGTGGCCGAAATCTCGCTTGTGGGGTGAGAAGCTGGGTGATTTGACAGGCACAGTGCTGTTTGTAGATTTGGATGTGATTATAGTAGATAGTCTCGATCCTTTCTTTGAATATGGCGAGCCAGATGACGTTATTTTGTCTTATAACCCAAGTAATCCATTAGAACGTTTGGGTCAGACGTCTTGCTTTAGATTTAAAATAGGGTCACTTGTCTCATTACAAGAAAAGTTCAAAGCCGATCCGCAAGGTGTCGCTGATGAATATCGTTTTGAGCAGCGCTTTGTTACCCGCAACGCGCCAGGTGGCGTCAAGCTGTTTCCAAAGGCGTGGGTTGCTCATTTTAGACGCAAATGTCGTCAGCCATTCCCGCTTAACTATATTAAGGAACCAAAAATTCCTAAAGGCGCACGCATCGTCATTTTCCCTGGTGATTTGTATCCGACGCATGCTATTGAAGGCAGATATAACAAAAACGCTGCCAACAATGCCAAAGATCATTTGAAAAGACTCACTGAGCCTAAGAACTTAAAAAGACCGCTCCGTCATCTGCGTCACTTTATTTTGCCAGTTGGGTGGATAGAAAAATATTGGAAAGAATAAGCTCAACGTGATTTTAACGAATTTCATGTTAAAAAATCAGTACTTAAGCCTTATCGCATTCAAGTATCATCACATAGGTATAAGGCTTAGAGTATTTATCAGTCAACGGATGTAATTATGAAGCCAAATGATACTATTAGAGTTTTTGTTGGTTGCGACCCAAATAACTGTGATTTAGAGCAGATGATGGTGTTGGATTATAGTATCCATAAACATACCAGCGTCCCTGTTGAAATAGTATGGATGCAGCTATCGCGTGATCCTAAAAGCTATTGGTATTCTAATCCTGGAACTGGCGAAGGCTGGGACACAACCAAATGGTCAACGCCATTTTCAGGGTTCAGGTGGGCTATTCCAGAATACTGTGGTTACTCTGGGCGTGCTATTTATATGGATGCTGATGTGGTGGTTTTGGATGACTTAGCAAATTTATGGCGTCATCCCATCAATGGAAAATCTGTAGTAGCGGCCAAAACAAATGCGGATATGACTCGCTTATGTACCTGCGTTTGGGATTGTAACAAGGCAAAGGATGTTGTTCCGCCGATTCAACAACTCAGAAAAGATCCTGATAGCCATAAACACATGATGAAGCTGCTTAAGAAGAATAGAAAGCTCATCGAGCCTTACCTTAATACCTATAATTGCGTAGATGGTGAAGATTTACCAATAGAAGATATCAAGATATTACATTACTCAGATATGGGCACGCAGTTCAGCCACAAATACGCAATAGATAGAGTAAAAGCAGAAGGATTTAAGCATTGGTTTGATGGTAATATTATGCCGCACCCAAGACAAGATTTGTCTGAGGTTTTTGATGAATATTATAACGAAGCACTTGCTGCAGGATATCAGTTAGACAACTATAGAGTTGAGCCTTTTGGACGTTTTCCGAAAAAATCTCAGCAAGACTATGTCGGTAATAAAGTTACTCGTCCGTCTGCCTCTAAATCGTTATTTGCGAAATTGTTTAATCGCTAATTTTTTTCGTAAAATCATCGTATATTCTGTTTTCAAATGGGTGAAGAATCAATCCATAGGTTGTCATTTATGAAGCAGCACAAAAAAATTGTAGTACTCGTTATTAACTGTCTACAAGGTGGCGGTGCGGAACGTGTAGTATTAACGTTAGGTCAAGGATTCTATGAGCTGGGCTACGAGGTACATATACTAAGATTCAAGCCGCTAGTTGAGTACGACTTGGGTCCAAATCTTAATTATCATGTGCTTAGATTTAAACCTTATAAGCTCATACCAGGATCAGAGCGGCGTGACAGAATTTTTGCGCGTGCGGTTGATAAATATGTTTCACAAAATATCGGTCAACCTGACATTATATTGTCTAACCTTGATCGTGCAGACAGTATCCTGAGCAATAGTAAGCTGCCCAATATCTTTTATGTGATCCATAATACGGTGTCTTTATTATATAAGTTCAATAAGACCAGTGCAGCTGACGACCTAAAATCTAAGATGATCAACATATACTCTAAGCATCCTTGTATATGCGTCAGCAAGGGCGCTGAAAAAGATTTTATAAAAAGCTTTGGTGATATCACACCAACGATTGCCATTCATAATCCAATTGATAGAGATGGAATCAAAAAACAGGCTGATGCTTTTGTTCCAGATTATCAAAACTACATCATCCATGTGGGTAGCTTTAAAGATGCAAAGCGTCATGATTTATTGGTAAAAGCATACGCTCAAACAGACCAGTCTATGCCGCTATTGTTGCTCGGCCAAGGTAAGCATAAAAGTGAGACGGAACAATTAGTTAAAGAGTTAAACCTAGAGGAAAAAGTGGTGTTTTTAGGTTTTTGTGAAAATCCTTTCCCTTATATAAAAAACGCCCAATTTAAAATACTGACCTCTGATTGGGAAGGCTTTGCCTTGGTAATCGCTGAGGCTTTAGTGCTAGGTACGCCTGTCATAAGTACTGACTGTCCTTCAGGTCCAAGTGAGTTATTACCCGAAAACAACTTGATGCCAATGGGTGATGTTGATGCAATTGCCGAAAAAATGCGTCAAGCCATGAATAACCCACAGAAATTTCATGCACCATTTGATGAAAAACTTCTCCCAGCTCAGATTGCGGCAGAATATGTAGGCTTTGCCCACAGCGTGAATACTAAAAGTTGATAAAACTGCCTATTCTTTATATTAAAAATTACCTGTAGTGATGAGAAAGACTAGAAAATGATTAATAAATTAATAAAAATAACAGAAAATGCCCACAAGAAAAATAAGAAAAAAGTGCTCTTAGTGATAAATTGCCTGCAAGGTGGTGGTGCTGAGCGCGTCGTCCTTACTTTAGGACAGGGGTTTTATGACTTAGGGTATGAAGTTCATGTCTTGAGGTTTAAACCTCGAATCGACTACGATCTCAATCCAAATCTTAATTACCATTTACTCAATTTCAAGCGTTTTAAGCTCATACCAAAATTAGAGCGTCGTGACAAAGTTTTTGCGTTTGTAGTAGATCGTTACATTTCAAAAAACATTGGCAGAACTGATCTGATCTTGTCAAACCTTGATCGCGCAGACAGTATTCTGAGCAATAGTAAGCTGCCTAATATCTTTTATGTGATACACAATACTGTGTCTTTGTTATATAAGTTTGACGATACTGGTACTAATCACGAATTAAGGTCAAAGATGATGGAGATATACTCTAAGCATCCTTGTGTATGTGTCAGCAAGGGCGCCGAAAGAGATTTTGTTGAAAGCTTTGGAAATATTACACCAACGATTGGTATTCATAATCCAATTGATAGAGATGGAATTAAAAAGCTGGCTGATGCTTTTGTTCCAGATTATCAGAACTACATCATTCATGTGGGCAGTTTTAAAGAAGCGAAACGACATGATGTGTTGTTAAGAGCTTACGCTCAAACAGATCAATCTATGCCACTATTACTGCTAGGCAAAGGCAAGTTGAAAGACGAAATAGAACAATTGGTAGTAGAACTTAACTTAGAAGAAAAAGTGGTATTTTTAGGTTTTCAGGAGAATCCTTTTCCTTACATAAAACATGCTAAAGTTAAAGTGCTAACCTCTGATTGGGAAGGCTTTGCCTTAGTGATTGCAGAATCTTTGGTTTTGGGTACCCCTGTCATTAGTACCGATTGTCAGTCAGGTCCGAGTGAGTTATTGCCAGAAAATAATTTAATGCCAGTGGGAGATATAGATGCTATCGCTGCAAAATTGAGCTTAGCAATGAAAAACCCTCAACAATTTCACGCTGAATTTAACGAGGCACTTCTTCCGGTTACTATTGCCCAAAAATATCTGACCTTTGCAACTGATCTTGAAGTCAAAAGCGTTCTTAATCCAGCCACCATTTAGACCAATCGTCTTTGTGTAATGCGCGTAATGTGGCAAAAGCGCTATCAGTATGCTGTAGCTTTTCAAAAACAGCCAACAGCATATTTGTGGCCAACTTATCTGCTTTATAGAATTTATGATAGCGTTTGCGCATGTTTCTCAAACTGTCATCAGTCCCTATGCGAAAATAAGTAAGACCGTTATAAAGAGGTAAGTCACCAGCATAAAGCATGGCGGTTTTTTCAGGTATCAATGGCATAGAGTCAGCGGGTCGCTGCAAAAAATTCTTGGTCTCGTAGGCTCTCAAAGTGTTCATTAAAGTCACGACATTCATCAATATAGCTGCTCTGTGAGTATTGTCTGAATGATCAATAAATGTATCACAGGCAGAGACAATCCAGCGTAAAGATAAGTTTTCCAATAGATAATCGCTTTCAGCCAGCCATAGCCTTTCAAATTCAGCAAATATGTAATCTATCTTGTATTTACGGCGCATCAATATAATAAGCGTATTGTGATAAAAACAGAGCTCAGACTCTCCTAATGATTGGTATTTTAAATTATTCAAATGGTTTTCTAGATCTGTGCTCTTGCGCTCATCGGTTAGTGCTTCAATGTCACACATTGATTCAGTAAGCGTTGTTGTTTTCATTGCATCAAAGCTTTTACCTTCATAATTCTTAATAATCTTACCTGCATTCAATCTTTTTTCGCTTCGGAATACCAATAGCAATTTTCTTTGCCAACTTGGAGATGTGGTCATGTGTGTAGAATCCTTTGAGCAAATATAATGATATTAAAGATCAAACGGTTGAATTATGAGGGGTTGGAGATGTTTTTTATCTAGACTGAATAATATTGTTTATACCAATCCACAAATTTTCCAATACCTTCCTCGATACTGGTTTCAGGTTTAAAGCCGATATCATCTACCAATTCATCTATGTCGGCGTAAGTAATCGGCACGTCGCCTGCTTGCATCGGTAGTAGGTTTTCCTGAGCTTTTCTACCACAAGCGTCTTCGATAGCAGTGATAAAGCGTCGTAACGTCACGGGCTGATTATTGCCGATATTATAAATTTTGTAGGGAGCAGTCGCTGTTGTAATAGTAGAATACTGAGGAGTGGGAGGCTTGTCGACTATTCTGATAATACCTTTTATGATATCGTCAATATAGGTAAAGTCACGCTGCATATCGCCATTATTGAAAACATTGATTGGTTCGCCAGCTAAGATCTTTTTGGTAAAAGAAAAGTATGCCATGTCAGGGCGTCCATAAGGACCATACACCGTAAAAAAGCGCAATCCTGTCGTAGGGACATTGTATAGATGACTGTAACTATGTGCCATCAGCTCGTTGGATTTTTTGGTAGCAGCGTATAAACTGATGGGGAAGTCAACACAATCAGCAGTGGTAAAAGGCTGTTTGATATTCATGCCATAGACAGAGCTAGAGCTGGCATAAATTAGGTGTTTGATCTTGTGGTGACGACAGCCCTCTAATATATTCACAAAACCAACCACGTTTGAATCAATGTAAGCATTTGGGTTATCAATGGAGTAGCGCACCCCAGCTTGAGCACCCAAATTAATGACGGTATCAAATTGATAAGTGGAAAAAATATCAGACATGCCTTTGCGATCAGCAAGATCTAGCTTGATGAATACAAATTTTTCTGGCGTTGATATCTCACTGAGTATTTTTAAGCGCTCTTGTTTTAGACCGACGTCATAATAGTCGTTGATATTATCAATACCAACAATCAAATCCTCATTGTCAGCTACGTCTATTTTTGGGTTTGCTTCTAACAACGCTTTGATTAAATGAAAACCAATAAAGCCTGCCGCACCAGTGACGAGTATTTTCATCAGTCGCTCCCAAATAAGTCACGTGTGAATACTTTGTCCGCGACATCTTCTATATCATTAGATAAGCGGTTTGCGACGATGACATCACTCATTGATTTAAAAGCTTCTAGGTCACGAATCACTCTTGAGTTAAAGAAATCATCTTCTTTTAATACGGGTTCATAAACCACAACTTCAATACCCTTTGCCTTAATACGTTTCATAATTCCCTGTATGGCAGAAGCTCTAAAGTTGTCTGAACCGCTTTTCATGACCAGTCGGTGTATACCTACAATTTTTGGCTTTCTCTCAATGATTTTATCAGCGATAAAGTCTTTACGGGTTCTATTAGAGTCAACGATAGCCTTTATAAGGTTACTGGGTACTTCGTCATAATTTGCCAATAATTGCTTAGTGTCTTTAGGTAGACAATAGCCGCCGTAACCAAATGAGGGATTATTATAATGATTGCCAATGCGTGGATCTAAGCCAATACCTTCTATAATTTGCTTGGTCTCAAGTCCAAAAGTTTGTGCATAAGTATCAAGCTCGTTAAAATATGCCACACGCATCGCTAGATAAGTATTAGAAAATAACTTAATCGCCTCAGCTTCAGTGGACTCTACAAACAATATAGGCGCATCTTTTTTGATGGCACCTTCAAGTAGCAAGTTAGCAAAAATCTGAGCTTGCTCAGACTGTGCGCCTACAATGATTCGAGAAGGGTATAAATTGTCATGCAGTGCTTTACCTTCTCGCAAAAATTCAGGCGAAAAAATAATACGGTCAGTCGCATAACGTTCTCTGATATTCGCTGTATATCCAACTGGCACCGTAGATTTTATGATAATGGTGGCTTGTTGGTTGACCAAAAGCACTTGCTCAATCACTGTCTCTACGGTTGAGGTATTAAAATAATTGGTCTTGGTATCGTAATCAGTTGGCGTTGCTATGATGATAAAATCAGCATTCTGATAAGCGTCTTTGGCATCAAGTGTCGCAGAAAAATTGAGGTTTTTGTGTGATAAAAAATCTTCAATATCTTCATCTTCGATAGGAGATTGCTTTGCATTTAATGATTTGATTTTTTCAGGGACGACATCGACAGCCACAACTTCATTGTGCTGGGCCAATAGCATTGCGTTTGATAAGCCTACGTAGCCTGTACCTACTACTGCTATTTTCATATTATATCCAAATAATTTTTAACTTTTCTTGGTTTGAACCAAGAGTAGGTGATGCTAATGATAGTTCAAGCGTGGGTCAAATACATTCAGGTCTGCTTACTGTCATTTTTTATTACAGCATCGGGAAGACAATCCGAAAATTTCTGTCTCATGGCTTTGCTAATTTTTTTATATAGATCTGGCTGAAGAAGGTCTAAGCTTTGAATACAACCATATTTGATGCTTTTGTCTTCCAAGTCATTGATAAAACTCTCTACGCTATGCTCATTTTTTAGATAATTGATAGATGTATCAGGTTTTAAAATTGCTTCACTCTTTTGAATTTTTAGGTGGTTCATTAGAGTGATGGGATTCACTTGCTCGACGTCTCTAAACTTATATTTTATCTGCTCATTCAATAATTGTGGATGATGTAACCAATAGGTTTGTAAAATATTTTTATCGACAATATGAGGATAATGATGAATCTCAAAAAATTTATCCATCCCAAGTATTTTAGCACTTAACATTTGCGCTATCGTATGCCTTGGCTGAATAGGCGTGCCAAATAACTTAAAGCGAGATTTTCGAAAGTTAAGTTTGGCGTTCAAAGCGGTACTTTTACGCCACTTACCATGAATAATGAGTTTTTCCTCATCCAAAAAGTCAGTAATCGTCACTGGCTGATTAAAAAAGAAATCGTCATTCATATAAATAAAATAATCAGACAGTCCTTTGATATTCCATATCATTGTTTCAATGGATCGGGTATTAAAGGTCGGTAAAAATGCTTCATAACCTGTAAATATTTCTTTGTGATCGATAATACGTATTTTATCTGCTGAACAGATTTTTTGCTTGGCGAACTCATCAATGAGCGCTGGTTGCTGCTGGTCGGTGACAATATAAATGTGACGACAAAAAGGCACATATTTGATGATAGAGGCCACATTATAATATATTTCATCGTCACTCGCGAAACGTGTCGCTGTTATCGCATCTGACGCGACTGTTTTTCCTGACTTATAATGCTCTCTTTTTTGTTTGAGTGTAGGGTCTGCGCCGTCCACCCAAGCAATGACAACGTCTACTATTTTTTCGTCAGACTGTTTCATGACTGATCCTGTTTTTATGACCGTATTATAGTGATATGCTGGTTTTTGGTCGTTATATTGGCTCAGCTATAATATTTACTCGTATTGAGATTGGCAAGATCTAACTGATTTATATAGCAAAAACTGGACATTACTCTATGCGAAAGAGTATAACCAGACTTCAATCAGTATAAGCTTAGGGCCAAAGGTAGCTGAGACTAGCATACAAAGTCAAAAGTTGGCAATAATCGTAACCGTCGATATTCTTATTTGACCAGTCTGCCATACTTATATTTCTACAACCTTAAGCTGGAATAACAATGCCTGCAACTATTCTATTTATTTTAAAAGCGCTTGAAGGTCGCGGTGCTGAGCGTATGGTAACAACGTTAGCAAGTGCTTATGTAAGAATGGGCCATAGCGTTCATATTTTATGTTTGGAAAACACGCAAGACATGTCCTTGGGTGCTGAAATTCACTATCATGTCGTGCCATATGATAAGGTATTTTCCCCTCAAGATATTGCGCCAGTTTCCACCCAATCAACGGACTATAGAGCTGTTGCTCAGCGGATTGATAGTTATGTGCTAAGCCACATAGGAACGCCTGATTTGATATTGGCTAACATATATAAAATAAATTGGATAATGGCATATAGCCAATTACCCAATATCGTTAATGTATTGCACACAACGTTGTCCAAGCAGTTTCAGGATCAATTATCAGATGCGCCCATACAAAGCCTCAAGCATCTGCGAATGGTCTATGGTGCGCATCCTTGTAGCTGCGTGAGCGAGGGTGCGCGTAAGGATTTACTGTCGCTTTTGGGAGCAGTGACTCAAACTACGACAATTTATAACCCTTGCGACATGATCAATATTAAGACTAAAGCAGAGCAAACACGAGATATCGAACAACTTGGCCTCATAAAAAATAACTATATTATTCATGTTGCCTCGTTTGATACGATGAAAGGTCATCTAGACTTGCTACAAGCTTATGCAAAAACGGAGCGCAAAATGCCTTTAGTATTAGTTGGTAAAGGCAAGCTTGAAGCGGAAAGTAAGCAGTTAGCCCGTCAACTTGGCATCAGTGACTGTGTCAGATTTTTAGGCTTTCAAAGCAATCCATATCCGTTGATTGCTTCAGCAGCATTGATGGTGCTGACCTCTAAGTTTGAAGGTTTTGGCTACGTTATTGTAGAGGCACAAGCACTGAGCGTGCCAGTAATCAGTACCGATTGTCCGTTTGGTCCAAGGGAGCTCTTACCAGCCAAAAACTTGATACCTGTAGACGATATTGACGGATTAGCGATGCTCATCGATCAAGCAATAAATGATCGAGCACAGTACGTCGTACCCTTAAATCAGCAACTATTACCACATCATATCGCCAAGCAATATTTGGCATTTGGTACAAAACTTGTCAGATAAGTAGGATTATAGGTAGTCGAATAATGCTTGAGAGACAGGGGAGTGATTGATGACAGACACGCCGCGCGCTTTGTAAACTTTACCCAATAAGTTAAATGCAGGGACAATGCGCTCACTTGTTACTTTATTGAGTGTACTTGGAGCACTGTCACTGTCATTTTCATAAAATCGGGGTTGATCGCTGTTGAGTAAGTCAACGCCATACAGATGAATAGCAGCAACTTGACGTGAAAAGGCCAGTTGCATGGCTACATAAGCCACAGTACCTGCCTCAACAAATCCATTAGTAACATTAAGAGAGACACCAATCTCAGCAGATTTATGGCAGCCATCAATAATAAAGTCTGGATGGTTTATAAAGTAAGACAGCGGCATCTTTTTATTCAGTCGTTTTTTCTTAAAGATGAGTTTACTGAAGGAGAGTTTGTTTGATTTTACTCCCCATGGCCTATCTACTGGATACAGTACACGCATGGAATGATGATGCGTAAGCATAATCTCAGGATGAGTGGTCGCCATTGCTTCAAAGACAGCTAAGGTTGCGTATAAAGGTTGACCAGTATAGTACTGCCTTAAAATTTCAGGTCGATGGCAGATAAAGCGCGCATCGCTAATGACATAGCCTACAATATTGGTAAAGTGATAATTACCACTCAGGCTAAGGCTACCATTAACGAAAATAGTGGATGTGGCCAATAGTTCAGGCAACGGCAATTGCTGTATGGATGGGCCTGAAGCGATAATGTTGACGTCTTGTCCCAGTAAGCTTTGCTCGGGCTCATTGGCATTAAAAGCCTTGATAACGACAATCTCGTTATCAATATTAAACCTAGCGGTAGTAGGTAACCTCAAATAGAGCGCCATACTATTTTCCAGTATTTGCCTTCGACTATAGATATTTTATACCGTAATGCCCTGTCTTTAAATCACTCGAATATCGCTACTATCAAATGCTAATTACTGCCAGTATTGTTTTAACCAAGGACTGGGCTTTGCGTGGCGATACCATTTACCACCGCCGCCATCAATCGCATCGGGCGGATTAATCTCTCCATGGAATACCACAATTTTTGCACCATTAGGCAACGTCGGTGCACGTACTAAATTAAAAGGAATAGGTGCCATACATTGATATTTAAAACTCACGCACCATGTCTTATCCCAGTATTCTAGATGATGATGCTCACGTAAATAGTTAGATAGATATGCTTGTTCATGACGTACTTGGGTGCGGATGGTTTCAAAGTTGCGCTCAAAGTTTGCGAGCAAATCAGGATAAGTGTTCATACCAATATTAAAGCGATACACCGAACTGTTACCAATCATACGCCACGGCTTTTTCCAGTCGCGGATAATGACCACACTGTCTTCATGCTTCGCTTGGTAAGTAAAAAACGCATCGATATTATCGACAATCACAATATCAATATCTAAAAACAACGCTACACCTTTAAGATCATACAGCTCAGGCTTAAAGGTGGTGAGCTTCTTCCAACCACGTTCAGGACCTGCCGGCAAGTCCATTTCAGGGATAGGATAACAAATAATGGCAGGATCAATACCGGTGCTGTCATCAGTCAAACAAACCATCTGGAAATCTAATGTCAGATGACGACTGACCATATTGTAAAGACGATTGACGTATTCAGGACCGTATTTATCTCCCCATTTCATACAAATAATATGGCGCTGGTCAGCAGTATCATCGCGGGTGTGAGTTGAATCTATGGAAGTGGTCTTAGTTACGTCAGATGTCATAATGCACTCGTAGTGAGATAATAGTGAGGTAAATGAAGGACGAAAAATAAAAAAGTAAATATGCAAGATTTGGCCAATATTAGCATAACTGCCACTGATGATATTTCTATATAGTTAAACCATATTATCGTTATTATCCGTGATTATCGAACTTAATATTACCACCTAAACCATTGTCAGAACGATCGGACGTGGTAGCATAATGCGCTTGAATAAAGGCTGCTAAAATTGCTTTGTCTTTTCTATAAGGGTTGCCCAATTTTGGTATGCGCTTAAAACGTCGATAGCCCCACATATAATGACTACAGTTGTCTTTAATCATATGCTCCATGGCTCGATTGAGAGCCTCTGTGGCTGTTTCAACATTACGGTCGTGCAAGTCTGGATCATCAAGTTTGTAGCAATAAATATCAAAACCACGTCCATCGTCACGGCGAATACAAGATAAGCCAACCAATGCACATTTGGTTTTACTGGCAAGTTTGGAGGCGAGCGTACTGGTTAAGGTATTAATACCAAAAAAAGGCACGACCACCCCTCCTGAAGGGTCAGGTACGTGGTCTGGTAAAACAATACTAAAACCACCTTGTTTGAGCGTTTTAAATACAGCTTTAACGCCACTACCATCAGTAGGCACTAAAGTTGCATTAAGCCTTGCACGACCTTTTAGCACAAAATCATTGGTTATACGGCCTTTGACAGGCTTGTACATAATGGTTGGTGAGCCAAATTGATTGAGCCATGCGTTCATCATCTCCCATGTACCAAGGTGCGGGACGATAGCAAGCATGCCGTTGGGACTGGCCAGTCCTTCTAATAAAATATCTTTATTATGAACATCGCGGATCTGATCAATGCTCCATTCGGGTGGCATTGCCCAGCTTTTGATAGACTCAATACTGGTCAAACATTGATGATAAATAATGTCTTTAGTCAGAGCTTTTTTGTGTGAATTAGATAAGGTAGGAGCAATCAGCGCCATATTGATATGTATGGTACGCATGATGCTTAAACGAGGCATCTTAATAATTACCCAGGCAACAATACGTGCCATTGTCTGTAATATAGACAATGGCACGTATTTAAAAACATGATATGGATTCATGAATATCCATATGGTGATAAATCACCTAACATGTGGCGTAAAAAATAACCAAACATCATCACATCGTTTATTATTTGGTATCAGCTTGTGCTTTCTCGCGCACACGGATACCAAGATCACGTAACTGCTTGCTATCGACTTCAGCAGGCGCTTGAGTTAGTGGACACTCAGCCGTCTTGGTTTTTGGGAAAGCGATGACATCACGAATAGAGTCTGCGCCTACCATGAGCATGATCAGACGATCCAAACCAAACGCCAAGCCACCATGCGGTGGTGCACCAAATTTTAGCGCGTCAAGTAAGAAACCAAATTTGTCTTCAGCTTCCTGCTCACCGATACCTAGTGCATCAAGTACGGCCTGTTGCATATCGTAGGTATTGATACGTAAGCTACCACCGCCAACCTCAGTACCATTTAGTACCATATCATAAGCGATAGAAAGGGCAGATTCTGGGTTGTTTTTCAACTCTTCAACAGAGCCTTTAGGCTTGGTAAATGGGTGATGCATAGACGTCCAACGACCATCGTCTGTCTCTTCAAACATTGGGAAGTCAGTCACCCAAAGTGGTGCCCACTGACAAGTCGTCATCTCAAGATCTAGACCAATCTTTTGACGAAGTGCACCAATGGCATCATTCACCACACTCGCTTTATCTGCACCGAAGAAAATAATATCGCCATCTTCTGCAGCAGTACGCTCGATTAGGCTAACCAGAACATCATCAGTCATGTTTTTGATGATGGGTGACTGTAGACCCGATTCTTGATCCACACCATTGTTAATGCTGCTTGCATCATTGACTTTAATATAAGCCAAGCCGCGCGCGCCATAGATACCAACGAACTTGGTATAAGCATCGATTTGCTTACGGCTTAATGAGGCGCCACCAGGAATGCGAAGGGCAGCCACACGACCTTTAGGATCGTTAGCAGGGCCAGCAAACACTTTGAAATCAACGTCTTTCATCAAATCTGCAACGTCAACCAATTTCAATGGAATACGCAAGTCAGGCTTGTCTGAGGCGTAGTCACGCATCGCTTCTGCATAAGTCATACGTGGGAATTGATCGAACTCAACGTCCATCATCGTTTTAAATAAATGCTTGATGAGGCCTTCATTGATGTTCATGATTTCTTCTTCATTTAAGAAAGAAGTCTCAATATCGACTTGAGTGAATTCAGGCTGACGATCAGCGCGTAAGTCTTCATCACGGAAACATTTAGCGATTTGATAATAACGATCAAAACCTGACACCATTAATAATTGCTTAAACAGCTGTGGTGATTGTGGTAATGCAAAGAAATTACCTGGGCGTGTGCGTGAAGGTACAAGATAATCACGCGCGCCTTCTGGTGTGGCACGGGTCAAGATAGGCGTTTCAACGTCTAAGAAGCCATGATCATCTAAGTAACGACGAATCGCTGATGTGGCCTTGGCACGGAACACCATACGCTCTTGCATCTGCGGACGGCGCATATCAAGATAGCGATATTTCAGACGCAAGTCTTCTGATACGTTGGTTTTTTCGTCATTCAATGGGAATGGCGGCGTTTCAGACTTGGCAAGTACTTCAATTTCTTTGCCCAATAGCTCGATTTGGCCACTGGTCATGGTATTGTTTTCAGTACCTTCATAACGGCGACGTACGCGACCAGTTATTTTTAGTACGTATTCAGGACGTACCGCATCGGCAGTAGCAAAGGCTTCTGGGGTATCAGGATCGACAACTACCTGCAAGATACCAGCGCGGTCACGCATGTCCAAGAAAATCACGCCGCCATGATCGCGACGACGATGTACCCAGCCTACGACACTAATGGTTTGCTCAAGTAAGCTTTCGGTTACGGCTCCGCAATATTCGTCTCGGTATTCGCTATGCGTCATAATATAGTTATCCAGTTATCAGCCCAATTCAAAGTACAATAATGCAGCCATTGCCGCGCGATTCAAGCCATTTGCAAAAAAAGCACAAACAACGCGATTTAGACAAAGGTCATCACGTTGGCTACAGAAGATTTGATACAAACGCATATTATGCCTAATCTGCCATTGTTATACAACCAGATGCGTTTAATCAGAATAGAGTAATACGTCGGTATCAGACTTATTTATTCAGTAACATTTGGATTGGGTTAAATATTGTCAGTTTGCTTGAAAACTTAGCCAAGTGTGCGCATATCAACCGCACGCTAATAAAAACAGCCATATCGATATATCTACTGAATTGAGGAATTACCATTATGTTGTTTCATTCACCTAAGAACCCTATTGAACTAAAGATACTTCATCTTAATGAAGCGCAAAAACAGCGCCGTGAAGACTTGATGGAAGCCACACAAGGTAAAGATGCGCTTAAGCAATTTAAAAAAACAATGGCTAAAAAAGCCAAACAGGCATTAAAAGCCAAATCTAAAAACAAGAAAAAAGGCTCTAGTACCAATACCAAGTCACAAGTGTTCGTTTTGGATTTCGATGGCGATATTAAAGCAACAGCGGTTAAGCATTTGCGGGAAGAAATCAGTACCCTGATTAGTGCTGCAAACAAAGGTGATGAAGTGGTCGTCCGTCTCGAATCAGGCGGCGGTCTCGTACACGGTTACGGACTGGCAGCCGCGCAATTGGTACGCTTGAAAGAAGCTGGTCTAAAGCTGACTGTGTGTGTGGATAAGGTTGCTGCAAGCGGCGGCTACATGATGGCTTGTGTTGCAGACAACGTTGTGGCTGCACCATTTGCTATTATTGGGTCAATCGGTGTGGTTTCACAATTGCCAAACTTCCATAAATGGCTAAAAAATCATGACGTCGATTATGAGATGTTCACCGCTGGTGACTATAAACGTACAGTGACTGTATTTGGCGAAAATGACGAAGAAGATCGCGCTAAGTACCAAGAAGAGCTGGAACAGACGCATGAGTTATTCAAACATTTTGTTAATACTTACCGTCCAACGTTGGATGTAGCCAAAGTCGCAACTGGTGAGCATTGGTACGGCGAAGATGCGCTAAAATTGAACTTGATTGATAGTCTACAAACGTCAGATAGTTATATCTTAGCTCGTATGGAAGATAGTGAGGTGTATGCACTGCATTCTCGTCAAAAGCCAACATTGGCAGAAAAGCTTGGACTGGCACAAGCGGCAGAGGCGACGCTAACTATAGCAGTCGATAAATTGCCAGATGCATTGGCTCGTTTTGATTTAAACAGCCGTCTGAACATCTTAAAGTAGATCTATTATTAGTATGATTATTTTTAGATAGTACTTGGAATTACCGATAATCATCTGAGCACTGTTTGTATTTTGTAAAAGGCGTGTCCTAACGGGTCGCGCCTTTTTGCTGTTTATTCAAAACTGCTGTGTTATAAATACAGGAGACAAAAAACAGTATACGTACGTGCACTATAAGAAATTGTTTATTAGAACCTGATGAAAATAAGGAAAAGGATGTCACCTATGTCTAACAATACATTGATGTTTACGGCAACAGAACATGGTCAAGCCATGTACAAGAAAGTCAAAGCGTTTATCGAGACGCAGATCGAACCCATTGAAGCGCAGTTCTGGCATGAGTGTCACGAGCAAAACCCTGATGGTAATTGGCGCAACTGGCAGTGGCCAGCACAATACGAGAGCTTACGCAAACAAGCACGGGAAGCTGGACTGTGGAATTTATTTTTGCCAGACGATACCTTAGGTGCTGGTCTTTCGGTCACTGATTATGCACCGATTGCAGAATTAACCGGTCGCAGTTTGCTGGCGCCTTATGTATTCAACTGTAATGCGCCTGACAGCGGCAACATGGAGCTACTGTGGCGCTACGGTTCTGAGGAGCAGCAGGAAAAATGGCTGACCCCAATTTTGGAAGGTAAAACACGCTCTGTATTTTGTATGACGGAGCCTGATGTGGCCTCGAGCGATGCGACCAATATGCAAGCGACCGCTGTGGTAGAGGGCGATGAGATCGTCATCAATGGTAGTAAGTGGTGGTCATCTGGTCTTGGTGATCCTGCCGTTGATATCTTGATTGTCATGGCATACACGGCTGACGATAACAAAGACCGTCATCATCAGCATTCTATGGTGCTTGTGCCAGTCAAAACAGCAGGCGTCAATATCGAGCGCATGTTAAAAGTATTTGGCGATTATGATGCGCCACATGGACATGGCGAGGTGAGCTTCAATAATGTACGAGTGCCTGTCAGTCACTTTATTGGTGGCGCAGGCATGGGCTTTGAGATTGCTCAAGGGCGTCTAGGGCCAGGTCGTATCCATCATTGTATGCGTTGTATTGGTGCTGCTGAAAAATCGCTTGAGTTGGCAGTGAAACGTGGTATGGCACGCACAGCATTTGGTAAACCTTTAATACAGTTGGGTGGAAATTTTGAGCGTATCAGCGATGCCCGTATCAAAATCGATCAAGCCCGCTTACTAACCTTATATGCGGCACAAAAAATGGATGCTCAAGGTACAAAAGCCGCACTCACTGAAATATCAGCCATCAAAGTTGTCGCTCCTACTGTATTGCAAGAAGTGGTGGATATGGCAATCCAGATTCATGGTGGTATGGGCATGTGCCAAGACACAATGCTACCTAATTTCTTTGCGCAAGCACGGGCACTACGACTGGCTGATGGGCCTGATGAGGTACATAAAACCATGATTGCCAAGTTAGAATTAAAGCGTCAAGGTTTTGGTCGCTCATCTGCACATAAAAAGTCCTCATAGGCATGCCCAAATTATGGGTTACCGGTCAGCTCGTGACCCAAAAGTAAGCAAAGCTATCAAACCATAATAAGGCGTTTAAGGATTCACTATGAATGATTGAATAGTGAATTTTTCATTACTTGATAGTTTGATAGTTTGATAGTTTTTAACACTAAATTTTTAACAATAAATGACCACAGGATAAGGAACATCTTATGGCAACGGATTATTCTAAAAGCCAAACCGATGACAAAAATATGTCCACCAAGATCAACAGTCAGATACTGGATAAAGGCGGCGAGGTTCGTGATGGCGAAGCGCTTGATAGTCAAGCTGTCAGTACATGGCTACGCGATCAAGGAATTGATATACAAGGTGAACCTACCGTTACTCAATTTTCAGGTGGTGCATCAAACTGGACGTACCGTCTGCAATATGACAATCAGGATTTGATCTTGCGTCGTCCGCCAAAAGGCACTAAAGCCAAATCAGCACATGATATGGTGCGCGAATATACAGTACAAAAAGCGCTAAAAGATGCTTATCCCTATGTGCCAAAAATGGTGGCGCTCTGTACAGATGAAGGCGTGATTGGCGCTGATTTTTATGTCATGGAGCGTATGGAAGGCATTATTCCTCGTGCTAATCTACCAAAGGGTGTCGATTTAGACACCGCACAAACGCGAGATTTATGTACCAATGTCATCGACGCATTGATTGAATTGCATCAAGTGGATTATAAACAGCATCCTGATCTAATGAGCTTAGGTCGCGGCGAGGGTTATTGCGAACGTCAGGTCAGCGGTTGGGATACGCGCTATGTCAAAGCAAAAACGCCTAATGTCCCAAGTTTTGCGTTAGTGAGGCAATGGTTGGGTAAGCACACCCCTGCGGACAGTAAAACCTGTGTCATTCATAATGATTGGCGCTTTGACAATGTAATTTTAGATGCCAATAATCCGACGGAAGTTATTGGTGTGCTCGATTGGGAAATGGCGACATTGGGTGACCCTCTGATGGATTTGGGTAGTGCTTTGGCGTACTGGATTGAAGAAGATGATAACATTATTATGCAGCAATCTCGTCGTCAGCCAACCCATTTAAAAGGCATGATGACCCGTCAGGAAGTGGTTGATTATTACCTTGAGCAGACAGGGCTTAAAATAGACAACTGGACTTTTTATGAAGTGTTTGGGCTATTCCGTCTGGCAGGGATTGTCCAGCAAATTTACTATCGTTACTACAACAAACAAACGACCAATCCTGCGTTTAAGAATTTTTGGATCATTGTGCATGTATTGCATGCCAAATGTCTTAAATTGATTGCTCAATATGAGGGCGAGGCATTGTTTATCAGCCATGTACAGCCTCATTTGCAAGACAGAGGTATTGATGCTGCCACCATTGAGCAGCTACCAGGTCCTGTACAGTCTGTTATTAAAGGCATTTTACCCAAAAGTTATTTTGTACCAGCGCCTCATAAGTCTGCTGAGCAAACAATCAAATAACAATTTATGAAAGATATGATAAGAAGGGATTCATTTATGACAACCATACTTCTGGTGCGTCACGGTCAGGCGTCTTTTGGACAAGAAAATTACGATCAGCTTTCAGAGTTGGGTAGTACTCAGGCGCAAATGCTGGGTAAACATTATGCAACCACGCAGCGCCATATCGATGCTATCTTTACAGGCAGCTTGGTAAGACAACAGGACTCTGCCCGAAATTTTTTGGCGCGTTACCAATCATCGATCAATACCGACTGTAGTAAAGCCCTGCCTTTGTCGTCCGCAATCAATATCGATGAGCCTGAGAGTTACATTCTGCCACAGTTTGATGAATTTAATCATCAAGATGTATTTAAAAAATCGGATCCTGCTTTTAGTAGTCGTGCTGCGATCGCTGCTGAAATTGCTAAATCAGAAGTACCAAACACAAGGCTTGCTGAGTTATTCGATCAAGCGATGCAGCGTTGGCATGGCGGTGACAATGATCAAGATTATATTGAGAGCTGGCCCCAATTTAATCAGCGTGCGCAGCAAGCACTTGAGCAAGTTCGTACAAAAGTGGCAGATTTGAATTTAGGTTGTGATAGTACAGTATTGGTGTTTACCTCAGGTGGTGTGATTGCCGCCATCACTGCGCAACTATTAAAACAAGGCAGTCAAATCGCATATCAGTTAAACAAAAGCTTAGTAAACACAGGTGTCACATCCATTACGCTAAAAGAGCAAAGCACTCGTTTGATGTCTTTAAATGAGTACAGCCATCTGTTTTGTGAAGGCAAACGCTTTGTTACTTGGCGCTAAGCTGATTGAATGTAGCATAGATGCGTTGAATGACTGATATAGTGATCACTATTTGGTGATGACGGTTGATTATATATCGAAAGTCAGCAGTCTCATTTTGCCTGCTTATTGTTTATTTTTATAACTGACAGACCCAATCTGTAGATTTGCGGTATTATAGACTATCAACTTTACCCAACATCTATAAAAAAGGATTGTCCATGCAAAATAAGTTGATCAATTTAGTCGTTAAAAGCGCCAACCAAAGTAAAAAACAGATATTGAGCGCGGTTCAGCCGTCTCGTTACTTGCAAGAACTAAATAAAAAGCAGGCTGGACAAAACAAAACAGTACTTATTACAGGTGCCAGTTCTGGGTTAGGTGAAGGGATGGCGAGGCTTTTTGCCAAGCTTGGTTACAACCTTGCTATTTGCGCTCGCCGCGTCGATCGTTTGGAGTGTTTGCAGTCAGAATTGACAGCAGCGTATCCTAATATACGTGTTGAATATCAGACGCTTGATGTTAGCGATTATGATGCCATTTTTGATGTGTTTAATGCCTTTGCAGAAAAATTTGGTAGTATTGATCGAGTGGTGGTCAATGCTGGTATTGGTGATAGTCGCCGTATCGGTAAAGGGCGTTTTGATACCAATCGCCGTACCGTCGAAATCAATTTCATATCGGCATTGGCGCAATGTGAAGCTGCGATGAGTATTTTTAGAGCACAAAACAGCGGTCATTTGGTGGTCATATCAAGCATGTCGGCCATGCGCGGAATGCCTAAGCATTTGACCGCTTATGGGGCAAGTAAAGCAGGATTGGCACATCTGGCAGAAGGGATTCGCTCGGATATGCTCTTAACCAAGCTTCCTATCAAAGTCTCTACCATTTATCCTGGCTATATTCGTACTGAGATTAATGAAAATGCCAAGCCATTACCGTTTGAAGTCGATGCTGACACAGGCACGAAGGCCATTGTTGCCGCGATTGAAGCGGGCGTAGAAGAAGCTTGTGTACCAAGTTTACCATGGTCATTTGTCGGTCAGGCACTAAAACACTTGCCACTTAAAGTCGTCAGTACAGTCAGTTAACACAACTGGCGCTGATCGCAGTAAATAAAAAGCCGCTTACAGCATGTTGTAAGCGGCTTTTTATTATTTATTTAAAGTAAGCACTTAAGCGTTGTCTAAAATATGTTTCTCGCGCAGCTTTTGACGCAGTACTTTACCGACGTTACTCTTTGGCAGCTCACTCACAAACTCGATGTGACGTGGGCATTTATAGCCTGTTAAGTTGTCTAAAGCAAACTCTGTAATCACTTCTTTGGTTACGTTGTTATCAGCAGGGACGATATAAATCTTCACCGCTTCACCTTGACGCTCATCAGGAATCCCAATGACTGCACAATCAATAATACCATCACAGTCCAGCATCACAGACTCAATCTCATTAGGGAAGACGTTAAAGCCTGAGACCAAAATCATGTCTTTTTTACGATCAAGTAAGGTGAAATAGCCTTTTGAATCCATGCTGGCGATATCACCGGTTCTGAAATAACCGTCACTGGTAAAGTCATCACTACTTTCTCTGTTGAGATAACCTGACGTCACGTTTGGTCCTTTGATACACATCTCACCTGCTTGGTTGATGCCCACACGATTGCCATCCTCATCGATAAGAATGATGTCGATACTAGGCACAGGTATACCAATAGTGCCATTAAACTTACGATCAGTGATAAGGTTGGCAGTACCGCCGGCAACCCCTTCAGTCATTCCCCAACCTTCAACCATAGGGCAACCTGTGATTTCTAACCAACGTGTTGCTGTTTGTTCGGTTGCCGCCATACCACCTGCTTGTGAGATACGAAGCGAGCTGAAGTCCAGCTCTTTGAAGCTTGGCTGCTCCAGTAGTGCTTTGAATAGAGTATTCACCGCTGGGAAAATATGGAATGGCTGCTTTGATAAGGTTTTGACAAAACCTGGCATATCACGTGGGTTTGGCACCAATATAAACGTGTAGCCTGAACGCATACCTAACAGGCTGAGTGAAAAGGCAAAGATGTGATAAAGCGGTAGCGCCATGACCATGTTGATATAGACCTCATTGATTTCTGAGGTAACAGGGCGATACCAAGCTTCTGCCATCAAAGCAGCAGATACAATATTGCGCTGGGTAAGTATCGTACCTTTAGACAGTCCTGTCGTACCGCCTGTGTATTGCAAAATAGCCAATTGATCTAAGCTCATCTTTGGCGCATGGAAAGGTAGATTTTTACCCCTCTTAAGTACATCAGGGAACTTGGTCACTTCGTGTTTTGGATCGTCAAGTTTGTATTTTGGGATCAAACGCTTGACTTGACGAACGATGGTATTGACCAACATGCCTTTGAGTCCCATCATATCGCCCAGTTTGGATAATACGATGCGCTTGATATTGGTCTCGTCAACGACTTGTTCGAGGGCTTGAGCGAAGTTATCGACCACAAAAATAACTTGAGCGCCAGAGTCATTTAATTGATGGCGTAGCTCACGGCCTGTATATAGAGGATTAACTGGCGTGCAAACATATCCTGCTCGTAAAATACCAATCATGATCGGTAAATACTGTGGAATGTTTGGCATCATTAAGGCCACAACGCTGCCTTTAGGAAGATTTTGCGATTGCAACCATGCTGCTACTGCAAGTGACGCTTTATCGACATCGCCATAAGTATGAGTGACGCCCATACAGATTGTCATAGGGTGCATACGAAAGCGCTCGAAACACTCTTCGTATAGCTCCATTATGCTGCTATATTTGTCTGGATTGACAGTTTTAGGTACACCATTCGGATAATGGGCAAGCCAAGGTTTATTTGGCGTCATGGTCAGCGTCCTTGAATTCAAAATAGATTAGAATTTGTGGTAAAGCAGTCATATCCGTGTCAATAAAACACATCAGCGCTGACGTAGCGTTTGTCGCTGATAGAAGTAGTATCCTTACTTATTGACTGGCTGCTATATTCTATTGCCGTATATAAGCTTTCTTAATCAAACTAAAAGAGTTCGCTGATTAGAAGGCATAAACGGTTAAGTTGGTGATAAAAAATACACCGCATCAAATACACATTATCTAATGTTTACCACTAAGGTATTAAAAAATAATACATTTAAGCAATACATTAGCATGAATAGATTTTAATGTAATACCAGTATGCAAGACTGTAGAGTGCACAAATAAAGCTGAAAAATTCAATTTCTTTTTTATCAGATTTGTAACGTTAAGGTTTAAAGAGTCGTTGTCAGTTAGGTAGAAATTCTAACCCGTCAAAACGATGGCTATTGAACATGAAAATTATCTTAATAGTGATTAAGGTAGAATTAACTGTTTATGTTTATTAAAGAATCGGCGATAAATGAGTAAAGCACTGATGGTACAGCCAAGCATACTGCTCACACATATCAAAAACATGGTGACGATTTGATAGCGAACCGCTTGAGTAGGATCGGCACCTGCCAATATTTGCCCTGTCATCATACCAGGTAAGCTGACAATACCGACAACTAGCATGGAGTTTAAAGTAGGGGTCATACCGTTGATGATTGCTGAGCGTATAGGATCATGTACGGCCTCGAACGGGCGAGCAGAAAGGCTTAACATCATCTCAATACGTCCTTGTTGCTCATGAAAAGCTTCAATCAGCTGGTTACTGGTCAGTGAAATGGCGGTCAAAGAATTGCCCAGTATCAAACCCAATATAGGGATAATAAACTGCGGCGTATACCAAGGCTGCACCTGTAAAATCATGACGATAGCGATTGCCGTGACCAATATCGCAGAGGCGCTAACGGCGAGCAAAGTGTCAGTAAATAAGCCCTTATAATGACGTTTGACACGGTTTTTAGCAGCGCTTCCTGCAATCAGTGTCATGATGGTTAAAATAACCAACACTTCATACCATTGTTCGCGCGCAAAAATCCATGCCAGTATCAGCCCGATAAAACTGAGCTGGACAACCGTACGCACCGCAGCCATCAAGAGCGTTTTGGTGAGCTGTAAGCGCAGGCGCCACGATAAGACAATCACGATAATAATGAGACTGCTGGCAAGAGCGATGTCGCTATAAGTTAGGAATACGTGCATATCGTCCATCGCGCTCATAGATGCCCATGATAAAAGTGATTAAAGAAAAAAGACAAACGTAGAATAAAAGATAACGCATTTATATCAATAATCACTTGTGTGAATGAGCAAGTGAGTCAGCAAATAAATAACAAATGCTTTGGTTGCCCCATCAAAACACAGGGTTTAGCACACCTGCTTGCATGTCCCAATGTCTATCGGCCAATGGCATAATATCTTGGGTATCATGAGTCACCCATAGCAAGGTGCGAAGCGGATCAGCTCGCAACCAGCCAATGAGTAAACGTACCAGCTGAGTGGATGTGTCACTGTCTAAGGCGGCGGTCGGTTCATCTAATAGCAATACTTGTGGGTTTAGTTGCAATAGGCGTAACGTATTGACCAGTTGCCGCTCACCACCCGAAAGATGAGTGGCTTCTTGGTGTAAAAAATCAGCGCTGCGCTCTAGATGGCCAAGCTGTTTGATGTGCCAATCAATATCAAACTTATGATGTTGGTGCGCTTGCAAGCGATAAGGCAGTTGTAAATTGTCAATGACACGGCCTTCTAGCAGTTGAGGATGTTGAGCAAGTAGCGAAACTCGCGAGCGCCACGCTGTAGGGGCAGTATCATAAATACGCTCATTAATGTTAGGATAAATAGAACTGTTTGATTCGCTTTGTAAGCTAATTTCACCACTGCTCATTGGTAACAGACCTGCTAACACACGCAACAATACAGATTTTCCGCTTCCAGAAGACCCTGTTAAGACCGTTATCTGTCCTGCTAGCAGTTTTCCGCTGATCCCATTTATTAAGGTGCGTTCATGAGTGAGCGTAGCGCAATCCAGCGCTGACGGCTTCCTTATTCTCTTGAGCCAATAGTGATAGTTTTCAGACAGTATTGAGCCTGTAACAGAAGCGCTTTTTTGGCTCTGATCGGCTGTCGTAGCGCGCTTGCTATGTACCCAAAGGTTATCAAATGCTAGCATGAGGCGCTTCTGATGCGTGCCAACAGGTTAGCGTCATCATTTATGGGTCTGCTGAGTAATGGCATTTTGGATGGCATCATGTAGCTCTTGAGGAACACGAATAGGGCGCATGGGGGCATTATAAGCAGCAGCATTGTCATCTTTAGACACTGGGTCAGGCTTGACCTGATTTTGCACGCAAGCAATCACAATTTTAGCGCGACTTAACAGACTTTCATTGGCTTTGCTAGTAGCGTTATTATCAGGCAGATGGCGATGAATGCTTTGGTAAAAAATCATGCTAGCAGGTTTGAGCTCGACTTTATCGATACGCACATTGATGACTTCATCTAAAAGAATGGCTTTTTTGTAGTGTAAATCTGCTTGACTCACGACAAAATGCTGTATGTCACCATGGTCACTCTGTAAAAAATAACCATTTAGACCAAGGTGAGTAAACCAGTCACGGCGGCAATTTTCAAAGAACACCAAATGATTGGCGTGATAAACTATACCACCAGCGTCAGTATGGTTAATATAGACGTTATAATCAGTCGCAAATAGTGGCGTGGTAGAGTTGTCAGGTTTTGAGGATGCATCTGTATGGTTATTTATAGGGGTCGTCATAGTGGGACTCAGTAAAGTTATTTAATAAAAAGCGATGTATGTGATAATAAACGTTACTCTAACTTAAGATACAAAGGCACGCAACAGATAGGCTGTCTACGTCTGTTATCATAGTCATTTGTTTATCGTTACAAGTCATGTGTTCGTTCAGCACCTTCTCTAGTCAAATAGTCTAATCAATCAGTATAGGATGGTTTATGCCTCGTTTTGTCAGTTTTAATATCAATGGTATTCGCGCCCGCCAACATCAGCTTGAAGCTGTACGAGAGGTCATCGATCCTGATGTAATGGGTCTACAAGAAACGAAAGTGCATGACGAGCAGTTTCCACTAAAAAACATAGAAAGTCTTGGTTATCATATTGAGTACTTCGGTCAAAAAGCCCATTATGGCGTGGCATTATTGTCTAAGGTTGCGCCTATTTTTGTACAAAAAGGCTTTCCGGGCGAAGATATAGAAGCACAAAAGCGTTTTATTCATGCACGCTACGTGATAGAAGGTCGCGAAATTGATGTGCTTAACGGCTACTTTCCACAAGGCGAGAGTCAAGATCATCCCACCAAATTCCCCATGAAGCGTGCTTATTACGCAGATTTGATGGCTTATATCGACACTTTAAAAGCAGAAGGGCGTTCTCTCGTCATCATGGGTGACATGAATATAGCCCCAGAAGATATTGATATCGGTATTGGTGAGGTCAACGCAAAGCGCTGGCTAAAAAATAGAAAAACGTCGTTTTTGCCAGAAGAGCGTGCATGGTATGGCGATTTGATGTCACGCGAGCTGACCGATACGTATCGTTTGCATTATCCAGAGAGTACAGACTTGTATAGCTGGTTTGATTATCGCAGTGGAGGATTTAACGACGACCCTAAGCGCGGCTTACGTATCGACCATATTTTATGTACCGCTGACTTGGTAGAGGCGTGTGTCGATGCTGGTATCAGTTATGAGTTGCGAGGCATGGAAAAACCTTCTGACCATGCGCCTATTTGGTCAGCATTTGACTTAAGTAAGCTTTGATATATGCAGGGCTTTTAATAGAGCAGGGTTCATATCGTATTGGTTAAATTTTTTATTCAAATAACACTAAAAATTGAGAAATAAGGATTCAATAATGGCTGTCGGAAATGTTGCAGTACCTAATACTATTTATCCTATTGAAGGCATTAGACTAAGCGCCACAGCAGCAGGCATACGCTATAAGAATCGTGATGATCTAGTGGTCATTGAGATCGTTGATACGGCCACCACTGCAGTTGTGACCACTAAGAATACGTTTTGTGCGGCACCCGTGCGTATATTGCGCGAGCACTTTGCCAAAGCCAATCCGCGCTATTTGATCACCAATACAGGTAATGCCAATGCAGGCACGGGCGCTGATGGTAAACGCCGTGCTGTGGATATCTGTCAAGCGTTAGCAACCAAAACAGGCGTCGATATCAGTGCCGTATTGCCATTCTCTACTGGCGTGATTGGTGAACCGCTCAATAGTGATGCTGTGATTAATGGCTTGGACAATGCGCTTGCCAATTTAGCGTCTGACAATTGGCTGGCTGCAGCGAATGGTATTCGTACTACTGATACTATCCCTAAGCTTGCAAGCCAAAAAGTCGATATTGACGGTATCAGTTATCACATTACTGGTATGTCAAAAGGCTCAGGTATGATACGACCTAACATGGCGACCATGCTGGGCTATGTGGCAACAGATGCCAACATTGCGGCTGATGTATTACAAGAAATGCTGAGTGCCATAAATGAGCAGTCCTTTAACCGCATTACCGTTGATGGGGATACTTCAACCAATGATTGCTGTGTATTGATTGCGACAGGTAACGCCAGCTCGGATGTGATTGACAGTCCAACGCATCCGCATTATCAGGCAGTTTTTGCCGCCTTGACAGAAGTGTTTGTACGTCTGGCGCAATTGATCGTACGTGATGGCGAAGGTGCTACCAAGTTTATGACGGTAAAAGTCACGGGTGGTAAGACAACGCAAGAATGCTGTGATGTGGCATATGCAGTTGCACATTCACCATTGGTCAAAACAGCATTCTTTGCCAGTGATGCCAACTGGGGTCGTATCCTAGCGGCAGTGGGTTATGCTGGAATTGAAGATCTGGATACAGAACAAGTCGACGTATATTTGGATGAGGTAATGATTTGCCAAAATGGCGGCGTTGCTAGCACTTATACAGAGGAAGCAGGTAAAGCTGTGATGAGCCGTGCTGAAATTACCATTCATATTGATTTGGCACGTGGTGATGCCAGTGATACGGTTTATACGTGTGATCTGTCATACGATTATGTCAAAATCAATGCGGACTATCGTAGCTGATATTTTTAGATCGAAGCGTTTAATCAGTATTATCATGAAGCCAGAGCATAGATTGTTCTGGCTTTTTGCAATTTGCGGATTATCATTTTATACCATTATCTTATACGTTTTATTAACATCAGTTGCAAAAGCTGACGTTACTTTACAAAGCAGTCATAGAGCGAACGCAGTCTTGCACCCTATACTAGCCTCAGTAAACAATAGACGGCATTGCTAATAACGTAGTAAATTTTCAAAAGCCTTACTTTATTCATTTGATATTGGCAATAGCGTCATAATAGTCACTAAAACTGCCTACAAATTTTGAGTATGTACTAAACAATACAGGACGTTTATAACAATAAATTCAATCCAGTAGGCGATAAAGAAAATACAAACATAGATTAATTCACTGAGGATTTGATAATGAAAAAATTAGCACTTGCAGCATTGATGACAACTTTTGCCCTTTCAGGTTGTTCTACGATGGGTATGGACAACGAGCGTACCATGGTTGTTGAAGGACAGCCTATGAATGTTAAAATCGTCAACATTCCAAGTTTTGAGGTAGAGATCGCTCCACGTAAAGCAGTATGTGATCTGACAGCCACTGATGGTAGCAAAGTAGAATCACAGTGCCTACAGTATCGTCAGACTCACCAGAAAAACTTCAATACGCTAAACGGTAACATCCAAGGCTTCACTTATGAGCCAAACTATCGCTATGTACTTGATGTTCGTCAAGAAGCAGTGACTGCTGAAGGTTCTGATATGGTACAACCAATCTGGATTCTAAATGAAGTGGTTTCAAAAACGGCTGAATAATAGCAGTATGATGCTGACTTAGAGTGATGAGTCAACAGTAATGAAAAAGCCTCTAATACGTTAGAGGCTTTTTTGTATGGGCAGTATAGCGGTAACTGCTACTAGCATTGACTGTAGTTAACGGTAACACCGCGAGTGGCGGTAGGAATGCGATTGTCCGCATAAATTGCCAAACCACCACGAGCCGTTTCTTTATATTTATCAGACATATCTGCACCTGTCTGCTTCATGGTCTCTATTGCCTTGTCTAAAGAAACAAAGTGCTGACCATTGCCTCTACAAGCAAGACGTGCCGCATTGATGGCTTTGACGGCACCCATGGCATTACGTTCGATGCAAGGTACTTGTACCAAGCCACCAATCGGATCACAAGTCAAACCTAAATTGTGCTCGATACCAATTTCAGCGGCGTTTAAACATTTGGCTGGCGAGCCATCCATGATTTCTGCCAATGCCGAACCTGCCATGGCACAAGCAGAGCCCACTTCACCTTGACAGCCAACTTCGGCACCAGAGATTGATGCATTTTGCTTGATTAAGCTACCGATAGCGGTGGCATTCAACAAAAATTTGCGCACACCATCTTGGCTATAATTGGGCAAAAAATCTCGATAGTAATGCAATACGGCTGGAATGATACCCGCAGCACCGTTGGTTGGGGCAGTGACGACTTTACCACCATTGGCATTTTCTTCATTGACGGCAAGCGCATACAAATCGACCCAATCCATGGCAGCAAGCTTATCTGTTTTCGATATGGGTTGATCTTTTTCAGTACATAGCTGCAAGTATAAGCCCTGTGCACGGCGTTTGACATCCAAACCACCAGGTAAGATACCGCCATTTTCACAACCTTGCTTGACACAGTCTTGCATCACGTCCCAAATGCTGTCCAAATAGGCAAATATTTCTTCTTTTTCATGGAAGTAGCATTCGTTTGCTAAGACCAAATCACTGATGCTCAAGCCATGCTGAGAGCATTGATCTAAAAGCTCTGCCGCGTTGTTGAATGGATAAGGAACGCGATCAATCGTTGGGCTGGCTTGATCTTCATCAGGATTGGTGGCATCTTCTTCATTAATGACGAAGCCGCCGCCGACGGAATAATAAGTCTGCTGATAACGAGTACCATCCTGCAATATTGCTCGAAGGGTCATTGCGTTAGGATGATAAGGCAAAACAGTATCATCGTACCAATGGATATCTTGCTCTGTATCAAACGCAACCGTATGAACGCCCGAGACATTCAATGTTTTATCAGAAAAAATAGGGGATAGATAACTACTGGTCATACGAGTATCGATGGTACTAGGGGTATGACCAAGTAGTCCTAATAGTATCGCCGTATCAGTGGCATGCCCTTTGCCTGTGGCGGCCAAAGAACCGTAAAGCTCGATTTCTATTTTTTCAACTGTCTGTAGTTCTGCCTGTTGGTTCAATGAGGCCAAAAATAAATTTGCGGCTACCATTGGGCCGACGGTATGAGAGCTTGATGGACCAATACCAATTTTGAATAAATCAAAAACACTAATCATAATAAATTACCGAAAATTTGGAGCGCTTGAGTATGGGACATCCATTCCCAAAAGCACTTTTACTAAAAATATGAGAGACAGCTTGCACTTTTATGCACGGGTAAAAATAGGCATAAGGCGCTGTCTATGAAAATGCGTAAATCAAAGAGTGTGTATGGTGACTGAATAATAACTTTTATTTATTTTGAAACTCCGTTATCATGCTCGGAGCCAGTGATTATGTAACATCCTGTAAGTGATCATCGCCATAGTGTACATCGAGTCATAGGCGATTAAAACCAGTTTCAGTAGAACACATCTGGCCCTATACCTCTATCAAATAACGATCATCATACCAAATCGTACTTTTGGTTTGTCATATTAGAACATAAATGAATGAATGGGGATGGCATATTATAGATGGGAATATATAGAGTTGCTATGGATAAAATAGCCAATCACATAATAATCCTATCGACTGTCTCTATGGTTTACTCAAGACAGTTTTGCTCCATATAGTTTTATTCAATTTCTAGTTCACCAGATATTTTAGCCTATTACTTTAGCCAACATAGGACAAGCGCGCATGCCCTCTCAAATAGATCCTTCATCACCTGTAGAAAACAGCGCTAAAAATCAGTCAGCTCATAATGCCTTGGAGGCTGCAGGTATAGATTCAGCCTCTAGCACTTACTCACATAATCCAGATTTTGAAAACGGGCGCTGGTTTCCAACATGGCAGCCTTACAAAGGCAATCTAGACCGTGATCCAGTGGGTATTAATGAGTATTTGCCACCATCAAAAAGTGTATTACTTGGTATACAACATACTTTTGCAATGTTTGGGGCGACCGTACTGGCGCCGCTTTTAATGGGATTTGATCCTAATTTAGCCATTTTGATGTCTGGTATTTGTACAGTGATGTTTTTTATGATCACTGGTGGACGCATGCCAAGTTATTTGGGTTCAAGCTTTGCTTTTATTGGTCCAGTGATTGCTGTGACGGCTTATGCAGGTGCAGGGTTCAATGACAACCTGAACGTTGCGTTGGGCGGCATCATGGCTTGCGGTATTATTTATGCATTGATTGGTCTACTGGTAATGAAAACGGGCACAGGCTGGATCGAGCGATTGATGCCGCCAATCGTTACAGGTGCCATCGTAATGATTATTGGTCTAAATTTAGCACCAGTTACTATTCAAGGGGTTTCTGCCAATCAGTTCGATGCATGGATGGCCACGTTGACGGTATTACTCATCAGTGTGGTGGCAGTGTTTACCAGAGGGATGCTACGCCGTTTGCTATTGCTTGTGGGATTGGTACTGTCCTATATTGCCTACTTTGTGATGACCAACATATTGGGCTTTGGAACAGCCATTGACTTCAGCAGTGTGGCCGCAGCTTCATGGTTTGGACTGCCAAGCATTCATACGCCGCGCTTTGAGATGAGCGCTATTATTTTAATTGTCCCAGTGGCCTTTATTTTGGTTGCAGAAAACTTAGGGCACTTTAAGGCGGTTGAAGGTATGACTAAGGCACGAGTAACGCCTTATATGGGCCGTGCTTTCTTTGCTGATGGACTCGCGACGACTTTTTCGGCAGGGTTTGGTGGGACAGGTGTCACTACGTATGCTGAAAACATCGGTGTAATGGCCGTGACAAAAGTATATAGCACCACAATATTTGTAGTAGCGGGTTTGGTGGCCATTCTACTAGGACTGTCGCCAAAGTTTGGTGCCATTATTCAGACCATTCCAGCGGCATTGTTGGGCGGTGCCTCTATTGTAGTATTTGGCTTGATTGCGGTGGCAGGTGTGAAAATCTGGATAGACAGTCACATTGATTTTAGCAAAAACAGCAACCTGATTATCGCTGCTGTCACTGTCATCATGGGTACAGGTAACTTTAGCCTGCACTTAGGCGGTTTTGATTTGGGCGGTATCGGTACGGCTACCTTGGCCGCTATTATACTCAATGCTTTATTCAATTATGGATCTGAGGCAAAAGATACCAACAAATCACTAGCCAAATAATCAGTGCTATAGCAGTCGGTTATTGATTGAGTTCACATAGTTGAAAAAGCGCTTCTCTAGATAAGAGAAGCGCTTTTTTTTGCAAAAAATATCAAGCTTATTTGTAATCACGCTTATAAAACCGTGAAAAAAATCGATAACGGCGCAGGGCACGCGGCTTAGGTTTTAAAGAGCCCAAGTAAATAGCAAACATGGTTAATAGCGCACCGCTCCATTGTAAGGTATTGATGGGCTTATCCAGCCAGCTATAATCAATGACCAACGCAGCAATAGGCTCCGTCAATAGTAATAGCCCCGTCAATGCCAATGAGAGCTTAGGGATCGAGTAGGCGATTAAACCCCAGGCTAAGCATTGCATCACCGTCCCATAGATCAGTATCCAACCAATCTCCGACCACGTATTGGGTAAAATATTGCCCATATCAAACACTAGCATCGGGACAATCATCGCTAAAACCCCGCCAATACTAATCAATTGCATGAGCATAAATATGGGTGTTGGTTCTGTATCATGCGTTTTTCGGATAAAAGTCATGGATGCCGCCAGCATTGCCCCAGACAGAATACCACTGACAAACCCCCAAGTGGCCGCTGTATTGTGCGCAAATTCAGGACTGCCAATCATCGCAACCCCGAGCATGGCTAAAAATAGGCTGATTAGCTGAAGGATGGATTGACGCTCATTGAAGTATAAAAACCCAATCGCGGCTAAGAAAAAGATCTGTAGACTATTGAGTAAAGTCGAGATGCCTGGGCCGACGGCATAAATACTCTCGTGCCAAAGCGCCAAATCCAGTCCTAAAAACACACCAGACAATAAGCTATAAAAAATAGCACGCCTTGAGCGAGGTAGGCGTTGTCCCATCATTTTGGCTAAAGCCGCAAACACGATACCAGAAACCAGCAATCGCCAAAAAGACATCGCCCAGCCACCGACATCTACATGAGCGACAATCAAACTACCCAGTCCAAATATGACACAACCAATGACTAAGCCAATAGGTGCAGAGCGTGAAGAAGCGATAGTCATAGACTGTCCTCAAATCAGTGTTATTTTTTTAATCGTTTAACGATGCTATCAATGTAGGGCATATTGTCGAGGGTTTGACCCTAAATTGAAATGCCTAAATGCTCATTTATGTTTATTTTTTAAATGGCAGCTCATTGTATTGCGTTTTTTTAAGTGCAGAGAGGTATACAGTCGAGTCACTTACGTGCAGGAATGATGTTAGCGTAGATAACAGTGTTTATCGCTTTAGTGGTTTATAATGGTTATATTTTATCTACATTTGTATTAAAAATTTCAATATCATTGGTTTAGGTCTACTTATGTTTCGACGTTTATTACCAAAACGCCAGTCCTCTTTAATATTCAGTTTGCCACGAACATGGTCGCAATGTTGTTTAACGCTGAGTATTTTATCTGGCGCTCTAATTGCAATGCCAACTGCCCAAGCAGCCAGTTGTAAAATTCCCAAAAGCTACTACAAAAATGTCTCTTGTACAGCGAACAGTGGCTATTTTTTAGCCATAAAAGATTTTGGCGCGCCCGTGGCATTGATCAACAATAAAGGCAAAAGCGTGGTGGATCTCTCGCGCTATCAAAAAGTCGATGCCAATAAGTTGTCAGGTGGTCTGCTGCCAGTGCAGCGTAATAATCGAGTCGGTTATCTCAATATGAAGGGTCGCGAAGTCGTTCCTGCAATGTATGATGTGCTCTCAGAAAGCCAAGGTTGGGCGCGTCCGGTATCTGATGGACGAATTGTGGTAAAAAAAGATGGTAATTATGGCGTCATTAATACTGCCAACAAAATTATTGTGCCATTTTCGGCAGCAATTAGTGATATTGATGATTATCAAAATGGCATGGCACGGGTACGTAAAAACCGAGCAGTTAGCTGGCTTGATAAAAATGGTAAAACAACAAACGAACCAAGTAATGCTGATAGTGACGAATTTGCGGCTAGATCGTCGGCGAATAAAAATAGCAGCAGCTCATCCGCCCAGACCAAGCAAGCGGCATCTAATCGCTTTACGACGCTGGACGCACGTCAGCAGGATGGCAAATGGGGATACGTCGATGACAATAACGTGACTATGATTACTTATTCATTTGATGACGCACGGCCATTTTCTGAAGGATTGG
The DNA here is from genome assembly GCF_052850615.1 of Psychrobacter sp. 1176_08. Lineage (NCBI taxonomy): Bacteria > Pseudomonadati > Pseudomonadota > Gammaproteobacteria > Moraxellales > Moraxellaceae > Psychrobacter > Psychrobacter sp. 1176_08. The sequence continues at coordinate 294,822 of NZ_VXCU01000005.1, forward strand.
CTGGCGTACGTATCGGTAAGGACTGGGGATTTATCAATCTCGGCGGTGAGCTGGTGATACCTTTTCGATTTTCTAATAGCGGTGTGTCAGCCAAAGGCAGCTATAAAGGCCAATCAGCATTTATATTCAAAGACGGCAAAGCTTGGATTGGTAATTTAAAGAACGGTAATAAGATGTGCGTTGACACAAAAGGGGAAGGGGTTCGCTGTGAATAAAGCTCACATCTATATAGACGATTTACTATGAGAGAAACCCCCTGTTATTGGTATAAAAAAGAGTGTAACGCCTATTAATGTATCAATAGGTTTTACACTCTTTTTTACTGCCGATTTGCTCAGACAACCAAATGCTAAGATTACTTAGCCAATAAGTGATTACTAATCAAATCGACCATATATGGCTGATAATACTCAGGAATATCGTGTGCCATTCCTTCAATTAAGTGGAATTTAGCGTTAGGAATGGTTTTGGCAACCACGCGTCCTTGTGAAGGAGGTAGTAGTCCATCTGCGCTACCATGTAAGACGATAGTAGGCGCTTTGACCTGCTTACTAAAACGACTGATAGAGCCTGATGCCAAAATAGCGTTAAGCTGCTGTACCGTACCAAGCGGATGAAAGTTGCGCTGATAACGTAACTTAGCAATTTCACGCACCATACGTACGTTGACATGACCAGGCGTACCCACCGTCTTCATGAACCAAACACTATGGCGTACAATATCACGCTCAGAGTGACTTTCAGGACGGTTAATAAGCGTGTAAAGCTGTTTGGGTTTTGGTGGACGTAAAAATGCACGATTGGTTGAGGTAAACATCAACGCCATTCTTTTAACAAGGCTTGGATAACGGGCAGCCACAATCTGTACAATCATACCGCCCATAGAAGCGCCAAGCAGATGCGTAGGACCGAGGTTAAGGGCTTTAATCAAACGGGCGGTATCTTCTGCCATATCTGTCAGATTGTAAGCAACGGGCGCGCCTTTATTAGAAAGCCCTGTTTGTAGACGCATCATCATTTTGAATTGACTGATACGCGGTAGCCCCTCAATTTGGACTTTAGAAGACAAGCCAATATCACGATTGTCAAAGCGAATGACAAAAAAACCTGCATCAATGAAGCGCTTGATAAAGTTGTTTGGCCAAAATACCATCTGTGAGCCAAGTCCCATCACCATCAATAAAGGGGGATTGTTGGGATTGCCACCAGCCTCCACACAAAGCTCAATACCATCGCCAATATCAATCATTGCCTGGTAGAGATGCTCGCTCAGGTCAGAATCACCCCATTGATGTTCACCAAATTTCTGCCACTCAGGTGTTGGGTAGCTGCTTGAATGTTCAGCCAAGCTTTCAGACAGTTTAGTGTCATTGCTATCGTTTGATTTTGTCATGAAGTATCCTAATTAGAGGGTCATCTACTAAATCTCAAGCATCTCAAAATCTAGCTTGCCAACACCGCACTCTGGACAAGTCCAGTCATCAGGAATGTCTTCCCATTTGGTACCAGGCGCAATGCCTTCTTCAGGACAACCGAGCTCTTCATCGTATATCCAGCCGCAGACAATACATTCATAACGTTTCATAAATAGTCCTATCGATCATTACCAGTATTACAGTAAGTTATTAACGCGCATATTTAGAGTCACAATCACTATATTAGACTGCAAAAACGCACGTAGTTTAGCATATAACCTTTGCTATATGGCTAGGGTTTTCGTAGTTAAGTTTACACTTGTATATTGAGATAATTTGGTTTTTATCAAGGTCCTTGATTGCGAATTATCAAAATCACTGGCGCTATTGTGATGGCTCATGCCCCAACATTTCTATCAGCTGTGATATAATCATCGCCGAAAAATTATAACGATTTTCAGTACTTAAGATTGTTAAATTATTATCTCTATACTGTTATCTAAGCCATATATATTAAGGGTCATTATGAGCAGCAATGCCGCTATATCCGCGAACAACGACGCCGAACCTTCTGATATGCTCAATACTGACCATCAGTTTTGGCAAATTATCCGTACCGTACCAGACTTCCCAAAAGTCGGGATTGATTTTTATGATATTACGCCGTTATTGCGCAGTCATATTAATGAGGTCATCGATGCATTACTTGCTGCTTTGCCAAAAGGATTATTGGATGAAGTCGACTGTTTGGGTGCAGTCGAAGCACGTGGTTTTGTGTTTGCAAGCTTGCTGGCAGGCAGATTGGGTAAGGGTATGATTTTGCTACGCAAGCCTGGCAAGCTACCACCGCCAGTGGCGAACAAAGCCTATGCACTAGAATATGGAAAAGATACTCTTGAGATGCAAAACAATTTGCCACCTGAGCGCGTTTTGCTTGTTGACGATATCTTAGCCACGGGTGGCACGTTGACCACGGCTTATGAGCTTTGCCAATCAGCAAGTCACACTGTGGTCGGTGCATTGGTGTTGCTAGATTTGGTCGATTTACACGGCAAATTTCCTGTACCCGTATATACGGTTTTAAAAGCTTAAGCCGATTGTTCCGCTGTTTTTATAAATTAAGACGGTTACATGAAAAAAGCACGCTGATATCGTTCAGCGCGCTTTTTTGTTGGTTAGTTTTTACTTAAGCCATTAAACCGATTTTTGATCATTTTCATAGTTTTTACAGGCTTGTTCGACGATAAGACGAGCAATCGTTTTGGGAGTAGTAATGATAAAATCCTTGGTCGTCAATATGGGTTTTTCTGATTGCCAAGATTTGATGACTTTATTATCAGCGCCATAGTCCACATAAGCTCTTTTATAGTAGCTTGCATCTTTGCAGGAGATTAATAACTGCTGATCACTATGATGAAGAATGGTGTCTTTACTGGCTTTATCTTTATTTACTTTGGTTTCTTTCGGTGTTTTACCGTCTTTGTCATCATTTTTTTGTACAGAGTTTTTCTGAGTCGGGTAGGTTCTACGAATCGAAACCGTGATATTGTCTATCGGCTTTTCATCTATGACACTGATGTCAGAGCTTTCGATAGAGTTCAAATCGACACTAAAAATAGTTCCATTAGGACTTTCTGACACTTTTGACCAGTTCACTGCATTTGCGCTGACTGCTAGAGCACTCCCTGCCAATAATACTGATAGCCGTTTCATAATAAAGCCTTGAATAGGGTTGTGAAAAGTAGGCCATAATAGCCAACTTACTGTGAGCAGGCAAATATCTTTTAAGAAGACTGCCTACTCTTAGTATATCGTCAATAACCGTATGTGCTTGTATTAATTGCGCATCGCTGCCAGCATTTGAGCAAGCTCATCACGAGCGCCAATGAAGCCATCAATACCTTTTGGCAGTAAATCTTGTGTGACAGTATCTTGTTGATATGCGGTACTAAACTCTTCATGCGTTAAGCTTACTCGGGCCATATCAGCCATTTCTAGTGACATACTTGGTGATAGCTGCTGAATAACGTCGGTATTCATTGCTGCTAGCTCATCGATAAGGTCGGGCGCGATGGTCAATAGATCGCATCCTGCCAATGCTAGTATTTGCTCAGTTGAGCGGAAACTTGCTCCCATTACCTGTGTACGGTAATCATGCTGTTTGTAGTATTGGTAAATACGTTTTACGGACTGTACGCCCATATCGTCTGAAGCAGGGACGTTTTGACGGTTTTGTTGACGTTTTTGCCAATCTAAAATGCGACCAACGAAAGGTGATATCAGTGTTACGCCAGCATCGGCACAAGCGATTGCTTGGTGCTGTCCGAATAGCAAGGTCAGATTGCAGTGAATGCCTTGGGTCTCAAGATAGCGAGCGGCTTCGATACCTTGCCAAGTGGCGGCCATTTTAATCAAGACACGCTCTGAATCAATCCCTGCTTTTTGGTAAGCTTCCATAAACTCTAAGGCTTTATCGATGGTAGCTCCAGTATCATAAGACAAGCGGGCATCAACTTCTGTAGAAACCCGACCTTCAATAAGCGCTAAAATATCACAGCCAATTTGTATGGTAAGCGCATCAATTACCGCATCTACATTGCCATTATGGCGGCTCATGGCTTCAGACAGCATACCTTGGTTATCAGGATGGATAAGTGCTTTGGTGATAAGGCTGGGGTTGGTGGTCGCATCGATAGGCTTTAGGCGGGCAATCGCATTTAGATCACCAGTATCAGCAACAATAGTAGTCATAGTGCGAAGTTGTTGTAAAGCGCTCATCAAGTATCCTTTTTCAGTTATAGATTTATAGTCTTATTCATAAAGTGGTTTGCTATCGGCATTAAACTGTACCATAGTTTTGAGCCTATGTTACTTCATAGTTTCACTAAGCACTGCTGACATATGTCATAATTTTGCTGATATTAATTCGCTTACCTATTATTTATACCCGTTTACGCCCATTTACGAATGGGCACTGAGCACAGTTTTTGTTATAGTAGACCTGAGCAGATTTCTGTCTGCCGTATTTGCCATTTAGAGTATGGTTCGCTTATGGTAACCATAAAAGATAAGACTGGTAGGGCACAATATTTTTGATAGACTGGTCTATTGCATATTGAAATCAACACAGTAATACTTAACAGATTATAAAATCTAAGAAGGATGGGCGGTAATGAGTGAGCAGTCAACAGAGCAAAACATGGATAATCTGAATCAAGCCATTGCAGGCACTAACGACACTGCAACTGAGAAAGAGTTTTTGGATAATATTCGTCAAAATATTGATGCAGTAGACTGCGAAATCCAAACGTTAATCAACAACCGCGCGAAATTGGCTCAACAAGTGGCGGCCGTGAAAAAAAGCCATACAGCCAATAGTTCATCTAATGACAATAGTAACCCTATTTTTTATCGTCCAGAGCGAGAGGCTCAAGTATTAAAAGCAGTCATGGAACGTAATACTGGGCCAATCGCTGATGAAAAAATGGCCCGTTTGTTCCGTGAAATCATGTCGGTGTGCTTGGATTTAGAAGCGCCGCAGCGCATTGCTTTCCTAGGACCAGTTGGCACCTTTACCCATGCAGCCGCACTCAAACATTTTGGTAAAGCGGCTGATACGGTACCGATGACGACTATCACGGATGTATTCCGTGAAGTAGAAGCAGGAACCGCCATGTATGGTGTGGTGCCTGTTGAAAACTCATCAGAAGGCGTGGTCAATCATACTTTGGATGGCTTCTTGTCTTCGAGTCTCAAAATCATTGGTGAAGTTGAATTACCGATCCATCAAAACTTCTTAGTGGCAGAGCATACCAAAATTGATGGTTTGAGCCGTATTTATTCGCACCAACAGTCATTGGCTCAATGCCGTCATTGGCTTGATGTGAATTTTCCCAATGTTGAGCGCGTGGCGGTATCGAGCAATGGGGAAGCGGCACGTCGCTTGAAAAACGAGTGGCATTCAGCTGCGATTGCAGGGGATGTAGCGGTTGCAGAATATGGCTTACATAAGCTGTATTCAAATATTGAAGACAACCCAAGTAACACCACACGCTTCCTTATCATAGGACATGAGTCTATCGCACCGTCAGGTCAAGATAAAACCTCTATCGTGGTGTCAGCGCATGATAAAGCGGGCGCACTGATCGAAATATTAAAACCGTTGTCTTATCATGGCGTCTCGATGACCAGTATTGAGACACGTCCTGAACGTCCTAATAAATGGGCGTACGTTTTCTTTATTGATATGAATGGTCATGTCGATGACGCAAATGTGAGTGCCGCCATTAATGACATTCGTCCATTGGTAAAAGATGTACGTATACTGGGTTCTTATCCAAAAGCCGTCTTATAGCCTAAGATGTATCGCACCTTTAGCGTATGTGACTATCGTTAACGTATATGGTAGTCATTACCTAACACAACAGGCTCAACCCATAATAGATGTCTGACCACATCTAAGGATAAATCATGAAGTCTACTCAAGCGCCAGAGTCAAATTTATCACCACTAGTGCCTGCCTATGACAGTATTTTAGAGTTGGCGCCTTATCAAACAGGCAAGCCAGTTGAAGAGTTGACGCGTGAGTATGGCATCGCAGATGTGGTAAAGCTTGCCAGTAATGAAAATCCAATGGGCTGCTCACCGCATGTGACGCTGGCCGTGACTGAGCAATTGGGGCAACTGGCACGCTATCCTGATGGTAATGGTTATTATCTCAAGCAGGCATTGGCGGATTTTAATGAGGTCGACGTTAAGCAGATTACGTTAGGTAATGGCTCAAATGATCTACTTGATATTTTGGCGCGCAGTTTTGCTGGCACTGATGATGCGATTGTGTATAGCCAATATGCGTTCATTATTTATCCGATGCTGGCAAAAATGCAAGGCGCAACGGGTATAGAAGTACCTGCCCACCGTTTTGGGCATGACCTAATAGCCATGAGTCAGGCAGTTCAAGACAACCCCAATACTAAGATGGTGTTTATCGCCAATCCCAATAATCCAACGGGTACGCAGCTCGAGCATAAAGCGCTACATGAGTTTGTGGCTAGTGTGCCAAGTTCCGTATTGGTGGTATTAGACGAAGCCTATATTGAATACAGTCCCGAGAGCAACAATCGCGCGCTGCTAGACGAGTTTGATAACGTGGTCATCGTACGCACTTTTTCTAAAGCTTATGGGCTAGCGGGCTTGCGTATTGGCTATGCATTGAGCTCAGTGGCAGTGGCGGAATTGTTAAATCGTATCCGTCAGCCATTTAACGTCAGCCGTATTGGTTTAGCTGCTGCTGCTGCTGCCCTTGCTGATCAAGATTTTATTGAAAAAACCCGTCAGATGAATGATGAGCAAATGCGTTGGCTTGAAAAGCAGTTTGATGCGTTAGGCTTGGGATTTATCAAGTCGCATGCCAATTTTATTATGGTCGAGGTAGAAGTTGAGATGGAGGACACCACGGCTACTGTGATTTATCAAGCATTATTAGAGCAAGGCGTGATCGTTCGTCCATTGACAGCGTATGGTCTGCCTAATTGGCTACGAATCACTGTCGGCGTAGCAGAGGACAATCTACGCTTGATTGATACCTTACAATCTATCTTGACCGAAGACTGATAAGATCGCCACCATTTTAAAAAACAGCCATTAAATTTTATAACACAAACGCTGTATTGCTTTATCCGTATTGGCGTTTGTTTGTACAATGAGAAAAGTCGTGAGTCGTCAGCAAAAAAATCAAAAAAATAATAATCAAACCTTCTTAAATGCTCAGCCGTCGTTGTTTAAACAAGTTTGTGTGATTGGACTTGGACTCATTGGTGCCAGCCTTGCGCAAGCCATCAAAGACAATGGCTTGAGTGAGCGTTTGGTGGCAGTCGATAGGCATGCGCCCAGTATAGAAGAGGCAATCAAACAAGGTCTGCTGGAAGCCGGCAGCTCAACTCTGAGCGAAGTAGTGGCTGGTAGTGATCTGATCATCATCGCCGTGCCTGTACAGGCGGTACAAGCTGTGTTCATGGATATTAAACAGGCAATGGATAGCGGACAGCTCGCTTCTGACTGTATGATTACTGATGTCTGTAGCACAAAAGCGAACATCATTGATGCCGCCAAAGCGGTATTTACCTCGCTGCCAATAGGTCTGGTGCCTGCGCATCCGATTGCTGGGGCTGAAAATTCAGGGTATCATGCTCGCCGCGCCACTCTATTTGCCAATCATAGTGTCATTATTTGTGAGCTACCTACGACCAGTTATGTGGCTATTGCTAAGCTGCGATTATTGTGGGAGACGGTGGGAGCAAAGGTGATGCCGATGGAGGCCAATCACCATGATGCCATACTGGCGCATACCAGTCATTTACCGCACTTATTGGCATTTAATCTGGTAGAGCAGTTGGCCAGTCATGATGATAATTTGGATATGTTTCGCTATGCTGCTGGTGGGTTTCGTGATTTTACTCGCATTGCCGCAAGCGACCCTAAAATGTGGCACGACATCTTTTTTGCCAATCAAAATGCGATTGTCAGTGCGCTTGATGAGTATGGTATCTATTTACAAACCATGCGTCAGCTGATCATCGATAAAGATTCAACCGCCCTGATGGGACTTTTGGGCCGTGCGCAAGCCGCGCGGCGACATTTTGGCCATATGTTAGCCAGCACCCCTTATACGGATACTTCTGCCATGTCAGCTTCTTATATTATTACACCAAGCACTACCGTTTCTGGCACCATTACCATTCCTGGTGACAAGTCTATCTCTCATCGCAGTATTATGCTTGGTAGCTTAGCGACAGGCGTTACCCATGTCACTGGATTTTTGGAAGGAGAAGACGCTCTTGCGACGTTGCAAGCGTTTCGTGATATGGGCGTGACCATCGAGGGACCTGATAATGGTAATTTGACCATTCATGGCGTTGGCATGAATGGCTTAAAACCCAGCAAAACACCGCTGTATATGGGCAATTCAGGCACCAGTATGCGCTTGCTAGCAGGTATTTTGGCGGCGCAACCGTTCGACAGCGTGATGCTGGGTGACACCAGTCTTAATAAACGCCCAATGGAGCGTGTGGCAGCGCCGTTACGTATGATGGGCGCTGTTATCCAAAGTACCGGTCATAGCGGCACCGCGCCACTCAGCATTACTGGCCGAGACACTGTTGGTAAGCCATTACAGGGTATAGATTATGAGCTACCAGTGGCTTCTGCACAGATTAAGTCTTGCTTATTGCTGGCAGGTCTGTGGAGTGAGGGCACAACGACTATTACTCAACCAGAAGTCAGTCGAGATCACACTGAGCGCATGCTGTCAGCTTTTGGTTATCCAGTCACAGTCGATGGCAATCGCATCAGTGTGGAAGGAGGCGGTACTCTAGTAGGCGGTGATATCGCTGTGCCTGCTGATATCTCGTCAGCAGCTTTCTTTATGGTTGCGGCAGCGATCAGCCAAGGTAGTGAGTTGACCTTGACACAAGTGGGAATTAACCCTACGCGTACTGGCGTTATTGATATTTTAAAGCTGATGAACGCAGACATTAGCCTAAGTAATAATACGCATGTCGGCGGTGAGCCAGTTGCAGACATTACCATTCGTGCGTCAAACTTGGTTGGTATTGAGATACCAGAGCATTTAGTGCCACTGGCGATTGATGAATTCCCAGTATTGTTTATTGCTGCCAGTTGCGCGCAAGGCCGTACGGTATTGACAGGTGCAAAAGAGTTGCGTGTCAAGGAATCTGACCGTATCGCAGTAATGGCAGAAGGGTTACAAACGCTTGGTATTGAGTGCACGGTTACTGAAGATGGTCTAATCATCGAAGGTAAAGGAACTGGTGGCCAAGACGATCAGATCAATAATAGCCCGCCTGTTTTTGGTGGCGGTCGGATTACCTCGCATCATGATCATCGTATTGCGATGAGCTTTACGGTTGCAAGCTTACGGGCATCAGAGCAAATCATCATCGAAGGGGTTGAGACGGTCAATACCAGCTTCCCAGGATTCGCCGAACTTGCTAATCAAGTTGGTATGTCCATTCAAATTGAAGATACCAGCATTTAAGCTGATATCATTTTTGAGATGAGAAGACGTTCTAATTTTTAAGTAAATTTATTTCAAACGAGCGGTTATTTTTAGCAATGTGTTGATGTCTATGCAGGCGTCAACACATTGCTTTTTAACTTGTATTTTATCTGTAGTAACCCTGCGCGCTTGCCTTTATATAAATATAAGAAATTATCATGGGGCGAGGGCGCGCTTTGCTCTAAAACGTTGTACTGTACTATGGCTACCCAAGACGTTATCAAAAAACCTGTTACGCCCATCAAAACAACCAGAAGTGGCATTTTGACTGCCCTCAGTGCTTTTTTTATCTGGGGTATTTTTCCATTATATTTTAAGCAGTTGGCAGCCTATGATGCGACTGAGATTATCGGTCATCGTATCATTTGGACATTTGCATGCTTGCTTGTTGTATTGGTAGCGACCAAACGTTGGCAGTGGATTGATACACTTAAGCAAAATCCTAGATGGATCGCGTTTTCTTTTATATCTGGCTTGATTATCGCCACCAATTGGCTCACGTATGTATGGGCGGTCAATCATGACCGTATACTTGAAGCCAGTTTGGGATATTTTATTGGCCCCTTGGTGGGTGTGGCGTTATCAATGATCTTGTTCAAAGAGCGGTTGCGACCTCTGCAATGGATTGCTATTGGCTTTGCACTCTTGTCCGTGGTGATTCAAGTGGTCATGCTTGGTAGCTTGCCTTGGATATCACTGATACTGGCATTTAGTTTCAGTACTTATGGGACGATTCAGCGCCAAACGCCTCTAACTGCGGTCGATGCTATGTTTGTTGAGACAACCCTATTAGTACCGATTTGCTTGTGGTGGTTTTGGCAAGCAGACGTGGTCAGTAGTCAACTGAGTTTTTGGTTTAGTCCGAATATTTGGCTATTGATGCTGGCAGGTCCCATTACACTGATACCATTACTGCTGTTTAATAAATCGACTAAGATGGTCGCGTTTAGTATCTTAAGCTTTATGAATTATCTGACACCGACTTTCATTTTCTTCTTGGCAGTATTTTATTATAAAGAGCATTTTGACTTACATCGCTTAGCGGTATTTGGGTTAATTTGGTTAGGTCTGTTATTATTCAGCATCGATTTGTGGCGCCATCGTCCCAGCAAAGCGCTAAAAGCCAAGCGTTTACGTGAAGCTGCATTGTGAGTATTTAAGTAAAATTTATTATAAACAAAATCTGAGTTAAAAATTGAGCCAACAAGGATGCAAGCATGTTTCATACCCAGTCTGATGTCGTATTTGTAAAAGGCTTAAAAGTAGAGGCCGTTATTGGTGTCTATGAATGGGAGCGCGTGATTACGCAGCCGCTACTGATTGATATCGCACTTGAAACTGATATTAGCCGTGCGGCTGTGTCAGATGATGTCAGCGATGCGCTAAACTATAAAGCCGTGTGCGATGATGTGAGCGCATGGTGCCAAACCATTCAAGCGCAGCTTCTTGAACATTTGGCAGGGCAGATTGCTGACAATTTACTCGCAAAGTACGCCACTCACAAAGTCACGCTCAGTATTGCCAAGCCGACTGCCATCAAACCAGCAGATGCGGTTGGAGTGCAAATCACGCGTTATGCCAAAGCTTCATCCAATGATGCATAAAGCGCTGACAGGTTTGAAGAATTTTGCGAGTTTGGAGAGGCGTGAGCCTGAAGCGTTGCAAACGCAATCAGTGACAGCGGTACTGTTGGCATTGGGCAGTAATTATCAAGCAGAAACGTATTTGCCAGTTGCTCGAGAGCAATTGGGAGCGTTAGGTCAGATACAGTTATCAACCGCCTTCCAAAATCCTGATTTTACCGCCACGGTTGAGCATCCAAAGCCTGATTACACCAATCAGTGTGTTTATCTGTCGCTAAAGACGCCCATGACAGTGCAGCAGCTCCAGCAAACCTGCAAACAGTTTGAATGGGAGTGTCATCGACAACGATTGATAGAGCAGCAGATGTCTATCAAACAAGTCACAATGGATATTGATATATTACTTGTACGCTTGCTTATAGAAAAAAATAGCCTAAGCAGAGAAAATGAATCTGAATGGACAATCATGGCAGATCGTTATCCTTTTAAAGCACATGAAGTGGCAGGAATTAACGAATTGATAGCAAAAGATTCATTTGAAAAATGACAAAGCAATGAATGCCAAAAAAGTATTATCGAAAATTTATATAAAAAAATAGCGATATAGAAAGCGTCATAATGGCCATCTATATCGCTATGATATCCCGCAGTTTAATCTTGATAAATCAATATAGTAGATTGTAACCTATCTGAATCAAAGCAATCTTTACTTTGATTCAGCGTCAGTCTTATCCAAATCGTCACTACCAATCACATCAAAATCTTCTAAACACAGTTTATCGTATTCTTTTTTACAAAAATCAGGATCGATTTGGCACATTGCGGCCTGTAATTGGTCCAGACGGTTTTCTGATTGCTGAATGTGTTCGAGCATTTTAGCAAACGCTTCTGTGACCGGATCTTGTGAAGAGGGGTCGACACCGTACGCTTGAAAGGTTGTGGTACGCTTGGTATTGGAGGCGGTTTGCTTACTATGGTATTTTTCAGGACTGCCTGCCGCTTGAGCCACTTTTTCTTGCTGTTTGGCATCTTGGACTTTGGTCGTAATGGGATTGCCTTTTTCATCATGATGATCTGAAATCATACGGGCCGCACTGCCAACCATCGTCGCACCAGCTGGTACAGGCTTTACTACCACTGCATTTGAACCAATTTTGGCATTTTTACCCACTGTGAATGGCCCCAAAACTTTTGCACCTGCGCCAACAGTGACACCATCCTCTAATGTTGGATGACGCTTGCCGTTATTCCAAGACACGCCTCCAAGCGTTACACCGTGATAGAGGGTAACGTCGTTACCAATCTCCGCAGTTTCACCAATAACAACGCCGACCCCGTGGTCTATGAAGAAACGCTTACCGATTTTGGCAGCAGGGTGAATTTCGATACCAGTAATAATTCGTGAGCCATAAGAAATTACACGTGCTGCCAGTTTCTGTTCTTTATTCCAAAGGCAATGCGCGCCGCGGTGTAAGATAAGTGCGTGAAAGCCAGGGTAAGTCAGTATGATTTCCAGACTATTACGTGCTGCAGGATCGCGGGTGAACACGGCATCGATATCTTCTTTTAAGTCTTTTTTGATGGTGGCAAGCGACTTGAACCATTTGGATGGGAATGACATAACGCGTCCTATCTATTTGTCGGTAAAATGTCTTTATTAAGAATACTATTATTAAAACAGTCATTTCCTAATTTGTAGTTATTATACTTTCATGAGCATTGAGATCTATCTGTACCCATTCTTTCAAGTTATATCAGCTTTGCATCATAAAATATAGTGATGAATATCATATAAACGCTTATCGATACATTGACACTGATGCACTGGCGTCAGATTCTATTCATTTATCGAAAATAAATCTACTATCTAAACCTTCGAGAGTTTGGCAATGAGCGCGCTTAGCAACTGGTATTCTTTTTGGTCAAGTTGCAGACGAGAACCAAGTCTCGATAGTCTTGACGGTAAGGACTTTAAATGTTCGCTATCTGCTAGGCCACGCTGAACCATCAAATCAGTCGTACGCTGGGTAAGCTGTTGTAGCTGCTGCTGAGTGATAGCTGGCTCATCCCATTGTTGACGAAGATGGACATCGACAGTTGGCTGAGCTGTCAAAATTGTATTATCGTCTAAGCTGATATCACCGGTCTTAGCATTGGCCTGAAAGTGGCTTTGTGTATAGGCAAAAATGAAGCTGGCGATGACTTGTACTGCTGACGCTACATTTAATACAGGGTAGTCAGGATTGGCGTCTATTTGGATGTGATAATCTGCGTAGGCCAACTCTTCATTGGTCAGTCCTCGGTCTTCACGGCCAAACAAAATCGCAATGTTTGGTTTTTGTTTGCTATCGATTGCCTGATTTACATCGAGATTCTCTTTAGTACTTAATGTAGATTGACTATCAATGAAAGCCAGCATGATCTGAGCTGCCTGTGTTGGCGTGACGACAGGCCGTGGCAAATGACGGCTACGACTACTGGCAGCAAACACGAGCTGACAGTTGGCGATCGCCGACTCCAGCGTTGGGGCAATAATGGCAGATGATAGCAAGTCACTACCACCCGCTGCATGGGAAACACTAGACTCATCAATTGGAAGCTTAGGGTCGACGACAGTCAAGCGCGACAAACCCATCGTATGCATTGCTCGTGCCGCCGAACCAATATTGGCAGGCAAAGTTGTATTTACCATAACCACTTGCATGCAATCAAGATAATCACTCACGGTATGAACAGGTGCTGAGGTTGATGACAGAGAAGTATGACTCATTATTGCCCCAGTCTTTGATTGATTTCTTGTTCAGCACGTTGTAGAGCGATAGCGATATTTTCAATGAGGTCAGCTTGCTCACTGATCAATTGCTCACGGCAGCGCTCTTGTAACTGGCTACTCAGAGTCATTACTTGCGTTGCACCCAAGTTAGCACTAGCACCTTTTAGAGCATGAGCAATCTCAAAGCCGTTAGTATTGTCTTGTTCTTGCTGTGCTACTCGAAGCGTTGATATACGCTGCCGACTATCAGCGAGATAGACTTGTATCAAATCGGCAAAATCCTCTTCCAATAAATCACGCATGTCTTCAAATTGCTCATGATTGATGATTTCTTCATCAGTCTGCACAGTCGTATTGCTATTGGGCATATTATTCATAGTTTGGTATCCAGTTTTTTTAAATTAATACAATAAAATTACTATAATGAATTTTTCGACCGTAAAGTACGTTTTAGCTGTAATGAAAGTGTAAGCTGTCTTCATTAACCATGGTTTTTAATTGCTGTAAATTGTCATCGTTAGGGTAGATACGCCAGTGCTCTGATAAACTGACATTGGCAATACCAAACTCTTCGTAAATGCTTAACCCAAGCGGCAGACAGTTATCATTAATAGAGGTGTCTGTATTGCTCAATGCATTATTGGCATATTGACTCACCTCATTCTCTACAGCCAACAAATCATTACCATCTTCATCGTATAAACTTCCACCCATAGCAGGATCATAAGCGCTATCGCTGCCATAATTGTCAGGTTCGTTCTGCTCGTCACTGTATCCTAAGCGCGGCGCAGGGATGATGTCTGCTTGTGCTGATTTAAGCAAAGGTTGCAGACGCATCAGCAGATTAATGTCACTAGCATGAACCTTGATACTGATTTTTTTGAGCCAACGCAAGCGCGCATCAACGATACTCATGGCATTATCAAGACGGGCAAATAAACGTCCATCACGCTCACGGATACTGCCTTTAATAATCACCACTTCATCAACTTTTAGTTGCTCTTTAACACGGTTGAAACGCTCTGCATAGCAGCTGACTTCAAGACGAGACGTACCGTCATCTAAAGTAATGACATTGCGATTACCAAAGTTGGCAATATCTATAATCAATCCTGAGAAGTAACAGCTGCCATTGTAGCCAGTGTCTGTCAGCTTGTTAAGACGAGCACCTGAGGTATAGCGTTTTAGCTCATCTAAGTATTCATTAATCGGATGACCTGTTAAGTACAGACCTAAGGTGTTTTTTTCAGCTTTAAGGCGATGTTTATCTCCCCAAATCAGCTCTGGCGTCATCACAAGTGGCGGTGCAGCAACCACGCCATCCATTTCACCGAACAGATCCATCATGCCAAGCTCATTGTTCTGACGATCTTGCTCAGCTGCTTGTACAGCATTTGGCAATTGACTCATCAATGCACCGCGGATCTCATAAGCGGTATCTGCTGGCAAATCAGGTCGTAAAGTGGCGGCAAAATCATCAAAACAGCCTGCACTCACCAAAGCTTCAAGCGTGCGTTTATTGACTTTTTTGATGTCTACGCGGCGACAAAAATCGTATAAGTCTTTAAACGGCCCGTCCGTGCGGCGTGCTTCAACAATGGATTCAACCGCGCCTTCACCAACCCCTTTAATCGCACCCAGCCCATAAATGATATTGGTCGGTGTGTCAGCAACAAAATGCCATTCACTGCGGTTAACGGATGGATTGACTACGGTCAAACCGAAGTTTTCGCGGCAGTCATTGATAAAAAACACCACGTTGTCGGTGTTGTTCATATCAGAGGTCAATACCGCTGCCATAAATTCAGCAGGGTAGTACTGTTTCAAATACGCCGTTTGATATGCCAATACACCGTAAGCGGCGGAATGAGAGCGGTTAAAACCATAACCAGCGAACTTCTCCATCAAGTCAAAAACACCGCCTGAGGTGACTTCATCGATACCCTGAGACGTCGCGCCTGTCACAAAAATATCGCGCTGTTTGGCCATTTCTTCCGGTTTTTTCTTACCCATGGCACGGCGCAGCATATCCGCGCCGCCCAAGCTATAGCCTGCCATGACCTGCGAGATTTGCATAACTTGTTCTTGATAGACAATAACGCCGTTGGTGTTCTCTAATATGGGCTCAAGATTGGGATGATCGTAGATAACTTCTTCACGGCCGTGCTTACGGTCGATATACATCTCTACCATGCCAGCGTCAAGAGGACCTGGACGATACAACGCACACATGGCGATCACGTCTTCGATATTGGTCGGCTGTAATTTGGCCAGATATTTCTTCATGCCCATACTTTCAAGCTGAAAGACAGCCGTGGTCTTGGCATCTTGCAGTAGTTTATAAGCTTTGGCGTCATCTAAAGGCAAGTCTTCTAATACCAAGGCATCCACGCCTTCTTTGGCACGGCGTAGATTGATATTTTCAACCGCGGCATTGATAACGGTTAAGTTACGCAAACCCAAAAAGTCAAATTTAACCAGTCCCACGGCTTCAACATCATCTTTATCGAATTGGCTGACACGGTGCCCCTCATCATCACAATAAATGGCACTAAAATCGGTAATTTTATGCGGAGCAATGAGAACGCCACCGGCATGTTTGCCCACGTTTCGGCACACACCTTCAAGCTTAATGGCCATCTCCCAAATCTCAATGGCATCTTCATAATCCATATTATCAGGATTGGAGATTAAGTCTTTGAGCTGCGGCTCTTGCTCTAGCGCTTGGCTAAGCGTGATGCCTGGTGTTTTAGGAATAAGTTTAGATATTTTGTTTGCCAAAAAGTATGATTTGCTTTGTACGCGCGCCACATCACGCACCACCGCTTTTGCCGCCATCGTACCAAAAGTGATAATCTGCGAGACCGCCTCGCGTCCATAAGTTTGCGCTACATAATCAATAACACGGTCGCGCCCTTCGATACAAAAGTCGATATCAAAATCGGGCATTGATACGCGCTCAGGGTTTAAGAAGCGCTCAAACAATAGCTCATAATGAATTGGGTCAAGGTCTGTGATGTTAAGCGCATAGGCGACAAGCGAGCCAGCACCAGAGCCACGACCTGGCCCCACAGGTACGCCATTGGCTTTTGCCCAGCGAATAAAGTCCATGACGATTAAGAAGTAACCGGGAAACCCCATAGATAAAATAACTTCTAACTCGTACTCTAGACGCTCATCGTATTTTTGACGAATGTCGCTCCAATTATCGCTGCGTGTCTCAACAGGAAACAGTTTGTCTAATCGATGATCAAGACCGCGCTGCGACTCTGAACGAAAAAACGTTTCAATCGTTTCGCCTTCAGGCACTGGAAAATCAGGTAGTACATTAATACCAAGGGTCAAAGACACATTACAGCGCGTTGCCAAACGCAGAGTATTATCAATCACCTGCGGAATGTCAGCAAACCGCTGTGCCATTTGCTCTTGTGTCTTTAGATATTGCTCATCGGAGTAGGTTTGTGGACGACTTGGATCAGCCAATACGTAGGAACCTGCAATACAAACACGCGCTTCGTGTGCATCAAAATCGTCTTGCTGTAAAAAACGCACGTCATTGTGCGCAACAATAGGAATGTTATGCTTGGCGCCTGATTGTATAGCCGCCTTAATAAAAGTGTCTTCTCCCGCGCGATTGGTGCGCTTGATGGCAAAATACAAACGATCATGAAATTGTGCTTGCCATTCAGCAAGTAGCTCGTCGGCTTTTTCTGGCATAGAACCGACCAATGCCTGACCCACATCTGATTTTTCAGCGAGCAGTACAATCACGCCTGCTGCATGCTCTAAGATATGACGACGTTTAATTACAGGCGTACCATGATTGACAGGGTCAGCACGGCCTTCGGTAAAGCCAAGCGATACAATACGAGTGATGTTTTGATAACCTTCGTTGTTCATTGCCAGCAATGTAAGGCGCGTGTCTTCATTATCCATAATGACTTCGCTGCCAATAATAGGCTTGATACCAGCGCCCAAACAAGCACGATAGAACTTCACTGTCGCATATAGGTTTGATAAGTCGGTCAGTGCAAGTGCGCGTTGATTGTCCGCTGCCGCAGCTTTGACAAGCGGCTTGATACGCACGATAGAATCAGTGATGGAATATTCGCTGTGAATGCCAAGGTGTACAAATGCCATAGAGGACTCTTACGGATACGATTAAAAACGTTGATAACAAAATAAATTTAATATTATCAATGCTTTAATCTGGTATATGAGACAAAAAAATACAGGGGGAATTGTATTTATTCATTTTAAATCAGGTCGTTAATAATATCATTATTTGCCGTAGACAGCCACCGATTGAATTTACTAATGACAGCCAGATCGGTTGTTTGCTCTCATTAATAAAGTAAGTACTGACGTTTTATCATAAATAGTTGGTAGCACAAGCATTTATCTTCAAGTTATTATGATATAAATAAAGTTAACTCCATTTTCCATGTACTATTGTTCATGCAACCCAAAACGACGATAACACTATGAGTAATATTACAAAGCTGCCAGCATTTGGTGATATGTTAAATGCTGGAATACAAACTGTAAAAAACCTAAGTACACGCAATACGATTGGTCGCACTGTATTTTATAGAGAGTTTGAAAAGTTAGCGCAGATTGTAAATGATCACAAAGAAATTAATTACATGAGTAACTATGATATACGGCATGAATGTCACAATGGTTCACCTTGTTATGATGAAATTGTCGATTTAATCCTATTATGTCTATCCGCAATGGGTTTGGTCCAAGAAGGTAAGTTCAGCTTAGTACCGAATTTAAATCAGAATTTTGCTAATTTCATTACTTTTGATGAAAAGGTGACACCCAAAAATATTATACGTTTAGATCCTTTTGGCAAAGTCTACTTTTGGCTAGCTGGAAACAATTTCAATCAATATATTAGTGACGGTATTCCAAATAGTGATTATATTGCCAATTTAAACCGTTTTGATAATAAAGCGTTTGCTGATTTGCAAAAAGTCAATATTGCGGCTTACGGAAAAAATGGTGATACGCTTATCAATCATTTAATCGAAGAAACACAGCGCCGAACGTCTATATTTATGAATAATTATGCAGACGCGGCTGTTGGTAATGACTTCGTCAAAGTCACACCCAGTATGATTATGACTCAAATTGAAAGTTTGTCTCCCTTACAGTTTGAATGGTTTTGTCTAAAACTGATTGAACGTTCTCTAGAAATTGAAAGTCCTGAGAGTAATTTAACGTCCCGTCATACTGGTCGCTCAAACGACAATGGTATTGACGGTCTCATCATTCAAGATTTCCCAGATGGAGAAGTGCATAACTATTACATTCAAGCCAAACAGTATAGTGCAGGTAATAACATATCTAATGGCGATTTGAGAAATTTCATAGGTGCTTATCCACCGCAAAAAACCAATCATCACGGTTTATTTATTACCACGACAAGTTTTACCAAGCCTGCACAAGATTATGCAAATTCAACTGATTCGCACAGCCTTATACTTATTGATCAAATGAATTTGATTGAGTTAATGATGCAACATAAAGTAGGTTTAAAAGAAGTAAATGCCCGACCGAAATTATTACTAGACAATGAATTTTTCGAAAAAATAAAACTCTATTGATTGCTATTTTCGAATGCAAAAGATAAGCAAATTTTCTGAACAATAAAAAACCTTCTATATCAATTTGATACAGAAGGCTTTTACTCCAAGAAACCAAATCAATAACCAACCACGGCTGCATCGACAATACGCGGATCAGAAGATCCATATACGCCATCTGGCGTAATCATGATTGACTGTGTTGAACCCATCGTGGCTTGTGGACTAACAGTATGTCCCATAGATTCCAATTTGTTGATGGTGTCTACGTTGAGGGCTTTTTCGATACGAATCTCATCTGGTAACCATTGGTCATGGATACGCGGCGCCTGAGTGGCCTCAGCGATATTCATATCATGATCGAGTACATTTGAGATAACTTGAGTAACGGTTGTAATGATACGGCTACCACCTGGACTGCCTGTGACGATATAAGGCTTGCTGTCTTTGAATACCAGTGTCGGACTCATCGAGGACAGGGGGCGCTTATTGGCTTCAACGGCATTTGCTTCACCGCCCAATAATCCATAACCATTCGGCACACCTGGCTTAGCAGAAAAATCATCCATTTCGTTGTTGAGTAAAATACCTGTACCTTCAGCGACCAGACCAGTGCCGTAAGAAAAGTTTAGTGTATAAGTATTGGCGATCGCATTACCGTCTTTATCCACGATAGAGAAATGCGTGGTTTGATCACTCTCGTATGGAAGTGGATTGTTGGCTTTGATCGTGGACGCTGGGGTGGCTTTGTTTGGATCAATCAAACCGCGTAACTTATCGGCATAAGCTTGTGAGGTCAAACCGCTGTCAGGCACATCAATAAAGTCAGAATCTCCTAAGTACTCAGCGCGGTCTGCATATGCTAACTGCATAGCCTCAGCCATTAAGTGAATAGTTTGGGCACTGTTTTGTCCGTAGTCTTTTAGCGGATAGCCTTCTAAAATATTCAAGATTTGAATGATGTGAATACCGCCTGAAGAGGGCGGCGGCATAGAAACAATTTCATAGCCACGGTAGTCGCCTTTGACGGGTACGCGAGCGATGGCTTCATAGTTGGCCAAATCCTGTAAGCTCATCCGACCACCTGCATCAGTGACAGCTTTGACCAATTTACTAGCGGTTTCGCCTTTATAAAACCCATCTGCCCCTTGAGCCGCAATCAGTTTTAGTGAGCGGGCAAGCTCGGGTTGTTTTAAGCGCTCACCAGGTTGATAAGCGCTGCCGTCAGGTTTAAAAAATATTTTTTTGGTACTCGGCCATTTTTGTAAGCGATCGCTTAAGGCTTCTAGTGACTCGGACAGTCCAGCTGTGACTTCGATACCATTCTCTGCCAGTGCAATGGCAGGAGCCATGACCTGTTCACGGCTCATTGTGCCATGATCTTCTAATGCTTTGAGCAATCCTGCGACTGTACCTGGTACACCAACGGCTAGACCATGATAACGTGATAAATCGCTAACGGCGTTGCCAGCGCTATCAAGATACATATCACGTGTAGCACTGCTTGGTGCTTTTTCACGATAATCGAGCGCCACGGTTTTGCCTTGCTTTGCGTCATAAATCATCATAAAACCGCCACCGCCAATGTTACCTGCGCGCGGTAAAGTAACGGCAAGGGCGAAACCAACTGCGACCCCAGCATCAACGGCATTGCCGCCATCCTTTAGAATTTGAAGACCGATATCAGAAGCAAGCGCTTCTTGAGTAGCAACCATGCCGTTTTTTGCCCAAACTGGATGATGAATGGCATCGGCAGAGTAAATGGCTTGATCGGTTTTGGCAGTTTTAGTCGTCGGTTTAAGGCTATTGGTTTTTGCTCGGGTGATTCGCTGGTTTTCAGTTAAGACAGTTGGTGCGTTGGTCATGATCGGTAGATTGATCGCACTGGTATTGAGTGAAGAATCACTCATCGCGTTATTATTTACTGAGTTGGTGGTCTCTAGTGCATGAGCAGAGACAGACAGTAATAAAGCACTACTGATAAGTAAGGCAGATTTTTTTAATGAGGATTTATGATGAGTCTTATTTTGTTTATTCGTATGCTGAGTAGGACCAGATGATAGCAGCGCCATTGCAAATTCCTTTTTACGTGATTAAAAATTGGGGTTGTAAGTTTTATGAAACAATTGGGACACATGAATAGTAACGAAAATATTGAGTAGTAGAAAGTTGTTTATTAGGTTTTACTTTTAGCCATGACTGTTCATAGTCATAATATGCCTGATGTTTACATAATTACTATCATCGTTAGCTCGATGTTTTTATTAAGGATAATTCAAAAAAATATAAAAATTTCCTTAAAGGTTAAATACTAATATTACTTAAGTGTAACTTTTTGTGCTATAAATATGCACAATAGTAGGCATTTATTATTGGCTGTTTATCTGAATAAAGGGGCGTCTATGTCATCCACTTACCAAAAAAATCCCAATCGGCAGCATTGTTCTAAAATAGCATTGCATCATTCTTCTACCCATAATGAAAGCAGCCATAGCCATAAACCTTATAAAATGGTCTCTATTGCGCGCTGTGCACTACTGCTCGGTAGTACGTCGCTGATACTGGCAGGTTGTCAATCCAATTCGAGCGACTTATCGTCTACTGCTGTATCAAATAAAATGATAGATTTTAATATCGCTGATACCGCACAAAACCAAGCGCAGGGTCGCGCACTCAATGCCAGTTTGAACGCTGACTCTGAGCACTATGAACAGTTATTCAATCAAGACAAATACCCCAATACCGAAAATCAAGCCAAAGCGCACTTATTGACGGCTATTCGTCAGCATTTAACCTCAGAACATGTCGCTGTTGCGCAAGCCAATTATCAAGCAGTACCCTTTATCCATCCAGACAGCATTGATGCAGGCTCTAGCAGTTTATTGAAGACGATCATAGAAACGTACGTGTATCAATCTGGTTTAGAAAGTGATTATAGTGAGAGTAGCTATGATGAAAATGATTACGATGAAGGCAGCTATGACTACACTGATGCCGACACTGCTGACGAAGTCGTTATCGATGAAGAAAATGTATCGAATGCGATGCTTGAGGATAGTTCTGAAGAATATGAAGCAGCAGAAAGCGCCGCAATAGCTAGGGTATTAGAAGAGGCGGGCGAAAATGATGAGTCAACGTACAGCGGTGATGACGACAGCTACAATGACAACTATGATAATGAAGAAGACAGTGGTACTGATTATAAGCGAGATAGCAGGTTTTCAGGCTTAAAGGCAAAGAACCTTCTACAAAACTATGAAGCCATGCAAATGGCAAAGCAACAGCCGAAGACAATGAGTGAAGAGCCCGCATCATCCACAGGGCTGATTGGTAATATCTTTACTATGTTCCATCGTACACCAGAGCAGATAGCGGCCTCCAATGCCTATCAATATAAACATTTAACATTCAATAGTGTCAGTCATTATCAACCTCAAAAAAGACAACTACAGAGTGTCTATAGTTATGATTATTTGACACCAACTATTGGCTCATCAATACAAATACCGCTGGCGTTTGATTTTAATAACAGCAAGATAAAGATTGATCCATCGGCCATTATGCCTATTGTGGCGATTGTCAATCCTGAAAACACCCCATTACCCAATCAGATGGTTTCACATACGGTGAGCTTTGGTTTGCCTGAAAGTATCACATCACAATTACCACCAGCGGTACTCTATGATGCGGCAATTTCTGCCATACAAAACAGTATGGCGGAGCTTGCGCCCGAGCACTTTAGTGCGGTAGACATTCGTCAAGATCGGTTTGCTAAAGAAGTCGGCGCCAGCCGTGCGGTAAAAGTCTATTTTGGCAGCCAGCAAAGCGGTGAGATGATTGGTAAAGTGCTCAAATACATGACCCAGTCACTTCAGCAGTATGTCGATACTCATCCAGAAAAATACCCTGACGGTGCGCCGCTAAAAGCTGCGCTTGATAAAGCGGCATTGTATAACAAAGGCTATCAGAGTGCCGATGTGGGAGCGCTACTACAGCTTATTGAAGCCATTGGCCCTATTACATTTAACCAGATAAATTATTATTATTTGGACAGCTCAGATCGTCTGCTTGCCAAACAACAGCGTATGAACATTGGTGGCGATTTATTAGGTTCGATGACCACTGTATTAAACCAAGTACGCTACGATAAAGCCAGTTTTGATAAGCATGCACTAACGCCTTTGTTGGCTGATTCTTTTGGGGCCAATGCAAAACCTGCCATTGATGGTAACGCATGGATGACCGCCCAACGTCAACAAGAAGATAGGCTACAAGCGGCACGTTACGCTCGCTATGATTATAGTGATAACCGTGCAGATGATGAATATCCGCGTGACTATGAGAGTAGTGAAGACAGCTATAACGACGATAGTAATGAGGATTACAGCATTACTCAGACTGACGATGCGACTGACAACAGCATAAAGGCTTGGTAGCGCTGTCTTGTTACGTTTAAGCGAATATTTATTAAGGATAAAATATGAAAACAAATCATCAAGCTATTAAACATTGTCTGTCGTCACCTATCAAAAATAAGACCTTATTTGCCAGTGCATTTTTGGCGGGTACACTGTTATTGACGGGCTGCCAATCTACCAGTCTGTCTAATAACTCAAATCCATCGAACGCTATGGCCAAAAAACAAACGTCAGCGGTCGCTAAAACCGTCTTAGCAACTGCATTGCAAAAACAGCGCCGTCAATCCTTTAGCTATCATAGTAATATTGAAATTAATAATGAGCAGCAATTTGCCAATGTAGCCGCAAAAGATCAGGTCGCATCAGATTCTCCAAGCGAATACTGCGAAGACACTCACGACCAATCCTATGCTACTTTACTTGAGCAAGCCGAGGAGCAAAATAAAGATGTCTTGGATACTGAGTATGATACTCAGCGTACGGCGCTAAAAAACAGTTATCTTGAATGCAATGCTGCGTATGAAGCGTGGGTAGACCATCAATACGATAGTGACATCGCTGTGCCGCCCTCTTACCAGCAGTTATTTGACAATTATGACAGCAAGATAAAACCGCTAGAGATTAAAAAATCAAAATTGTTAGACGCTTATTGGTTCAAGCCACTCTCTCTCAATGCCCAAGGTGTTTATCAGCCGATGGCTGGCAGAGCAACCATGCTCGCCAGCGCCCAGTATCAAACACGCAATAATCACAGCAGCATCAATCAGCCTATCTATATCGATCTTAAAAATGGCGATATTTATCTATGGGCAGACAATGTTGCGATGTTTAACTCCTCGATGCTAGACGACTCACTTGGTACGAAATGGCAAAATAAATGGTTAAAAATAGCCATGGATGATGGCACCTTGCCGAAAGGCTTTGGTCGTGAAGTGATAAAAAGTCACTTTGCGGCAATGGACGAGACATTTGAAGCGGCACCTGTGAGTCAGTTCGATTACGTGGCGCCCAATACGCTAGCGTCGCTTTCTCCTAAATTACCAGCGCATCAGCTAACCCCAATGCTAGCGACTGATACCATCATTAGGCGTGTACAAAGTGCTGAAAGCTATGAGCAATTTTATCAAGACTATATGCGCATTTTTTACGATCGCATCAGCAAACAATATCCTGAATTGATTGAGGCAAATGCATCTGATGAATCAGAAAACACAACGCCTGATAAGTTCACCAGTAAAGCCTTGGTGCAGCAAGTGTTGGCCATGGTAAAAAGTCAGACAGAAGGTGGGGATGAAACAGAAGAGGTAACACTGCCAGAGAATACAGAGGTGCAAGAGCTTTACGGATTTGATAAACAGGGTCAACTTAAATGGCAGCATTTGCGCAATGAGTTACTGAGTAAAACCAAAGCTGTTTCTGGTACGTCAAGCAAGGGTGTGACTGTAGATATGTTACAACAATATTCTGCCATAAGTCATCAAGACATGGCGTTTCCTAACTTGCCAAGTGATGTGCAAGTGCCAAATGCCAGTAATAGTATTGATGCAAGAAAATATGGCAAAGAGCTGATGCAGTACTACCGCGATGGTAATGGTACTTTTATGGGTAAAATGATATTTAGTAGATTTCCCATGTCTATAGAAGCGAGTGGGGCGGTTGATTAAAGGAAGTGGTTAAGAGGGCTATAAATCTTTAAACATACTAATCGTTTATAAAAAAAGTGCACCGTTGATACGATGCACTTTTTTATATTCTCATATTGCAGACTTAGTACGATTGTAGACTTAATATGATAAGAAACAGTGCTTTAATGTACGCTGCCTATTAAGAATTACATACCTTGATGTTTTTTGCCCTGCATTTTGTGATGACCTGAACCTTTATGTCCTTTAGCCATTTTCTCAGCTTCTAATTTGGCCAGTTTTGCACGCTGCTCGGGTGTCAAGACTTGGGCAATGGCATGCTGAGTTTGTACACGTTCAATAAAGCGCTGTTTTGTTTTAGCCGCTTGTTGATCAGCCAAACGATTTACGGCAGCATTGTTGAGCGTACTTGCATTGGTCAAAGCTTGCATCTGCTGATGCATTTGCATACGCTCTGCTTTATTTTTGGCGCGATCAGCTTTATAGTCGCCATGTTTTGCTTCCATAATGGCTTTGATTTGTGTTTGTTGCGTCGCTGTCAGATCCAACTGAGACATGGGGCCTCTCATGCCGCCTTTCTTCATACCATCTTTATGCTGCATTTTGCTGGAGGTCGGTGCCGTGTCAGTGGTTGCATTAACGCTGGTACACGCAGTCACGGTAAACACGCTAGACATTGCCAGTACTGAGCCCAATAGTAATTTTTTCATAGTGTAATCCTTTATGTCGTTTGGTTAAATGATAATGAACAGCAACGTTTGATTTTGCCAATATGACCATTGCAAAGTGCAGTACTCGCTGTTGATGAGGCTATTCTACGACAGCTAAAGGTTACGAACATTTATGAAATATTAAGAAAGGTAACGGTTATGGCGTATCGATCAGTAATTGCCTGATAATATGAGTAACAAAGGTATTTACCGCTTAAGGAGACAGATGTGCCGAATATACTGCTGGGCGATGATGATGAAGAGCTGACTCAATTATTACAAGAATATCTTCAAAATCATGGCGTGACCTGCGACTGTGTTCATGATGGGGAGGCTGTGATTCAAACATTAAAGGCGGCGAGTAACAATGCGTCTGCTTATGACTTGCTGGTGCTAGATATTATGATGCCAAAAATTGATGGATTGAGTGTGCTGCGCCAACTGCCAAACATCAGTGATGTGCCCGTTATTATGTTGACTGCCAAAGGTGAAGAGATTGATCGTATCATTGGCTTAGAGCTTGGGGCTGATGATTATATCACCAAACCCTGCAATCCTCGGGAGCTGCTGGCGCGTATCAATGCGGTGATTAAACGTACTAATGCGGTTGCATCGGAGCACACACCGTTGCCTGAGAGCCGCTTGCATCTTGATCAAAATCAGCGGCTGTGTCAGATAGATGGTGTCGAGCTGCAAGTGACTGGTACAGAATTTGATCTGTTGGTCGCGTTGCTTAAACAAAAGGGTGAGGTCGTGAGTAAGACGTGGCTGTCAGAGCACATTCTACAGCGCGAATTGCAGCCGTTTGATCGCAGTTTGGACGTTCATATTTCGCGCTTGCGCAAAAAACTTCAACCCTTTCACGATGAACCGATTAAAGCCGTTCGCGGTAAAGGCTATCAATTGGTACTTTAATGGTGGAATCACCAATGAAAAATGCCACCTTTAGAGTGCGAATCACGCTGTTTTGGCGTCTGTTTTTGAGCCTATTATTAACGATTCTGATGACCTCTGTATTGTCCATCATGGTAGAGCGCTGGCTGGTCGAAAAAGAGCTGACAGCTCGTATGGATGTACAAATTGACAGTTTGTTGATTAAGCGTGAGGAAATAGTGGAAGCGCTAAAGGTAGGAGATTTCGCAGCAGTTAGAGAAATGTATCGCCAAGACCGGCGGCTCATGAATCAGATTAGAGTCTATGATGAAGAAGATGCCATTATATTTCCACGTTATCGAGAAAGAGACGATCAACGTAAGCCAGAACGTAGGCAGAGGAATGAGCAGGCAGTAGAGCAATCATCAATTCGGACAAACTCAACTCAGACAAAGCCAGCGGTGTCGCCCGCACCTCGCTTCGATACTGAAAAAATGATCAATGGCGAGAACAGAGTGCATGAAAAGCCATCCATTTTAGATCATATTTTGCAGCCGATAATGCCGCGTGGGGCTAAGATGGCTGACCCTGACACTCGTCCTGAATTGGCTGATGTGACGGTTGCCTTGCCCGACAAAAAAACAGTCCTTATCCAATTGCGTCCGCATTTGCGTTTTTCAGATGTTGTAGAGCTGCAACGTAGTAATTTTCCAATACGGTTATTGTTGATACTTCTCTTTAGTATTTTAGTCTGCGTTTGGCTAAGTCGCACGCTGACTTATCGTATTCGCCGGGTACAAAATACGGTACACCGTATGATTGATGGGGATTATCAGGCAAATCCAGATTTATCCAAAATGGGCGATGATGAGCTGGGTTTACTGGCTAAAGACGTTGCCAAACTGTCGATAAGACTGGCTGAGAGTGAGTTGGCGCGCAAACAGATGCTCAGTGATATCTCTCATGAGCTACGTTCACCGTTGGCACGTCTAGAGGTAGCTACCGAGCTTACACGTGACTTTGCTCCCAATACCAGTCGCTACCTAGATCGCATTGATAAAGAGTCTGCACGAATGAATGAGTTGATTGAGCAAATCATTCATATTCAATCGCTACAAATGCAGCAATACACCATCGACAATTTAGAGAATGAAGCAGTCAATCTTTCTGAGATTATCAGTGAGATAGGACAAGATGTTTGCTTTGAGTTTCAACATAAGAACGTGCGCTGGCAGTGGCAGCCGTCTCGCTTTTTATCAAAGAGTGATACCGATTTTTCTTGGACAGTGCTGGGTAACCAAGAGCAGTTACATAGTGCCTTTGAAAATGTGATTCGCAATGCTTTTATGCATACAGCGGCTGGCTCAACGGTCAGTGCCGAGATGAAAGAAGTAGAGATGGATAATAAGTCACATGCTATTGAAATCACCATAACAGATGAAGGCGGCGGCGTCGCAGAAAAAGATTTAGATCGAATTTTTCAGCCGTTTGTGCGTCTTGATTCTGCACGTCATCGCGAAACTGGCGGTTATGGGCTGGGTTTGGCAATCGTTCATGCAGTGGTGATAGCGCATAAAGGTTACATTAATGTTTACAATCGACAGGATGGTATAAAAGGTTTGATGATGCAGATAACGTTGCCAACTGAATATAACGGTCGCTAATAGCCGTTGAAAATAATAAAAGCTCAGGTATGCGGATGTTCATTATGTCTGCATACCTGGGCTTTTTTTTGGCTCAAAAATAGAAATTCTGATAAACGAACATAATTTGGTATAAACAGACAATATACGAATTTATATATTTGTTTAAGTAAATATAATAGATAAAGGGTACTAAGTACCCGACTAGTTGTATTGTTACTTTGTTTGCATTTGTTAATACTTATGTATAGAGAGTGATAAAAAAACCACAAGATAAAACGTCTTGTTCTGAAAGGTTAATATTAGTAACACTGTAAAAGGATTTCGCATTATCAATTTATAGACCGTTTTATTTTGCGATATCAACTCTCTGCAACATAGATTGTATCTCTGATTTTTCAAATCTGACAATTCTATAGGGGAGTACATATTATGAATCGCATCTATAAGGTGATATGGAACGAAGCCTTAAACTGCTTTACGGCCGTCGGTGAATATGCCAAGGCACGCGGCAAATCTTCCAAATCTAGCGTTAGTTCTAACGCTACTATCAACACCACTTCCAACCTATCTTCTATCAATACATTGCGCCTGAGTGCAATAGGACTTGGGCTTTTGGCCGCTGGCTTTGTCGTACAGACAAATGCTGATGTCAGTTACTCCAATCTCATCAATATTACTGGTCATCAAAGCCAAGGTAATGGCCATGACACTCATGGCAACGGTAATGGATATGGCCACGAAACTCATGGTAACGGAAATGGGTATGGCCACGATGAGAATGGCAACAATGGCAACAATGGCAACAATGGTAACAATGGTAACAATGGTAATAACGGTAATAACGGTAATAACGGTAATAACGGTAATAACGGTAATAACGGTAATAACG
>NZ_VXCU01000006.1:0-261423 GCF_052850615.1 Psychrobacter sp. 1176_08
CCATTTTCATAATTGGTCAGTTTCAATAATCAGTCAATCGATTAACGCCCCTGTGCGTTTTTCATGTTGGCTTCATTGATTTCAACTTTATATACCAAGCGCAGATAATCTAGATAGTCCTGTAGTTGATCTTGTCCCAAATTATCACGAATGATAGTAGCGGTTTGCGCTCTTTGCATCTCAGACAATGGTGACTGTTGTTCTGTCTTAATACGATCACCCACCAATAACGTGGCACCTGTCTCAGTTTCACTAGCGACAGCAACGACACCATTATCAGCAGCTTGCTGACTGAATGCCAATCCACGCTCTTTTTCTGTCAATCGAGTTGTCTGACGGTTGACACTGCCTAGTGATTGAAGACGTACTGGTTGTTTACCGATATCAGCTGGCGTCTTAATACCAGCAGCCAACGTTTTGGCTTGCTTCAATGCCAATGCTGTGGCTTTTTGCTGGCGTAATATTTGAGTAATTTTCGGGGTTGCCGCTGCTAAAGTAAGGGTCTTAGTAGGACGATAGTTACTTGGTTGCACCCAAACATTACCATTTCCAACTTCGATACCAGCTGTTACTGCCTGATCTTGAATAGTGAATTCATCAAAGGCCTGTTTGATAACCGCTGGCTGAGACAGTACCGATTGATTGTTTTCTTTAGTATAGTCTTTAATACGTTTGAGGGGTACGTTCTCTTGCTGAGCAATATCTTCAATACTAAATCCATCTGCTGCCAAGTCATTAATTGCGGTCACTTTATCGGCATACATCTCTTGGCGTTTGTATTCTTTTGCTTTAGCGGTTAACTCGTCACGCATGCTCTCTAGCGTTGGCATCTTACTGCCATTGTCTTCTGTTACAGTAAATATCTGATAGCCAAAGCTGGTCTTAACTGGTGCGGTCACGCCACCAACACTCAGCCCTTCTAAAGCTTTTTCAACTGCTTCTGCGTCATTACCGAAGACCGTTGGGTTGAATCGACCGATATCGCCACCTGTCTCTCCTGATGGATCATCAGATTCTGCTTTTGCCAATGCTGCAAAAGACTCACCTTTATTTAGACGAGCTTTTATCTTATCTGCTCTTGCTTTGGCATCATCACCTGTCAATAAGATTTGACTAATTTGACGCTCATCATTTATTGCCTGACTTTGCTTATAAGCGTCATATTGCTGCTGCAAGTCTTCTTTAGTGACATCATTAACTTGAATAGATTGAGGGGTCAGTTGCAAATAAGCCAAATCCACCATCGCTGCACTTTTTAGTGTGTTTTTATTGGCATCGTAATAAGCTTGTATGTCGCTTTTACTTACTTTAACCTGCTCTGCATAATCTTGCCATTTGAAACGATACAGCCAGATATTACGTGACTCAAGCTGCAAATCAATCAGTTGACTAACGGCTTTCATTGGATATACTGCCGTACCTACGATACTGGCATTAAGCTGATCGAGACTAAGCTGATTGCGAAATTCTGCAAATAACTGGTTTTTAGTCATACCACGCTGACGCAAAAAGTTTGCAAATTGATCGTTAGAGAAATTACCCTCTGCATCCTTAAATATTTCTTCTTCACGCAATAAACGATTAATGGTGTCGTCAGAGACTGTCATGCCAAGCTTGCCAGCTTGCTGCTCTAACAACGTACGATCAACAAGACCTTTTAGTACCTGTTCATGCAATACATCTTCATTCAATAGACTGGCATCATCAACTTGCTCTAATATCTCAGTGCGACGGTTATTTACGGCAGTCTGATACTCTGACAATCCTACGCTAGCATCACCCACCTGAGCGATCTGGTTGGGATCAACCCCGCCGCCAAAATAGCTTTCGACACCCAGTAGAGCGAGCGGCGATAGGCATAAAATCAATAAAATGCGACCTGGCCAGCTTTTTAAAAAATCGCGCAATTTATCCATAATTATCTCTGCTTTATTAACCTATATTGATGAAAAACCATTGTAATATTATTATTAATATCAATGCTATCTAAGCAGGCAATGGTAAGAATAAGAACATATGCATTTACTGAAAAATAATAAGGCCGTATAAAGCAGCCTTGTTTAAACAACGCATCTATCGCGCGCCCTATGATACGTGATTTTTGATATATACTCAAAATATTCACGTTGTCTGATACAAACTATCCCAATAAAAAAAGCACCCAGTTATTAGGTGCTTTTTTTCGTTCAAATCTTTACTTAGAGTAAAACCCAAGTCATGAACGATGATATATCTGTATCACGGCCAGCAAGCGCTGTCTTTATTTATCTGCTTTCATCATACAGCGCATGCAGCTTATCGCTTAAAAGAACGGCTTAGTTTAAGCGCTCTTTTAGGTTTTTACCAGCTTTAAAGCTTGGTACCTTACTTGCTGGAATGCTAAGCTCTTCACCAGTCTTAGGGTTACGACCAGTGCGTGCTTTACGGTCTTTTACGCTAAAAGTACCAAAGCCAACTAGTGAGATGCTATCGCCAGCTTCTAATGCTTCGCCAACACTTTCCATAACAGCGTTTAGGGCATCACCAGCCTGAGTTTTGTTTAGACCACTTTTGTCTGCGATGCTATCAATTAATTCTGACTTATTCATAAAATTTCCTTCAAGTTTAAGGGGGATAATAAACGCTCACGCCAAGCATTGTAACGTTCTCATAGCATTTAAGCAATAAGAACTGCCTGACTGGCATATTAACAGGTGTCGCTTTGTTATCGTCTTTATATCAAGGCAGCATAAGGAGCGCAAGTGATTTTACATATTTTCGTCCTCTGAACTACGTATTTGACACTCAATGTTACGCAAAGCCTTTGCAACTCTCCACATAGATGTTTATTTTAGCTAAAATATCGATAGTTCTGTTAGCAAAACGATATGTGTTACCTTCTACTACATTGATAATTATGAGTACCAGCTTTTTTATTGACTGCCAAGTAATCAGGTAATAATTTATTAACCAGCAGAAACTAGCGTTACTTTTTATTATAAAGACGTTACTATAAGAAAATAACATTGCATCTATTGAGGCAGAATTTAAACCTTGTTTATCTTCTGCCTCAGATTTGTCAAATAAAAAACGGATTATTTACATGAAGCGTTCTACGTTGTCCCACTCTCTTCTTAATATTATTTTGGTATTCATCGAGTCGGCGCTAACACTATTGTTACGTTTGGATCCCGAACTGCGTAAAGCCGCTTATCCGCTAGCCAAACAAGGTACTGTTGTAGCACTACGTTTGTATTTACCCCATGTCGAGGTTTTTGCTACCTTTAGCACTAAGGGTGTATTGCTAGATGCTGAACTACCAATTGGTCGTAGTGAGCCTGATGTCATCATTAATGCTTATAGTGTTCAAATTATCAACGCTATCAGCACTCACGATAGCGAGGCAACTGAGAAGCTACAAATGCGCGGTGAGTCTGTCCAAGTACAACTGGTCAAGCAATTTATTATGCAGCTTGGTGTTGGTAATTTGATTCGAGGCGTGATTCAGAAGTTTAAGGGTGGAAAGGATAAAAGCCATCCTACTGACGCTGAAATGGCGGATAAAAAAGAGAGCTATCAACTCCGTATTAAAGAGCAGCAAACCCAAATCAATACCTTAACCATTAAAAATCGCGAACTTGAAACGACGCTAAAAGAGTTACAAAGTAAGCAAAAAACCCTGATGATCGTAACGGTCATTGCCATCGTTGCTATGATTGGCTCTATCATAGCGCTATTGATGAATTAGTTTTAATTAAGTATTAACAGACAGCGCGGTGCCGTCTGTATAAGCGTTTGATGCCTGCTATCTGATGGGCATTAAACGCTTTTTTGTTTTTATGTACTTGTTAATGTTGTGCATAGATTTTTATTTTTAAAACAAAAGCTTGACGTCCTCTCATCATCTGTGTGGTTCCTTCTCTTTTTAATGTCATTGTTTTTATCAATCATCATGATGAGCTAGATTAACCATTCAACCATACTTTAATCTTGACTAAATTACTCAGGATTAAGTATAATGGGTTCAATCGTTGCACACATCGGGTCGATCATCTGTTGTTTAATAACGATAAGACAAATCTTAGCCAGTATCACATTTTACAAGTAGTGCTCATATTATGGGCTACTGTCATGCTCATCTCGCTAAGACCGTTGTTAAATAAAAATGACATAAAAGTTTGGAGATAACATATGCGTTTGACTACTCGAGGCAGGTACGCCGTTACTGCATTATTAGATTTGGCATTACAAACCAGTCAGCAGGATACTGCAGTTTCTTTATCGGACATTGCCAAAAGACAATCGATTTCTATCTCTTATCTTGAACAGCTATTTTCAAAGCTTCGCAAACGTGGTCTTGTTACTAGTATTCGAGGTGCCGCTGGTGGTTATCTTTTAGCCAAACCATTACATGAAATAGATGTGATGACCATCATATCGGCGGTTGACGAATCAGTGAATGCGATGCAATGTGAAGGACGTGGCGACTGTCAAGATGGTACAATGTGTTTAACTCACGACTTATGGTCTGCGTTATCCAACCATATCGAACAGTACTTGAAAAATATAACTTTAGCGCAATTATTAGATATGGAAAACGTGCAGTCGGTTTCAGAGCGTCAGCACATATCTACTAAAGATATTTCCATAAAAGACATCAACACTATTACTTTATCGAACAGCGAGGCAAACCCAGCATGAGCCAACATAACAACCTTATATATTTAGATTATGCCGCCACCACACCAGTTGCTAAGTCAGTAGCTGCTAAGATGAGCGAGTATCTGACTGTAGATGGCATCTTTGGTAACCCAGCCTCGCGTTCGCACGGTTACGGCTGGCAAGCAGAAGAAGCGGTAGAAACGGCTCGTCAGCAAGTTGCTGAAGTCATCAACGCTGACCCACGCGAAATTGTTTTCACTTCTGGTGCAACTGAGTCTGATAACTTAGCTATTAAAGGTGCGGCACATTTTTACCAGTCTCGCGGTAAGCACATTATCACCAGTAAAATTGAGCATAAAGCGGTAC
This sequence comes from Psychrobacter sp. 1176_08, assembly GCF_052850615.1. Lineage (NCBI taxonomy): Bacteria > Pseudomonadati > Pseudomonadota > Gammaproteobacteria > Moraxellales > Moraxellaceae > Psychrobacter > Psychrobacter sp. 1176_08. The sequence continues at coordinate 5,008 of NZ_VXCU01000006.1, forward strand.
TTGATACGTGCCGTGAGCTTGAGCAAGAAGGCTTTGAGATTACTTATCTTGAGCCGCAGCCAAGTACTGGTCTTATTTTGCCTGAGCAAGTTAAAGAAGCGCTACGTGATGATACGATTTTAGTGTCATTGATGATGGTAAACAATGAGCTTGGTACAGTAACTGATGTTGCTGCTATTGGTGAGTTGACTCGTGAAGCTGGCGTCGTGTTCCATGTTGATGGTGCTCAGTCTGTCGGTAAAGTGTTGATCAATCTTGAAGAGATGAAAATTGATTTGATGAGTTTCTCAGGTCACAAAGCATACGGTCCTAAAGGTATCGGTGCATTATTTGTTCGTCGTAAACCTCGTATTCGTCTAAAAGCAGAACAGCACGGCGGTGGTCATGAGCGTGGTATGCGTTCAGGTACATTGCCAACACATCAAATCGTTGGTTTGGGTGCAGCATTTGCTCTAGCTAATGAGCGTTATGAAGAAGACCATGCTCATGCCGCGAAATTGCGTCAAAAATTATGGAACGGTCTACAAGATATTGAAGAGATCTATCTCAATGGTGATCTTGAGCACAGCGTACCTAACATTGTGAATATCAGCTTTAACTTTGTTGAAGGTGAATCACTCATGATGTCTCTAAAAGATCTAGCTGTCTCATCAGGTTCAGCCTGTACGTCAGCGACACTTGAGCCATCATATGTATTACGCGCTATTGGTCGCCCAGACGAATTAGCTCATAGCTCAATCCGTTTTAGCTTTGGACGTTATACCACCGAAGAAGACATCGATACGGTTATTAAACAAATGCATGAGGCAGTTGATAAATTGCGTGCCCTATCACCACTTTGGGACATGTATCAAGAAGGTGTTGATTTAAACTCAGTCGAATGGTCTGAGCATTAAAAATTTGTACCAAAATACTAATATGGTTATAAAATATAACCATTAAATAATTAATCAGACAATTATAAATTCAGTTTCTACAAACACTGTTTCTATAAATGACCAGTTTGACCCCAATTATCGATGAGTTAGTAGCATTTTAAACACTTAAGCTACTGCTCATCATCTAACTAGGAGAAAACCCCATGGCCTATAGTGACCAAGTTATTGATCATTACGAAAACCCACGCAACGTTGGCAATCTTGATAAAAATGCCAAAAACGTTGGTACTGGTATGGTTGGTGCCCCAGCTTGTGGCGATGTAATGCGCCTACAAATTCAAGTTGATGACAATGGTATCATCGAAGACGCACGCTTTAAAACGTATGGCTGTGGCTCAGCGATTGCATCAAGCTCGCTTGTTACTGAGTGGCTTAAAGGCAAAAGCTTGGATCAAGCTAGCGAAATCAAAAATAACGATATCGCACAAGAACTGGCATTACCACCAGTAAAAGTGCATTGCTCTGTTCTTGCTGAAGATGCCATTAAAGCCGCTATTAGCGACTATAAAGGTAAGCACAGCGCAGTAGAAGAAGCAGCCAGCTAACTTGTTCGTGCATAAGTTGTTATTTTATTAGCAATGCTTTAGTAGCAGTACGTTGAACAGCGACTAACGCTAAAGAGGTGACAATAACGCTTACGCAATTGTCACCTTTTATTTTCTAAACGTTGTTGGCACATTACTTTGGCAAATTCGTCATTTTGATTGCCAGTTTGTATAATGTTTTATAGATATTTCTTATTGATAGTCAATGGGAGTTGGCATGATTGAAATGACAGAACGCGCCGCTCAGCATGTTCGAGATTTTTTGGACAATCGCGGTAAAGGTGAAGGCATTAGAGTCGGCATACGTACAGCAGGTTGCTCGGGTTTGGCTTATGTTTTAGAGTTTGTTGATACACCTGACGAAAATGACACGCGCTATGAAAGCCGTGGCGTCAGTATTTTTATTGATCCTAAAAGCTTGGTTTATTTGGATGGCTTGTTAATGGACTATGAAAAAGAAGGTTTAAACGAAGGCTTTAAATTTACCAATCCCAATCAAAAAGGTGAATGTGGTTGCGGTGAGTCATTTACCGTCTAAGTTTTTGTAATTTAATTGCTGATAAAAACGTTAAAAACAAATAAAAAAAGTAAGGCGTATGACATGACCGATATGACTCCAGAAGCTCAGTTTGATAACTTCTTTGCTCTATTTGAGCAACCAGTACAATTTGAGATCCATCAAGAACTTCTCGATCAACATCTACGTCTGCTTCAAAAGCAGTATCATCCTGACAATGTTGCAAAAAATCTAGCTGATACCGCACAAGCTCAGCAGCATTCTGAGCAAGCATCCGCACTGATCAATCAAGCGTATCAGACATTAAGCGCGCCTGATAGCCGTGCTAGCTACCTTTTAGAAATAGCAGGTCAAGCGCAAAATGTAGAGCACTCAATTGCAGATTTGGAGTTTTTAGAAGATGCGATGCAAATGCGCATGGATTTGGATGATGCTATCACCGATAAAGACCGTCTGATATTACAGCAACTGCATCCGCAAATCGTAGAACGCTTGACCAAACAATCTGACCGCTTCAGCAATGCGTATAAAAGTAAAGATTGGCAAACAGCCATCGATGCTACGCAAAAACTAAAGTTTTTAGTGAAGTTGAATGCTGATGTTACCACAGGTCTTGATGAAGTCGCGACCGCTCATCAATCAGATGATGACGATCTATATGTCTAACGTTTTGATAGTCTCGATATCCGATTGTTAAATTTGTACGAACTATTTGGTTTATTGATTCTTGTGCAGCCTATTGGCTTTTGCACAGAAATACTTTGAACTTATGGTGCTTATTTGGACATTATGGTTAAAGTAATATCCGCTATATCGTATAATCTATTTTTTTATTTTCAGCACGCCTGATTGCTTCGCTTCGCTGCATTGAGAGCAAAATAGACGCCTTTAATGTATCACCGTGCGTGTGTTGTATTTGCTTCATTTCACTTATTTATTTTATCTCTGAGTTATCTTATGTCTTTATTGCAAATTGCCGAACCCAATCAAAGCGCTCAACCTCATCAGCATCGTTTTGGCCTAGGAATTGACCTTGGTACCACACGCTCATTGGTCGCTGTAGTACGGTCAGGCAAGGCGCAAGTCTTAGAAGCTGATTCAAGCAATGACACTTTATTGCCGTCCATTGTCTATTATCCAAGCTCAGGTAATCCTTTGGTTGGTAACGACGCCTTCTCTCACTTGGCAGATGATCCAAAAAATACCATTGTCTCAGCCAAGCGCTTTATGGGCCGTAGTCAATCGGATATCAAATTTTCTCATCCTTATGAGCTAAGCGGTAATAAAGATGATATGCCGACATTTGTGACTGCTCAAGGTGAGGTATCGCCAGTTGAAGTCTCAGCACGAATTTTAGCAACGCTCAAGCAACGAGCAGCGAGTGCATTACCTGCTGACAGTATTGAAGGCGCCGTGATTACGGTTCCTGCTTATTTTGATGAAGCACAGCGCCAAGCCACAAAAGATGCCGCCCAAGCCGCTGGTATCAATGTCTTGCGTTTATTAAACGAACCAACTGCTGCGGCAGTAGCCTATGGTTTAGATCAACCAACTCAGGCCGATGCTAAAGAAAGCTATTATTTGATTTATGATCTTGGTGGCGGCACCTTTGACGTCTCTATTTTAAAGCTGACAGATGGGGTCTTTGAAGTATTGGCAACGGGTGGCAATAGTGCACTTGGTGGTGACGATATCGACCGTTTGCTGACCAATTGGCTCATCAAACAGTTGGATATCGACCCAAAAGATGTAAGTCGTCATGATAAATCAATCCTCGCCCAGCAAGCCAAAACTTATAAGCAAGCATTGACCGATGCTGAACAAGTGAATATTGATATCACTGTGAACAATCAGTTTTATCAAGGTGTATTAAGCCGTGAAGACTTACTTGTTATTATAGAACCCGTAAGCCGCCGCACGTTGAGCGTCTGTGAGCAAGTGCTGCGTGATGCTAAATTATCGAGTGCAGATTTGGATGAAATCATCTTAGTCGGTGGCTCTACCCGTATGCCTGCAATACAGAAAGTAGTTACTAACTTTTTTGAAAAACAACCTCTTTGTCGTCTGAATCCAGATGAAGTCGTTGCCTTGGGCGCGGCGCAAACGGCCCATCAACTGGTCAATGGCGATGCTAATAATAATTTATTATTGTTGGATGTAACACCCTTGTCGCTTGGTCTTGAGACTATGGGTGGTCTGGTGGAAGTGCTTATTCCTCGTAATACGCCAATTCCTGTTAAAAAACGTCAAATATTTACCACTTATCAAGACGGTCAAACAGGCATGGTGATTCATGTCGTACAAGGTGAGCGCGAAACCGTAGAAAACTGCCGTTCGCTAGGTCGTTTTGAGTTGTATGGTATTCCATCAATGAAAGCAGGATTTGCTCGAATTGAGGTCACGTTTAGTGTTGACGCTAATGGACAGTTAACTGTGAGTGCACAAGAAACCACCACTAAAACCGAGAGTAAGATTGAGATTGTGCCTTCTTACGGTTTATCAGATGAACAAAAAGAGCAGTTACTTGTTTCAGGCTTTAAGTACGCAGAAGAAGATAAAAACACACGCTCTTTGATTGAAACCAAAGTGGAAGCTGAGCGAGAAGTATTGGCTCTACAGTCGGCTTTGAAGGAGTTTGCCCCATTATTGACTTCTGAGGAGCAGCATGCTTTAGCTGAGCAGATACAAGCATTACAGACAGCGCTTAGCACTGATGACTTGTCTGTAATCGAAACCAAGCAAGCTCAGCTCAAACCGCACAGTGATGCTTTTGCTGCCCGTATCATGAATCAGAGCGTCAAAGCCAGTATGGCTGGAACCAGTGCACAAGATTGGTAGTAGATACCTCTAGCATTGTGACTTAGAAGCTGTCTTAAGTTTACCTCCTATATTTTTTAAATTGATTAGCATTGGAAAGACAATTTATGCCAAAAATTACTGTACTACCCCATCATGAGATTTGCCCTGAAGGCACTGAAGTCGAACTAGAAGCTGGCAAAAACCTATGTAAAGCACTGTTAGAAAAAGGTATTAAAATTGAGCATGCTTGTGAGATGTCGAAAGCTTGTACTACTTGTCATGTGGTCGTTCGTAAAGGTTTTAATAGTTTAGATGAGATGGACGATGTCGAAGCTGACTTACTAGACCGTGCTTGGGGACTAGAGCCTGATTCGCGTTTATCTTGTCAAGTGATGCTTGAAGAAACCGATCTGACTATTGAGATTCCAAAATATACACTCAATCATGCAAAAGAGAATCATTGATTAACTGTAGTGAATTAGATTTATAGATAATAAAAAAGCCAGCTATCTTTATCATAGCTGGCTTTTTTATGTTTAACGGTATAGGGATTTATTCTTCACATTTTTATTTACGAGAGGTGGTATTACGATTATCTTCCACCTCAATATTTGTGACTACTTTTTCTTTTTCCTGCTCGATACGTTCAAGTGCAAAATTCAAACGAGTCATGATGTCTTGATAATCATAATCTTTTATATCTTTAAAATTCAGATGCAAATTAAAACCGGGTAAGGTGTGATCCAGCCATTTTGATTGATGAGTGACATTAGAATCAGGATCCAATATTTGCCATGCATTTACTTTATTGTCAAAACCCTTTAGTTGAAACGCTCCAGCATGCTCGCACTCGTAATTATGACAAATATAATCATACGTGCTCTCACTAACCAGTATCATGCCTTTTCCAGCGCTAGACTCAAGTCTGGCTGCCAGATTGGCCTCTTTACCAATCAAAGTATAGCTCAATCGATTATTACTACCAAAGTTACCCACGTGGCAATATCCTGTCGTGATACCGATACGAATGTATAATCCTTCAAAACCCATCAGTCGCCACTTTTGTCTTAAAGTACGCATTTCACGGCGCATGTCTATCGCCATGGCCACACAGTCCAAAGCATCTTGTCGCGGACCACGGCTATTTGGCTCACCAAAGAAACACACCATACCATCGCCAATGAACTTATCGAGTACTGCCCCATGCTTATTGGCAATTAAGGTCATACGCTCCATGTAAGTATTCAAAATATCAGCCAAATTATCAGCACTTAGGCTATCAGAAAGCTCAGTGAAACCTACGATGTCTGAGAACATAATGGTCAGCTTTGCTCGTTTGTTGGATACGCTAACAGGACTATCTGCTCTGACAATTGGCTCCCAAATTTGCGGCGGTACAAACCGGGTCAGCTTATTTATGACCGACACCATCGTATTCAAGCGCCCACTTGCTTGACGTGCACTTTCTTTATAACCAATATACTCTTGGTGAATACCGCGAAATTGAGACAGAATAACCATCATGCTGGCTAACAATACGACGGAAGGAACCCATCCCTCATTACAATTCAACCCTTCATTATCCAAAATAGTGCTGACGTAATAAAAGACAATAGAGGTCACGAATGCCACGGTAAACAATCTTAGACGGTTTTCGACTCCGCTTATGATCATACGCACGCCGATCAAGGCTACCAAGCTCAGCGATATCACTGTACAAAACTGTATTGAACCAATCACTACTGAGAATAATATAACAACCATGTTGGACGTCCAAAAGCTGGTTGGGCGACGGTAGTTATAAATAAGGATCATGAGGCTAGGTAAAAGAATGACAACCAATAGTGCCATTGAAGTAGGACGAAAATTATAATGTAGGGCGAGTAATACTACGGTAAGAACCAATACAAACACTTCTGGGTAATCAAATCGGCAAATCTCTTTGTCCTTCGACGGAGATTTTAATTTTAGTATGTCTAAGAAAGCCATAAAAATGATCACTTTATCTAACAGGCAACGAAAAAATTAAGTGTTATAAAAATATCTAAATACTTTTAATTTTCATAATAGCTTATTTATAAGTTTACCCAACAATATATTATACTTTCTAACTGTAATAAAGCCTATGCCACCGATAACTAAAGAAACTCCCTTCGTCCGTTAATGACTTATTTATTCTATCGTTTTATTGATCGATATATTTTAGATATAACATCATAAAGAAAGCCAGATAATACAATTATCTGGCTTTCTTTTATAATCAATAATGGTCAGCCAATTATTGGCAGTATTACCCTACATCTGCCAATCAAACGGCATTTGATGATGTCCACGTAGTGCCATCATTAAGGTCTGCTGCATCTGCGCCAATACGTCTTTGGTATAAGGAACAGCGGCCGCGCCCCATACTGGATTCGGCCACTGCATGTCGTTTTGATAACGAACAATATGATGAAAATGCAGCTGAGGTACTTGATTGCCAAGTGCTGCTACATTCATTTTATCTGCTTGAAAAGTCTTAGCAAGCTGGCTTGATAACCAACTCGATTCACGCAAAAACTGCGCTTGGTCTGACTCAGACAATTCGTACAACTCTTTAATGCCCGATACACGCGGCACTAAGATCAACCACGGAAACTGGCAGTCATTGATTAAACGACAAGTCGATAGTGGAAAATCACCCACTAAAAAGCTGTCAGCAGCAAGTTTATGATGAAGTTGGAACATAATGACGGTTCTCTTGTTATGGCACTTAAATAAACGAAGATAAAAATAGGTAAAAATACAAAATAATCCCGTTATTTTATCAGGTATCTAACCGATAAAATAGCACCATTACTTATTGACTGCGTTTTTTGAACTGGTGCTACCCATCGCAATACTCTAACACGCCTATCGCCATCCTCCAATTAGACTAGTTGGACTCATCAACCATATGTTCACTAAAATAGCGAAGCAAGTCTTGGATGACAGTAACTCGCTGTTGCAGCGTTGCCAATTTATCAGCATCCTGATAACGAATACCAGAGGCACCATTCATTCGATATCGCTGCCCATCGGTTTGAATCAGTTTGATAATTGCCAATGCTTCGACTGGGGTATCTGGGGCAAACTCAAGCGTCATACTATTGCTATTGGCATCAATTTTATTAATCTTGAGTGGCTCGGCCTGTAAGCGCAATCCATGAACCGCAAAAAGTTGCTTAGTCTGATCCGGCAATGTACCAAAACGGTCAATCATTTCGGTACGGATATCTGTTAGCGCTTCTTTATCATCGGCATTGCTAATGCGCTTATAAAATAGCAAACGCTGATGCACATCATGCAAATACTCTTCTGGTATCAAAGCAGAGCTATGCAAATTAATCTCACTGGTCAGCGACAATGGTGTACTCAAATCAGGCTCTTTACCTGCTTTAATGGCTTTGGTGGCACGTTCCAGCATATCCATATACAAGCTAAAACCAATCGCCTGCATATTACCACTTTGCTGTTTTCCTAATATCTCGCCAGCACCGCGAATTTCCAAATCCTCACTTGCCAGCATAAAGCCTGCGCCCAAGGTATTGGCATGTTCAATCGCATGCAGACGACGCTTAGCATCACCTTTAAGTCCTTTGATAGAGGGCACCAATAAATAACAATAGGCTTGATGATGACTACGACCTACGCGACCACGTAATTGATGTAGCTGCGCAAGACCAAACTCATCAGCACGCTCAATGATAATGGTATTGGCGTTGGGGACATCAATACCCGTTTCGATAATGGTCGAACAGATCAATACGTTAAACTTTTTATGATAAAACTGCTGCATCACTTGTTCAAGTTGACGTTCTTGCATTTGACCATGAGCGACACCCACGCGAGCTTCAGGAACAAGCTCACGGATGGTTTCCGCCATACGCTCGATACTGGCAACGTCATTGTGAAGTAAATACACCTGTCCACCGCGCAAAAGCTCACGTAAGATGGCTTCTTTTAGCAATGCCTCTGTCTTTTGCATCACAAAGGTTTTAATCGCTAGACGACGTGCTGGCGGGGTGGCGATAATTGACATATCTCGCATACCTGACAGTGCCATGTTAAGCGTTCTAGGAATTGGCGTAGCCGTCATTGACATACTATCAACGTCTGTTTGAATAGCTTTGATACGCTCCTTGTGACGCACACCAAAACGATGCTCTTCATCGACAATCATGAGGCCCAGATTGGAAAACTTCACATCCGGTTGTAGCAGTTTATGAGTACCAATGACGATATCGACTTTACCAGCCGCCAAATCAGCCAATACGGTATCTTGATGTTTTTTACCACCAAAGCGCGATAACGTTTCAATTCTTACTGGCCAATCAGCAAAACGATCGCGGAAGTTGTCTTCATGCTGACCTGCCAGCAGCGTGGTTGGAACCAAAACGGCAACTTGGTAGCCTGCACTAACCGCAATAAAAGCGGCACGCATGGCAACCTCAGTTTTACCAAAACCTACATCTCCACAAATGAGACGATCCATTGGCTGATTTTGTCTCATATCTTCCATCACGGCATGAATGGCATTCGCTTGGTCAGGCGTTTCTTCAAAAGCAAACTGGCTAGCAAACAGCTCATATTGTGAGCTGTCTATTTTAAAATGAATACCGACCTTGGCTTCGCGCCGCGCTTGCATATTTAAGAGCTCAGCGGCCACGTCATGAATTTGTTCTAGCGCTTTTTGTTTTGCTTTATCCCATTTACCACTACCAATTTTGTGCAGCGGGGCTAACGCCGGATCTCCACCACTATAGCGATTAATCATTTGTAGATTAGCGACTGGGACATAAATACTGGCGTCATCAGCATACTTTAAATGAATAAACTCTTGCTCACCGTCACCAACGTCCAAAGTAATCAGACCATTATAGCGACCAATTCCATGCTCGATGTGAACAACTGGGCTGCCTTCCGTTATCTCCGTAACGCTTTTTACCAAAAACTCTTCTGATACACCGCTTTGACGATGACGACGTGTTTGCAGCACCTGCCGACCAAATAATTGTGTCTCACTAATCAGTACCAAACGCTCAGGCACATAAACGCCGCGCTCAATGGGTGCAACCGTCAAGCCGACTTGTGGTAAGTTATTATCAGCGACTCTCTTTGTTTTATCCGCCGCTAAAAACGCTTCAAAGCTGTCATACGCCTTAACATTGACTTTACCCTTGAACAGCTCAATCAGAATCTCACGACGTCCCGCAGTTTCAGCAACCACCAAGACGGGTGTCGAGGTTTGCGCCTGTATACTCAAAAAGTCCAATAATTCGCTTAAAGGTTCAGCTTTTTGATGATTTACTGCCAGTTGTGGTGGCTTCTGAGCGCTTAGCGTGACTAGCCCTTGTTTTTGAGTCGAGGCCGTAAACGCTAATGATCCATTCTCTTTGTCTATAACGTCACCATCATTCATGGTAATCAGCTCATCACGTGCGCTCAATATCACACGGGGATAATGATTCAGATGCTCATTAAAGGTATTTGATAATAGATATAACAGCTCAGGGGCGACAATGGGCTTGTCAATATCGTGGCGGCGCTCTTCATAGCGGCGCTGGATTTGTGACCAGTAATCTGCCTGTTTCTCATGAATCAATTCATCAGTAATGAATAGTGCGTCGCTTGGCAAATAGGCAAACAAACTACTCTCTGCTTCCCAGTCTTTTGCATCAAAAAATAAAGGCTGATAATACTCAAGACCGCTACTGGCAATACCTGCCATCACATCTTTATGTAGTTCAAATTTACGGCTACTAGTGTTCGGAAACATCGCGGCAAAATTTGTACGGAAAGTTTCGCGCCCTTCATCGAGTGGAAACTCTTTTGCTGGTAGGATTTGAAATTGTTTGATAGGTTTTGAGATATCAGGTAATTTATGCAATAGAGACAGTGATTCTTTGGCCATACTGCTGTCATTGCCCGTCATCATGGCATTGAGATCTTCAGTGGTCAACGTACGCTGGGTTTGAGGATTGAAGAATCGAATCGTCTCAATCTCGTCATCAAACAAATCAAGACGCAGCGGAAATGGTTGACCCATCGCAAAGATATCAATGATACTACCACGCACAGCAAATTCGCCTGGCTCGAAAACATTTTCAACCGCTCGATAACCTGCTTTTGCCAGCAACTCACGCTGCGTATTGATATCAAACCGATCACCAACGCTCAAATCAAAGTGCTGACCAATCAGCCAGCTTGGCGGTGCCACACGGTGCATCAATGCCTGTACGGAGATTAAAAGTACGCCTGAGGTTGGCATATCTGTCAGAAGATTAATACGCTCACTGACGATGTCTTGATGCGGTGATAGCTCATCGTACGTCAGCGTTTCCCAATCAGGAAACACATAAGCATCGACGCCACAAAATGCCAATTCTGTCTCTATCTGATTGAGCTGGTTTTGATCACGTGTCACCACGATCTTGAGACGGTCAGCAACCTCCCATATTGGCGCTTGTACCAAACTTGCCAGCCACAAACTACTGACAGCACCATGCACAGGCGCAAGCCAACGTCGCTCGGTATTTTGGATAGGAAAAAGCTGCTGATTAATAGGGTCAAATGCGTCAGTCAAAGCAGTGATAGGCATAAAAGATAGGATCGAAGTTAAGAGTCAGATAGCTATTATACGAATATTTAAGCAATTGCCAAAACTTATGCCGTAACGGTTTGTCACTTAGTCATTTTATTCGGCATTATCAAGATATACCACCTCTAACTTATTAATCAGTACGTTTTTGAAAGAAGCCAAAGAGTAAAGGAACAATATATATCGGTTCAAAAACAGCATTACGCATACCAAAAAACCTCAGTCCGTACAAGAACTGAGGTTTTTATGATTGACTAATAATTGATTGCCAACTGCCAAATACATTTTTGCTGATTGGTTGGTTTTTAAATGAGAGGCTTATCACTTGCAATAATACCGTTATTGTCAGCGTAAACAAACATACCTGAATTCAGTGTTAAATCACCAAAGCTGATTTCGATATCAGTCTGACCTTCATCACGGCGGGTCGATTTGCGCGGGATACAGCCAAGTGCCATCACACCGATGTCCATTTTCGCCATATCATCGACATCACGGACACATCCATACACAATCACTCCGGCCCAGCCGTTATCGACTGCCGCTTGAGCAATCATGTCACCTAAGAGTGCACAACGCATAGAGCCGCCGCCATCAACAACCAACACCTTTCCATTACCGTCTTTATCTTTCCCATTACTGTTCAACAATGATTTAACATAACTGTTGTCTTCAAAGCACTTTACCGTCACAATTTCACCGCAAAACCTGTCCTTGCCGCCAAATGTATGAAACGATTTGCCTTCAATATTGGGCAGACAGACTTGTGATTCGGGATTGGCATCTAATAGATCACAAGTCACAAAGTTTTCGTCACTCATCTTCGCTGATTCTGACACGATCAAACTCTTTTTTAACGCTCAAACAAAAATATTGATTTTGATAAATCTTAGATTATTTATATTCACTTAGGCTATTTAACACATTAAAGCTACTTACATGCCGACAGTGATTGATGATCTATTGTTTCACTCTTGTCATCGACAACATCTGCTTATTTTCAATAATACGGGTTGTATTCGTCCTAGGCTCTGAGCGATATTTACTGCGCTCATAAATATCATGCGCACTCATTGCCATGGCACTAGCAACGCGCTTAGCGGAGATAGGATGCAATGGCATAGATTCTGATACCAAAGGTGAAATGAGCTTAAAAGCTTTTTGACCCATGCTTTCAAGAGGACGACCTTTATGTTTGCCAAGCAACAACGAGGGACGAAAAATGACAATTTGCGCAAAATCCAATGCCATAATGGACTGTTCGGTCTCAGCCTTTACTCGGTTATATAAAAAACGACTGTTAATATCTGCATTCATTGAAGACAGTAAAAAAAAGTTTTCAACGCCCTTATCTTGACAAAGTTTGGCGAAATTCACATTGTAATCATGATCAATTTTTCGAAAAGCCTCACTGCTACCAGCTTGTTTCTTTGTCGTACCAAGGCAGCTAAACGCATCTGTTTTCTTATCTACACCAACGCTTGAAAATATTTCAGCCAAATTATCAAAATCATTGACCTGATAAAAACGCATACTGACATTAATATAGCGTGGCGGACGCCTTGCAATCACAATCAATGTGTCATAAAGCTCACTCAGTTGCTTAACAAGATGTTGACCTACCAATCCCGTCGCACCAATTACAATTGCTTTTCGCTGCATATCCTATCCACTTATATACGGTTGGAAAATTTCTTATAATGAAAAGCGCAATTTTTAAAAGCGCTTCTTTTTAGTATCATACCTAAATTACGCAACCATTGACGTTATTCTGTAGAGTTTATTGTAAGAGATTTTGTCTGCTATAGCTGATTCACTCATCAAACCCTTAGCGATTTTGAGTCATTTTTTGCCATCTATATACAGCATACTCTTCAACAAATAAAAATAACTTATACTAACAGCCTAAATGGATAGTCTTCACTCTTTTATCTTAATCAATGATAATTCTTTTAGATGGATAAACTTACTATATCCATTCATAGGAACGTGAAAAAGCCGGCAGTCCAAGTGTTATCGCAACTTCTTTAAGCATTAATCATCAAATATATTGTCCTAAGCACAATAATTTGATAAGATAACCGGCTTTACACGTCAACGCTGTTTAATTATTCCAAACAGTTCTGGCGCTTGCGATGATCTATTGATATTAGATACTTTGATATCAGACATCGACATCATGTTTGACGAGACGGCTGCTCGTCACCAATGATTGTTAAACCCATTATTGCAATCAACATTCATATTTTATCTGTCTTTATCAAGGAGATACGCGTGGCTAATACTGCACAAGCTCGTAAACGCGCCCGTCAAAACACCAAACGTCGTCAGAACTCTGCGTCACAACGCTCTATGGTTCGTACTTACTTAAAACGTGTTGATGCGGCTATCGCAGCTAAAGATTATGACGCGGCTACCGAAGCTTACAAAAAAGCGGTACCAGTTCTTGATCGTATGGCTGACAAAGGTATTATTCATAAGAATAAAGCTGCTCGTCGTAAGAGCCGCCTAAACAAAACAATCAAAGGCTTACAAGCTTAAGATTTGTACTGTTTAGACCGCATTGCGTGATCATAGCGCATTGACTAAAACCTTGTTACTGGTTCTAATACTGGGGCAAGGTTTTTTTATGTTTGTGTAAAATACGACTTTAGTATCGAAAGTTTTATCTTCGGAAGTAGGATTATTTTAATTTTGCAATTGGCGGTAACAACAAGGTGCTGGCATGGAAACCCGCTGCACGGTAACTGTCCAACAAAGAGCTTATCGGACGAACGTATACCTCACCTCGCCAGACAAAATGAGCATTTGCTTGTTCAAAAGGCTTATCATCAAACCACAAAAACACCCCTTCCATCATCTTTGGCCAATCATTCCAGTCAATCTCAACCACATCAAACATAACCGCTAAAAACGCCGACAGCAAAGTATCATGACTGACTGCCAACATTAAATGACCATGTTGCGGCTGATTTTGATAAAAAAGCGATAGAATATCAAGACCGCCTTGATAGGCATTTTTGGTGCCTTCAAGATTTCCTTGCAAGAATCGGTTGATAAAATTAAGAACGCCAATTTCTTTAAATATGGGCGTGGCAATATCAGGTTCAGTGACCAAGCTACCCGGCTCTACCAGTAAGGACTGATGCGCAATATCACGTCTAAGCCCTGCCCCTTCTTGCATTAACTGCGCAGTATCAATACAACGACCGATCGGACTTGAAATACTGTCGACATCAAGTGAATACGGCAAATGCCCTGACAACCATCGCCCCCAAGACTTTGCTAGTACGCGCCCTTTCGGGGTCAGTGGCAATTGATAACTGGCAAAACCATTACCATCAGAGCGCTCTCGTAGCGAATGTCTAGTAAATAAAATTAAGCGCTCACCTTCAGGCAACAGACGGACGGATGAGATCATGCTATCAGGCAGATGCGAAGGTGCTGGCGCACTTGGAATGTGATTCGCAAGCTTCTCAGCGGATAGTTTGGATAAGAGATTATTCTGATTTATACTCATATTAATAAGCGTAGCAGATTTTTGGATAAGAATGAATGAAATATACGATCAGTTGCAATATAAGCAATCCATGTAAGAATAAAACCTTCTAATAAGAAGAAAAGTTTTATTGTATTGTTAGTCAAGATATTTAAAACTCATGAATTCAAACTAATCAATATGGATCACTTTATCCCACGAAAATGCCAAAGTCGTACTGCTGACTTCGTTGGGATAGGCACGCGGATTGACGATCACACGCGTATTACCGATACGATAGTCAAATGCTTCGTGAGTATGACCATGTACCCAAAGTGTTGGTGCCCAATCCTCGTGCATCCACTCAGAAAAATCACTAACAAAAGCAGCATTACTCGGCAAGCTAGCGTATTTCTCTGAGACTGATAGAGGACTCACACTATGATGGCTCATCACAATGGTCTTTTTACCCAGCTCTTTTGCTGTGATCAAAGCTTGCTGAAGCCATTGGCGCTGCTTAGCATGAATTTGTATCGACACCTCAGGTGAAAATAGCTCATTGCCTGCATATATTTGCTTGTAATCACGCATAAAATGTTTAGCCGCTGCCATGGTCTCATCATTGGCTTTGTACTGATAATCGGTCCACAACGTACATCCTAGAATTCGTACATCACCAATATCAATGTGTTGGCACTGTAATATTTTTACACCTTGCATTGACTCATTATTATAGTTGTCCCAAGTGGCCAGTTTCTTATCAAAACCTAGCACATCCTCATTAAAGTATTCATGATTACCTGCAATGGTAATCAAAGGTACTTGTAGACGCGCTGCCTGCTCTTGTAGCCAAGGCATTCCGCTGTCACTATTGGCAGTATCTCCTGCTACTAGTACCACGTCTGCATCTGTCTTAGGGATATGTCCTATAGGGTGCGACTGGCGGGCATAACTATCGATATGTAAGTCGCTTAGTATCTGTAATTTCATATTTTCCAATATTATTTTATGATGCTATTTTAAAAACTCGAGTGATAAGCAAAATCAAAGTTGCTGGAAACAAATTGAGTCATTGTCATACGCTCAAACACAATTTTAGGTATGATATGAGCACAGTCTCAAACAGTGTAGCACCTTTTCTAATACCTACAAAAAGTAAAAAAGACAGCATATTAGGCTGTCTTTTTTATGATTTTCTCGAGAAGCAATTTTAGATATATTCGTTTCTAATTGTTTCGTTAGACTTTCAGGCATGGTCTTAGATACTTTGTAGTATCTTTTGTAGCTTAGCAGCAGGGTCTAATGCCTGCGTGATTGAACGACCAATAACCAAATAATCAGAACCATCATCGAGTGCTTGTTTTGGCGTACAAATACGTTTTTGATCATCAGAACTGTCTTCTGGCAAACGAATACCAGGAGTCACTAATTTAAAATCATGGCCGCATAGCGCTTTAAGTACCTTAGCTTCCTGTGCTGAACAAACCACACCGTCAAGACCCGCTTGTTTAGTCAGTTGTGCTAATCGACTGACCTGTTCATCCAATGCCACAGTGATGCCTGTCTGTGCCAGCGCTGCTTTGTCCATTGATGTTAGAACCGTAACGGCAATAAGTAATGTCTCAAAACTACCGTCAAGCAAGCGCTGTTTGGATAACGACATTGCCTCTAGCCCTGCACTTGCATGCACATTCACCATCCAGACACCAAGATCGGCAGCAGCTAGGACAGCCTGTGCTGTCGTATTTGGAATATCATGAAATTTTAAATCTAAAAACACATCAAAGTCACGCTGATGTAATGCCTGAACGATGGTCGGACCACAGCGAGTAAAAAGCTCTTTACCTACTTTTAATCGACACAATGCTGGATCTAACTGGTCAGCTAACGTTAAAGATGCCTCCATACTCATGTTGTCTAAAGCGACTATGATGGGAGACTTAGTTACATTATTCATGGTTTTGCCATATTTATATTAAATTATTAAAACACCACATATAGGGTTTAATCGCAAACCTCTTACTTACCAAGCTAATCTCGTTTATGCTTGGTAAGAATAGGCTCTTTAGCTGCATTTATTGTTGTAGTGTCTTGCATGCCAGTCGTAGTAGAACCATATACAGCATCTTCTACCGTTGGTGAATTTGCTTGACGATCAATCACAATATTCGCTTGGGTCAATTGCTCTTGTAAGTTAGTATTTGCTTTCTGCAAACGTGAGATCTCCCATTTGTTTTGTAATACACGGAAGATCAGTAAGGCCAGCAAGATACCTATAAAAACACCAAGTATGAGGCAAAGGATTAATAACAACCCTAGATTCATTGTAGGCGCTTGCGAAAATAGTAAGTTTACGCCAATTTCGGTATTATTTGCCAATACCAAACCAAGTGCATAAGCAAAGCTTAAAAATAATAGGACAAAAAGTAAAAATCGCATGAGACATGTACCTCGATTTGGAATATCGTTAATATTCTGAAAATAATATACTAGTAAAAATTCCTAGCATACTATCTCTTTAAGAATTTTCATCCAATCAGACTTTATAATAATTAACCATTTGCAACTTTATCATTGACTGCTTCACGTAATGCTTTGCCTGGCTTAAAGTGTGGAATAGCTTTGGCTGGTACTGGTACACTTTCTCCTGTCTTAGGATTACGACCCATACGAGCGCGACGATGATGAAGACAAAAACTGCCAAATCCACGAACTTCTACCCGACCGTCATTTGACAAAGTATGGGTCATCAGATTCAATATTTCGCGTACTGCGTCATCGACCACTGTATCAGTCATCGTGTCACAGTTTGCACTCAAATTACTAATAAATTCGGACTTGTTGATTGCTTGCTGCATTATTACGCTTGCCTTGTTAATTAATGGATAAGATGATTTTAGGTTAGACCGCTGCTATCGAGTAGTATTTTATAACAACCATGTTGAAAATATCACTCTTATAATCGCATCGATTACGGTAAAAATCTCTCGATCATGTCAATACTATGATCCAAAATAAGCCATGATTTTAATATCGTTATTCAATATTGCAAATGATAGCGGATATTATAGTAAATGAAAACAAGAGTTTGCCTCTTTGAGCAAAAACCTTATTAAGAGCTAATAAACCCAAAGTTTACTTATAAAAAAAAGCGACCGGAGTCGCTTTTTTTATCATACTTTTATATTAGCAATTTGCAGTTTACTGCATTTGCTCTTTGATCAAATCACCAATAGTTTTTGGTTGTGCTTCAGAACCTGGAGCAGCAGCCGTGCTAGTGCTACCAAGATCTTTGATCGCTTGACGCTCTTCAGCTTCGTCTTTCGCTTTGATAGACAAGTTGATATTGCGTGTTTTACGATCAACACTGATGATTTTCGCTTCAACGTCATCACCAACGCTCAAATGCTTAGTCGCATCTTCAACGCGGTCACGCTGGATTTCAGAAGCACGTAAGTAAGCTTCGACTTCATCAGCAAGCTCAATAGTTGCGCCTTTAGCATCTACTTCTTTTACTTTACCATTAACGATAGCACCACGGTCATTGTTGACTAGGTATTCGTTGAATGGATCAGAGCTTAACTGCTTCACGCCTAGGCTGATACGGTTCGCTTCTGCATCTACAGACAATACCATCGCTTCTACAGTGTCGCCTTTGTTGTAGTTACGGATAGCGTCTTCGCCAGTTTCGTTCCAAGAGATATCAGATAGATGAACAAGACCATCAATACCACCGTCTAGACCGATAAAGATACCGAAATCAGTGATTGATTTGATCGTACCAGTGATTTTATCACCGCGCTCATGTTTCTTATCAAACTCATCCCATGGGTTGGCTAGAGTTTGTTTGATACCTAGGCTGATGCGACGACGTTCTTCATCGATATCAAGAATCATTACTTCAACTTCATCGCCCACTTGTACTACTTTAGATGGGTGGATGTTTTTGTTGGTATGATCCATTTCTGATACGTGTACTAGACCTTCAATACCTTCAGAAATTTCAGCAAAACAACCATAATCAGTCAAGTTGGTTACGCGAGCTTTTACAACACTACCAACTGGGTATGTACCGCCAACGTTATCCCAAGGATCAGTACCAAGTTGTTTTAGACCTAGGCTTACGCGATTGCGCTCACGGTCAAACTTCAATACTTTAACTTTTAGGTCTTGACCAACTTCTACAACTTCAGATGGATGCTTGATACGGCGCCATGCCATATCAGTGATGTGCAATAGACCATCGATACCACCAAGATCAACGAATGCACCGTAATCAGTTAGGTTCTTAACGATACCTTCGATCTCAATACCTTC
Organism: Psychrobacter sp. 1176_08; assembly: GCF_052850615.1. Taxonomy (NCBI): domain Bacteria; kingdom Pseudomonadati; phylum Pseudomonadota; class Gammaproteobacteria; order Moraxellales; family Moraxellaceae; genus Psychrobacter; species Psychrobacter sp. 1176_08. The sequence continues at coordinate 24,221 of NZ_VXCU01000006.1, forward strand.
TTCAAGCTTGTTCAATAGCTCTTCACGCTCAGCTGAATTCTCAGCTTCCATAACTGCGCGACGGCTAACAACAACGTTGTTGCGTTTTTGATCAAGTTTGATAACTTTAAACTCTAGCTCTTTGCCTTCGAGATGCGTCGTATCACGAATAGGACGTACATCTACTAACGAGCCTGGTAAGAACGCGCGTACTGAACCCACGTCTACAGTAAAACCGCCTTTTACTTTGCTAGAAATGATACCTTTTACGATCTCATCGTTGTCATAGATTTTTTCAAGGACATTCCACGTTTCAACGCGTTTGGCTTTTTCGCGTGACAGTAAGGTTTGACCCATACCGTTATCAACCGCTTCAACCACAACATCAACGCTATCGCCAACTTCAACTTCAAGTTCGCCTTCTTCGCTTAAAAACTCTTCACGAGCGACGATACCTTCAGACTTAAGACCAGTATCTACTGTGATCCAATCACTGTCGATGGCCACAACAGTACCTGTAATAACCGAGCCACGCTCGATATCCAGACCCTGTTCTTCAATGCTCGCTTCAAATAGTTCAGCAAATGATTCCATTATTTCTACCTTTGTATAGCCGTATCCTGTCCAGCACAGTACGGATCAAATTTATGACTGCATAAAACGAGAATACTGGTTTTATATCTTATATAGTCATATAAAAAAACGTTTGTTGATAATAAGCAAATAGCTTAAAGTACTCATTAACAACAACTGTCTTAAATACTTGCCCTTTAGAGCTTACTCAGCAGTCCGATAGTTTAGTCAATCTGCCAAGATTAATGTTCATACAATTTTATACTAAAGTTAAAGCTTATAGTGAAATTTTTAGTACTTAATATGTTGTTTTTATTAACTATTAAAACAAATACCCTTATCTCGACAATGTTGTTTCACTTGCTCATATACAGCATTGGCATCTAAGGTTGAGCTATCAAGTAACAAGGCATCTTCTGCAGGCTTAGACGGTGCAGTTGCACGATTTTCATCACGGTCATCCCGGGCTTTAATCGTCGCTAAAATGGCTTCAAAATCCGCTTCCTGACCAGCTGTCAATAGCTGCGTCACACGGCGATCAGCACGCGCTTCAGCACTTGCGGTCAAAAACACTTTCACATCAGCGTCTGGGAATACCACTGTTCCCATGTCACGACCATCAGCAACCAATCCTGAACGGGTTGCCATGTCTTTTTGGAGTTTAAGCAATGCTTGTCGAACTTCTGGAAATACTGCTATCTGTGAGGCGTAGCCGCCAATTGTTTCGTTACGAACTTGTTCACCAACTGCCTCACCATTCACAATAATATCGACACGGCCTGAGTCATTGTTCGGTACAAAAGATATCTCTAAATTTTGTGTTAACGCTAATACCGCCTGCTCATCAATCGCATTGCTGGTATCTTCGGTAATCAAACCTGCCTCAAATGCTTTAAGACCTACAATACGATATAAAGCACCTGAATCGAGCAACTGATAATTCAAAGCTTGAGCCAAACGCCACGTTACTGTACCTTTACCTGCACCACTTGGCCCGTCAATACAAATGACCGGAAAACGCAATGGTTGCGCTGAACCATTTTCCCTATTACTGGGCATGGGGCTATCAGGTGTAGAAACAGTCATAATACTCACTTAGTGATAGATGATACCTGTATGATCTTTTACAATCTCGCCGTACTTACTTGTTTATCAAATTTTTGACTGCGCTTTTATGATTCCGCAGTCAAATAGGGCAATATTATAGCAAAGAAAGCCAACTATCACTAGCGGCAAGACTAATATCTTGTTAATTGCTTACATTGTCTTCGATTTTCGCGGCTTTACGACGGGCACGAAAAAATGCCTTTAGCATTTGACTGCTATGATGGCTACATAGCCCACTGCTTACTTGCATACGATGATTATAAAAAGGCTGGTTGGGCAAGTCCATCTGACTACCAACCATGCCTGCTCTTGGCTCATTTGCTGCATATATCACTCTACTGACACGTGCATGAATCATGGCACCAACGCACATAGTACAAGGCTCTAGCGTCACATACAGAGTCGTCTGCAATGGCAAGCGGTAATTTTTTAGACGGGCACAGGCATCTCTCAACGCCACAATCTCAGCGTGAGCAGTTGCATCATGACGCCCAATTGGTTCATTGAACCCTTGACCAATAATCTGTTGATTATGTACCAGTATGGCTCCTACTGGCACTTCTCCAAGCACTGCACCTTGTCTGGCAAGCGTTAGTGCTTTTTGCATCCACTGGACGTCTTGAATCTGCCAAAACATATAGGTTTTGAGATCTATACTTGCCAGCTGAGTCGCTAATAATACAGATTGTTGAAAATCAAAAGTATTCATCATTTACTGTGGTAACTGCCAATCGATTGGTGTTTGACCATACTGTTTTAAATAATCATTGGTCTTAGAAAATGGCTTAGTTCCAAAAAATCCCCCACGATTCGCAGCAAGGGGCGAAGGGTGGACAGCCGTTAAAATCAGGTGTTTGTCTGTGTTAATATATTTGCCCTTTTTTTGAGCTTTACTACCCCATAATATAAAGACAGTGTGTTCGGTTTGCTCGTTAATCACGTCAATAACGGCATCTGTAAACTGCTCCCAACCCTGATTTTGGTGGCTATTCGGCTCACTTTCTTTCACAGTCAATGAGCTATTCAAAAGCAGCACACCTTGCTCCGCCCAATAGGTCAAATCCCCGTGATTCGAGGGACGAATACCAATATCATCTGCCATCTCTTTTAATAAGTTATTCAGTGAAGGTGGCTTTGGTATGGCTTTAGGTACCGAAAAAGATAACCCCATTGCTTGACCTGGACCATGATAAGGATCTTGCCCCAAAATCACGACTTTTACTTGTGACAAAGGTGTCAAATTAAAAGCATTAAATATCAAAGGAGCTGGTGGGTAAATACTTTCGTTTGATTGATAGGCACTCTTTAAAAAGGCTCGTAAATTATCCATATTATCAGACGTGAGTTCTTCTGCTAATGCCTTTTTCCAGTCTTCTGGCAAACGCACGTTGTCTAAAATGGCTTGCTTTTGTTCGGCTGTTTTTGTCTTCGGCTCATCAAACAGTTCCATAATATATCCTTTATATTTGTTATAAATAGAGAAAAGAAGCACGTGAATACTTTTTAAGCTATAGCCAAAAAATAACCTATTGGCGTAATCATAAATTATAACAATAAAAAAACGGCTACCCCACTAACATGGTAACCGTTCTTATAATATTGGTACGAATGATTTAACTGGCTAGTGATTCAGAGTCTGGATGTGGCTCATGAGTCTCTACGACTGTTAAGACAATACGACTACTTGCTGAACCCTTATCTGAATTTTTACTCAACTTCACTGCTGCCTCATCTTTTGAATCGGTCGCTTCAGGTTCTAAAGTAAGATGTACTACCCCGCCGTTGACCAAATCACCAAACAAAATCATACTGGCCAATGGCTTTTTGATCTCGTCTTGAATCAAGCGCTGCATTGGACGGGCACCCATCAAGCGATCATAACCTTTGTTCGCCAAATAGTCGCGTACCTCATCATCAATCTCTAGCGTTACTTGTTTATCATCAAGCTGTACTTGTAGCTCAACCAAGAACTTATCAACCACTGAAACCACGACTGAGGTATTCAATGGATTAAATTGAATAATCGCATCCAATCGGTTGCGGAACTCAGGTGTGAAGACACGTTTAAGAGCTTCGGTATTATCGCGACTATGATCTTGCTGGGTAAAGCCCATAGAAGAGCGACTAATACTATCGGCGCCAACGTTTGTGGTCATAATCACAATGACCTGCTTAAAGATGGCAACACGACCATTGTTATCCGTCAACGTACCATGATCCATAACCTGCAATAGTAAGTTGAAGACATCAGGGTGCGCCTTTTCAATCTCATCAAGCAACAATACGCAATGTGGATACTGATTGATTTTTTCGGTCAGCAAACCACCTTGATCATAACCGACATAACCTGGAGGCGCACCAATCAAGCGTGACGCTGTGTGGGCTTCCATATACTCTGACATATCAAAGCGTACCAGCTCTACCCCTAATAAGCTTGCCAATTGACGTGACACTTCTGTCTTACCAACCCCGGTTGGGCCAGCGAACATAAACGAACCAATAGGCTTATCTGGCGCTTTAAGACCAGCGCGTGATAACTTGATCGCGTCAGCCAAGGTCTCGATGGCTTCATCTTGACCAAATACCAAATGCTTAAGATCACGATCTAAGTGCTCAAGAATACTCTTGTCATCGCTCGACACGGATTTGGGCGGAATACGCGCAAGTTTTGCGATAATGGCCTCAATGTCTGCCACATCGATCTTTATTGGTGGCTTCTTCTTGCTTTTAGACGTTTTAATTTTATCAGACGATTGAGCACGATCATTGGCTTTTGCCGTATCGGCCTCACTCTTCATTTCGTTGTCAACACCCTCGTTATCGGTGTCAAAACCTTCATCACTATCTATTTGCGAGTCAAAGTCTTGCTCTATATCAGCAATGAAGCTTTCTTCGGCATCGATATCAGCAGCATCAGGAATCACACCCAAACGCTTATAAGCACCTGCCTCATCAATCACATCAATCGCTTTATCCGGTAAAAAACGCTCATGAATATGCTTAGCAGATAACTGTACCGCAGACACTAAGGCTTCATCCGTATACTCAACGTTGTGAAATTCTTCATAACGCGGTTTGAGACCTCGCAAAATGTCGATACTGTCATCAACACTTGGTTCTTTCACATCAATTTTTTGGAAACGACGTGACAATGCATGATCTTTTTCAAACACTTGACGATATTCGGTAAAGGTTGTTGAACCAATACAACGCAGCTCACCATTTGCAAGTGCTGGTTTGATCAGATTTGACACATCCATATTACTGCTCATTGACGACCCTGCGCCAATAATCATATGTATCTCATCAATGAACAAGATGGCATTTGGTTTTTTCTTAAGTGCATCAAGCAGCGATTTCATACGTTTTTCAAAATCACCACGATATTTAGTACCAGCGATTAAAGAACCAATATCTAAACTATAAATGACACAACCATTAAGTGGTTTTGGTGCTCTGTCATTGATAATTAACCACGCCAAACCTTCAGCAATGGAGGTTTTACCAACGCCTGGTTCACCAACTAGCAATGGGTTGTTTTTACGGCGACGGCATAGGACTTGGGCGGCACGCTCAATTTCAGAAGCACGACCAATCAATGGATCTGTTTTACCTTCAGCAGCACGCTGGTTCAGATTGGTAGCAAACTCAACCAACGGATCTTTACTGGTTTTTTCAGAGGCACTTCGGCGCTCACCCGTCATAGAAGCACGTGGCTCAGATGGCTCATCTTTGTCTTGACCGTGTGAGAGATATTGAGTCAGCTCAAGACGACTGATGCCCTGCTTTTTAAGCAAATAAACTGCATAGGTATCATGCTCTGAGAACATAGACACCAAGATATCCGAACCTTCAACAAGACGGCCACCACCAATAGACTGCACATGAAAAATGGCACGTTGTAAGATACGATCAAAGCTTTGTGTTGGTTGTGGTGACTGTTCAGTATCTGCATCGACGGTTGGCGTGTGCTTATTAATATAAGCTTCAAGCTCAGTACGCAGCGTTGAAACGTTAGCATTACATGCCGTCAATGTATTGGCAGCATGAGTATTTTCTAATAACGCTAATAGTAAATGTTCAACAGTAAGATACTCATGCGATTTTTGGCGCGCAAGTGTCATTGCTAAACGCAAAGAAACTTCAAGATGACGACTTAACATAACGGCTTCCTACGGTTATACCTATCTTTATAATTGATAGCTTTATTAATGAGTTAGTAAGTAAATCAGGGCAATAGATGGATTGTTCAAGGGCAATATATATATTATTAAATAGGTAGCGATAAATAAGATGACTCATCCCTCATTTTGATATTTTCTGATTACCTATCATAGATAACGCTTCTTGATAATTGCTATCCGCTTTGTCTTTATCTCAACACGATACTCAAGCAGAGTCAATCTATTAACGCAGACTAAAATGTATCGAAGCATACGGCTCGTTACGCCTGTCAGCATAGATAAGTAAATAAAACGTTAGATGACTTAAAAAGCTTAAAAAATGACAGAAATACAAAATGAGAATATAGAGAATTTGAAGGAGCTTTGTTTAAGCAAAATGCTTAATAAATATAGAAAGACTCTAGATACTGTTAAAAAACAATGAGGATGAAATCATGACTATATAAACCATTATTTGGTGGTTCAATAGATTATATGAGGTTATATTAAAGAAAAATCAAGACAATGATGAGATAAGCATTAACAGAAAAATTTTTATAAGAAAGAATTTTTGAAGACAAAAGCATGCTTCAAAGCCCCTATCACACTTATCAATAATGTCAGCTGTTTAAAGAGCTTTGAGAATCATATGATGTTGCAAGTAACACAAGAGATGAAGCAATTTGTAGTGACGTAAAAAATCTCGTAGAAGAAGATTTCAAAACAATAGTTATTCGCCTTGATGTGGCTCTATTTGAGTTAATAAAGGATAGCCTTCACGATGTGCAAGACTGTTGACCTTTTTAGCCTTGGTCTCGGCAATGTCCTTAGGATAAATACCAGCAATTCCTTTACTACTATTGTGTATCGTCAGCATAATTTCAACTGCCGAATCCATACTATGACGGAATTCCGACTGTAAAACATAGACCACAAACTCCATAGGAGTATAGTTGTCATTGTACATTACGACTGCATACATTGGCGGCTTAGCCACCTCTGGCTCCGCGACGAGTACATCAGCTTGCGGTGAGGTTTCGTTATCTGTATCGCCTTCTTGCGCACGATGAGCTGGCATATTGGGAAAGTGCCAATCTAAAACAGTGGGCGTTGCTTCAAGTATCATTTGTTTCATAATAGTAGCAATAAAATTATAAGGTAAGTTTGGGTAGAAAAGAGTAAAAAGTTAGAGAGTCGCATACCATATCTGCCCATCAAAGAGCCAATAAAGTACTTGTTATATTCACTTATCAAGTATACAGATTTTGCCCGCATCAATCTTATCAAGAGTGAGATAGAAAACAACTTAAAGTCATTTTATACAACCCCTATCTTTACTGAGGTTTGTAGCGTCGTTTAACTGATGCTTTCATCAATCAATATACAATTAAGGCTCAATAGGGCTTTCATCGACTTCTGATAAGTCGAGAAGTGAGAGAGGCATGTTATCAACGCTGGCTCCTAGCGACCAGTTGTATAATTGCTCTACCTTTTGTCCACCTGCTTGCAGATTGAGTTTAACCTGTAAAGGTCTAAAGCCTGTTGGCATCGTAAAACGACCACGAATACGAGTAATACCGTCAATGGTATAAACAGCTGGATCTAATGGCACTTCAACTAAAGAGTTATCATTAAGCAGTGTCAATGTTGGCTGTAAGCGTTTGGCTTGACCATCACTACTCAGCATCCCAACATCAAAACCATACTCAAACGAGTTCTCAGGTAGGGGTTTGATTTTTGCACCAAGTATCTTCAATGGCATACCGCCTTGATCAACAACAATCTCGGCATATGCTTCATTGAGTTGTGCAAGTTGTCTATTTTCGACCGTTAATTCTTTTTGGTTTTCACGCAACTCTTTGATATTGGCCAAACTTATTGCCAATTCTTGCTTAGCAGTAGCTGATTGCTTAGTCGCTATTTTGTTACTCAGGCGCAGTTTTTCAAGCTCTTTGGTCGCTTCACTGCTGTTAATCATCGCCTGTTTGGTTTCCGTCTGCATAGAATGAAAACCGCGTTGATAGCCCAGTTTGTGTCCAAATAACAATCCAACCGTAGCCGTTACCAAAACCACTACCACGAATAACGCCAACAACAATGTGGACGCCCCTCGCTGCCCTTTACCTGCCGCAATTATTGGTTCATTGCTCATATCAAGAGAATATAATCTATGTTCTCCATAACGCAAAGCAGAGTTTTGGCACGATAAACGTGTTGGTTGTGAGCAAAAGCGTTGTACGAACTTAACACGCATTTAGACAATATCTCTTAACAGAAAAGGCAAGCCATTATAGCGGAATTTATAATCAATACCTAGCATCATAAATATGAACAACGTGCGAGTAACATGTCTTTATTAAGGGACAATAGGCGCAAAATTTAACCCCATAGACTCATCAAAACCGAACATAACATTCATATTTTGCACCGCTTGCCCAGCCGCACCTTTCACTAAGTTATCTTGTACTACGATAATGGTCAGCTCAGCACGTTCATTGTCTTGATGTACAGCAATACGTAAGCGATTACTAGCGCGAACGCTACGCGTGTCAGGATAAATACCCTTTGGCATAACGTCGACAAACGGCTCTGACGCATAGGTATTTTCAAATGCTTGCTGCCAATCAATAGCCGCACCTGCCTCAGTCAACTCCATATGGATAGAGCTCAGCATGCCACGAATCATTGGTACAAGGTGAGGCAAAAAGCGGATACGATGCGTAAACTGACTGTCTAGTAATTGTGCAACGCCTTGCTCGATCTCTGGCAGATGACGATGCCCTTCAACACTATATGCCTTAAAATTATCTGTCGTTTCAGCATAGTTTAAAGCAAGCTTTGCCTGACGACCGGCGCCTGAAACGCCAGATTTTGCATCAATAACAATACGTGACTCAACCAACCTTTCTACTTGCTGATTTTGAGTTTCAATTATCGGTTTCAAACCCAAAATAGCAGTGGTCGGATAACAACCTGGATTTCCCACTACCAAAGCGCTCGCAAGCTTTTCTCGATTGACTTCAGGTAAGCCATATACTGCTGTTTTTAATAAATCAGGACAAGCGTGCGACTGTTGATACCAATGTTCGAAATCTGCCAATGACTGCAAGCGAAAATCAGCAGCCAAATCAATCACCTTGACACCAGCTTGTGTCAACGCTTCCGCCTGCTGCATTGCAACACCATGGGGCGTGGCAAAGAAAACCACATCGCACTGTTGTAATGTTGCAAGTGTATTGTCTCCTAAGTCACTAAAGACAATGTCTGACACACCGCGCAAGCTTGGAAATATCTCGTCAGCTCTTGTACCTGCTTCACTACGTGAGGTAAGCAGATCAATAGACACTTCAGGATGTGCAGATAATAAACGAATCAGTTCAATACCTGTATAACCTGTACCACCAATAATCGCTGCCGAAATCATAAGATGTCCTTTTTCTATTACGCAGTAAATACTAGAGTGTGACCTCTATTTTTGAGCTTAAAATTAACTTTGTGGTCACAAAAACGATAATCACTAGAGCTATAATATGGCTACTAGTATTCAGATTCTTTAAATTTGATACTCATGTACAGCATCGATAAATACTTTGGCATTATCTGGGTTGACCCACTGGGTAATACCATGGCCTAAGTTTGCTATATAACCTGTTTTTTCGCCGCTAGCATAAGCACTATCTAGCATCGCTTTTACTTCGCTGCGGATAGTTGTAGGTGAACCATACAATGTGGCGGGGTCTAAATTACCTTGAATGGCTTTGCTACTTTGTAGTTTTTTATGCTGCTTGGTTAACTGGCGCTGACTTTCAGTCAATACCTGTCTTGCACGATCAATTGGCATCGTCCAGTCTAAACCTAATGCATCAGCCTCGCTGTCTGCTTGGACATCAAGCCACAATCCACCACCTTTGGTAAATAAAACCACAGGAATTTGTGGGTGACGTACTTTTAATTCAGCGACAATGCGTTTGTTGTATGCATGAGAAAACTCGATAAACTGACGATGACCAAGTGCTCCGCCCCAGCTATCGAATATTTGTAATACTTGCGCACCAGCAACAACCTGTGCATCCAAATAATCAATAACGGCTGTCGCAAGCTTATCTAATAATTGATGTAAAAACTCAGGATTACTATATAAGAAACCTTTGGTATAACGATAATCCTTTGAGCTCCCGCCTTCAATCATGTAAGTGGCTAGCGTCCATGGACTACCAGAAAAACCAAACAAAGGCACTTGACCATTAAGCGCTTTACGAATACTTGTCACAGCGCGCATAACGTAATCTAAAGAATCATTAGCATCCAGTACTGGCAATCTATCAAGATCTGCCTGCTGGCGGATAGGGTATTTGAATTTAGGACCTTCTCCAGTCTCAAAATACAGCCCCAGCCCCATAGCATCAGGAATAGTCAAGATGTCACTAAACAAAATAGCCGCGTCCAAATCATAACGGCGTAACGGTTGTAAAGTCACTTCAGTAGCGCGAGCAGTATCTTTGCACAAACTCATAAAATCACCCGCTTCTGCACGAGTCGCTTTATATTCAGGCAGATACCGACCCGCTTGACGCATCATCCAAACTGGTGTGGTATCTATCGACTCAAAACGTAGCGCTCGTAACAGTCTGTCGTTTTTTAAAGGTGCAAACTCTTGCTGGATCGAGCTACTATTGTCTGAAGCACTCATGTACAAATCCCCAAATCATCACTGTATTCATCCTAAATAAAGAATACAATGATGAATAAAAAAGTTAGATAAAAGAATTATAGACGATCATTACATATAGATTAGATTGGCCAATCTAGAATCACTTGATAATACGTACAGTATGATTTTCTAGACTTTTTAAAATTGCCCAAACAAAAAATGCAACATTAACGACTAGCAATAACTTACCAACGAAACGTACCACATAGCCAATGCTCTGTACTTCTAATACGCTACACTGTCAACGCCAAATTATCACGATGCACCATAACGACCCGCTCTTCGCTACTGCCAAAAATCTTGTCAAATTGCTCAGTACGTTCACGAGCCACACGGCGTGCATCATGTGATGAGAAGTTGACCTGCCCAACTGCAATACGTTCGCCCGTATCCTGATGGACAATTTCTACGACATCGCCTTCATCAAAACCACCACGAACTTCTACAACACCAACCGGTAGCAAGCTTCTATTGTGTTCAGTTAATGCTCTTGCAGCACCAGCATCAACAACCAAGCTGCCTGACATACGTAGATGCGCTGCAAGCCATTGTTTGCGAGCAATGATTTTGTCCTCTTCGTTAGTCGTCAGTAATGTACCAACTGCTTCGCCTGAGACCACACGAGTAATGACATCGTCAATAGCACCGCTCACAATAACTGTTGGGCAACCACCCATCGCTGCAAGGCGACCGGCACGAATTTTGGTCAACATACCACCGCGTCCAAGCTTACCGCCGTCACCTGCGATATCAAATAAATAATCAGCCATTGCACGCTCTTGACGAATCATTTTAGCATCAGGATTGTCACGCGGGTTATCTGTGAAGACACCTTCTTGATCAGTTAAAATAATATATAAATCGGCATTAACCATGGCAGCCGCCATCGCACCCAATGTATCATTATCGCCAAATTTAATCTCATCAATCGTGATGGTATCATTTTCATTAATAACAGGTAATACGCGCCAGTCCAATAACTGCGTCAGCGCCCCTGTTGTATTAAGATAACGGCTACGATTAGACAAATCATCATGAGTCAATAATAATTGCGAGCTTTGAATACCATGCTGGATCAATGCTGACCACCAGGTTTCAATCAATCCCATCTGTCCAATAGAAGCACAGGCTTGTAGCGCTGCTAGTTTTTTGGGTCGTTCCTCAAGGTTCATACGTACCACGCCTTCGGCAACAGCACCCGAAGATACCAGTAATACTTCCACCCCTTGTTTATGCAGTTTTGCGATTTGCTTTGCCCATTCATATATGGCAGTACGATCTAGCCCTCGACCATTATTTGTCAATAATGATGAGCCAATCTTGACAATAACGCGCTGAATGTCGAAGTTACGATTTTGCTTAATAAATCTTGCTTCTTCGGTCGTATTTGCTATGTCAACTGCCATATAAACTCCTATTTATTATACGAATTGATTACGGGGGTTATTTAAAAAATTCAAATATACTTACTCAAGCGTATTGGTTTAAGGAACGTACACCACCTCAACTCCATCGTCGTCATCGCCATTAAAATCAGACAAGTCTAAACCTTCGCGCGCCGCCCTGCGTGCTGCACGATACGCTTCACGCTGTGCTTCGGTATTTAAGCGTACTTCAGCTTCTAAACGCTCGAAACGTTCTTTTTGTGCTTCAGCAAAGATAGGATCTTCTATCTCACGCTCGCGCTCAAGCTCAATATCATTCATCAAATGATATTTAACGGCATCCACACCTTCACCAGTCAAGGTTGCAGTGCGAAAGACCATACCTGTCCAACCAAGTTCAGCCACGATATGTGTGCACAGCTCGTTTAAGTCCTCTTCATTGACCTGATCGATTTTATTTAATACCAAAATCTGCGGCAAGTTAGCCAATTCTGGAGAAAAACGCTCAAGCTCATTTAAGATAACGCGAGCATTCTGTACAGGGTCACTGCCATCAACAGGCTTGACATCAACCAAGTGTAGCAAACGACGCGTACGCGCAACGTGCTTCAAGAAGCGAATACCAAGTCCTGCACCTTCTGACGCGCCTTCAATCAGACCAGGGATATCTGCCATTACAAACGAGCGATGACGACCAATATCAACCACACCCAAATTTGGTACAAGCGTGGTAAATGGATAATCTGCTACTTTCGGTCGCGCAGCAGAAACCTGTCGAATAAAAGTAGATTTTCCTGCATTGGGCAAGCCAATTAATCCAACGTCAGCCACCACTTTTAGCTCAAACTTAAGGACTTTTAACTCACCTTCAAAACCAGACGTCGCTTTACGCGGTGCTTGGTTAGTAGAGCTTTTAAAATGAGTATTACCCAAACCACCATCGCCGCCTTTTGCGATCAGTAAGGTTTGACCAATTTCAATCAAATCACCTAACACTTCATCAGTTTCAGTATCAACCACAGTTGTACCCACTGGTACGGGTAAATAAAGATCATCCGACCCCTTACCTGAACAGTTTCTACTATGACCATTTTCAGCGCGCATCGCATCGTGACGACGTGTATAACGATAGTCAACTAGCGTGTTTGTGTTGTCTTCTGCAATGACGTAAACATCTCCGCCTTTACCGCCATCACCACCATCAGGTCCACCGCGCGGCACATATTTTTCTCGGCGAAAACTGGCGATTCCATTACCACCGTCACCTGCTTTTACCGTTACGACGGCTTCATCAATAAATCGCATCTTACGTTCCTTAATTCACAATCCAGTTTATGTACTGGTACAACCCACGGCTGTATTTTTAGGTTTTCACTATATTCTATATTGTTCTAAATGAATGCTGTCACTTTCATATACTATCGACAACATACATTAAATTTGTATATGCCATCCGTTATGACAATAACACCCGATAATCAATCGGACTATCGGGTGTTTGGGTATGACATTTCAGATGCTGCCTCACATTACTGCTAACAATAACAATAAGCGCAGCTTTAGCATTATGCTTACTATATCATTTTACCGCATCTGAATTTTAACATATTGACAATTTATGCTGGAATCTGAGTATAACTGATGCCTGCCATTTGCGTTGCCAAACGTAGTACTTGGGTGCTATACCCTACTTCGTTATCATACCAAATGTAAACGATGGCATGATTGTCCGTCAAGATAGTGGCTTGTGCATCAACAATGCCTACATGAGTATCACCAACAAAGTCAGTCGAAACAGCTTCTGTAGAATCTGTATAAGCAATCTGAGTCTGCCAAGTGCTGCTGTTAGAGATATTGCGTAAGAACTCATTTAACGCTTCTACGCTTTTTGGTGCAGTTTTTAGATTTAGGTTTAAAATTGCTAAGCTAACGTTTGGCGTTGGCACACGAATCGCATTGCCTGTTAATTTACCGCTCAACTCTGGTAGTGCTTTGCCAACCGCTTTTGCTGCGCCTGTACTGGTAATGACCATATTAAGTACAGCACTGCGACCACGTCGGTCAGCCTTATGATAATTATCGATTAGGTTTTGATCGTTAGTAAATGAATGAATCGTTTCAACATGACCATTTTCGATACCATACTTATCATTTAATACTTTTAGCGTAGGTGTAATCGCATTGGTGGTACAGCTAGCAGCACTGACAATCGTATCTTCGCCAACCGTGTCATTATTGACGTTGTAAACGACGTTTTTGATATTACCACCAGCAGGGGCAGTTAGCAGAACCTTTTTCACACCAGTAGACTGTAGGTGCTTACCAAGACCTGCTTCATCTTTCCAAATACCTGTATTATCGATAACCAAGGCATTGTCGATACCGTATGCCGTATAGTCGATATCACTTGGGTCATTGGCATAAATAACTTGTACAAAACGGCCATTAATGATTAAACCATTGTTTTGCTCATCAACCACAACACCGCCAGCAAAGCTACCATGAATCGAATCACGCTCTAATAATGACGCGCGTTTTGCCAAATCACCAGCAGCAGCAGGACGTACAACAATGGCTTTTAACTGTAGACCTTTAGCGCTTGACGCTTGTGACAATAATAAGCGCGTCAGGATACGTCCAATACGGCCAAAACCATATAATACAGTATCAGCTGCAGCATTGACGGTATTACTATCGGTGTTTACTGCTTGAAGCGCAGTCTGTAGATCGCTGTCATTAGCAATTAATTGACCAACATCCACTTGTGCTGACTGAAGACTATCATTAGCAGCTAATGCCTTTACCATTGCTAGAGTATCAGCAATATCGATAGCCTTAGCGGTCTGGTTACGTAACGCTGTTTTTTGATGCAATGCCAATATCTGACCAGTTGAAGTCGTATTAAGCGTATCACCGAACAAGGTCACTTGCACATCTTGCTCGTTATAGAGTTTATTCAGTAACCCAATAAGCTCAATTGCTTTTTGTTCTTGATTATTATAGTTGCTTAAATGGTCTTGATGTAGTTGGCGTAAGGTATCAGCGTTGCTCACGAGAAACATCCTTATGGTCAGTAGTATGTGATCAATAACGTATGAAGAAAAATATAAGAAGTAATAATAGATAGTCTAAGCAATCACTCTAATCCATCAAGCAAACATAATGAATGTAAGTTATTGACAATAGAGTATTTAGATCGCGTATATTTTAGCCTAAAACGCCTTATTTTGCCAGTGATAACCGATCTACTAGTGTTATAAGGCGTTTTATTACGATTCATTGGTCACAAAAAAATAAAATAGAAATCAATTGCGTCAATTCTTTACATGTACTGTACTAACCAATGAAAACCTCTTAGTATTAAAAAGCTATCTCAGTTTTATATTTAAACTATTACGGCACCAATCGAGTGGTTTGGTTTGTCTGCGGTGTTAATTTAAATTCTTTCAAATCATAACCTTGTTGCTGCGCAATTTGACGATACTTGGCATAAGTTTC
The DNA here is from genome assembly GCF_052850615.1 of Psychrobacter sp. 1176_08. Taxonomy (NCBI): domain Bacteria; kingdom Pseudomonadati; phylum Pseudomonadota; class Gammaproteobacteria; order Moraxellales; family Moraxellaceae; genus Psychrobacter; species Psychrobacter sp. 1176_08. Next base: position 39,637 of record NZ_VXCU01000006.1, read on the forward strand.
TTGACTGATATTTGGCGAACGAGCCAACAGCCACAAATAGTCTTTATCAGGTGTCCCAACCAATGCGGTCTTATAATCAGGATCACGTGCTAACACCCAATAGTCTGCACGGCCAACTGGTAACCAACGAATCCAAGATGGCAAAAAGGTCACTTTTAATTTACTACCAGTATCATCTGCTGGTTTGGCTAAACCTTCAGCTGTGATCTCAGAGCCATCTTCACCCATACATTTATTAGTAACTACAATGCCTGAGCCATCTGTCTTTTCGGTATAGTTCGCTGTAACGTTACCAGCACACTTACGCTGGAAATACATAGGCAAACGACCTATTTCATACCAAGTACCTGAGTATTTTTTTAGATCCACACTATCGACTGTGGTTGGCGTACTAGCAGACTTGTGTATGATCGCCTCAGGCTTAATTGATATATTCTCTTTCGCCATTGTATTTGCCGCTACATTTGCTTTAGTAGCATTATTTATTGGCGGTGTTGCAGCATAAGCTGAAAACGCAGCTAAAGGTATGATAATCGCTAAAGCAATACCTGTGTGCTTGATCAATCCATTCATGAATACGCGCTCCGGTATTTCTTTATATGAAGTAATTTTTGGGGATAATGAATCAACATCTTGTCCCAGATCTTCTGTTAAGTTGTTCTCTTGCTCTTCTACAAACTTTGACATCAATGGTTCTTTTTTACTTAACTTCTGCTTACTTAACTTCTGCGGCTGCTTGTAGTTATTGAGCATCTCGAAATCTCCATTGATCTTATCATTCGTTATACTGCCACGATTAGTCGCAATGGGGTCTTTCGTCTGCTTAGCACTTTTATATCCAAAATAGCCGTCTTGCTCAGATACATTGTCAGCTAAAGGATGAGAATAATCATCGTTCGAACTAGCATGGTTATAGCTAGAATCGTTGCTCGCATAGCTGGTCTGAGCGTTATTATCTTTTTGATAATAGCGGCTCGACTGGCTAGCCTGCGGAGACTGAGAACCAGCTTCCTGTGAATCAGGCCATGCTGATTTAGGTAACTTATTGGTTTTCATATGGGTACCATTGTTAATAATGTTAGTTAAAGTGTCTTATACGTCGTTAATTATATTTAGTATCTTATTTGTCGCTCATATTGGAAAATATATCCAGTAAGCGTATGAATATTATAAAAATTACAGGTCATCAAAATAGTAATAAAACGTTTGTGTGAACATTTGACTTAGTAGAAGTACCACAAAGACGCTTTGTTTAGGTAGTTTATATTAAGGACAGATGAGCAGTTAAAACAGTGTCGCAATGTAGGAAAAAGCAACGGTTTGTAAGTAACTATGTGTTTATGCTATGGAATAAACACATAGTTACTTAGCAGATAAATATGTTAAAGATCCGTTATTTAAAATAGGATTTTCTAATAAGCAACAGTCTTAAACAACGTTATATTGAGATCTGAATAGTTAATTAAAAATGAGAAGTTAGTATTATGAAATATTTTTTAGACTTTGAAATTAGTAGAACTGCCGGATGCCAGCCACACTGATACCACCATACGTTAAAGCTTGATCAATCATTGCAGGTGATAAACCGCCTAGACCGATGATAGGCATATCAGCCAATTGTGCCAAACTTGACCATGTCTCCCAACCGAGCGGCTCAGCATGAGGGTGTGTTTGAGTCATCAATATAGGTGATAAAAAAGCGCCAATTACTGGTGGTAATTGTTGCTGTAGACGGGTGCTGGCAAGGTGATTGGCTGCATTAATACTAGCAGCATCATGACAGCTGACGAACAATGGATGCATATGCGAAATAAGCTGAGTAGATACACTACTGTCTTGAATACTGTCGAACCATTGCATTAATGTAGTATGCGTTAAGTGATGAGCAACTATTTGCTCAGAAGTATGTTTATTTTCAACGATCAGCTCTTCAGTCACTAAAAACGGATGATCAAAATCATGAGATAAAATTACCGAGATATCTGGACGCTGATGCATTAAGCGCCCGACTATATCCTCTGACATCGCGTCTTTTACTCGCATATATACCCAGCTTTTTGAGACTAGGTTTTCTTGATGATACTGTAGCCAAGCTGATCTTGGATCAGAATGCGTCTTGAAATGTGTTAACGGATAGGTAATTGCGATGGTTGTTGGCACGCTTAACCATCCAAGAATGGTCTTATTGGCTGCTGGTAAAGCGTATAGCCCTGCTAACAAATCAAGTTTATTTACCCATACCAGTGCCTGACCTTCTAATCCATATTGACAATGCTTGTGCTGCTCATACTGCGCCGTGGTTAGTTCAATCTTATAAACCTGCAAGCTCACTTGCTTATCGCCATAGTCGTGATGCAGCCGGCCAAGTTTGACGATAGTGTTATCTTGGACGGCGATACCAGCCTCTTCAGCAACCTCTCGAATAACTGCTTGCTCTCCGCTTTCATTGTTGTCTATCTTGCCACCTACAAACTCATAACGGTTGCCTTGGTGTTGAGCTGCATCTCTAAATCCTAGTAAATACTGGTCTTTGTGATGAATGACTGCCACTGCTACGTTTACGATGGCTTTTTGACTTTCTCGGTTTTTATTTGCTTTACTTGACATAGTATTCCATTTCTACTGTTATCGTGACTTTTGCGCTTTCTGACTAAGCTAAGTAAAAACTGTTTCTTTAGTCGTTAAACTATTGATTATGATAATTATTTTTATAAAAAATGCTTGATAAAAATACTTTATGTGTATCGGTTAAGATAAGTTTACATAATAACTGCATTTTATTTTATAAATTGACTTGCAAAATAACCGAATGTAAATGATAATTATTATCGTTAAAAGGCAGTCACACTATTATTGATTTATTCAGCTATTAATTTATTCAGCCACTTTTTATCAAAAGGAATTTGCCATGAGTATGGTCATCTCTCGTTATTTAAATTGCCGTGAAAACCGTCTACCAACGCTACAATCACAACACCTTTTTGCCTTAACTAAAGAAGTAAGAATCGAGCATGAAGGTGAAGAGTATCGTTTGCGCCTAACACGCAACAACCGCCTTATTTTAACCAAATAAATTTATTGGTTTCAACGTCGGATTAATTATAAAAAAACGCCTTCATTAAAAGGCGTTTTTTGTTGGTTCTAAATTATATCGTCATCATTACAGTCTTTTAAACCCAGACTCTAAAACTGCCAGCTATACACCACATCGACTACGTTTTCTACCGCTGAAGTCGCTTCGACATAGATACGACGAGTCAGCTGGTAACGAACCGACAGGCTATTTTGTGCATTGAACACACCGACACCATAGCGAATATATAGATCGGGAGACACATAACCTGTTACGTTGACATTGGTATCCTCACTGCTACCTGAGGCATCGACTGTCAGGCTTTGGAAACCAAAAGCTTGTCCAATTTGATTGGTTAAGTTACGCGTACCACCCAAACCAAAATTCAATCCAGCGGCTGCCAAATTGTTGGTAACTTGCGACTTAAATCCTTGCTCACTGATCTGTGTGGCGCTTCTATTATCAATTCGACCGGTTACTAGCGCATTCATCGCTTGCTGCTGGGTTAAACCTGCATTATTAAAGACAACAATATTTGGACTTTCAGTACTGCCTTTGACACGTACACCCACAGTCTTACCACTGATCTCTTTAACGGCTTCAATACTAAGATTTGGCTTCATGACATCGCCATTGAAGCGTACTTGGCCATAGTTAAGGTCTAAATTCTGACCAAAGATACCAACACTAGTACGACGTGATACTTGCACCACACCCCTTGCACGCATGACACCCGTACCAGATTGAGTGATATTAATCGCGCCTGCCAATGGAATAACGGCACCAAAACCACGGAAGTTGATGTCATCGCCCAAATCAACACCAACATCAGCATTGATGGACCAAGGTTTTGAGACAGCCAATACGTCATTAATATTACCAATCAAACGACGATCAAGTACAACGGCATCTTCGGTTTGTGTAATGATATCTTCACTGGCTTCTGGTGGACGAATAGTCGCTGAAGGCACAGTGACAGCGCCTTTAATATCGACATAACGATCAGTTGGACGTACGATAATATCGATATCAGGATTAATCTCAGCGACCAGTAACGGTGGCTGCGTGATTACCAAACGCTCTCCAACGACACTCAATTTGGCTTGTAGTTTTTGTTGCCAATTAACTGTGCCTGTTAAGGTGCCATTACCAGTACCACTTTTAAACGAGCCATCAATGGTTGCCTGTGTGCCGCGAATTTTGGCCTCAGTATTTATATTAGTCAAATTCACTGGCAAATCGAGCATCGCGATACGACCATTAGCAAGCTTTACATCACCGTAAAACTGCGGTGTATCTAATGTACCGCCAAGCCCACCTGCCATCGTGATATTGCCCTCAAGTACTCGCATACCTGGTAAGAAAGGTTTAAATATCGCTAAGTTAAGCTCATTTAGCACCAGTGCACCAGAGATTGGCTTAGGCGCTTTATAGGGGTCAACCACGACTTCAGCGTAGCCGCGAGCACCGCGGCCCGTATTGATGTCAGTACGTAGCTTGATACCCTCGGGGACTGATAAAGCAATAAGTGACACACGCTTGTAAGGTAAGGAGACAGGTGTGCTATCACCATCTTGGATTAAGCCGATTTTGCCATTATCCGAGTATAATGTCGTATTGATGGTTGGCGGACGACCCTTTTGCCAGCCGACAATAGCCTTACCGTTGATCTTGGCTTGCCAATCGATATCATTAGGTAAAAAGACAGAGAACAATGACGTATCTAGATTTTGCAAAGCGACATTGACTTCACCTTTATCTGGCGATGCCACTAAGTTTTCGCGTAAGCACAGCTTACCCGTTTGGTCAGAAGCTTGCCAACAATGGGCTGCCAGCTGCACTTTTAGGTCATTGTTTTTACCGTTCTGGTTATTAGGTAAATTCGCAATCAGTTGTGCTGGCTGTAACTGGTTTAAGGTTGCGTATTTGGACTTGATACGGCCTCGACCAATCACACCAGACCAGCTAAGGTTATTACGATCAAAACCGCCCTTAAGCCTTGAATTGATATCAAGTTGCTCATTGGCAACGCCAAGATCGACGACATGTGCCTGCTCAGTACCATTGAAGTTAACATTGAGGCGCTTAAAGCTTTGACCAGCCGCATCTAAACCTTCAGCCGTGATAATCAATTGGCTTGGACTATTTGCCAAGTTGACCAGCTTGCCGCGCACGCGTCCTTGACGTAAGACAAAACCTGGCAGTGCAAGACGCTCACCTACCAAATCAATATAGATGGTTGGTAACGCCTGTCCTGCTGGCTGCGCTAAAGTCGCACCGCCTGTGACTTTACCTGTCAGCTTATCTGAAAGCTGATGCAAACTGGTAATATTGATTTTTGCCTGTAACTGCTTGGCATTACCATTTGCTGTAATGTAATTATCACCCCAGCGCAGTACTAGATTGTCAGCATTTAAACTATCAATCAAGGCATTGACTTGTCTATATTGTGCTTGGGCGTCTTGTGTTTGAAGACGTTTGAAATAGCTTGCTAAGTCTTTTGGCAGACGCATTTTTGCTGCTAAGCTGCCTTTGGCACTCAGCGTCTGGCCTTTTAGCATACCTCTAAGATCAATCTGATCAACATTGATGGTTTGCTGCGTATCACTCCAACGACCGTCAGTATTAATGGTACCCGTGATAAGACTTGGCGTGTCTTTTAAGAAATATCCTAGGTTAAAGCGATCCATTACCGCATCAATATCCCAAGCAATACCTTGACGCACATCTACGGTGCCTTTGGCATCAATACTGCCTGCTGCGCCCACATGACGCAGACGTTTGATACGAATCAATTGCGCATCACCGCTAGCATCAATGGTCAACTTGCCTGCTGGTAGTTGCTCTGCATCTAGTATGCCATCGAAATTGACTGCAAAGCGCTGCAACTTGCCCACCGCATTTGCTTTGTTTTTGGGCGCAGTTTGCCATTCACCACTGGTTTTTAGATCACCCGTAATGATTGCTGGGTTATTAGGTAAGAAATAGCCCAAGTTAAACTGATCGAAGCGTCCATCAATGGTCCAGCCAATATTTTTGCGCAAATCGATAACGCCTTTGGCATTCACAGACCCTGCTTCACCATTGTAATTGACTTTGCGGATGCTGATAAGATTTGGTGTACCTGCCACATCGATAACAAGGCGTCCTTTCGGTACATCTGCCGTATCAATCTGTCCATTAAATCTTGCATCAAAGACAGATAGCTCACCATTAACGATATCGACACTGGCATCACCGCCACCTGTTATGCCAATAGTACGGCTATCTTGCGTGGCATCAAGCTGTGCCTGCAAATCCGTATTGTTTAAAGTAACAATATGGCGCTGACCACTTACGCCGCCTTTAGTAATATTCAATAGACGACCACGCGCACTGATGTTACCAGTCAAACGCTCAAGCGGTAAATCACTGCGATACTGTTTGGGCAATAGGCCATTAGTACGCGCATCAACTTGCCATGATAATGGACGGCGTTTGTTTGCCAGCTGAATTTGTCCAGTACCTGATAAATCGCCCACTATACCTGTATAGTTAAGACGGTTGATATCAATAACATCCCCAGCTTTACGCAGGCGAACATCATAGTTTCCTTTGGGTGCAGCGTTCAATTCATTGATAACTGCCTTGCCATCGACGGAGAGTCGTGACCCCTGAACAATGACATTTGCTTGTCCGCTTGGACTGTCAATGTTGCCGATATTGGGCACATTTCGACGGATGAGGTTCTCCCATCTTGCATCAATGTACCAAGGCGCAGCTTGTTTAGATTTCGCTGATGTCTTACCAGCGACTATATTGGCATTAAGGTGCTCACCATCTCGTTGACGCAAATCTGCATCAATCTGTGTATTACCAGAGGTATTCTGAAGCTGATAATGCAATGATAGTCTACCGTTAAGCTTTTGCGGTGCATACGCTTTAAAGTCAGCATATTCATTCGGAATGGCTTTACGAATATCGAAATTGCTACCAGTCGCTCGCAGTTTTGCATCAAAGCTGTTCTGCCAATCTAAAATACCCTGCAATATCAAATGACCAGCAGGAACTTCAGCATCCAAGCGATCAATACGTAACTGACTGTTTGCGATAATACCGCGACCTTGATAGTGACCAGACGGAATGTCTTTTGCTGTTAGCTCAGTATTGATTCGCAAGCGTATTTCTGAGACAACCCCTGTTGCAGTTGCTCTACCATTTTTTAGACGAATGTTCTGATCTTCGGCATAGGGAATTAAAATATCATCCCACTGCAATTTTGCCTGAAACGGCGAATCAGTATCCAGTCCTTGCACAACAAAATTACCGCTAACATCACTATCATTATAGCGGCTACGTACTTTACCGACTGTACGTTTTAGCGTTCCTGTTGCCGTAATATTGAGCGGGTCGATATAGGCTTTTTCTAAGGCACTGACTTCTGCAATGGCACTCAAGTCCAGCGGATAATCACCTTGTAAATCAATATCACCTTGCAATGCACTGATTTTAACTATATCGCCATAGCGTAAATCACCACGTCCAACCGTCACCTTACTACCCACCCATGTCAAATCACGGGCAGCAATATCATGAACAATAATGGGGTCTTTAGTCACTTGCTTATAGATAACTTTTTTAATGTTAGCTTGATCAAAACGCAAGTTCACTGGCAACTGCAAGGTCTTATAGTCGAACGGCTCGCCTGTTGGCGGCTTATTATTGAGAATCTCAATGGTTTGTATGTCTGCATCACGCAAATGCACTTCTTTGGCAAACACAGCACGCCAACCAATCTTGACATAGGCTTTATCGATCAGTATTTCAAGATCTTCAGTCGCGTCGATATCGATGTCCGTAATCCAAATACCATCACGTAAGTTACCGCGCCCGTACTTAAACTTGATTCCTGTCTCGGCACTGATTTTGTCTAATACAAATTTGGTACCTGAATCGGTGCCTACCGCATAGAAGAAGACCGCAAACATAATCACTAATACGATTAAGATCAGCACCAGTAGCTTGAGTAAAAAAGACAGCGGATACCAACGTTTGACTGCACGAGCATCGCGCTGTGCTGGATCTTCATCTGGTGAGTTATTAGGCGGGGTATTATTTGTCAGCATGACACTCAACTACGTTAAAGAATGATTACCAGCAATTGGCACGATAAATAAAAAAACCACTAAATCCAATTATAAGGGCGAGCCAATAAAGAAATGCAGCCTGACTGGGATGCTATCTTCTGTCACCCCAGCTGCCACATCGACTCTGACCACGCCAATGGGTGATGCCCAGCGAACCCCAACACCAACACCAACTTTTGTCTCAGTATCAAAATTCTTATCATAGGCATTACCTACATCAGTGAAAAATGCACCACGAAAGCCAGGTCTGAATTCATAATTGTACTCTGCACTACCCACTGCGAGAATCTGTCCCCCCGTTAGATAGCCTTTATCAATCGGAGATAAACTTTCATAGTCGTAGCCTCGGATACTCTGATCGCCACCTGCAAAGAAGCGAAGTTTATAAGGCACATCATAAAAATCATCCGCCCAAATGTAGCCTGTGTTTAGACTACCTAGTACCTGATGCTTTTTGTCTTCGCCAAAGCTATAAATACCACTGACCCCTGCACGCGCGATTGCCAAATCAGTATCACTAAAGGCGCTCTCTGTTCCAGCTTCAAGTGAGTAATACTGGCGTATACCACGCGTTGGATTGGTCGCATTATCAACACTGGTTTTATTAATACCATAGCCAAATAGCAATGCTTTTTGCTTAGGGCTAGAAGAAGTAAAACGTATGGGAAGATCGTCCAACTTAGTATCATCAACGCCTGTTTCAAGCTCATCCAAACGATAGCGCACAGAGTAGCTACTATTCCAGCCTTCTTCACGACGGATATTGCGGTTCAATGCTGCTTTTAGTGTGCGAGTAGATAGATCAAAGTTACCTTCGCCTTGATCGATTACCTCTTCTTCATACGTGAGGCGTCCTTCCAACTTGTCATTGAGTGGATGCTTCCAAGGTCGACTGGCGTAAACGCCTATATTTTTATTAATTCTTGAGACTTCAGTTTCTGCTCCCGCCTGATAACCTTGACGGTTCAATAAGTTGTAATCTATTTTTGCCGTTGCTCGTACGCCTGTATCTGTGCCATAACCAAGACCAACTTGAGCATCCCGAGGCTTACTGGAAGATACGAAAACATACAGCGGTACTTTTTTGCTTTCTAAAACATCTTGCGGGGTTTTGCGTCCTGCTAGTGTTGGTGGCACAAAATTTTCATCTGCAAGAATACTTTTTTCATCAGGGAATATTTTTTGAGCCACATTACTGATTGAATCACTGATTTTGCCTAACAGATTCTGCGCTTCTTGATCTTTTTCATCTAATACACGATCATCTGGTAAGTTGCTCAAGCGTTCTGCTTTTCGTCTAATGGCTTGCAGTTTGTCTAGTGTTTCTTCATCCGCCTCAAACTCGAGGGTAGCAATATCAGCTGGGTTCACTGTATCGCCACTGTTGGCACTAGTATCGCTTTGGCTTGCTGTGCCAACCTCATCCGAATCAACAGAAGTGCTGGCATTGTCTTGACTGATATTACGCGAATTATTGGCTGCTGCTAAGGTTTCTGTACCATTGGTATTATCAGCATTTATAGCGACAGCGCTTGTTGTCCCATCACTATTGATATCACCATCTAGTGCTTCATTATCGGTGTTTGGCGCATTGCTAAATGCCAATGTGCTGGCTTCACTGCGTTCATTTGGCGGCAGTATTGATTCGACGTTGACCGTATTAAAGTAACGTGTGGCTGACAAATCGTTGCTGAACTTAGTCACATCTGGACGATAAAACGGATCGCCAGGCTTGAATTCAAACAGCTGCTGTAATAATGACAATTCGACAGGTAGCTTATCTGGATCTTGAGTCAGCGTGTTCGTTTCTGCATCATAGGTAAAGAACACCACATCATCAAACTCATAACGATCGCCAGTATTGTAGATTAAAGAGATATCTGCTGTATTATCAGGCAAGATAATATCGACAGACTTGTTTAACCAATATTGATCAAAATACCCATAGGTATTGCTCAGCGACTCAAGCGCAGCTTTGCTGTTTTGATACACACGATGATTAAAAATATCGCCTTCTTGTGGGGGCAGCTCTTTTTCAAACTCAATAAACTCTTTTTGTTCACGGCCTTCACCGCGAATCTCAACAATGCGACTATCCACGCGCACAGGTTCGCCCAATTCATCGATAATGACATCTATCGTATCGGCATTGGGCTGGCGTAAACGCAAGGTAACATCATAATATCCAACAGCTTTGGCAGCATCTAACGCTGTTTCACGTAACCGAGGCAAGGCGGCTGTAAAGTCGACCACTGATTGTACTGTTGTATCATCAAGCGCTGCTTTGATGTTTTTCATAGGCTGAATATCATTATCTGCCTTGACTACTTTCGATGTGTTATCCACCGTACCATCAGGCGCTGCTTGACTCATATAAATCGTGGTGTCTACGTGTGGTAATGTTATGGCACCACTATTAAACAAACGGTTATAAAGGCGTTTGACGATATTTCCTCTGTTACGAGCTAAAGGCTTGGGTTTGTCCGCTTGCTCGATGCTTTGGCTAATCGCCTGATCTTCTGTTTGATAATCTGGCAAGTAATCATCAGGATTTATAATATCTGATGATGAGGTGCTCTCTGCACCAGTGACACCACCTGCTGCAACGATACCTTCACTCGTTCCTTCCTCATCTCTACTACTGACAGCATCGCTTACATCGATCGGGCGTGACATAACCTCAGACGTTTCGGCTTGCTCAGCTGCTGTCTCATTTCGACCTAACGTATCGAGGTTATTAGGTATGGGCAGACTGTTCGCATCCAGTTCCGCATCTAAGCCAATTGGTGGAGTAGTATCTGCCAACGTTGCAATTGGTCCATCAAAATCACTGTCATTGCTGCTGATAGTATTGCTGTTATTGTTAAGGCTATTACTATTGTTTATATCATCAACGTCTTGTGTATTTTGTAGATCCATCGCAGCCAGCTCACGATCAATCTGCTCAGGTGTCATCATCTGATAACCCTGTTGTTGTATCGTTGCGGCTTGTTGTGCTAAATCGTCATTGGCATTGTCAGACAGATCAAGATTGCTATCCACATTTTCTGCATAATTCATATTCGTCTGAGAGTTAGACGTGTTTGGAGACTGAGTATTTGGGTTTTGCGTGGTTTCAGTTTTTGAATCTGATTTTTTGGCACCGAGACTTTGTTCGGCGTAATCATCCAATACAGATTGCTCGATGATGCCTTGTTCTACTGCCTTCTTTAGGCGTAATGCATCTAAAGCCATATTAAGCTGATCATCCTCTTGCTCAGTGTTGCCTTCTACTAAGCTGGATGCTTTATCAGCCATGGCTTGATCAGTAATAGATTGATTATCAATTGTTGTACTATCTGTGGTATCAGCAAATGCTATAGGCACAATTCCAAAACCGACTAGGCTGGTTGCTAATGCTGTAAAAAGTGCGGAACGTCTAAAATAAATACGTGGGACATTATTATGCGTATCGTTCATCGTCTTTTGAAAATTCTCTTGATGGCTGTGGTTGCTAATATCATCCTGTGTGTTGACAGTAACACGCTGCATGATTGATACGTTGCGCGATGGCGTTGAAGGCTGATGTTTCATGTTCGGTTCCTATCACCTCACGCGGCACAATATTATTAGCGATAATAATCGCCAAGTCTTACCGGTGGATAAACGTCAAGCAGTTGATGAAAATGATGGTGACTATCTTACCTAACTTGGATAATGATAGCCTAAAAGACAGACTTTAGTCTTGTTTTGTACTTACTAAGAGTTAAAATTGGGTAATAGTGAACCTTTAGCATCACTCACACTTTATAATGCAACGATGCGAAATTTACAAATCATAACTTAGTTAATTATGAAATCATAGCATAGGCTGCATGTATTTTTTCTAAAGCCTTGCTATTATACTTCCTAATATTGACAAAACCTATGCTACATTCAAATAAGTTTTTGATAATATTGACAATTAACTTTATCTCAAAAATTATGTTTGACGTTTTTTCACTCAATCAGCCGCGACCTATCTGCAGGAACCTCCATGGCAAATCAGTTTCAACTGTTTAAGCATCGCCGTTTTAACGCTATGTTTTTTACCCAATTTTTGGGCGCGTTTAATGACAACATTTTTAAACAAGCACTCATACTGGTTCTGACCTATACCGCTGCTAGTCAGTTAGGAATGGAAGTAAGCATTTTAAATAACTTGGCCGCTATGTTATTTATTTTGCCCTATTTTTTATTTTCAGCACTGGCGGGACAAATTGCCGATAAGTTCGAAAAGTCAAAACTCACGCAATTTATTAAATTGTTGGAATTAGTGATTATGGCAATTGCTGCGGTTGGCTTCGTTTTTGAGTGGTATGCGCTGTTATTTGTGGCGCTGTTTTTAATGGGTACACATTCGACTTTTTTTGGACCAATTAAGTACGCCTATTTGCCACAAGCGATGAAAGAAGATGAGTTAGTTGGCGCCAATGGGCTGTTTCAAATGGGTACATCGCTTGCCATTCTTTTGGGCATGATTATCGCGGGTGTGTTAACTCAGCTATCACAATCGCTATACTGGATTAGCGTCACTGTATTGATTGTCGCTGTTCTGGGTTATTTGGCTGCGCGATATATTCCTACTATGCCTGCGATGCAGCCCAATCTAAACATCAACTGGAACATCATCACCACCAGCTTATCAACGATTCGCTACTTATACTCATTGCCTTTTTTATTCTTTGTCATCCTTGGTAATAGCTGGTTTTGGTTTTATGGAGCCACATTTTTGACGCAAACCCCAGAGTTTAGCAAGGTCATTTTGCAAGGCGATGAGTCAGTGGTTATTTTCTTATTAACCCTGTTTTCTGTCGGCGTTTCAATTGGTTCACTATTGTGTAAATCATTGACCAAAAATCAGGTCAGTCTACGTCTACTGCCTTTTGGCATTGCAGGTCTCAGTATTTTCGCCATTGATTTGTATTTTTCGCTTTCAAGCCTGAATATTGATGTTAATAATAGCGCTTTACTCAGTATTCGCGATTTATTTGGACTCAATGGTAGCTGGCGTGTGTTTGCAGACCTGTTCTTTTTAGGGTTTAGTGGTGGTTTGTATATCGTACCTTTATATGCTTCTATGCAAGCATATGCCCCTAAAAGCCATCGTGCTCGTATTGTAGGTGCAAATAACATATTTAATGCCATCTTTATGGTGACCTCAGCCATTTTTGCGATTGTTATTTTGAACGCCTTGGGCTTAACATTACCACAGCTCTTCTTAGTGACAGGCTTACTGAACATTGCCTTTGGTGCGTTTTTGTATGTCAAGCTCAACAAACACATCAAAGATGCCGTTATTCAAACAAATGATGTGGTCAGCTTATAATATTAAAGTGAGAGATGAAAAGCTTGTATCCCTGAGACATACAAATAAGCATCATTTCTGTTGCATGAGTAAATTGTGAAGGCACTAATATTTGTGCTGATAATTTGGATTATTTGCTATAGTAAAAAACATGCCATCATGATTAGAATCATCCCAAAAAAGAAGCAGATAATTCTATTTTATTGGTGACACCTTATCGATAGAATGTATTTATACTACCTTAAGCCTTACAGTACTTTAAGCCATCAGGAGTGAATTATGGCCCCGCGTCCCTTATCCAAAATCGATCATTTATTACTTGGGGTCGACAAGGCATTACGAGCTGTCGTGCCCAATTCCAATCCTAGTACCCGTCCGTTACCTGTAAGCAGTGATGATATTCCTGAGCTTACGATCACAGAAGCACGCCATGTCGCAGGTTTGATGCGTATCAATCATACAGGCGAAGTCTGTGCGCAAGGGCTATATCATGGGCAAGCGTTTACTGCTAAAGACGAAGGCGTCAAACAAGCCATGCAACACTCAGCCGAAGAAGAAGTCGATCATCTGGTTTGGTGTGAGACTCGTCTAAATGAATTGGGCAGTCATCCCAGTGTCTTTACGCCATTATGGTATGGCATGTCCTTTGGTCTTGGAGCGGTGGCAGGCGCCATCTCTAATGAGTTCAGTTTGGGGTTTGTCGCTGAAACGGAAGCACAAGTGAGTGAACACCTGCAAGATCATATCAAGCAGTTGCCTGAACACGATCAGCGCTCAAAAGAGATACTGGCCCAGATGGACCTTGAAGAGTTGCACCATCGTGAGTTAGCACTGACAAGTGGCGGTGCAGCATTATCACCACCCGTTCGTCAGACCATGCGCTGGATGGCGAATCGCATGAAAGCCACTGCTTATCATTTGTAACGTTCAGATAGCTTTTATCGTCGTTAATATAGTAAGCACGATTAGTGATGTATAGTGTTAGCGATAAACCCCAACTTGGTTAATTCTCACCATTAACAATCCTACTACTGATAGCGTTGAGTCTAATTTGGTAGGGTATTAAAAATTTGTACGATTTTGCCTCACAGACATAACCCAATTGCCATCCATTTGCTCAACCATGAATAATTAAGGTAACGATTTTTATGAAAGCCAACCACCAATCGACTCTATCTAGCCGCTTGCCAGCCAAGTCACCTAAGCTTGCTACCTTGACAGCACTAGCGGCTGCTTGTGCAATGATGCTATCAGCACCTGTTAATGCTGCTGAAACGGATACCGCTGCTGCGTCTGCGACCAGTACCTCTGTACCTAGTGCTATGGACTCAAGCAAACGAGTCATTCGTCTTGCACGGCCCAACGCTACTGTCAGTGCTACGGCACCTAACACACAAACAGCCCCTCAACCAGACACATCAATGGACGCTGTAGCTACTACCATGCCGCTGAATACTGCTCAGCAAAATAGTAATCAACAAAATACTGTCCAACAAAATAATGCACCAATGAGTAGCGGCACTACACCAAGACCAGCGACGGCTGCAGGAGTTGCCGACTCTGAATTGACAGGTAATACTACTACTCGCGTATACACGCCAAGTCCAATGGTCGCAGCGGGTATTGACCTTCGTGGCGGTCAGCTTCCTAATATTCCAACACCACAAGTACAACTGTCTGACGTCAGCTTTGTCACTACTGTACTGATTCCTCAACAAAAGGGTCTTGGTACAGATAAACTAGATGTGAGTCTGCTTGATGCTTTCATTGCAGAAGCATCACCCAATGCGCGTCATTACCCACCAAACTTTCCTAATCGCACCCAGCGCTATAATACTCGTGAAAAAATTAAAGTATTGACTGAATGGATCGAGCCTTATGCCCAATCGCCAAATGCTTCTTACGATGTCTTGCTTCGTGCTGCCAAACTAAACGGTATGGGACGTAACCTAGATTTAGGCTCGGATTACACCATACGTGGCGGAAAATATGTTGATCGCGCTATCAAAATTCAACCTGATAGTGGTGAAGCTAACTTTTTATACGGCATGATGTTGTCAGAAGGCGGTGGATTCAAAGAAGGTCAAAAATATCTGGATAAAGCGGTGTCTTTGGGGTACACAGAAGCAGAGCAAAGCTTGGCACAGTCAGATGTACTAAGTGATCGTCGTGATAATGCATTGCAGCGTTTGCGTCGTCTTGCTGGAGAAAATCCAAACAATACCATCATTCCTCAACAAATTAAGCTGGTAGAGGAAGGTAAGTTCTATATTTGGGATATTCCTGCTCCTGACATCAATGTTAAACCAAATGTCTGATAACCCTATATAATCTAGGCTTGATATTGAGCGCCATTATTTTATGTCGATAGTAAGTTGATATAAAACGATGGTGCTTTTTTATGACTGTAAAATCCCCTTTCGTCTATATTTTCTTTACTTATTCCTTTATTTCTATACATATTATATTTGATTATCTAAATTCAAATAATAACAATAATTTGACTGTCTACTCTAAAAAATAGAATTAAGTTATCAAGCTTAAATAAAATAGTTTAATTCTAGAAGTTACGCTACACTCATTCTTATCATTATCTTGTGAAGTAATCGCATCCTCATGACTGACGTTTATTGGACTGACCTATGACTTTCGTTCGCTCTATCAAAAATATGGTGGCGCACACTAATAAGCAGCCTTTAACCATCACGTCAGTCGCTTTGATAGCCGTGGTTGCGCTTTTGCCTGCCTGTAGCACGGTGTCAGTGAATAAACAAACATCAGCGAAGACCATCACCGCACAGCGCGGCAATATCGTCACAGGTAAAAACCTAAGCAGTGACACAGCCTCAGCATTATTATCAGCAGGTCTTAATGAACAAGCCTGTATGCAGCAATTTGACTTATGCTTGACTCAGCTTACCGATAGTATTCTAAATCAACACTACCGCTCTGCCCTAGCGATTTTTGCAGAATTACATTATGCAAAAGCACGTCAGCTTGCTGACTCTCAGGATTGTCGCAATGCGCTTGCTCGTCCGCCACTCGACCCCTATTATGCCAATGCCCCTTTGAGCGAAGCGGATACTAAGACCCAAGAACAAAATACCAGTCGCTGTGTGGTCGATTATCAAGCTCGTCTATTTGACGCCATTAAGTCAAGTTATACCTATTTGTTTTATGACAGTTTGGCACATGACTTTGAAGGCGCTGACCAAGAAAAGAATGCCTATACGCCAAACCGTATTCCAAGTGATATCGACATTCAAACCCAAGATATCTATAACGCTGCCAGTAACGATGTTATTACCCAGCTTTATCGATCGACCAACGGCTCAGAGAAGCGAATGGGTGATGTTAAGGTAGACTACCTACCAACAACCGCCACCAATCTTATTGATGATAAACAAGCCGCTATCGCCAATCCTTCTCCGCTAAAAGGAAAGACGGTTGATCAAGTCAAAGTCATGAAAGTGCAAGTTGATGACTATGATCTTGGTATCTATTTGCCAAACGAAAATAACTATCTACAGAATGCACACAAGCAAACCTCTGCTTTAGCAGACCTAGTATCCACTTATGAGCTACGCCTCTCAGGCCTTAACTCCATTAGCAAGCGTCCAGGATTGGGTATCAGCTTAGTGGCGTCATTAGACGATCGCTATACCACGACGATCCGTCAATTATTGGTATCTTCATTATCAGGTCGATTGGCGAATGAAAAGAGTGATAACAGCGTAGACAACGCTGACCCAAGCACACGCATCTATCCTACAGGACACTTATTATTAACTGGATTGATTCAGCCAAGTGGTGATAGCGTGCTGGAGGTGTTGAGCAGTCGCAAGCTTGATATACACTTATATAACCCGTACCGAAGCGAAAGCGTTAATCTTTTAAACAATGACTATCCTCTAGCGGCTAACTTCTCTGCTGGCTATGGCTTGTGGCTGTCAGAAAATCAGCTAGATGGCGTTGGCTATTTAAACTTGATAACGCGTCAACCCGAAGAAAGGCTGCCTAAACTCTTCATGCTTGAGCCTTATGATCCTGATAAGCGTGTCTTGATTATGCTACATGGCTTGGCCTCTAGTCCGGCGACATGGGTGAACCTGACCAACGATATTCTGAATGATGACAAACTGCGTGATAACTACCAAGTTTGGCAGATATTTTATCCAACCAATCTACCTATTTTGGAAAATCGTTATCAAATTCAGCGTTTGATTGAAACTACTTATCAGCAAACTGACCCTAAAGGCCAAAATCGTGCTAGCGAAAATAGCGTCATCATCAGTCATAGTATGGGTGCTCTTATCGCTCGTATGATGCTCTCCGATGACAACTTGGCCAATAACTTAGATAAATTGGATGACGAAAACCTACTGTCTGGTAGCGAAAAACGTAGAATTCGCGATGCTCTCAAAGCGTCCTTTACAGAAAACAAGCTACAAGAGCGGTTTGAGCTTAAAGCATTACCGCAAGTGGACACAGCCGTCTTTTTATCCGCGCCTTTTCGCGGTACAGATTATGCAGATCGCTGGTTCACACGGGCGCTACGTCGCATTGTCTATCTACCCGTCGGCTTGGTAAAAACGGTCACGGATAACTTGGCTACGATTGCGACTCAAGGTGAATTGGCACAAAATCCATTGGGTGCTTTGTACTTACAAAATGGTGCCAGCCAACTAAGCGATAAGTCATCCTTTATACAACTGACTAAAGACATCGGTATCAATGACCGGATTACTTATCATTCCATTATTGCCAATAATGATGCCGATATCACTCAAGGCTTGGCGCAAATGCAGCCAAACGGTGCAAAAGTCGATCTGTCACAAGCGGTAGAGGAAGATACTACCGACGCTACAAGTGACATTGGCGATAGCTCAGCGATCCCTGCTGAGCCTCTTGTGGCTGCCGTCACGGTCAATAGCGATATAAGCCAGGCATTGACTGAACGCTTGTCAGACGGCATTGTCCCTTATACCAGTGCGCATCTAGAAGGGGCGACTTCTGAGACTATTATTAGTGGTGGTCATAGTATCCAAACCAATCCACAAACCATTTTGACCTTGAGACGCATTTTGCATAAGCAATTACAAGAATAGAGGCAATCTGCATTACATCGTCGATTATTCACAATGATTTAACTCTAGTAACTTATTAAAAAATAAGAGAGCCAGACTATAAAGCATGTCATTTGAATATTATTTTAAAGAATTGTTCTAGCGAAGCCGTATTTTATCTAAGAAAAAATCGTTATGAATATTAAAATAGTTGGTGATGATGTACGAATATCACTTCGTGATCAGTTATAGACATTTTTGACCATACTATCTATTTAGTAACCCCTTGTTATTGAATGGTATTTATTCAAGTTTTTGAGGATGATTTTAGTATTTTTAGATGACTGTTAGGTATGTAACTATGACATAGCTTAGCTTGCGTGTATATCTAGGTAAGCGCATAATATATCTCTAATACACGACAGCAAGATATTAATCCGTACGACAATACATTAATTTATAAGGATGTAAGTTATTCAATCCAACTAAACAGTTGTTAGCCTAGCTGCACTTTGTCTCTAATGTTGCTCGCTAGCCGACACTGAGCTACTGCTGTAATACTTGTCATTTTAGTCTACAGACAATTACGGACAGTTACTTAAGCGTTTTATGGAAGCTAGCGCTGTTCAGGTAACAGATAAGGGTAACCATTTATGTTCGCTACGTTTATGATTGACCAGCTTGATGCGCTATTACTCGCACGCATCCAGTTCGCTTTCGTTATCTCTTTCCATATCGTCTTTCCCGCTTTTTCCATCGGACTTGCCAGCTGGCTTACGGTGCTTGAATACCGTTGGTTAAAAACTGGCGATCCTATTTATGCTGAAGTCTATAAACACTGGGTAAAAATATTTGCCGTGGTATTTGGTTTAGGTGTGGTATCGGGCGTGGTCATGTCATACCAGTTCGGCACCAACTGGGCTGTGTTTTCTGATAAAGCGGGGAACGTCTTAGGTCCACTACTTGCCTATGAAGTGTTGACTGCGTTTTTCTTGGAAGCTTCTTTCCTCGGCATTATGCTATTCGGTTGGGGCCGCGTGAGTAAGCGCATGCATTTTGCCTCAACTGCCATTGTCGCTGTTGGTACGCTGATTTCAGGATTTTGGATTTTGGCTGCCAATAGCTTTATGCAAACGCCGCAGGGCTTTATGATGGGCGCAGATGGGTTGCTATACCCTACTGACTGGCTTGAAATCATATTCAACCCGTCATTTCCTTACCGCTACGCTCATATGATGACAGCCGCATTCTTAACGACCGCCTTTGTCGTTGGTGGTATCGGTGCTTACTATCTTCAATCTAAAAAACACACTGAGCACCGTCGTCATGGTCGTATCATGCTAGGTATGGCGATGATTATGGCAATTTTTGTGGCACCGGCTCAAGTACTCATCGGCGATGAGCATGGTCTAAATACATTAGAGCATCAACCTGCCAAAGTTGCAGCAATGGAAGGTATTTGGGAGGATGAGCGCGGAGCTGCTTTGCGTGTATTCGCTATTCCTGATCAGGAAAACCAAACCAATAAATATGAAGTAAAAATTCCTTATGTGACCGGCTTGATTCTTACCCATTCACTAGATGGCGAAGTTAAAGGCCTAAAAAACTGGGCACCTGAAGATCAACCTGTCGTTATTGTTGTCTTTTGGGCATTTCGTATCATGGTTGCTATTGGTATGTTAATGGTACTTGTCGGCCTGTTTAGTCTTTATAAATACTTTAAGAAGCAGCAATTTAGCCCTGATAGCGTCTGGTTTCACCGTGCATGGATGATGATGACGCCGCTTGGGTTTGTCGCTATATTGGCAGGCTGGTTTGTGACTGAAACAGGTCGTCAACCGTGGACAGTATATGGCGTTATTCGTACCGCTGAAAGTATGTCGCCAGTAGCTGCACAGCAAGTCGCAACGACACTCATTGGCTTTATCATATTGTACATTTTTGTATTTGGCGCTGGCAGCTTTTATATTTTGCGACTGATCGCGCAAGGGCCTAAGCCTTATGAAGATCCATCAGAAGATAACTTCTATGAGCATTCTGTCACAGAAGCGCAAGGTCGGGCTTTGAGCGGTGATAAAAATGCAGGCGAAAATACCAAAGACAATGATGAAGACATGAGTAAGCCTGCTGATGATGTCGATGATGGAGGGTTACGCTAATGTTTAACTTCGGTGATGTATTAGACTTACCCTTAATTTGGGGCGGACTTATCGTCCTTGCTGTTTTTATTTATGTACTGCTCGATGGCTTCGATTTGGGCTGCGGTATCTTGTTTCCATTTGCAGGTTCTGATAAAAACCGCAGCCGCATGATGAACTCAATCGCTCCATTTTGGGATGGTAATGAAACGTGGTTGGTATTGGGCGGGGGTGGTTTATTTGCCGCCTTCCCAGTTGCTTACGGTATCATCATGACGGGGCTTTATTTGCCCGTGACTGCTATGCTGTTTGGACTCATTATGCGCGGCGTCGCGTTTGAGTTCCGGTTTAAATCATCAGCACGTCGTCATGTGTGGGATACTTTCTTTTTTGTCGGTTCGGTCATTGCGACGTTCTCTCAAGGGATTATGCTTGGAGCGCTAGTACAAGGATTAGAAGCCAGTAACCGTCTCTATACAGGCGGTCCATTTGACTGGTTGACGCCTTTCTCCATCGTTTGTGGGTTTGCGATGATTATCGGCTATGCGCTGCTTGGCTCGACATGGCTCATCATAAAAACTGAGCATACATTGCAAGTTTGGGCACGTAAAGTATCAGGTTGGCTGCTTTCTGCCTTAGTAGTAGCCATGATTATCGTGACTGCGTTCATGTATTTTTCAGACATTGATGCACTCGAAGGCTGGTTTATGTTGCCAAGTATTTTATATCTTGCACCGATGCCTGTTATTGCGTTGTTGTTATTTTTCCTAATGCGTAAAGACTTAAAAACGGAACGTGAGTATCGTCCTTTCTTATTGACTGTAGCATTATTTTTGATGGGCTATATTGGGGTTTGTTTTGCCATATTCCCTTATATCGTACCGTATCAAATGACCATTTATGATGCGGCGGCGGCTGATACGTCGTTGTCCTTTATGTTAATTGGCGCGGTCATTATGCTACCGATTATTTTGAGTTATACCGCTTTTGCTTATTATACGTTTAAGGGTAAAACAGATCACAACCCAATGTATTAATCGTAAATAGCAACTTATGACAGGTCAGACTGATACTGTGGTTATTACTACTGTTGTAGGATAACCACAGTTCATGAGCTAATCAGGAGTTTTTATGAAAAAGCTTAGTAAAAAACAGTCACAATGGTTATGGTTTTTTGGTTTATATGTGGCAGGATTTTTGGTTGTTTTTATATTTGCCCAAATAATCAAGTTAGCAATGGGCGTTTGATGCCAATTGCTAAAACCATAAAAAAGCAGCGTCGAGAAATCAACGCTGCTTTTTTTATGGGTCTATTTTTATTTGATAGTGGGTTTATGCGCCCAAATGATTGTCAGCGCCTTTACTGTCAATGAACTCATTTACCTGTGTCAGGCGTTCGGGCGTACCGACATCGATCCAATTATCAGTAATGACTTCAGCAGTGATTTGGAATTTTATCATTGCCTGTCTTAATAAAGGCCCTAATGCTGCTGGCTGTCCTGACACCAAACCATCCATCAATCTGGGAGAGATGACACTGATACCAGCAAATGTATATTTGTCTGCGTCACCAATTGCTTGTTCGCTGGCCAGACCGTTGTTAATTGCAAAATCGCCACCATTATTGTGCTCAGGATTGTCAATCAACAATAAATGCGCTTGTTGGTCAGCACTCAATGCATAATCTCGTAACTGGCCAAAATCATACGTCGTCCAAATGTCAGAATTGACTAAGATAAAGGGCTCATCTCTTAACTGACCTGCTTGCAATGCTTGAAAAATACCACCTGCTGTCTCAAGCGGTTCATCTTCTTCAACGGACCAATGTAGGTTGACGCCATATTGAGAGCCATCGCCCAATGTATCCATTAACTTATCAGCAAGCCATGACGCATTGATAGTAATATCAGTGATGCCTGCTGCATGCAACGCTTTGATATGCCAAACAATAAGCGGCTGCCCACCCACTTCAACCAATGGCTTTGGGGTTTCAAGCGTTAATGGACGTAGGCGTGTCCCCTTACCCGCAGCCAAAATCATTGCTTGGGTAATCTTAGAGGTAGATGACATTGACATGCATATTCCTTTTCATCGTATTATGTAAATTCTTGATCTAAATATTCAGCCACAGCTCATGAGTAGTCTGTATTTATCAGTGTCGATTTATCAATACTTATATTGCCGCACTCATATCGCAGAAAATGTGTCTTGATAAGCAGGCAAGACAACACTTTGTAGCCATTGGTTAAAAGGGATAACGGCTTGCTGAATGTCAGCGTTGCCATGCTTAGCCAACCAGTTTAACTCGGTGATCAAATCACGCATGACTTTAGGAATGTCAGATAGATAGCGATCTTTGCCATCGCGCTCAGACAAGCGGATAAATATTCCCAGCACTTTTAGATGACGCTGCACACCCATGATATTCACATCACTTTCAAACTGCTCAACACTATCTGCTGTGGTGAGCGCTGCTTGCTTTTGTAACTGCCAAAAATCACTAATCCATTCAGATATTTGAGGCTCTGACCACTCAACATAAGCATCTCGTATCAATGACACCAAATCATAAGTATAAGCACCTATGACCGCATCTTGAAAATCGATCACACCCAAGCGTGAGTGATCCGCTTGGTCTTGCATAAGATTGCGACTGTGATAATCACGGTGGACGATAACTTGAGGCTGGCGCAAAATTTGTTTTATCAGTGCCGCTTTTAGATTGTCCCACAATGTTTTATCAAGGGCTACACCAATGTAAGGTATAAACCAATCACTAAATAGATCCATCTCGCGATTTAGTAGTTCCTCATCATAATCTGGCAATTGATGTTGAGCCTTTGCAGTCTCAACCGGAACAGTTTGAAGCGCGACCAATGTCTGCATTGCCAGCTGATAATGCTTATCAATCTGAGCAGGCACTGCACCGACAAGTAAATGGGCAAACTCTACCGCGCCAAAATCTTGTAATACTAAAAAACCTTTTTCTACATCTTGTGCGATGAGCGTGGGTACATTGATCGCTGGGGACATCAATTTGGCAACATTGATGAACTGGTGCATGGCGTCTTGTTCATCAGCAGAATCCATAACAATATAACGCGATGCTGTCGTATCACTGCCCTCTAACAGCTGAAGACGATGATACTGACGCGCGCTAGCATCACCTGGCAAACTGTCAAGATTGAATGTTTTGCCAGCAAATACTTGCTGCAACCAGTGCTCTAAATGCTGAAGGCGATTGTTTGTAATGGTCATAGTCATGTTAGGCTCTAAAATTATTGGATCAGTCATAAAAGGTATTAAAAGTTAAATATGCGTCGTAAACAATTAAAGTAGTGATAAGTCGCACCAATACTTGCTAAAATAGTAACGTCTTGAGCCACAACAGATGCTGTAACAGTCATATTGATATATCATTCAGTATCTAGCGCTGAGCATTCTCTCAGTGACCATTTAAAAAATAGCCAGTCTATACGATAAATTTTGGTAAATAGTGTAGCTGATTTGGTTTTTTTTGACTATGATTAGTCGTCATTATATGTAAAACGTCTAAATTCTTGAGATTACATTACCCATTAGGAATTTAGTAGCTGCTCATTCGCTATCGTATTGTTTGTACCATATAGAATATATCAGCAGTTATTAAACTCAGTATCGCAATCCAATAGGCTCTGCAATCATAGGTGTGCCCTTGTTATATTCTCCGCTTTACCAAAGCATTCGCTTGATTTTATTTGGTGCCCTAGGCTTATCCAGCCTCACTGTCAGTGCTGCGCTGAACGATGTCAATACATCGCAAACAGAGCTACCAATCACTGATAATAGTGCCACTCATAGCCCTGACAACAGTGATTTTGCTGACAGTCGCTTAGATACCACTAATCTAAATGACAACAGTTTAAATAGTAGTGCTTTAAATAACAGCGATTTAAATAGCAATACTTTAGACAGCAATGCTTTGGATATCACTGATATTGAGGAAAACAGTGACTCTCAAATAAATACTGATGTACCAATCAGCGAGACGGCCGTGTCGGATTCTATAACAGACGCGACTCAAGGTGAGACCAGTGAAGAGAGCATCCAAGACAGTCTGATGCGTTTGGCAGAGTTTTATGAGCTGACACCAGATACTGATAGTAGTGCTAAGACACCAGCTTTGGACAGTGCAGATAAAACAGCAAATATTGAAACTGAAACTGACGACAATCAAAATGCTTTGACACTTAACTCACAAACCATTCCAAAGGTGGGTAGAGACTTACGACTGTTACCAAGCTCCATTGATAGCGCTCAACGCTGTGAAGGTCAATGGGTATATCCAAAGGGTAATCCAAACTATCAGCGTGCCGTGAATGAGGCTGGAGCAGCAAATGGTCAACCAGCGCCGAACCTTGATGGTCTTCCAAACAATCAAGCGCCTTTGTTTACAGAGTCAGACTACGGTTACTACAATAACGTCGATTATGCCGAGCTTTCAGGCAACGTTATTGTCAATCAGGGTACGCAGTACATAGAAGCAGAAAAGGTCTTGGTTGATTTAAACACGGGCGTTGCTGCTGCTCAAGGCAAAGTCATGTTTACGGATCAGGCAACTGGACAACAAATGCCATCTAGTGATGCTACGAGTAACTCTCTTAAGACATCGCAGGGCAACTTTGGCAATAAAGCCTCTCAAGGAGGCCTCATCGGTGTTGCAGACAGCTTGGCTTACAACACTGAAACTGGACAATCAACCGCTAATGATGTGGCGTTTGCCAGTGTGGCACTACAAGCACATGGCTATGCTAAGCGTCTAAACAAGCCCAATGAGAGTCAGTACGAATTAGATGAGGTAATGTTTAGCACCTGCCCGCCGACCAATCGTAAATGGCAGTTCGATGCAAAAAGCATTGATTTAGATACAGACACAGGTCGCGGTGAAGCTTACAACACCACTTTCCGTATTGCTGATGTGCCAGTATTTTATCTGCCTTATTTTAACTTTCCAATTGATAGTCGTCGCAGCAGTGGCTTCTTATTGCCAAGCGCGAGTATCGGTAGTGAAAGTGGTGTTGAGCTTGATGTGCCGTATTATTTCAATCTTGCGCCCAACTATGATGCCACGCTTAACACCCACATTTATACTGATCGTAATCCCATGGTCTCAGGTGAATTTCGTTATTTAACCGAAAACTATGGCGAAGGGATTTTCAACGGCTCATACCTACCCAACGATAAAGAATATAATGATGAAGATCGTACCAGCTTCTTCTATGATCATTAC
The DNA here is from genome assembly GCF_052850615.1 of Psychrobacter sp. 1176_08. Classification (NCBI taxonomy): domain Bacteria; kingdom Pseudomonadati; phylum Pseudomonadota; class Gammaproteobacteria; order Moraxellales; family Moraxellaceae; genus Psychrobacter; species Psychrobacter sp. 1176_08. The sequence goes on from NZ_VXCU01000006.1 coordinate 65,635, forward strand.
TGGACGTCTAAAGACATCCCTCGTTTGAGCGGTGATGCCAAATACAGCTATGTGTCAGATGCTGATTATCTCAACGATTTTGATACGTTGGGTTTATCAGACAGTACCATCAATTTACCACGCCGTGCTCGCGTCAATTATTACAATGACTACGTTGATGGCGAATTAAAAGTAGAAACGTTTCAGACTTTGGATGCTTTTACGGATAGTGGACAGCCATTACAAGACAAAGACAAGCCCTACTCACGATTACCGCAGCTCAAACTCAATTATCGCCTGCCTTGGTTTGAAAATTTCGACATAACAGGTGTACAAGACTCTGCTTACTTTAAAAAGTCGATCGATGATGGTTCTGAGAATGAAAAAAGTGGCGCCCGTATTTATAATAAGCTAAGCGCAGCTTATCCAATAGAAAAATCTTGGGGTTACATTAGACCCAAACTAAGCTTGCAGCATCTTTATACCTCTTATGATGAAGACAGTTTGGCAGACAACGATTTGAGTGAGGAAGACGGTAGTCAATCTGTGTTTGTACCACAGGCTAGTATTGATGCTGGATTGAACTTTTATCAAGCAGGTTCACCGTTTGGCGCTTTTGATGACACCATGGGTGGCTATCGCTTGCTCAGTCCGCGATTGAAATATACGTACTCACCTTATAAAAACCAAAACGAGCTTCCCAACTTTAACACGCGTATTGCTTCTATTAACTACGAGCAGTTATTTTCGGACAGTTGGTTCTTAGGCCATGATCGCTTGCAAGATTTGCATTCGATTACTCCTGGGGTCAATTATCGTTACATCGACGCAACGGGTGTGACACGTTTTGATGGTAGCATAGCGGAACAATTCTATATCGATGATGGACGTGTCACACTTGAAAATGAACAACCCGTCTTTACGTCTTCTTCTTCAGGGATGGTTTGGGATACGAGTACACAGCCCTATAATAATTTTTGGGTGGATGTCAGTGGCGCACTTACCAATGACTATGACTTAAATTACATCACGACTGAACTGCGTTATCAGCCATCGGAAAATAGCTTATTTAACGTCGGTTACGTCAAACGTCAACGTGACGAAAACACGAATCAGCTACCGCTCGCTGCATTTACAGCATCAGCTGTCTTCCCTATCAATAATAGCTGGCGAATATTGGCTCAGGGTCAATACGATCATAATCGTGATAAGATGCTTGATTCGTTAGTAGGTGTTGACTATGAGGATTGTTGTTTTGGTTTTGCGGTTTATGGTCGTCGTTACTATAATGACCTAAATGTTAAAGACAAACCAACGCAAGCGATTATGGCAGAGATCAGATTAAATGGGCTTGGCAGTGGCAGCAGCCGCTTGACACGCTTACTGTCTGATAAGGTTTTGGGCTTTGAACCTGTCCAAACTGCATGGAAAGACTGATAAATTATTCTTTGTCAGGTTAAAAGATCGTTTGTATAAATATTCATAAAGCATTTTGTATTACCCAGTCTGCAACCCTATTATGGACTATCCTATCTGATACTTATCTATTGAGAGTATCAGATAGCGTTAACCGACTACCATCCGATGTGATGACATTGATGAGGAGCATCATGAGAGTTTTTTCTTTACGTCAGACCAGCCGCGCTGTATTGCTGTCTATGAGTGCCAGTCTTGCACTGACATTGAGTGCCCACGCTGCCACCGTCAAGCCTCCTGTAGGGCAAACAGCGAGCACTGCTGAGCAAAACAGTAGCAATCGTTTGACTCCAGGCAATAGCACAGATGGCATTATTGCTTTGGTCAATGAAAATGCGATTTTAAAAAGTGAATTGGTTGACGCTATCGTGCAAACCCAAGCACGCGCTCAAGCTGCTGGAGAAAACCTTCCAAATTCGGCACAGTTGCAGTCGGACGTGCTAAACGCTCTTATCTTGCGCGAATTGCAATTGTCTATGATTAAGCGTGTTGGCTTGAATCCTGATGAATCAGCCATCAATCAGCGCCTTGGTCAAATCGCACAATCAGAAGGTCTAAATAGTCTATCAGAATTGCAGCAAAGTTTAGACGCAGCAAGACCTGGTAGCTATGCTGCCCTGCGTGCACAATTGATTGAAGAAGCTTCTATTCAGGCTTTACAACAACGTCAAATCAGCAGTCGTGTTCGTATTAGCGAACAAGACATTGATGCGTTTTTGGCCTCACCTGAAGCCAAGCGTTTGAATCAAAGCGAGTATCAAACGATTCATGTACGCGTGCCTTATATAGATGATTATAGCCGCCTATCAGAAGCTCAACGCGGAGAGGCGCTAAAAGTCGCAGAGGACTTACGCACTCGTTTACTTGCACCAAACGTTAATGTTGCTGAGGCCGTTGCTGCTACTCAAGGCAGTTATCCTATCCCGTTACAAGGCGGCGATATGGGCTTTCATAAAGCTGCTTCATTACCCACAGAGTTATCAACTGAAATTACCAAACTGGAAGTTGGCGCTGTCAGTGCACCATTAGTGACGCCTGAAGGTATTGACATCATTAAGCTTGCTGACAAAAAAGAAAGCGATAAGATGCTCATACCGCAGTGGCATACTCGTCATATCTTAGTCAAAGTTGATGAACTACAGACAGACGCACTTGCTGAACAAAAGATCAATGATCTATATGGTCAATTACGTAGTGGTGCTGACTTCGCTGACCTAGCCTCTACTTATTCAGATGATCCAGGCTCAGCTGGTCGTGGCGGTGATCTTGATTGGGTAAGTGCAGAAGATATGGTCGGTCCATTTGAGGCTGTGATGAAAAACACGACTGTCGGTGATTATTCAGCGCCATTCAAGACTCAGTTTGGCTGGCATATCTTAAAAGTAGAAGGTAAGCGCGAGCAAGACGTGAGTACGCAATATCGTCGCAACATGGCACGCCAAGCTCTTTATCAACGTTTGGCACCACAAGCCAAAGAAGATTGGCTACAAGAGCTGCGTGCAGGTGCTTATATCCAGATACTTGGTTAGTCGATAGACAAATCCATGATACTTGATTAAAAAATAATTGATTAAAAAAAGGATACTTGTCGATGCAAGTATCCTTTTTTTGTACGCTAATCATTGTAAGTGAAGCACTGTCTACAAACTAAAGCCATTACACAAAGAATAGCCCCGAACCTAGGGCGATTGGTTCGGGGCTATGACGCTTCATATTGTTATTATTATCTACTCCATTTTGACTTATCCTAAGTCACAAACAGTACACTAAAAGAACAGCGGGCTGGTCTGAACGTTTAGGGTACTGTCTCAACAATGCATCCTTGCATGTCCTTTTGTTGATGGTTTTATTGTAGTGCAATCACTATAAGGCCACTAGAGGCTAAAGACCTTATTTAACGTAAGCATATGCTTACATTTTTATGATGAACTTTATCTTCATTTCGCTCACTGCATTTATCACTTATAAAGCTGGACTTACATGCTCTTCTATATTCTCATTTGAGATTTTTTTACCTTCTTTTTTGCCTTCTTCTATTTTATGGTCAGTTTCTTTAATATCATCTGCTTCCGCAGTAGGCGCATTTTGCTTTTGCTTTTGCTCTTTTTCTGGCTCATATTGTAGTGTGGTCATCACAGGAAAGTGATCGGAGCCAACCGAGGGCAGACGCCTAATATCCACCACCGTAAAGCAAGCACTATGGAAAAGATGATCCAATGCCCAACGTAAAAACGGATACTTGACATGAAAGGTATTGATAAAGTGTCGTCCGATACGTGGGTCCAATAAGCCTGAGATGCGCTGAAAGCGTCTGGTCGTCTTTGACCATGCAACGTCATTGAGATCACCTGCCAATATCGCGGTTTGCTCATTTTCTTTTATATGCTTGCCAACCATTAACAGCTCAGCATCACGAGTGGTCGACTTATCCGCCTCTGTCGGACTTGGCGGCATAGGGTGTAAGCAATATAGCCAGATCACGCGGCCATTATGAAGCCGCAGCTGCGTGTGTATAGAAGGTATGTCATCAATCATCAAATATTTGACTTCAGGGTCAATCAATTCAAGTTTAGAATATAGATGCATACCATACAAATTATCCAAAGGTACTTTCACGGTATAAGGATAATCTGCTTCGACTTGATGCAGGGCTTGCTCCCATTTTTTATCACTTTCTAAAGTAATAAGAATGTCAGGCTGCTTTTGCTTAACGAGATCAACCAGCTTTTGCGTTTCATCATTTGGTGTCAGTACATTTGAAACCATGATTTTAAGATGATGTGAGGTTCCCTCTGCATCACTTTTTGCATGTTCAACTTCTTTTTTCCACAGTTTGGTATAAGGCAATACCATTCTAAACTGGAATGCTAAAGTGACACATAAAGCTGCAAACAATACCCATTGCCCTAGTTGCCACTCTGACCAAAATGCGATCATACCAATCCAAGCGATAACGCCAAGCACCATAATCTGTATGCGTGGAAAATCCACACCGCGCACCCACCAATTATCGAGCGGTATCCAACCCCAAACTGTTATGAATGCGATGAATCCTGCTAACCACTGTACGCCATAATATAATAGTGAGAGATCCATAATGTGTATTAACCGTTGATTAAAATAATAGGTGAGCCAATAATGATAGTCATTATTCGCTCACTGACAAGCGCTTTTCTGTTCTTAATTGAACCAGCATTAGGGTTTACTTTATCATCTCACAAGATTAACGCCTACTCATTGCGTATTAATTATACGACAACGGTCAGAAAATATAAAAATCATGTCTGCCTTACTCGATATCCCGTAAGCTAATTTATAAGGATTTTTCATATGATAAAAGGGACAAGAAGAGCAGATATCGGTATGGCGTTAATAACTTAAAGTTATAACAAACACAGTTAATAGTGCATGAAAAACACGTAAAAATCGTCAAAACGCCTTGCTTTTTGTGACCATTCACGGCATTGTTATCGGCTGGTAATGCAATAATTAATTGTAAATAGGATTAAATTTCATGGGTAATTTGACAGTAGGCTTGGTAGGCTGGCGCGGTATGGTTGGGTCAGTATTGATACAACGTATGATTGAAGAAAAAGACTTCTACGGTATTACGCCTGTGTTTTTTTCAACCAGCAATGCCGGTGGTGATGCACCAAAATTTGATGGTATTCAAACTGGCCAATTAAAAGACGCTCATGATATTGATGCACTAGCTGCCTGTGATGTGGTTATTACGTGTCAAGGTGGAGATTACACCTCAAAAGTTCATCAACCATTACGAGACAGCGGTTGGAGTGGCTACTGGATTGATGCAGCAAGTACGTTACGCATGGAAAACGATAGCATCATCATCCTTGATCCTGTCAATCGCACCGTGATCGATGATGCGTTGACTGAAGGCAAAAAAGACTTTATCGGTGGTAACTGTACCGTATCCTTGATGCTAATGGCAATCGGTGAGCTGTTCAATAGAGGCTGGGTAGAATGGGTCAGTGCAATGACTTACCAAGCGGCAAGCGGCTCTGGTGCAAATAACATGCGTGAGCTGATCAGTGGCATGGGTGTGTTGCATGATGCCGTCAAGGACGAGTTGGCTGATCCTGCTAGTGCCATCTTAGATATAGATAAAAAAATCGCTCAAACTCAGCGCTCAGACAGCTTTCCTAAGCAATACTTCGGGGTTCCATTGGCAGGCAGCTTGATCCCTTATATTGATGCACAGTTAGAAAACAAACAGTCGCGTGAAGAATGGAAAGGCGGTGTTGAAACCAATAAGATCCTTGGCAACTCAGACGACAATACCATTCCTATCGATGGTATGTGTGTGCGTATTGGCGCGATGCGCTGTCATGCTCAAGGCCTGACCATTAAGTTGAAAAAAGATATTCCCTTAGAAGAGATTGAGGCCGCCTTAAAAAATAGCGGTAACGAATGGCTAGATTTGGTTGAAGATGACAAAGAAGCGACCATAAACCGTTTAACACCTGTAGCAGTGACAGGTACCTTGACCGTTGCCTTAGGTCGTCTGCGTAAACTAAACATGGGACCTGAATACCTAGGTGCCTTCACGGTTGGTGACCAATTATTATGGGGCGCCGCTGAACCGTTACGCCGTATGCTTAATATTATTCGTGAACAAAATAGCTAATCTTATGGCATTTAAGTTTTATACGAAAAAAGACAGCGGTGGCTGTCTTTTTTTATGTCGCCTATCTCAGTTAAAACTATCGAAAAAGAGTCAATTATGTATACATAAATTTAGCAAATACCAAAAATACTAACGTGTACTATTTGGGCTGATAAGCCATCATCACTTCATTGCGGCGCATGAAAGGCAATGTCCAAGGTGGGTTATAGCGTGCCAACTCCGGTGTCCCTGTTATCACTAGCTTTTGAGTTTGCATCCAAGATTTTAAGGTTTCTGTTTTTTTCGCTACTTTTTTGCTACCTGCCAACCCTGAAAACTTAATCACACCGTATGTCTGAGCTGGCACTTGTACAATTTTGACGTCTGGATTGTTCGGCTTTGGCAATGTTTGCATTGTATATTGGCTAGGCATTGTGAATTGTACACGCCACTTCCCATTATTTTGTTGCATACTAACTGGCGCAGTCATGGCAATTTTTCGTGATGCTTGCCCATTTAGATTGTCGGACTGCATCGTAACAGGTGCTGTCATGCTTATTTTACTGCTCTCTCCACTTGGTGCTGTATTATTACCAAAAATGTAATCTGCCAGAATTTTAAAGCCTTGACGACTGGCAGTATCTTGGTCACCACTCACCCATGTCTGAGCCACAAGCTGCTCATCATAACGACGCAACTCAAAATCCTCCACTTGTGACAACACCGTATAGCTTGGCTCTTCAATAGCCATAGTCTCTCCTGATATCAATAATAAACCGCTCAGCAATAAGTAAGGTGCCCTATTCATATTATGTCTCCAGCGTACAGCAGTACATTTTAACGATTGTTAACCCCTCACCCATTTTTTACTTTACCAACGACTCTATAGTAGTGTCTGTATCTTTTGGTTATAGCGAAGCTATAGCTACGACTAAAGTACAGTAGATATCTAATACTACGATGCATCATTTTAGGAAATTTGTGACTTTCGGCATCTATGCAAACAGCGTTTATTAAATTTTACTATAGTTCCACCTTGTTTTCTGTCAACCTGACCGTCAGTATCTCGCATACCCCTAAATATCCATGTCCAAAAAAATAGCCAGTAGTGCTATAATTGGCGCTATTTTCATAGCTTAGATAGCGGTTATCATATGCAATTTGTCTTACACAAAACGGCCAGCGGCGAAACGCGTGCACGCCGTGGTACGGTTCATCTCAATCATGGCGACGTGCAAACGCCTGCTTTTATGCCTGTTGGTACTTATGGTACGGTCAAAGGCATGCTGCCACGTGATATCGAAGCGATTGGCGCCGATATCATTTTAGGTAATACCTTTCATTTATGGTTGCGTCCAGGCACGGAAGTGATCGACAAATTTGGCGGTCTTCACAAGTTTATGCATTGGGATAAGCCTATTTTGACAGATTCAGGCGGTTTCCAAGTATTTAGTCTTGGCGCAATGCGCAAAATCACTGAAGAAGGGGTCAATTTTAAATCCCCTATCGATGGTGCCAAGGTATTTCTCTCTCCAGAAAAATCTATGCAAATTCAGTACAGCTTAAACTCTGATATTGTGATGCAATTTGACGAGTGTACGCCATATCCAGCCACTCACGATGAAGCCAAAAAATCTCTAGAGCTATCACTACGCTGGGGACAGCGCTGTATTGATGAGCATAAAAGACTGGGCAGTACTAACGCACTATTTGGTATCGTCCAAGGCAGTATGTATCCTGATTTGCGTCAGCAATCACTTGAAGGGCTGCTCGATATTGGCTTTGATGGTTATGCCATCGGTGGTTTGTCCGTTGGTGAGCCTAAAGAGGAGATGATAGATGTCCTAGATTATCTTCCTGATGATATGCCAGCAGATAAGCCGCGTTATCTGATGGGTGTTGGTAAGCCTGAAGATTTGGTTGAAGGCGTACGTCGAGGCGTCGATATGTTTGATTGTGTCATGCCAACTCGTAATGCGCGTAATGGTCACTATTTTGTCACAGGCGACACGGACAACGCGGGCGTCGTACGTATTCGTAACAGCCAATACCGTAACGACGAAGGCCCATTAGACCCTGAATGTGATTGTTATACCTGCCAGAACTTTAGCCGCGCTTATCTTTACCACCTGAATAAATGTAAAGAGATGCTTGGTGCACAGTTAGCGACTATTCACAATTTGCGCTACTATCAACGCCTAATGCAAGGTATTAGAGACGCCATCGAACAAGATAACTTTGATACATTCGTCAGTGAGTTTTATAGCAAACGTGGTCAAACCGTTCCTGAATTAAACCTTCGTTGATATGAATAGAGCTACATAACTGCTTAATTTAGACTATTTAATAAGAAAAATGCCAGTCAGCTTTCACTGATTGGCATTTTTTATAATATGCAAAACCTTAAAGACATCAAAGTCTTTAGTAGACTAAACTTTAAAAGTTATCATCTGGTACTTGATCCATTGGAATATCAGGATTGTTGCGCAGGTGTATGATGGCAGAAATCAAGCCACCCCATATCAGTACCATTGAGATAATCATAAAAATAATAGCTGAAGTGCTCATAATAAATTCCTATTGAAATGTTAATCTATCTGCTAACTATCTAGCGCGCGTCATCAATGGCACGAGCTTTATCATCTTCTTCATCATGGATACCTTTCATACGACTTAATATGAAGGCACCTAGGCCAAAGAATACGACTACGCCCCAACCAAACAGCAATAGAATCGTTGAAGAGTAACCTTCATAAGGTGTTTTGACTAAGTCAATAAACTTGAGACCTAAAGCAATAGTCAGTACAGCTGGAGTAATAATGGTCAACATAAATATCCAAGCGCCGCCTAACTTGACACTAGAAATACGGTTGCTATGTGCCAATAAACCTGGAATTTTCTTACGGTGAAACCAAGTGACTAAAACAATTGACATCAAACCACCAGCAACGATACCAATGTTATTTGCAAAATGATCTATCACATCTACTAGCACTAGTGAGCTACCTGTAGAGAAAGCAGAAATAGATATCAGTGCACATGCTCCGCATATGATAGCAACTGCTTTTTTGCGTGACCAATCAAACTTACCTTGAAAAGCAGAGATAGGTACTTCAAGAATACTGATTAATGAGCTAATACCCGCCACTACTAAAGAGCCAAAGAATAAGAAACCAACAAAATCACCACTGGCACCCATAGTAGAGATGATTTTAGGGAAGACGAAGAATGCCAATCCAACACCGCCACTAGCCACTTCAGACACGTCTTGACCTGTCGACATCGCCATAAAACCAATTGCAGCAAAAATACCAATACCCGCCATGAGCTCAAATGAAGAGTTAGCAAAACCAACCACTAGCCCTGCACCTGTTAGGTTTGTGTTTTTCTGTAGGTATGAGGCGTAAGTGACCATGATACCAAAACCTACTGATAATGAGAAAAACACATGACCATAAGCTGCTAACCAAACATTAGGATCACTCATTCTCGCCCAATTTGGCTCAAAGAAGGCATTTAAACCAATGACCGCACCTGGCAGAGTAATTGCCTTAAATACCATAACACCAAATAATACCAGTAATAATGGCAAACAAATTTTGTTCGCAAGTTCAACACCCTTACGAATGCCACCAAACATAATCAATATGGCTAAAGCCCAAACAATGACTAAGCCTACAAACATTTGGGGTACAAATACTGAGGTTAAGTCGCCAGTATGCTTGACAAAGTCACTGACGAAAAAGTTTGTGGTATCTTCACCCCACTTTTGGCCAAACGAGAAAAACATATAACTGCCAGCCCATACAATGACAGCTGCGTAATAAACCGCAATCACAAAAGAGACCAGCGTTTGCCACCAGCCCACAAACTGACCAGAAGGCGCCAGTTTCTTATAAGCACGAGGTGCTGCAGCGCGATACTTATGTCCTATAATATAATCTAAAAATAACAATGGAATACCTGCGGTTAATAACGCAATGAGGTATGGCACCATAAATGCCCCACCACCATTATCATAAGCAACATATGGAAAACGCCATATGTTACCTAATCCCACAGCTGAACCGACAGCGGCTATAATAAATCCAGTTCGACTGGACCAATTTTCCCTTTGCTCTGCCATATGACACTCCTAAAATTTAATAGTAATTCCCTTTAAGTTATCAAACTCAGCTAAAGACAGATACTTAAAGAGACTACACAAGCTATTGGTTAAAATACGTTACTAGAATCTAACTGTATATGATTAGGAAGTTTCTGCTAAGCGACTAAAAAAGTCAAGTAATTATAAACATAAAAAGCCATAACGTTTGGTTATGGCTTTTTGATATTTTAGCTGCGATTGATAATATTTTGGCTGATTAGAACCGTAATACGCTCTAGATTTCTGAATAAAAAGCCATCACCTGTTTAACGTACGACACCGCGGCGGCTTTTTTCTAATGAGTTGATCAGTAATTGAATTTTTGGCTCTTTTGGTAGTAGTTCGTTGCTCAAAACTTCAAGTGCTTGAACGGTTGTCAAGCCTGATCTAAAGATTGTGCGGTATGCTTGACGCAACACGTCGATGGTATCCTGTGACCAATCTTTACGACGCATTCCTTCGACATTAAGACCGTGTGCTTTTGCAGGATTCCCTGATACCATTGTAAAGGCTGCAACATCTTTCAGAATCAAACTGGCGCCCCCAATCAAGCTATAATCATCAACCGTACAGAACTGATGAATACCTGAATTACCACCAATAATGGTATGGTCGCCAATGGTCACATGCCCTGCCACCCCAACGTTATTAGCCAGCACATTATGATCGCCAATCACACAGTCGTGAGCCACGTGCGTATTTACCATCAACAGATTATGACTGCCGATTTTGGTAAGCTCACTGTCTTGCGCTGTACCACGGTGTAAGCTACAAGCCTCGCGAATAGTATTGTGATCGCCAATCTCAAGCCATGTGCGCTCACCTGCATATTTCAGGTCTTGTGGGTCTTCACCAATACTTGCAAATTGATAAAACTGATTGTGCTGGCCAATACGAGTTAGCTTGGTCACAACCACATGCCGATGCAAAACTGTATGGGCACCAATCGTTACCTCATCACCGACGATACAATACGGACCAATGATAGCAGTCTCATCGATTTGAGCGGATGGTGAGATGAGTGCTGTTGGATGAATCTGACTCATAATGTGGCCCTTTGTATCATTTTATGCGAATAAATAGTAAAGCGAATATAACAAGTCTGGCTTGGTGCGCCAAAACAAAAGTATCATGACTATAAAACATCATAGTAAATAACGATGCCTATTATCTATTTTGATGTGGTTTTTTAGACACTGTTGCCAATTGTAGATAGATAGCAATAAGTGCTATTGCTCTTGACGTGCAATCATTATCTGCGCGCTAGCCGCCAGCTCATCTTCAACATGAACGGTACAATCGAACTTATAAATACCACGCTTTTGCATCACTGATGTGGCACGAATGGTCAGCTGATCACCAGGGATCACTCGACGTTTAAAACGAACCTTATCCACGCCTGCAAACAGATACAAATACCCATCTTCTGATGTCAGCCCTGCACTGATAAATCCAAGCACGCCCGATACCTGAGCCATCGACTCAACCATCAATACTCCTGGCATAATTGGCTCATCAGGGAAGTGGCCATTAAAAAACTCTTCGTTGATCGTCACATTCTTAATACCAGTAATGCTTTCTCCAGGGGTACAATCAATAATTCTGTCCACCAATAAAAAAGGATAACGATGCGGCAAGTAATGCTTTAGAGTGTGATAAGTTAATGGCAGCGTGAGACCTTGCTCAGCCAAACTTTTCACATTATTATCAATTGAACTATCTGTATCAGTGCTGCTCATAATGGCATTTCCTTGCAGTGTTTTAAATCTTTAAGACATATTTGTGTTTTTGCTAATCACGACCAAGCTTGCGGAAACGTACTGCGGCACGTCGCCACTCAGCCGTCGGCATTGCGACCGTTCCAGAAGAATATGAACCGGACTTTTTAATCGATTTGGTGACCATTGTCATGCCAGATAAAATAACATCATCTACAATCTCAATATGACCAGTAATACCAACATCCCCACCAATAATACAACGTTTGCCTATAATAACACTGCCAGCAATACCCGTTTTGGCAGCGATAGCGGTACCATCCCCAATACGAACGTTATGACCAACTTGCACCAAATTATCGATAACCACATAACTGCCAACGATTGTATCGTCGATAGCTCCGCGGTCGATACAAGTTTGGCTACCAATACGCACATGGTCGCCAATTACTACTCGCCCTAGCTGAGCGATACGTTCCCAGCCCGTAGTACTAGGATCTCTAGTAGGTGCAAAGCCAAACCCTTCGGATCCGATACTTGCGTTCGCGTGTATCCTTACATGATTTCCAATAATGCTATCGTGCCCAATGACCACGTGAGACTTAATAACACAATTGTGACCGATCTCAGTATTGGCTTCAACCACCACATGAGCATCAATTGAGCTGTGTGCACCAATGTGTACATTGTCGCCAATCACGCAAAAAGCGCCAATATTGACTTGCTCACCAATCACTGCACTTTCAGAAATCACCGCACTCGGGTGAATACCGTTAAACAGTGACTCACGAGCAAATAGCTGACTGGCACCAGCATAGGCTAAATATGGATTCGCCACGACCAGCGCTACTGCTGTCTGTGGCACTTGGTCAAAATATTCGGCAGTAATTAATACTGCACCGGCTTGACTACTCGCTAAACTCGAAATGTAGTTAGGATCTGCTAAAAAACTCAATTGTCTATGAGTTGCAGTGGTTAAACTACCAACACTATCAAATTCTTGATGTAATTGCTCAGCATCAATGTCAGCTTTATTAATAATAGGCTGACGCTGCTCAATTCGAGTGATAAGTTGCTCAATCGTTATCATAGTTGCTATTAATATTATTATGAATATGGCAATCGCCAAGCTGAAAAATCATCTTGGCGATCTATTTATATTTAACTGAGGCTTCGCTCTTTTAAATTTTCTATATTGTTTATCAAACCAGCATAGACAAGGATAGCAAATTAGAAAGTATTACCAATTTGGAACTGAACTTTTTCAGTCTCATCGCCGTCTTTATCACCGATAGGCACTGCATAGCTGAGTGAAATCGGGCCAATTGGCGTATACCAAGTCACCCCTGCACCAGCACTAAAGCGCATGCTATTGTCTTGTGTCAATAGCGGTACTTCGGTATCAACCCCTGTATTAGGATTAACAAAAGTACGATCTTCTTTATCAGTTGTATCAAATACCTGACCACCTTCAGCAAACAGTACTGGACGTACTTGGTCTGCCCAGTCGCCTTTGAACGGCATCGGTAAAATCAGCTCACTACCGAAGCTAACCAATGCGTTACCCCCAACTTCTTCTGCTGAAAAAGTTTGGTTGGCGGGGTCATTAATGGCATCAAAATACGTTTGTGATTTTGGCCCAAGCGTTGAGGCTTCATAACCACGTACTGAGCCATAGCCCCCAGCATAGAAGTTTTCATAGAATGGCAAATCATTACCATAACCTAACTTGGTATAACCGCGAGCAACCCAATCTTTGTAAATTGGATAATATACATTACCTTGATAAATAAGCTTTTGATAACTGGAGTCACCCAAGCCAACCGTTGCATCTACCGTATGACTCATCCCTTTAGTCGGGAAAACAGGGCGATCTAAAGTACTGTAATCCCACCCTAGTAACAAGTTGTAGGTCTGGTAATCATTTTTGAAGCCAGTACGTCCCTCAAAATCCCCTGTGAAATCTTCAAATGAACCGCCATCATCGATGATTTGCTGTACGTTTGATACACCAAGGAAACGACCACCACGTATTGAGGTATTATCGACATTGATACCTGCGCTCACACGCTTGGTCTCGTCAACAGGATAGCTATAATTCAAGGTAGCGCCGTAAGAATCAGTCACATAATTACTGACGTTTCTATCATCGAATTTAGTCTCACGATAATAAGCACTCAGACCTTGTGATACACCATTTTCGGTGAAATACGGGTCGGTATAGCCCAAGCTATAAGAGTCACGCGTCTCTGAACGTGATAGTGCGGCTTTAACACGGTTACCTGTGCCCATAAAGTTATTCTGGGTCAGATCCAACTGGAATGTAACACCACCACTTTGTGAGTAACCAGCTGCAATCGTCGAGCTACCAGAAGGTTGTTCTTCAACAGTGTAGCTAACATCAACTTGATCTGGCTGGTTAGGTACTGGTTTTACATCAACATTGACAGCTTTAAAGAAACCTGTACGCATCAAACGGGTACGTGACAATTGTATTTTGTCATTAGACGCCAACGCGCCTTCTAATTGACGCATCTCACGGCGCAGCACTTCATCTTGAGTTTTGATATTGCCTGTGAAATTAATACGGCGAACATAAATTGGACGCGCAGGATCGATAAAGTAATCGACATCAACCACTTTAGTATCATCATTGATACGTGGCACAGGTCTGACCTGAGCTAAGTAATAGCCTTCGTTACCGTAACGACTCTTCAGTGCTGCGGTCGTCTCATCCAACTTGGCTTGTGAGTACTTCTCATTAGGGGCAAAAGTAACCAAATTTTTTAACTCATTTGTATCAAATGTTGGTTTGCCTAAGAAGTTTGTTTCACCAAATTGGTACTGCTCGCCTTCACTCAGACTGACTTCGATGAAGACATTTTTTTTGTCTTCACTGATATTGAGGACAGCATTGTCTACCGCAAAACGTACGTAACCGTCATTTTGATACAGCGCCTTTAGATTTTCTAAACTGGCTGCCAGTTTTTCTTTCGCATAACGATCAGATTTAGACAGCAGACGTGTCCAAGAAGACTCTTTTACGGCGAAGACATCTTTGATTTCTTCGTCACTAAAGTGCTTGTTACCAATAACGTTGATATCGACCACTTTAGCAGGCTTGCCTTCAATGAAGCGCACATCAAGCTTCACTCGATTGCCATCAAGTAGGGTTTGGTCAACCTCGATATTACTGTTGTAATAACCTTGGCTTATATACTGCTGCTGCAGCTCATTAGCAACGCCTTGCAAAGTGGCTTGTTTTAGCACTTTACCAGTAGCCAGGCCAGCATTGTCTAGACCTTGCTGAAGTCCTTCTTTTGGAATGAGCTTATTACCTTCAAAATTTACCTCAGCAATGGTTGGACGCTCAACAACGTCAAATCGTAGCTGTCCCCCTTCCACACGGCTTTGAATATCGGCAAAGTTTTCGGTCGCATATAGCGCCTTAATACTGGCCGCCAAACTACTGTCATTAACCGTATCCCCTACCGAAATGGGTAGGACCGGATAGAGGCTATCTGGGGTTAAGCGTTGCAGACCATTAAAACCGATGTCAGTCACTACAAACTCGGCAGCCTGTGCAGGCATGCTCATCATCGCTACAACTAACGGCAACCCTGCCGCGCTCATAAATAAAGGCGTACGCATAAACACTATCCGTCAATAAAAAACTTGCTTAAGTTAAGTTAAAAAGCGCCTGTTGTCCAGTCCATCACATGTCAAATTCGAACGATACATGGGAGACTCAGAACACTTTATATAAAATGCATCACAAAATAAACTAAAAATTACGATTAGTACAGAGGTCCTGATATAAAGCCACTTACCTGTCACATGAATAATGACGACACAATTGAGGTAAAGCCATTATTATATCTCCTCTGATCAAGGGTATAGAAGAATAATTGTTTAAAACAGACGACTGATATCATTACCAATTGCTAACACCATGAAACCTGCCAGTAAGAGTAAGCCGATATTTAATCCTACCATTTGTACCCCTTCTGAAAGTGGCTTACCGCGTATCAGCTCAATAAAATGATAGACAATATGACCGCCATCTAATACCGGAATGGGTAAAAGATTCAATACAGCAAGGCTCAAACTGATCAAGGCTGCGGTGGATAACACCATCTCCCAACTAATATCAAAGCTTTGTTTGGCGACTTTGGCAATGGTAATTGGGCCTGATAAGTTGTCTAACCCAATCATACCTGACAGCATTTTACCCATCGAGCTAACTGTCATGACAGCCAATTGCTCAGTTTTTTCAAAAGACTTGATCAGTGACTCACCAGGACCATATACCACGGTCGTCTTATAAGCATCAGGAATAACAATCTCAGATTGCTCCACCATAGCACCAATCTGCCCATAGTCGTTACCTAAATTGTCTTTTTTACCTTGCGGCATAATCTGTAATTGAACCGACTTATCATCACGCAATACCGTGAAATTAAGCAACTTCTCTGGACTATCACGAATAATACGAGTCGCACTAATCCAATCTTTGATTGGTTCATCATTGATAGCTGTAATGCGATCACCTTTTTGCAGACCTTGACGACTGGCAGCGCCGTCGGGCGTCAAGTTACCAACGATTGGTGCGATATTGGGTTGCCACGGTAACATACCAAAGCTGCTCAAGGCATCTTTACCTTGTGCTGCCCCTTGCATAAACTTTTGTACGGGCGCTTGATATGTTTTGGTCGGGCTATCGACTTGTGCGTCTGACTGCAAAGTAACACTCACCTTGTCTGTCTCACCCATACGATCTGCGAGACGATAGTTAATACCTTCCCAGGTCTGCACTTCATGGCCATCAATGGCGACAATTTTATCACCAACG
Source organism: Psychrobacter sp. 1176_08 (assembly GCF_052850615.1). Classification (NCBI taxonomy): domain Bacteria; kingdom Pseudomonadati; phylum Pseudomonadota; class Gammaproteobacteria; order Moraxellales; family Moraxellaceae; genus Psychrobacter; species Psychrobacter sp. 1176_08. The sequence goes on from NZ_VXCU01000006.1 coordinate 82,434, forward strand.
GGAAGCTGTGCGATGGCAGCGGGTGTATCAGGTAAGACTTGTCCAATTCTCGTCGCAAGCTGCTCTGATGGCGTCATAAATAACACCCAAAAAAGCGCGATTGCAATGATAAAGTTCATGAGAGGACCCGCTGCAGTAATCGCAATTTTTTTTAGCGGATGCTGGCGATTAAAAGCCAAATGCTGCTCATGTTCTGTGACATTCCCTTCACGCTCATCAAGCATTTTGACATAGCCACCAAGTGGTAGTGCTGAGATACGATAATCAATGCCACTTTTCTTACTGGTCCAACCAAAGAGCTTGGGTCCAAAGCCGATAGAATACGTCAGCACCTTTACACCGCAAAGACGCGCCACGATATAGTGACCCCACTCATGTAAAGCAATAAGTGGGCCCAAGACAAATATTGCCGCTAGTAGCGTTAATAAAAATGTCATGCTCTTTTCTCTGTTAAATGGCTCATGAGATGATTATGTCAGACTCTTGATAAGTCTATCGGTATGATGACGCGTTATTTTATCAATTGCCAATATGTCTTCTATGTCAGCACTATCATTTAATAATAGCACTTGAGTGTTAGTTAGGGCTTGCTCATTGATATCAGCAATATCTGTTAAGCGAATCTGTCCATTTAAAAATGCAGCCACTGCTATCTCATTGGCCGCATTCAGTACAATCGTTGCGTGTGTTCCTGCTTGCATGGCTTGGCGTGCAAGGCGCAAACAGGCGAATTTTTGTAAGTCAGGTTCAATAAACTCTAATCCACTAAGCGCATACAAATCTAATGGCTGCGAGCCGCTATCCATACGCTTGGGATAGCTGAGCGCATGCGCGATTGGTGTCTTCATGTCTGGACTGCCAAGCTGGGCTAAGAAGCTGCCATCGCTGTATTCTACCATTGAGTGAATGATACTTTGTGGATGAATCACCACATTTATCTTATCTTCAGGCAGATTAAATAGATGACACGCCTCAATCAACTCCAAGCCTTTGTTCATCATCGTGGCAGAATCAACCGATATCTTTTGACCCATTGACCAGTTTGGGTGTTTGACAGCTTCAGCAATGCTTGCTTGTTGCATTTGCTCAAATGATTGCTGCAAAAATGGCCCACCAGATGCCGTTAACCAAAGCTTGCGCACCCCGTGGTCTTTTTGGTGGATTTGGGTATTGTCTTGTTGAATAGCAAGCGGCAAACATTGGAAAATAGCATTGTGTTCAGAATCGAGTGGTAGCAAAGTCGCATTGTTTGCTTTGACCGCGTCGATCATCAATTGACCTGCCATAACCAAAGCTTCTTTGTTGGCTAGCAAGATACGTTTGCCTGCACGGGCAGCAGCTAAGGTAGAAGGAAGGCCTGCTGCACCCACAATGGCTGCTACCACTGTATCGGTCTGGGAGTCTTTGGCAATATCTACCAGCCCCTCTTCACCGCCTACCACATCGATGTTTAAGCCTGCCATACTGAGACGATTGGCAAAATCATTCACCGCTGTCAGAGGTACACTGACACGCTTTGGTAAAAACTGCTGGCAGAGCGTAAATAATTTGTCTAAACGGTGATGACCTGATAACGCATAGACCTCATAATGCTGTGGCTGCGCGGCTAAGATTGCTAGCGTACTATCGCCAATCGAACCTGTCGCGCCTAATACGGCGATGCGTTGCGTCATAACCAATGGTGCCTATATACAAAAAGTAAAGAATATAAAGAGTACGAATGTAAGTGATACAGTAAAAATAAAACAGACTAATATAAGGACTTTTTAACGTTATACAACCATCAAACCGAAATATTGTATCACCCAAAAACCAAGCGCAAATATTGGGGTAGCAGACAATAACGAATCGATGCGATCAAGCACACCGCCATGCCCAGGTAGTATGGTTCCTGAATCTTTTACTTTCGCACGACGCTTAAGCATTGACTCAAACAGATCGCCAAGCACTGAGGCCAAAATGGTTAGCGCAGACAGTAGCACAAAAGCAACCAAAGGCACACCTGTCAGGTGCAGCTTAAAAATACTAATGGCAACAACGACTAACAAACCCGTCACTAAACCGCCAGCAAGCCCTTCCATACTTTTATTGGGTGAGACATTTGGGGCCATTTTTCGGCGGCCAAACTTACGACCAACAAAATACGCACCACTATCAGCACACCATACCAATAAAAACACGTATAACAGCCACCATGCTGACAGCTGCCATAAATAAAACATGGCTGTGATGGACGCTGTCAATATCACAGCGCCCATTAATGCCAGCTTTTTGCCATACCAATTGGTATGTGTCGGAAAGGCATTTACCCAAGACAGAGCCATTAGCCATATCGCGATGGCAGCAATCCACCAAAACAACCAAGTCACTTTAAAAAGCAAAGATACCGATGTCAGTATCAGTACCAACAATACAAAAACTGGCGGTTGACGCCATGCTGGCATCAGCTTTGTCCACTCGTGAGCGGCGATAATGACGCCAATGGCTAATAGCGGCGCAAATAAAATAGGAGTTTGGCTCGCAAACATTGCAATACCAACGATAATAACGAGAATAATTGCCGTTTTAATTCGTTGCCACATACTTATTGAGCCTTATAATAATAAAAAACGCATGAACAAAAAGTGCTTTATATAGCTGTCAATCTATAATCATCTTTTAATAGCAATTGACCCTAATGAGAGTATTGATTATTTCACAAACACAGCTTATTAACTACTAGTAGCATATTGGCTTTGTAAAAGACTTATTTGTAAGATGCTTATTTATAAAAGTACTTACTTATAAAAGCACTTAGAAATCCTCAAAACCGTCACCACATTAACGAGACTGCTGCTCTATCACTATTTGTTCGCTGGTTTTACCAAAGCGGCGTTGACGCTGAGCGAATTCGATTACCATAGTAGACAACTCCTCCGCACCAAAATTTGGCCACAACGTTTGAGTAAAAAACAGCTCTGCATAAGCAGATTGCCACAATAAAAAATTGGAGATTCGATACTCACCGCCTGTACGTATCAACATGTCTACTGCTGGCGCATCTGCCAACTGCACGTACTCACCCAGCAGCTCTTTGCTCACTTCTTCCGCCCGTAATTGTCCTGTTTGGACTTGCTTAGCTAGCTGTTTTGCCGCATTTGCAATATCCCACTGTCCACCATAACTGATGGCAATGACCAAGGTCATGGCTTCAAACTCTGCTGTTTTTTCTTCCGCATCTGCCATCAATGCTTGCAAACTGTCGCTGAGCTGGCTGCGATCACCAATAAAACGCAAGCGAATACGGTACTCATTCATACGCGGTATTTGCTCATAGATGGTTGATGATAAGAGCTGCATGAGTAACGCCACCTCGCTAGGCGGGCGCTGCCAGTTTTCACTAGAAAAAGCAAATACGGTCAATACCTCAATACCTGTTTCGACACAATACTCAACAATAGGATCTAAGGCATCTTTGCCAGCCACATGTCCTTGCCCCTTTGCCAAGTCATTGGCTTTCCCATAACGATTATTACCATCCATGATAATGGCGATATGGCGTGGAAGAATGTCAGGAGCCAAAAAAACTGAAGTGGACATAAGAAAACTTGCTTATTGTTAAGGTAAGATAATAATAACGTGGACTTGCGCAGTTAAAAAGCGTCATACAGACAATTCATGAACTTATCATAAATACATTATCAGCTCATATACATTTATTATCGATAAGATATGATGGGCCAAGTATTCAAAAACACATATGCTCATGCTCTGAGTAAGACCAAAAAACCATATTGCTATAAAAACATCCTGCCAATCGACATAATAATAAGCAGCCAATAGCACTCGCACATTGGCTGTTTAAACTGTCAAAATATAATTCGACTGGTTATGCCATAAATAATAGGCTGACCCGTTTTTAGACTTCCATCAAATCACTTTCTTTTTTGCTCAGACGGCTATCGATAGTGTCGATATACTTGTCAGTAATTTTCTGAATATCATCACTGGCGCGGCGCTCGTCGTCTTCTGAGATTTCTTTTTCTTTCGCCAATTCTTTGATGTCATTCATCATATCACGGCGAATATTACGAATAGAAACGCGGCTGCTCTCAGCTTCCCCGCGGGCAAGTTTTTGCATGTCGCGGCGCGTGTCTTCTGTCAACGCTGGCATTGGCACACGAATTACGTCAGCAGTCATTGGATTCAAACCCAGATCTGCTTCACGAATGGCTTTGTCTACCGCTTGTACCATAGTACGGTCAAATGGCTGAACCAATAGCGTGCGCGAATCTTCTACGTTTACGCTAGCAACTTGGTTCAATGGCGTAGGTGAGCCATAGTAACTGACCATTACACCAGATAACATGCCTGGATGTGCACGGCCAGTACGTACTTTACTAAAGGTGCTCTCAAGCGCTTCTAGCGTTTTTTGCATGCGCGCTTCGCCGTCTTGCTTAATCTCTTTAATCATCATGTATCCTTATTTATCGCTACCGACAAATCATTCATTATTGTTAGTTATAAAAAGTTATTAGGGTATTTACTACAACAAGAGTCGTCGCTCGTATTAATGATAAACGCGCGTGCCTTCATTTTCGCCCATAATGACATTCAATAAAGCATTGGGCTTATTCATATCAAAAACTTGTAGCGGTACATTGTGCTCACGGCATAATGCAATGGCAGTTAAATCCATCACGCCCAGTTTTTGCTCTAACACTTCATCGAACGTTAAGCCATCGTATTTTTTGGCATCGGTATGTAGGCTTGGGTCTTTGTCATAAACGCCGTCCACTTTGGTGGCTTTTAAAATAAGACCCGCTTCAATTTCGATGCCGCGCAAGCAAGCGGCGGTATCAGTGGTAAAAAACGGGTTGCCTGTGCCTGCCACAAAAATGCAAACTTCGCCGTTTTTGAGGTAGCGAATCGCATTACGACTGCTATAGCTTTCTGTCACCTCACCAATTGGCAGTGCTGACATCAAACGCGTCTTGATATTGCGACGCTCAAGCGCATCACGCATGGCAAGTCCGTTCATGACTGTCGCCAGCATACCCATCTGATCACCTGTGACACGGCCAACCAAGCCTTCTTTTTGCAACTGTGCACCGCGATATAAGTTACCACCACCAACGACGATACCGACTTGCACGCCAAGGCCGCGCAAGTGGGCAATAGACAAACTCATTTTATCAAGTACTTCGGTATCAATACCCATGTCTTTACTGCCGGCCAAAGCTTCACCAGAGAGTTTCAACAAGATACGGGAGTAACGTGGATTTTTGTCAGACATGAGGTCACCTTGTTAGTATTAAATTATAATTACAATCATGGGTAAAATACAAATAGCGTCTGCCTGCAGCGCCATACAGGCTGGCGGCGTATGAAGCAGGCTAAATTGCGCTAATTGTAGCAAAAACTGCCCGCTCTTGGGCAATTTTCACTCGCATATTATAGTCAGTGTTCACCTTGATAACTGGCAAATAAGTCATATTCGCTTGCATCATCAATAGTGACTGTTAAGAATTGACCCACTTTCACCTGATCGGTAATTTCGTCAACATAGACATGGCCATCAATCTCTGGCGCATCAGCGTAACTGCGACAAATCGCGATATTTTCGTCGCTATCAATCTCGTCAACCAATACCATCAAGGTCTTGCCAACTTTTTCTTGTAACTTTTGTGCCGATATCTCTTGCTGTAGTGCCATCAAGCGCTCATAACGAGATTGCTTAACCGCTTCAGGTACATGATTTGGCAAATCGTTGGCGACCGCGCCTTCAACTTCTGAGTAAGTAAATGCCCCAACGCGATCAAGGCGCGCTTCAACCAGCCAATCGAGCAAACACTGGAAATCTTCTTCTGTTTCGCCAGGGAAGCCAACGACGAAGGTTGAACGAATCACGATATCTGGGCAAATCTCACGCCATGCTTTGATGCGTGCCAACGTGTTTTCGCTATGTGCAGGGCGCTTCATGGCCTTTAGGATACTGTGGCTGGCATGCTGAAAAGGAATATCCAAATACGGCAACAGCTTTTTTTCGCCCATCAGCTCAACAACTTTGTCTACGTGGGGATAAGGATAGACGTAATGTAGGCGCACCCAAATCCCTAAATCGTTTAATGCTTGGCACAAGTCATAAAACTTAGATTTTAGGGGCATACCATTCCAAAAGCTGGTCTTATATTTTAAGTCAAGACCATAGGCAGAGGTATCTTGCGAAATAATCAACAATTCTTTCACGCCCGCCTTTTTCAGTGCCATCGCTTCATTCATGACATTGTCAATCGGACGCGAGACCAAATCACCGCGTAAGCTTGGAATGATACAGAAGGTACAACGGTGATTACATCCTTCGGAGATTTTTAGGTAGGCGTAATGACTTGGCGTCAACTTTATGCCTGCCTCATTGATCAAATCTATTTTTGGATCGTAGTTGGCATCCATACTACGGTTGGGTCTAGGCACGTGCTGCGCCACTGCGGTAATCACTTCATCATAAGCATGAGCACCTGTCACTGCGAGCACCGCTGGATGCATTTCACGGATTTTTTCCGCTTCTTTGCCAAGACAGCCTGTAACGATGACTTTACCGTTTTTGCTAATGGCTTCACCAATGGCGTCAAGTGACTCTTGTACTGCTGACTCGATAAAGCCACAAGTATTGACCACGACCAAATCTGCACCGTCATAGTCGCTTGCGACTTGGTAACCATCACGGCTAAGTTCCGTAATAATGCGCTCACTGTCTACCAGTGCCTTTGGGCAACCTAGCGATACAAACCCAATCTTTGGTGCTGCGCTCACTGGCGCAGTAGAAGTTGCTGCCGTTGAAGCAGCATCACTGCTTTGCACGATACTACGGTTTTGATTGTGATTGGCTTTATGGTGGTAAGGCTGGCTACTGTCTGACGACCCTTGCTCTTTTGCCATTGCAGGCTTAGCAGGATTAAATATAGTGGCTGTATTATTAGGAGCAGTAGACGCTGACGGCGAGGTGATCGTAGTCGTATTTACCGACTCGGTAGAAGTTTTGGACATGGCTGACCTTGCTAGAGATAATTGGCTGTGCGCATTGTACGTTTTTTTTACAAAAACCGCCAGTTTTGCCGCTCTATACTGTTGATTTGTGGTTAAATATTATATCAAGCACTTTTTCACTTATGCATCATTTTATTAGGCATTATCTATGACAAGTCATTTGACCCCAACAAAACTGACACCTGACTTAGCGTTCTTATCACAGCATTTGTTTACGTCTATTTTATGGGTCAATGATGCGTTGTCTATTATTTGGTTGAATGCGCAAGCTGAACAGTTGCTTGCGATCAGTAGTGGTAGATTGCTCAATCAGTCCATATTGACATTACTGGTCACAGAGAAATCAATGCCAAAAGATCATACGTTAATTGAAGATAAAGAAGCTGAACCCACTTGCTCTCTGACTGAGCGTTTTACGCAGGCCAAGCACTATCAGCAGCCCTTTATCGATCACGATCACATTATCAATACTTCTTTAAATGGTAATTTTCCATTGTCAGTCGACTACAGCGTGACGCCTGTGATTTATGAACAACAGCATTATTTTATTATTGAGATGTGGGGCAAGGATCGTCAAAGCCGTATCTCAGAAGAACAACGCCAGCAGCAACAATATAGCGTCGCTCGAAATATGCTACGCTCGGTTGCACATGAAATCAAAAATCCCCTTGCTGGTATTCGCGGTGCGGCGCAATTACTCCAGCGAAAATTCATCACCTTTAGCGATACTGCTACTTTCAGTTCTCAATCATCTGATACTACTGCTCAGTCGACCTCCGTATTAAACCCCAATCTAAATCTACAAAAAACTGCGGAAAAACTCCGTAATTATACTGATATCATCATTTCGGAAACGGATCGTTTGACCCATCTTATTGGGCAGTTTCTTGGCTCAAATCAGCTGCCTAATTGGCAGGTACTGAATATCCATGAGCCATTGGAACACGTCATAACCTTAGTGCTTAATCAATATCCAGAAGTCACATTACAGCGTGATTATGACTTATCATTACCAGAGTTGCAGGCTGATAAAGACCAGCTGATTCAAGTATTCTTAAATCTGATCAATAATGCTTGCGAGTCCATGACAGAGTTTGCCCAAACATTGCAGCAAAAAGAATTGTCTGATGCTCAATCTGCGACTTCACAGGCGCATAAAGATAGCAATGGTGACTACCAACCGACGTTGCATATTCAAACCCGCGTGGCGTTTCAACACACCATCAGTGGGCAGCAGCATAAACAAGTACTACAAGTTAACATCACCGATAATGGCTCAGGGATTGATCCTGCGCTCATCGGACAAATATTTTTTCCAATGGTGACCAGCCGGGCAGCAGGGACTGGACTTGGATTGTCCATTGTGCAAGATATTATTAGCCATCATCATGGTATGATTGATGTCAGCTCCACACAAGCAAAAAATTCTCATGGCCACCTCAATAATAGCCAAGGCCAAACCCGCTTTACGCTTTATCTACCGTTTAATCAACCAATCGTTGAGACGTAAACACGGTTAAAACGTAAATGGCATTAAAGCTTAAATCATTGTCTCACCACTCAATCATAAACCTGAATCAACTCATTGCTCATTAGGCCTGATACATGACTGACTATAACAACACGCGTAACCCTAAAAGCGATAACTACTCACCGAAAGATCAGACTTTTGATCGGCAAGCTCCAGACAATCAAGCGTTAAATACTCAACAGGTCAATGACCAAACCGCAAAAGTCACCGTCAACAACCATGCAGACAATCACTCTGCCACTTTATGGCTTATTGACGATGATGCTGCCCTACGTTTGATATTGGAGGATACTTTTGAAGACGCAGGATTGACGGTTATTAGCTTTACACAAGCGCAAGCAGCGTGGACACGCCTTAATGATATCTTGCAGCAGCCAGAGTCAGCCGAGCCATTGCCAGACGTGATATTGACAGATATCCGCATGCCGATGATGGATGGCTTGTCATTTAGTGATTGGGTACACCGGAACTTTCCCAAGCTTCCCATCGTCATTATGACAGCGCATTCAGACCTAACTTCTGCAATCAACAGCTATCAGACAGGCGCATTTGAATACCTTCCTAAGCCATTTGACTTAGATGATGCAGTCGCAACGATTTATAAAGCCATCAACTATCAGCCTAACAGGTCGACGAACTCCAATGTCACGGAATCTGATATCGATGCCACTCCTGATACTGTACCTAATGAAGAAGTCTTATCAGAGGCAACAACGAAGCCCATTAGCACAGCTCGCCCTGTGAGTAAAACGCACAAACCTGCTCGCAATCAACCTGAGATCAAAACCGATACTCAATCCCAAGTCCAATCTCAGGCACAAAGCAATCCTAGTGGAATTATTGGACAATCGCAAGCCATGCAAACCGTGTTTCGTGCCATTGGTAGACTGGCGCACTCACCCATTACCGTTTTGATTACAGGAGAGTCAGGGACCGGTAAAGAATTGGTTGCCAGTGCCTTGCATCAGCACTCACCTCGTAAACAACAACCTTTTATCGCTCTTAATATGGCAGCCATTCCGCATGATCTGATTGAGTCAGAGTTATTCGGTCATGAAAAAGGGGCGTTTACAGGGGCCACCACAACGCGCCAAGGTCGTTTTGAGCAAGCAAATGGAGGGACGTTGTTTTTAGATGAAATTGGAGATATGCCGTTTAGCACCCAAACGCGTCTACTACGAGTATTGGCCAACGGAGAGTTTTATCGAGTGGGCGGACAGCAGCCGGTCAAAGTAGATGTGCGCATCATCGCTGCTACCCATCAAAATCTAGAAGAATTGGTCAAACTGGGTCGATTTCGTGAGGATCTTTTTTATCGCCTAAACGTCATTCGCCTGCCACTACCGCCTCTACGCACCCGGCGCGAAGACATCCCTGCCCTAGCCATTTATTTTATGCAGCGCGCGGCTGAGCAGATGAATATGACTCCAAAGCAACTGCATCCTGCAACGATGCAGATAATGCAGTCTTTTGAATGGCGCGGCAATGTGCGACAACTTGAAAACGTTTGCTTGTGGCTCACCGTCATGGCAACTGGTGACACAGTCATGGTTGATGATTTGCCGCCAGAACTGCTTGAGCATAACCCAGTGAAGCCTCAACTAAGGCAACTGTCTGCCTCTGCACAAGAAACCATACAAGACCAGCACCACCATGCTGGAGCTGATATTCTGCATGAGGGATTTGAGAGCCAGAACTGGCAGGAAGCCCTGGCTATTTGGGCTGAGCAATCACTACAAGAAGGCGAAACTGATATTTTGCAAACGGCAACGCCTGAATTTGAACGCATCCTACTGACAGCAGCTCTTAAACATAGTGGCGGTAAAAAGATAGCCGCTGCTAACCTACTTGGCTGGGGACGTAATACGCTGACACGCAAATTACAGCAATTAGATATTCCGTCATAGCAAAAACCAAATATATAGGTATTTAAGCAGCAAAACCTTCAAACAAAAATGTTTTTATTATCAATTATTTATGAAATTTTTGAAAAATATTCGTCAAATAATTAAAAATAATCGAAAATAGGGGTTGACCAAAAATTCAAACTCTATATAATAGCCAACCACTGAGACGCACTACCGAATCAGTTAACTGTCTAGATAGCGTTTGAACTTAATCGCTTTTGATGATAGAGTAACGAAAATGGGGCTGTGGCGGAATTGGTAGACGCACCAGATTTAGGTTCTGGCGCCGCAAGGTGTGAGAGTTCGAGTCTCTCCAGCCCCACCATTTTCGGATAGTACATCTTAGACCAAATATTAAAGCCTGCTTTTTAGCAGGTTTTTTTGTGTCTGAGTTTTAATCGTAGGCTCACACTTTCTCTAAATCTAACAGTATTTCGCCCATACTCTGGTACCGCTTCTCTATCCGCTTTGCTAATACCCTGTCTATTATAAATTGATAACCACTATATGATAACGGCAATCTTGGAACGGGGGTTTGGCAATGCTGAGTCGCCCAATCAATTACTGGATCGATACTCTCAGCAGCAATCTTAAACGGTCGTTCGCTCGTGAGTATTTCAACCATCATGATACCAAACGCGTAGATATCGCTTTGTATGGTTGCTCTCTGTCCCTGCCAGCGCTCAGGTGCCAGATAGGCAGGCGTCCCAGCAGGATTTGAGTTAATAGGTTGATGCATCATCTCTGCTAACGCAAAATCAATCATGACTAGCTCAGACGTTTCGTTAATATTATGACCACCATTTTCTAAAGCGGCATTAAGCAAAATATTACTGGGTTTAATATCATTGTGTAGCCAGCCAGCATGATGTAACTTGGCTACAAGATAAGCGGCTTGCTTAATAAAATGATGCTTGTGATTATCGGTTAATGAGGGACCGTTTTGACTAGTAAGCTGCTTTGCTAAATTTCCATTTGGATAATAAGGCATGACAAGTGCCGTTAATTGCTGACTCTGCTCCATTGCCTGAATGCTTATTTTTTCACAAGTAAGTACAGAAGGAACAAAAGCTTTTTGCGCACTCTGATTTTGTAATAATGCGTTCAAAGATTTCAGCACATCATACTCATGAGTCAAACCGGATAAATCATGATTTTCAAAAGCATTTAGCTGCCACTTAATCATCACGCTACCGAATTGCGGGTGCTTTGCGCGTGTCAAACCTTGATAACAACTTGTTGCTGTGGTTTTTGTTTCAGCACCTCGTGTTTGCAGAGCATTTTGCTGAGCAATACGCTGATGCACTATTTCGCTATATTGTAGTGCAGACAGTGCTTGAGTAATAAGCGGCAATAGCTGCTGAGCTTGCGTTTGCAAAGCTTGTATAATCAGCCGATTACTGGCACTATTTTGCATGGTCTGGTTTTTCATGGCAAACTCTTATCATACAGTGACGTCCTGAAAAAACCACGATGATACCTCTCAAATCCCACCTCAACAGTTAGAGCTATTATGTCGCAACCTACCCACTCGTCTAAACCTACTACTCATTATGCCCTACCCACGCCAATACTAGATTTGCTAACTCAATACTTACAAGAGCAGGTCACGCCAACGATCGAAATTGATCCTGAGCAGCTGGCCTATCGCTGGATCGGCGGTGAAAATGGTCATCTATCACCCCTAGCAGTCAATCTGTTTTTAAGTTTAGACGACTTGCAAGGTATCGAGAGACAAAAATCAAAGCTCATACAAAACACACGACAGTTTTTAAAAGGCTATCCAGCCAATCATGTGTTGATGACAGGAACACGCGGTGCAGGTAAATCTTCATTGATTCGGGCTCTATTACAAGCTTATCATAGTGAGGGGCTGCGCATTATTGAGATTGCTCGTGATGATTTGCAAGTATTAGACAAAATACGCGCCGCCATTAAGGCGTTACCCGTAGACTGTGGTTGCCGTTACATAGTGTACTGTGATGACTTGGCATTCAATGGTCAAGATGAAAGTTATCGCGCTCTAAAAAGCGTACTCGATGGTGCGCTGGATTCTGAACAAGACAAGCTATTGGTCTACGCCACCAGTAACCGCCGTCGTCTATTACCGCAGATGATGAAAGACAATCTTGATATTTACAATGGTCAGACAGATGAAGTCAATCCTTATGAGACCATTGATGAAACGGTGTCTTTATCTGATCGATTTGGTTTGTCACTCACCTTTCACCCCATGGATCAGCAAACCTATCTACAAATTATTCAGCATTATCTGATTTTAGAACAACAGAAAATCTTGGCTAATACCGATATGACTCTTGAAGTTAGCTCAGAAGACGGCAATTTACTTGACGCTATTAGAGCAGAGGCGCTACGTTGGGCATCCGAACGTGGCGGGCGCTCAGGACGGGTTGCTTATCAGTTTAGTCGCTATTGGAGTGGTAAAACACAGCTGGCTATCGAAGACAGTAAGCGTTAAATCATTTTTCATGATCGCGTGCAGGACCTAGATACTGTACGCGATCGTGTTTTTGATTATTGGTCAAATCACTGGCACCATTGACTATATACTGAGCAAAATCGGCTGCCAGCCAAAGATTGCCTTGATAACCACTTTGCGCATCCGCTCGGATGTGTGCCATATTTGGTGTGCTACTATTCGGATTTTCAAAGCTTTGATAACGGGCGCTAAAATGCGTCAAAATTAGGTTTTGGATACCGCTATTGTGCGCAAACTCACCCACTAGCCGCGCACTACTATGCATCGGATCGAAGTCTGGATTTTTGGCTTGGATTTTGGTTAACACATCGGTGGTGTAAGTGGCTTCATGGACCAATAAATCTGCGTCAATTACTGCCGCACTTAAAAGCTCGGGGCTATCATTATCACCAGCGACCACAACGCGTGTGCGCTGCGTCTCATGATTGACATAGTCTGTCGAATTCAGTTGCTGACCCTCGTCAGTCACCACATCTTGACCTTGCTGTAAGCTGCCCCACAAATGACTGGCAGGTATGCCGGCGGCGATGAGTTTAGCGGTATTTAGTGTGCGACGACTGATATTTTGTGTGATACCAAAACCATGCGAAGACACTCGATGCGAGAGAGGCGTGATGTCGATCGTTAGCTGATGCTGCTCATTTAAGGCAATGTCCACTTTGCCCACTTGCCCCTCTACTGTGTCTTCAACTGCTATAAAGTCAATCGCAAAAGGCAAATATAGCTCAGTGATCAATACGATGGCATCTAAAAGTGTAGCAATGGATTTTGGTGCAATCAAAGTTAATGGCTGGCGACGTCCAGACATGGCCGCACTGGCGAGCAGTCCAGGCAACCCATAGCAATGATCCCCATGCACATGGGTGATGCAAATAGCAGTCAACTGATGCAAAGACAACTTGGTATGTAACAGTTGCTGCTGTGTGCCCTCGCCGCAATCGATCAACAGCCATGGGTGCGACTTACTATTTTGTTGATTTGCACTTGATGCATAGGGATTCAAGCATTCAATTGCAAGCGCCGTCACATTACGCTGCTTGGTAGGCACACCAGCTGACGTACCAAGAAAGGTCAACTTGAGCATTGGTAGCTTCTCTGACTGATAGCAATCATCTATTTATCCATTCACTACGACAATTGACATAGCATGGTTTTCTGATTTTCTACCATTTGTCCACCACTGGCTCGGCACTCGCTGACCATATTGGACTCATAAGATTTCCAGCCGCCATAAAAGCTGGCAAGACACAACAGCACAACCAATATCTTTTGCGTCCATGATTTAATGGAGACTTGCTGCGCACGAATTTCTTGACGACGAATATCACTCTCATCGGTATGCACGGTATCTTTAGCCAGCTTATTCTGGTCGTTCATGGTACTACCTTCTTTATATGCTATGGTTAAATAAGAATCAAAAACGCTCACAATAGCATATTATATCTTTAAAACTTCGGTGTGCCGCCTTTTTCTTCAGCACGCTTGAAGGCTGGACGTTCTTGGCAACGCTTAAGCCAGTTTAGTAGATTGGCAAATCTGACTCTGTCCATCCCTGCGCGCGCGTTAGACGCTGCAACGACTATATACATTTGAATATCAGCGGCACTAAACGCTTCACCAGCAAACCAATGGTTGTTTTGTAGATGCTGCTCCATCAAGTTTAAGTTGTTCATGATGTTGTTATCGATCATGCCATCTTCTACCTGTTTGCGAATACCTTTACTGATTGGTTTGATGAGCATTGGTGATCTCTCAACCACTTTGCTAAATACCAAACGCATGACCAAAGGCGGCATCGCAGAAGCTTCAGCAAAGTGTAGCCAAAAAGTATAGTTTTCCCACGCCGTTTCATTGTCATCAGTAGGTTTGAACTGATGGTCGGTGTCATAATGTCTGAGCAGATATTCAATGATAAAACCTGACTCAGCCAGCGCGCGACCATCCACTTCAAGGACTGGGGTATGACCAAGCGGATGAACCTTTTTTAAGCTTTCAGGTGCCAGATAAGATTTGGTGCGCTCATAGCTGGTTAGCTTATAATCAAGCTCAAGCTCTTCTAATAACCATAAAATACGAAATGAGCGCGAGTTGTTTAAATGATGCAGATTTAACATAGACCGTCCTAGTTGTAGTATAAGTAAATAATAAGATCCATAGATGGTGCCGCATATTCTATTACGCATGACAACATTGATATCGATAATAGCGTAATTGATTCACCTTTAACATAGGCGCTATGTAGACCCATCACGAAAAATTATGTCTACTAAGTCAATTTTATGACGCAATCTACTCCGTATTATTCTAAATGTAACGCTTCGATTTTTCGGGTCATTTTATCTATTTTTTGCTGATATTTTTTTATTTTGCGGAATCGGTGCGCGATTAGCACGCCTTTGATACGGCGGTTTTTGAGACGACGCCGCGGCGGAAAGCTGCCCACTTGTGGCTCATTGTAACCATGTAAGCGGTCATCACGTTTGCGCGCCAGATAGCCAAGAGCGCTATCAGCAATCATAATAAGCAGTGCAATAAAGATCATGCTATACATCAGCATAGATCCACCATCATGTAAATTACGATCCAAAATCGCAATCGAAAATATAAATAAAAATATCGGTTCAAGGTAGCACAAAGTCCCAAATAGTGAGACTGGTAACTTTTGGCTTGCCACCATGGTTAAGGACATCGCAGCGGTACTGATAATGCCCAATAATGGCAGTAGATACCAAAGCTTGTCGCTTGCGATCGCAACTTCGAAACCACCATTAAAATACAGCGCAATCAAGACAACGGGTAATAGCAACACAAGATCAGAAATCAAGCCTGTGATTGGCGGCACTGCCAGCTTGCGACGCAGTAGATAGTAAGGCGGATAACCCAGACAGACAAATAAAGTCGCCCAAGAGATCGCGCCATATTGGAAAATATCATAAGCAATACCGAAACCTGCACATATAATGGCCGCCCATTGAAGTAAGCTCATATCTTCATTATAAAAAAACCGACCAACGACGATCATGATCATCGGATATAAAAAGTAACCCAGTGTCACCTCAAGCCCCAAGCCATTGACGGGTGCCCACATAAATATCCAAATTTGTGCGCCCAAAATTGGGGTTGGTAATATAAATAACAACCACTCTTTTGTGCCCTTCAATGTTTTTAAATAATCAAAAATATGCTGCCACTGTTTGAGCACACTGACTAGTAGTACCAAACTAAAAAACATCGTCAGTACGCGCCAAGAAGCCACTTGCGTACCTGATAACGGTTGCAGCAGCAAACCAAATAGGAACAGCAAAGAGTATAAAAAGTTTGCAGCCACAGCAGTGATTGTACCCTGCGAGGTTTGGTTAGTAGTCAGCATTACAACAGCCTTTAGAGATTGGGGCACATCCTTGGCAATTTTAAAAAAAAACAAAAGCCTCAGACGAGAACGTCTGAGGCTTTTGCATATAAGGTCGTCGCGCCATCTAAAATCAACGCTTGTAATGTATTGTGCTTACATCATGGGCAGCATTATGTCAAAGTCAGCATAGATAAGCAATGCCACTGTTCATCTAGTGTGTCAACTTCTGCCTTGAGTAAATTTAATACACTTAAGTACTTATTTTAAATAGAATTATTTAATTTCTGCTGTATCTTATTTATCTTCTTTCGATAACGACGAATTTTGCGAAAACGATGCGCTTTTAGTGCACCATCGATACGTTGATTGATATAGTGACGACGCGGTGGAAACCCGCCCACTTGTGGCTCTCTATAGCCATGCAAATGATTGTCACGGCGGCGAACCACATATCCTATTGCACTATCAATTATCATAACCAAAAGCGCGAGCGTAATCATGCCATACATAAAGAGCGATCCGCCTTCATCAAGGCTTTGACTTAAAATGGTGATAGAGAACACAAATAACAGCATCGGCTCTATATAGCTCAAAGCCCCAAATAATGAAACAGGCAGCTTATTACTCGCCATCATTGTCAAAGACATTGCAAGCGCACTAAAGGCGCCAAGTAGTGGCAATAGGTACCAAAACTTCATATTTTGCGCCGCCACACTAAAACCACCACTCATATAAAGCATGGCGAGTACCACTGGTGTTAGCAATGTCAAATCAAATAGGAGACCAGTAATGGGCGGCACAGAAAGCGTGCGACGCAGGAGATAATAAGGCGGATATCCCAAACAAACAAACAACGTCACCCAAGATACTGATCCATATTGAACAATATCATAACCAATGCCTAGTGCTGCACATAGTGCCGCTATCCACTGCAATGCGCTCATATACTCTTGATAAAAAAAGCGACCGATCACTATCATCATGAGTGGTAACAGAAAATATCCCAAAGTGACATCGAGACCAAAGCCATTCACGGGTGCCCACATGAATAACCAAATTTGCCCACCCAAAATTGGTGCAGGTAATATGAATATCAGCCATTCTTTTGCTGTCTTTAGTGTTTTTACATAATCAAAGACGTGCTGCCACTGTTTAGTTAAACTCAGCAATATGACCAAACTGAGCAGCATCATAAGCACGCGCCATGATGCTACCTGCGTACCTGTTAAAGGCAGCATAAACAGTCCAAACAAAAACATCATCGAAAACAAAACGCTCGATGATACCGAGGCAACAGTTCCTTGAAAGGTTTGATTGGTTGTGAGCATAGCTATGGCCTTTAAAATACAACGTGATAGACATTTTTTTCAATTATTAGCGCTTCCAAAAATTAAAAGCAGACAATAAAAGAAATAAAATGCTAAAAAAACAAAAGCCTCCAACGATAGCGTTAGAGGCTTTTTTAGAGCAGTGTGAAAAACTAAACTAAAAAACTAACTGCCGAGACGTTTATTTGTCATCGTCTGCCGAATCATCATTCAATGAATAGTCATTGGCTATATCAATCGCATCATTGACATCCGTAGTTGCTGAGTCTCCAGTGACCGTATCAATGTCTTGTTGCTCTAGACCTTCAACTTCAAACGTACCATCTTCTCTCATGGCATCGATTAATTCATTAGCGTTTTCTTCATTTTCAACTCGCGCCATGGCGACCAATTTCTCATCTTTTGATAAGCGGATCAGCGTCACACCCTGCGTATTACGTCCAGAACTGGCAACATGCTCAACAGGCGTACGTACTAATGTTCCTTTGTCTGAGATTAAGATAATATCATCTTCAGGCTCAACTTTGGTCGCACGAACTAAGGCACCATTACGCTCACTGGTTTTAATCGCGATCACACCGCCACCGCCACGATTTTGGGTATTGAACTCATCGATAAAGGTACGCTTACCAAAGCCATTTTCACAAGCAATCAATATCTCGCGCACATCATCTTCGATAACAACCAATGATTTGATGAATTCATCATCTGCCAAACGCATACCACGTACACCTTTTGCGGTACGACCCATTGCACGAGCATCATTTTCATCAAAACGAATGGCTTTGCCACTTGAGGCAAACAGCATGACTTCTTGGCTACCATTAGTGATGCGAGCACTGACCAGTTTATCACCATCTTCTAAACCAACAGCAATCAAACCATTCGAACGGATATTGGCAAACTGCTTAAGCTCAACTCGTTTGACTGTACCATTAGCAGTTGCAAAGAAGACAAAAGGTGGAACTGCTTCATTGCTGTCTTCTAATGACTCATCATCGTCACTAGTTGAGGACACGTCATTTTTCGCAGAAAGATCTTCTACTACTTTTGGAATCGGTAATATGGTCGTTACCGTCTCGTCACCATTCAGACCGATAAGATTGACCAATGGACGACCACGAGCGCCGCGACTGGCAATGGGTACTTCAAAACCACGCAAACTAAAGACGCGCCCACTATCTGTGAAGCACAATACCGTCGCATGCGTGGATGTCACAACCAAATGATCGATGACATCGTCTTCTTTCATCGCAGTTGCAGACTTGCCTTTACCACCACGTTTTTGTGCCACATAATCATCAATCGGCTGAGTTTTTGCATAGCCAGTACGAGACACGGTCATGACAACGGTTTGTTCAGGAATCAGGTCTTCACGGTTAAAATCAGTACGTGAATCGATAATGTCCGTACGACGCTCATCGCCAAAATTGTCACGAATCTCAATCATCTCATTAGAGATAATGGTCATTAGCTTGTCAAAATCTCCAAGAATAGACTCTAAGTGAGCAATTTCGCGCAGCAAGTCTTGATATTCTTCAGTCAACTTATCTTGCTCAAGACCTGTTAGGCGATGCAGTTGCATGTCTAAAATTGCATTAACTTGCTCAAGTGATAAGCGATAACGTTGCTCACCGCCAGTTTCACCATCGATCAAACCAAATGGCGCTTTAGGATCTTCGCCTTCGATAAAGTCAGGACGCACTGATTGACTACCAGCAGCAGTTAGCATCGCAACGACGCTACCTGAGCCCCACGTGTTATTCAATAAGCTTTCGCGCGCCAATCCACGGTTTGCAGACGCTTTGATGGTTGCAATAATCTCATCGATATTCGCAAGTGCAACCGTCAACCCTTCTAATAAATGCCCACGTACACGTGCTTTGTTTAACTCGTAAATGGTACGACGTGTCACGACTTCTTGACGATGACGCACAAACGCAGCAATCAGCTGACGCAAGGTCAATACTTTTGGCTGGCCATTATCCAGTGCCACCATATTGATGCTGAAGCTAGATTCAAGCGGGGTTTGTAAAAACAAGTTATTAACGATAACTTCTGCTGTCTCACCACGGCGTAAGTCGATGGCGATACGCATGCCGTCTTTATCAGACTCATCACGAATCTCACTGATGCCTTCGATTTTTTTATCACGGACAAGCTCTGCAATACGCTCAATCAGCTTGGCTTTGTTGGCTTGGTAAGGCACTTCGGTGAATACAATACGCTCACGGTCACGGTTGACACCCGTATCACTCATAGGTTCAATATGATAACGACCCCGTATGTGCAAGCGGCCTTTACCGGTACGATAAGCATCTAAGATACCTGCGCGGCCATAGATAATGCCGCCTGTAGGGAAATCAGGACCTGAGATATGGGACATCAGCTCTTCGGCTGAAACCTGCGGGTTTTGAGCATAGGCCAAACACGCATTGATGACTTCGGTCAAGTTATGCGGTGCCATATTGGTGGCCATACCGACAGCAATACCCGTCGCACCATTCACCAATAGGTTGGGAATACGTGCTGGCATCACGCTTGGCATGCGCTCAGATCCATCGTAGTTGTCTTCCCAATCGACCGTGTCTTTGTCCAAATCAGCCAACATTTGGTGGGTCAACTTGGTCATACGTACTTCGGTATAACGCATCGCTGCCGGTGGATCATCATCGATCGAACCAAAGTTACCTTGACCATCGACCATCGGATAACGCAAGCTAAAATCCTGTGCCATCCGCACAATCGCATCGTATACCGCACTATCGCCATGTGGATGGTATTTACCGATAACATCACCGACCACACGTGCAGATTTTTTGTAAGGTTTGTTGTAATCGTTAGATAGCACATGCATAGCGTACATGACGCGGCGATGTACAGGTTTGAACCCATCACGCACATCAGGTAGTGCACGCGAGACGATCACGCTCATCGCATAATCCAAATAGGATTGTTTTAGTTCATCTACAATGCCAATAGGACTGACCGATTCGCTCATATACACTCCTTCACTCTCGTTTTTTCTAATGTAGACACTTTTTTTGAGATACCAATACACTCTAAAAAATATAGCTGCATCAATGCGCAGCTACTATCAAAATAGTGATCATAAAAATACGGCTAGCCGTGCAAAACAATAGGAAAATAACGATCGTTTTAATGTTTAATAAAAGAAGCTATTTTAGCACAAAATTACTGATTTAGGGGCATCTGACTGTCATTAAAATCAAGGAAAACAGCTTATTAGCAGCAATATTTTTATGAATCGCTGCCCGTTAAATTTACGTTAGTGACAGGTTTTTTTAGATTGGCTAATTTTGCCGTTGTTACACACAAATTTACCATCTGCTGAGCAGTGAGATACTCCGCCCATCTTACCCGAACATGGGGTATTTTTTGCTTGTGCTTGGCTAATAGGCGCAACAACAAAAATAATTGTGAATAGTGACAATAGTATTGATTTCATATTTTCCTCTCTTCAATTATTGGCATACATTCATCAAAAAACTGCATCCAGTAGATACAGTTTTTAATGGTAAAATAGTAGTTATAAGCAGTTCTGAATGAACTTAACTGGCTGTGAATTCCTGATCAAAGAATTCGCGTGTCGCTTGGGTACAGGCTGCACTGACTAAGCCGCCGTGATAGCTGGCCAATACAGCGGCGCCTGCTGCTTGAGCCAATACCGTCGGATCAGTCACTCCTCCCGCTTGAGCATCTGCGATGGCTTTGTTTTGAACAGCTGTCAAAGTTGCAGAAAATCTACCTTGAACATTATCAATGATAGACGTGGACATCCATGGATTGCTCATGGCATTACCAATTGGTGTTACTGCGCCGCGATTGCCTCTAGTGTCAACATCCAATACTGTGACGTTTAGATTGGCGCCTGAAGCTGCTCCTGCTTGTTGTATGATGGCCGTCATTGATCCTGTGTTTATATCATAAAAAACGGTTGGGTCTTGGTTACCACCGCACAATAGGGCTGGCATTTTAGGTACATAACCGCGGAGGTCATTATCTTTTAGCGCTTTACGCAAATTGTTTTGTGGATTAGCGGCTGGCAATACTCCTGTACTAGCTACTAGGCTGTCTGGATTTTGTAAGGCATCGCCAACGTAAGCGGCACGGAAGTCTGTTTTTATCAGATATTTATCATCGTCGAACCCTAAGAAAGCAAAAGGCAAATTGCTGGTTGGGAGTTGATCGAGAATAGGATTATTGGTAGGTTTTGACTGGAAAAGCGCGTTATCAGGTAACTTGCCAGCATTCACCAACTCGCCAAATGTTTGCATACTTGGTAGCTGAGTATTGGCATACTGCGCCGAGAAAATATCTAATGTATTGCTATAGATATTTTTATACTTTTTATCCAAACCTACTGCCAATAACGGTGCAAAACGGGTGGCACCCACATTCACATTTCCTCTAAATATAAAATCACCAAATGCGGCCAATGCGTAAGGTCCTGATGAAGGTGCAATTGCCGTCACTGGCTCGTTTTGTTGTTCTAGAAGACGGGCGGTTGCCATGGCAACGTGGCCACCTTGTGAGTATCCGCTAATAAACAGTTTGCCAGAGTCATCAATACTGGTGTAATCCGTATCATTGACGCGTTGTTGTCTATCAATAATCGTACGCGCACCCTCTAATGCATCCGCCATGTCAGTAGCTTGCTGCTCTGCCACCAGATACGGATGATACTCTAGATTAGAATCATCGTAACCGGCATAGTTTGGTGCCACCACAATATAACCTTGTGCAGCAAAATTCGCGGCTATCAATGTGGCTTCAGCCACCGCTGGGTTTTGGGTATTCGCCACTTGACTGAAGTCATAGTCTTTATCGGTGGTGGTGCCATGTGCATAAAGCAGTATTGGTCGATCACCTTGGCAGTCCGCGCTATCACCACTTGGTAGCATCAGTGCGGCAGTTGCATTGGTACGCTCGCCCGCTGCACCTACCGTTGGATAATTGATTTTTTCAATTTTAATGTCGCATTTGGCATCAGGCGTTGCGGTATTTCCTAGACCAAATCCATTATCAATTTGATCGGTACTAAATGCATTGATGGTTTCAACTGTCGTGTCATAGGAGACAACTCTGTCGTTGTCATCATCTCCGCAGCCTACCAGTAGTAAACTACTGGTGATGGCGACAGACAACAAGCAGCGTGACATTTTTGATTGTTTCGTAATAATAGAAGTTGAGAGCTGAGTATTAACAGCTGGTGCGAGGCGAGTGGCAGATTTGGATTTTAACATCGTTACTATCCTTAGTAGTGATGGCCTTCAGAGGCAAGTAATAGATTGCCGATAGTCCATGGCAGTAGATAATGTCAGTTTGAAAGAGATTCTTAATCATTGCTTTGTCTTAAGCATTTTCTTCAAAATCTGCATGATCAGAATTGTTTCTTAAACCTTACTATTTATACCGTAAAATATTATCAAAAGCTACTGCAAAGCATGACCTTAGACCCTTTTTTGACACTAAGAAACAATATTCTAAGCCATCAAACCAATCCTAGCATCGCTCTCTTCTTTATTGTACGATGTTGCAAAATCTCACCTCGATACAGACCTACCCTTTATGCAAACAATACCTCAAGACACAAAAAATGCTGATAATCCATTATTAGAATCAGCAACTATATCGCCGCAGCAAGCGTTAGAGCAACAAGACGCACGTACAGATCGCAATTTTGATGCGATTGCTGATCATTTTGAAAAAAAAGTCTACGGTGGTCTAAAGGGCGAGATTCGATTGGCTGTGTTGCGTCGTGATATTTTTGAATATAGTGCAAAGATGAGCGAAAAGCTTGGACGGCCTTTGCGTATCCTCGATGTGGGCGCAGGACTGGCACAGATTTCGATCGAGCTTGCCACGCAAGGCCATAGCCTAGTCATCAATGACATCTCAGCCAATATGCTTGAAAAGGCAAAAGTGAGCGCGGCGCAAATAGATAAAGCGTTGGATATAACGTGGTATGTTTGCCCGTATCAAGACCTTGAAGACAAGCTAAATAAGGATAAAAGCTCAAATGGCGCTAAGTTTGATTTGATCCTGTCACACGCGTTATTAGAATGGTTGGCAGAACCTGCGATGGTTATGAATTTCTTTGATCGACAATTAGCCAATCATGGGGCGATATCTTTATGCTTCTATAATCCCGCCAGCTTCGATTATCGTAACCTCATCATGGGTAACTTTAACTTACTCGATAACACGGACTATAAGGCCGACAACAAAAAAAGCTTAACGCCCAATCATCCCGTTGCCAAAGAAGAAGTCGATGCTTGGCTGGCAGCCCATCATTATCAAACCGTACTGACCAGTGGCTTGCGCGTGTTTCATGATTATGCGCCCCTCAAACGTGGTGGTCATAATCACCCAGATGCCGTCGTACGGATGGAGCTGCGTTACTCACAACTAGAACCTTATAAATGGCTAGGACGCTACTTACATGTCATGGCAACTCGGTAAATTTGCCCATCATGATAGCCAGTCTAAAGTTACAGGCAAAGCAAACCGTTTTGTTTTATCTAATCTCTTCCACTCTTTTTGATTTATCAGATTCTGACCACGTCGTGGCATTGATCTCTTTTTCATCAAATACCACGACATGCTCTAACAAGGGTAAAATACCAATGTGCGAGCCTATCGCATGATTATGGTGACTGGCGACCAAAGATAACACTGTCTGCCCATCATCAAGCTGTAAGCGATACAAATAGTTGGCACCGCGAAACACGCGCCCAATCACCAATGCTGTTCGCGTACTCTCATCATCATGAATGATATCATCAGGACGCACCAGCACTTTAATCGGCGTGCCGTTGGGATAATCATACGCGCAGTATTGCGGCTGCCCTAATTCGTCATAAACTTCCATGCGTCGATAAATATTCCCCAAGGCGGTTTCGATGCGGCCGTCTTTTATGATGCCATCTATCATTGCGCCTTCGCCTACAAACTCGGCAACAAAAGGACTGATTGGCTCATGGTACAACTCGCTTGGGGTTGCCCATTGCACAAGCTTACCCTTATCCATCACCCCAACTTTATCTGCCAGCGCAAAGGCTTCGTTTTGATCATGAGTCACTAAGATAGCAGTGGTATTGGTGAGTTTGAGAATGTCACGGACACTCATTGCCAACGACTCACGCAATACCACATCTAAATTCGAAAATGGCTCATCCAGCAACAACAACTTAGGCTTAGGTGCCAATGCTCGTGCTAATGCTACGCGCTGTTGCTGTCCACCTGAAAGCTCATGAGGACGTTTGTCAGCATGTTCGGTCAATTCGACTAAGCTTAGCATCTCAACCACGCGGGCTTTTTTGTCGGCCGCAGACCATTTATTCAGCCCAAAAGCGATGTTTTCTGCGACGCTTAGATGACCGAAAAGCGCATAGTCTTGAAACACCATGCCCATGCCACGTTTGGCTGGCGCTACGGTCAATGCGTTACGAGCCGTTTGGTCAGTTAAACACTGATTGCTTAGATGAATGCTACCGCCGCGACTCGGCTCCAATCCTGCAATGGCACGTAATGCCGTGGTTTTACCGCATCCACTGTATCCCAAAAAACAGCCAATCTCGCCTTGTTGCAGAATGAAAGACAATCCATTGACGACTATCGTATCGTCATAGCCGACCACCAAATCTTGCACGCGAAAATAAGGCTTAGTGTCACTTACTGAGCTGGTGTTTATTGATTTGAGATCTATTGAATCTTTCATCGAATCAGTGTGCATGGAAGATACTCGTTAAATAATTTTAAATAAAAACTCACGGATAAAAAAGTACAACCATCATAACGACAAAAAGGCTATCGCCTGCTTTTAATCTATTTTAGCGCCCGCCTTTAATGCTGCTTGTCGCTTTGACGCAATAATATCCAAACAGGCAACAGTCCAACCAGTACAATCAATAGGCTGGGCAATGCCGCGCGTCCCCACATACCTTCACTGGTCATCTCAAATACCCGTACTGCAAGCGTATCCCAACCTTGTCGCCGTGTCATTAACGTAATTGGCATCTCTTTCATAACTTCGACAAAACCCATCAATAATGCTGTCAACACTCCTGGGCTCAGCACCGGTAACACCACTTGTCGCCAGCGCTGATATGCGCTATCACTGAGTAACTTGGCCGCCGCTTCTTGATTGACTGTCAAGCGTTGTAATTGCCGATCCACTGGCTGAAAGCTGACTGTCATAAAGCGTGTAGATAATGCAAGTAGCATCACAATCACACTACCTGACAGCACTTGTTTTGAGATCATTCCAGAAGCAATCATTTGATTGTCTAGCCAAGCAATCGGAATAAATATACCCACTGCCAATACCGTCCCGGGCACCACGTAACCTAAATTGGCCAGCGTTGTCATCAGCTTGGTCAATTTATCAGGATACTGCCGCTTAATCCACGCCATAATAATCGCCAAAACAGCAATAAAGAGCGTAGTCATGCTAGCAATCATAAAGCTATTGGTCACAAAATCGATATAACGCGCATCAAAGTCTTGCCTGAAATTCAATGCCGTCCAATAGATCAGCTGTAAAAATGGGATGAAAAATGCCACTGCAAATACGAGCATACATAGCAGCGTCATGCCCCATTTGGCAGGCGTAGTGGTTTCAAAACGTTGACTATTGCCTTGAGTCACCGAACGTCCGCGCTTTGCTTGCCAGTACTGCTCAAACAAAACCACGATAAAGACTACCCCAATTAGCAACGCCGCTAACTGTGCTGCCGTCGTTAAACTAAAAAACCCAAACCACGCTTTATAAATTGCGGTCGTAAAGGTATCGACATTAAATATTGATACTGCACCGAAATCTGCCAACGTTTCCATACTTGCCAGCAATAATCCACCAACGATCCATGGCAGTGCTTGTGGCAATGCCAGTTTAAAAAACACCTGCCCTCGGCTTAAACCAAGCATCTGTCCTGCTTCAATCGCACGCCGACCTTGCGATAAAAAAGCTTGGCGCGCCAACAAATAAACATAAGGATAGAATGCCAATGATAGGACTAGACCTGCGCCCCAGACATTACGTACTGATGGAATCGCTGTATCAATGCCAAAATCCCGCAAACCGGTCTGCAATGGCCCACTAAAATCAACAATACCGATCGTCACAAACGCCAATACATAAGCAGGAATGGCCAACGGCAACATCAATGCCCACGAAAAAAACCGCTGTCCAGGGAAGCGGTACATGCTAGTAATCCAAGCAAGCGTGGTACCAATGATGCCAGAAATGGCGATTACCATCGACAATAAAATTGCCGTATTTTTGAGTACTTGTGGCAGCACATACTCTGCCATGTGCGACCAAATATCAGCGACTGGCTGCGTCCATGACAGCAATACGATTAAAATTGGGATCAGCATAAACAACGAAATCAGCCCTAAGACTGATTTGGAGAGAAAACGGTTAAAGAGTGTATGGTCTTGACTGGCAAGCTGCTGCTGACTAAGACGTTTATCCACTGCACCAGGCTGACGAACAGACGCGTTTGGCGTTGTGCTCATATCGTTATTACCATGCTTCAATGTCCTGTCATACGTATAACGGCTTTATACCAATCCCAAGCTTATAAGCAATTTTTAAAGATTGGTATAAAGGCCATTATCAACCGTAGTGACTAAAAGTCGTTATTTGTAACCTGCTTTATCCATTATTTGAATGGCTTGAGTCTGTAGCTCACCAAATTTTTGAACGTTGATATCGTCTTTCTTGAACTGACCCCACGATCTGAGCATTTCCGACTCATCAACCCCTTCTTTCACTGGGAATTCTTTGTCTGAGCTGGCATAAATGCCTTGTGCTTCATCAGATGATAACCATTCTATAAGTTTAAGCGTGTCGTCTGCATTGTCTGAGCTTGCCACCACACCCGCGCCTGAGATATTTGTGTGCGTACCAGTTGTGCCTTGGTTTGCCCAAAATAGCTTAACAGGAAAGTTAGGCTTTTCATCGAGCAAACGACCATAATAGTAGCTATTGGCAATACCGACTTCACACTGTCCAGCAGCAATCGCTTCTAACAACGCTGTGTCATCACTGAATATATCAGTGGCCAAATTATCGACCCAACCACGGATGATGGTCTCAGTTTTTTCTGGGCCTAAGTGCTCAATCATGCTCGCTACAAGTGATTGATTATAAACTTTCTTAGAACTACGTAGACACAGCTTGCCCTTCCACTTTGGATCGGCCAAATCTGCATACGTCGATAATTGGTCAGCGTTGACTTTGCTTGGGTCATAAAAGATAGTACGCGCGCGCAATGATAGGCCTGTCCACTGACCTTTTGGGTCACGATATTTTGCAGGGACATTCGCTTCTAAAATATCAGAAGCTACTGGTTGGAGCAATCCTTCCTGCGAAGCTTGCCATAAATTGCCTGCATCAACGGTCAAGAGCATATCAGCTGGCGTATTCTGCCCTTCTGCTTTTAAACGTGCAAGCAATGGTCCAATACTATCTGTGACCAACTCAACCTTCACACCTGTCTTTTCAGTATAACGATCAAGCAATGGCTTAATAAGCTGCTCGTTACGTGATGAGTAGATAGTAACAGTATGATTTTCAGTATCAGCCTTAACGTCAGCAGCATCACTGGTCGCAACGTCTGCTTCTGTACTAGCAGGTGCTTCTGTATCTGCGCTACCGTCTGTTGTAGAAGAATCGCTACAAGCTGTAAGCCCCAGCATCATGCCAAATACAGCAACAGGTAAGGTCAGCTTACTAAAACTCGCAATGGTAGTGATGGCATTCAGTGACATGGTTTCTCCACAATGGTGTTATAAAAGAAAGATAGTGTTATCAAACGTTGGAAAGGCTGGTGAAAAAATCTGTGCGACCATTTATTGCGTCAACCACTGATTAAAATGGTCAAGACTATAATATCTAGAAACGACATACTAATGTAAATGAGAGTAATTATCAATGCATTTTTTTCTCACAAATCCTTTGATAACTTGCCCTCCAGCCGTATGTAAATCGCCAACCTGAACTCAATAACGTTAATTTCTGTACAGTCAATGGAGCAAAAAAATTACCACTACAAAAGCTCAGCGGGTATAAATATTTCTAAATTACCACCATCAATAAACCACTTCTTTTTACAGCAGCCACTGTCCTAATAGCGCGTTGACCGCAGCTTCAGTGCGCAAAATCCGCGGCCCTATATGCACAGGCTCGCAACCTTGAGTGGCCAACAACGCTATCTCGTAATCAATCCAGCCACCTTCAGCACCGATGCATACCAAACTTGGCAAGCCAGAAACCGGCGGCTTTTTTAAATCTGGGTGATCTAGATAGGGCTTGTCTAAAGGCTGCTTTTTTATATACTGAGCAAATGACTGTGTGCTATAAGGATGTGCCACAATAGCACCATTAGTGACCAGATTCGCAAGTTCATCTTCCACGAAGGGTTTAAAGCGCTTTTTTAGATCAATACTTGGCGCTATCGTATCCACACTTTGTTGCAGCCCTTCTAACACGAACTCATCTAAGCGCTCCAGCATTGGACTTTGCCAATAGCTTTTTTGAGTACGATAACTGTTGATAAGAATGATATGTCGTACGCCAAGCGCCGTCATATCCATGATCAGGCGTCTTAGCACTTTTGGCCGGGGCAGCGCCAGTATCACTGTCAGATCTAGTTTAGGTAATGGTGCAATCGTGAGCTGAACATCACGTAGCTGAATACAGTCTTGTGTTATAGACTCAATGATTGCTGTGCCTAGCTGTCCGCCGATCTGACCTATCTTTAGTGACTCACCAACCTTAGCATCTAATATTTGAGTCACATGACGCACTTGCAACAAAGTATTAATCTGAGCAGTCTCATGTACGATGTTTTCGGCTGGAAGTAATATACAGTTCATAACGTTTTTAAACCCGCATGCTTCTCTATAATATCCGTAATCATTGTAAGTTGACGAGGCAATACCGCTTGTTGCTTCGTTGTCATGTATAACCCAGCCTGTCCAGCCAGTTTTGCCAATGCCAAATTGTCCAACCAAGACACCAACTGTTGGTAAATCAGTGTTGTCTCATCCTCATTATTAGACGCTTTGCGCGCGGGTTTTTGAGTTATATTTGCGGCATTTTGTAGGGTGGTTTGCTCATATTTACCAGCGTCATTCGGCGCCACTTGTTCTCTAGTAGCGGGACGATAAAACGCATTATTCGGCTGATATAAAGCTCCTACTTCAGACAGCGCATCGACTACGCTTTGACAAGACTGCGTGTAGCGTCCCATAATCACAGGCGTTGCCACACTCGCAGGCTCCACTGGATTGTGCCCACCAATATCAACCAACGAGCCGCCCACCAGCGCCACGTCTGCTAGCGTATACCACGTCATCAGCTCACCCATACTATCAGCTAAATATACTTGTGTGCCTGCTTCTATTGCCTCTTCGTTACTACGCCGTGCCATCTTTAATGCTGTGTTTTGAATCAGCTCTGCGACTTCGTCAAAACGTTCGGGATGTCTGGGCACCACAATTAATAGCGCATCAGCCAGCGTTGAATTGGACAGTAATTGCTGGTGTAGTGACAGTGCCGTTTGTTCTTCATCGCTATGTGTGCTTGCCGCCACCCAAATCGGTCGACCTGCGACGCCCAGCGCTTCTGCCAGCTTGCTTTTTTGTGTTAATAAATCAATAGAGTTATGGGTATTTTCTATATGAGCGGCGCTGTCTGTCACTTTGGGTGTATTGATCACCCACTTTAACGAGCCTGCCACACGAATTTGCGCACTGTGCGCCCCCAATTGCCGAAAGCGTTTTGCCGACTCATTGTCTTGCGCGATGATGAGTGTCAGATTTTTCATCATACTGGTACTGACGGCGCCAATTTTCTGGTAGCTTTTAAAAGAGGACGCCGATAAGCGTCCATTGACCAAAATACTAGGAATCTGGTGCTCAGAAAGTTTGGTTAAAATGTTTGCCCATAGCTCCGTCTCTACAAACAAAGCTACCACAGGGTTTACATGTGCCAAAAACGTCTCAATGACTGCCGGACTGTCGACCGGAACATAGCTATGACTCACATGACCTTGAGCAATTTCGTCGGCAAAACGGCTGGCACCGCGAGCAAACCCTGTCTGAGTGGTATTGGTCAGCCATATCTTATAACCCTCAGCCAGCAATGCATCTAATAAAGGCGCAACCGTGTTGGTCTCACCCAATGACACCGCATGACACCAAATCACGCCTTTATTTGCGTGGGGTTCGTTTTTATTAGTAGCAGACTCTATTATTGGACGAGCGGGATAGTGTTTACCAAACCGTTGCGCCACTTCTCGTTGATAATAATCGCGCTTATGTGAGCGTCGCCATACCTGCATTCGATATAACGGCTTGAGTAATCCAATACCAAATTGATAATAAAAAGGTGGCGTGTGCACAGAACGACTGGGTAAAGAAGCACTATCAGACGACTTCGAAGGACAATCAGGAGTTGTATGGGGAGATGACATGAAGCAGCCCAGATGAGTAATGGATTGATAAACAAAAAGCTAGTAGTAAAAAATGCGCCAATTCTACCTGAATTTGGCACGTAACAATACGCTTTTAAGCACGGTCTACCACAAAAGAGGTTAGAGAAGAATGAGAATCAACATCGCTATCACCGCCACCGCTCCAAGCAAGATTTGATACCGTTTGATACTATGCTGCTCCCGCTTTTGTGTACTCATCAACTCTTGGGTCTGCT
This sequence comes from Psychrobacter sp. 1176_08, assembly GCF_052850615.1. Taxonomy (NCBI): domain Bacteria; kingdom Pseudomonadati; phylum Pseudomonadota; class Gammaproteobacteria; order Moraxellales; family Moraxellaceae; genus Psychrobacter; species Psychrobacter sp. 1176_08. The sequence goes on from NZ_VXCU01000006.1 coordinate 113,825, forward strand.
GCCAATGGGCGACCAAGTCAGCAGCTTCAGCATGACCATGTTTAGCAGCTTGGGTGAGCCAATACTGACCATTTTCTATGTCTTGCGTGACCCCTATGCCTTGGTAATAAATTTTACTAAGGAAACGCTGGGCCCGACTGTCGTCTTTGCTGGCGGCTTGTTTGACCCACTCTGCCCCTGTCGCCGTTCCCGCAGACTTATCCACCGCCAAACCCTCACCCAATAATTCATACATTGCCAAACGTAACATGGCCGCCGTATTGCCAGCATCAGCAGCCTCTTGTAGCTTCAATAATGCTTGTTTTTTTGCTTTTAGATGATTTTGTGAAAAAGAAACTTGCGCACGGGATTTGTTTTGTTTGGCAATGTGTTCCTCAAACTGATCCAACACACGACAAGCTTGTTGGTACGCCATATTGTCAGCGCTTTGTACCACTTCAATCTCATTTAACTCTATAAGAAGCTGCGTAAACATCTCTGGCGTTGGAGGTGTTTTTGAGACGGAAGCAAGTTTGGATGACATAAGCGTGCTTGATGCCGTATCAACTGATGGTGTCTCAGCGCTGCTCAAATCTGGCGATGGTTGATAGTCTGTTGTAGACGAGGGATTATTGACTGGTGTCGAACTGGTCTCTATTTTATCTGACGGACCAACTAACACTTGATTAGAATTTTGAGGCAGTTCTGGGACAGTGTCTAAATAAGGCTCAGCCGTTTTATGTGTACCAACATTCTGAATGATATCGGGTATAGCTGCTTTAATAACGGATGGCTCGCTGACACCTGGTAATCGTAAGCTAACCGCTTGATATAAACCGCTTGCTACTTGACCACCTTGTACTGCCTCAAATGGTCGATCAATATGCCCAAACAAACGCAGCCCTATTGGCTCTAAGGCGAAAAAGGCAGAGTTACTGCCATTATGTGAGGTGCTGTGTTCCGTATCCTCACGATAGACAACCGCCATATGCTGATAAAAATCATCACTTGTTAACGATACGTTTGGATAGCGTTTGCGTAGCTCAAATTGACCATACCAATGCGGCGTATGCTGCCACCGCTGGGCTAAGACTTGTCCTGCATAAAACGCCAGAAACACCATAAAGTTACGATAACGCTCATCAATCAGTAACGTTTCTTCATGCCATTGACCCGCTTTAATCATATCACGGCGTATTTGCGTCAATAATGTATCTATACGCTGCAAACTTGCCAGTGACTCATCCAATACACAATCGCGCAGCTCGGTTTCATAAACAATACCGCCAGCAATGGGACGCTCAGCTAAAAAGTCCTGCCAATATCCTGCTGCGGTATAGTCAAGTGGTGTCAAAAGCAATGCAGACATAAACAATCGCGTCCTTTTTACCAATAAGTGGAATGTAGTATGGCTAAAACAGTGAGCCTCATTAATAGCGATAGGTTACCTTAACCTAAAAGTAAAAACGCTACAATAAAGGACTAAATAGGCGAACCACATTATCAAACAAACGCGCAGCACCATGACGCTGTTGCCATTCCTCTAAGCCTAAAAATCGGCAATGTTGTAAGTAGACTTCTTGGCAACTTGCTACTTGAGCTACCATTTCTGGCGTATAAATTGCCAAGCTGACTTCCATATTTAGGTAAAAACTGCGCATATCAATATTTACCGTACCAAATAAACAATAGTCATCATCGACGACCACTGTTTTGGCATGCAATAAACCGCCTTTGAATAGAGCAATAATGACGCCAGCTTCAAGTAATTCTTGATAATACGCTTGCGATGCGTGCTGTACAAGAAAGGAGTCGACCTTTTCAGGGACAATCAGCGTGACCTTCACGCCACGCTTCGCTGCTGTTGTAAGCGCCCCTGATAACGCTTCATCCGGCACAAAATACGGGGTAGTAATGCAAATGCTTTTATTAGCACGATGAATCACTGTGACTAACGTATTATAAATCACATGGGCTGTCACTCGAGGTGCTGATGGTATCAGCTGCGCTAAAACACCTTCTACAACAGGCATTCGAGGTATGGCAATTAATTTTGAGCCATTCTCTGCTTGCTCATGATGCGCCACATTATTGCCCAGCACTTTTACCCGACTGTTCAAATCATTAATAGTTGGATCCATCACATACAGCTTGCGCGTATAATTGTTTACCCGATGATGTAGTGCATCTAAATTATCCTTATTTTCAGCACCGATATCTGTTGCCACCAGTTTTGCCATCGCGGTGGTAATGCTCATAGATTGACGACTGGTCGTACGTATTGCCACATCAATCCATTGCCCGACTTTTTTATTTTGTTTAAAAAATCTGGGATCGACCAAATTAAAACTACCGATATAACCAATATATTCATCAATGACCACGATTTTGCGGTGATTGCGCAAATCAGAACGCTTAAAGAGCGTCTTAAACAAACCCACGGGCAGCGATTGATGGACGAAGACGCCTGCTTTTTCTAGCATACGATGTTCTTTGCTATTGAAAAAACTAAAACTTCCCACACTGTCAGCCAATATATGGCATTCCACGCCGCGTTGTGCAGCGGCTGATAACGCCGCTATCACGTCTAATGTCTGTCCTTTAGGATAAACGATATAGAACTCCATAAGAATAATACGCTGCGCTGTATTAATATCCTCAGTCAATCCTTGAAAAATAGAGTTGGGATCAGTCAATAATTGCATTTTGTGTTCAGGAAAAACACCAAGCCCTGTCCAACGTGTGCCTATTTGACTCACACCGCGATAATTGGCTGGTAGCAACTCCTGCCCTTGATCAAACACCAGATGTTCACGCTTTGCCATATCGTTCATCATCATCCCTGCTTGATCCACTCGATCACGATAACGCCGCCCAATCATCGGCTCACCCAACAAGAGATAAGCAATAAAGCCAAAAAGAGGCAGGGTATAAAGCACAGCGACCCAAGCAATTGACACACCAATATTGCGCTGCACCGTCACAATTCTTAGCGTCATTACTATCATCAGAATGATATGCAATACCAGACCTAGTCCAGCCACGTCTCCCAACGACCATGTAGTAAAAGTGTCTATGCTTGCCTCCGCTTAACAAGATAAAAGTACAGTGTGAATAATAAAGCATCAATAGTATAGTAGCTTTTGGCTACCGAGCAACAGATGACATTTATAGACGTCATGGTAACCACCCTATCTATCGCAAACTTAAGTTATTGTAAACATTACCATTAGGTAAATATCTTCAATTATTTGCGAAAATATTTAAAATAGTGTTTGACAGCCATGCGTAATTCTATATAATACACACCCACAGCAAGGGGACTTAAACAACCCTAGCTGATTAAGTTAACTTAAGTGTGACAACTTATATTAACGAAGCAATATAGAAATTCTATTTAAAGAATTTCTCTTGCAGAGCTAAAAAAGCAGTGCTTTTTTAATACGCTCTTCAGGGTGATTAGCTCAGTTGGTAGAGCGTCTGCCTTACACGCAGAATGTCGGCGGTTCGAATCCGTCATCACCCACCACTTATTAGCAAGTGTTTAAAGAAGCTAAAACGACCTAAGCAGCGGTAGTTCAGTTGGTTAGAATACCGGCCTGTCACGCCGGGGGTCGCGGGTTCGAGTCCCGTCCGCTGCGCCATATTTAAAACGAATTTAAACTGTGAAGTTTAAGCAAGTTTCGCCTCAAGTATTAGTTTACTTGAGGTTTTTTTGTGTCTGCTATATCATATTGGTTTTTAATATCTCTCTATTTATTATTTTTACTTCACAAAAAAGGCAATCCACTTTCTCTTTTCTTATCTTTGAAATCAACTGTTATATAAACGCTCTGCCTTTTAAATTGGTTGCAATGTTTTAACCAAAATTAATGAAGGTTAATTGCACTATCCCACTCTCTTTACACAAACCATTATTAATAAATTCAGCGATACGCTAAGAACAGCTTTATTAGATAATATATCCATTAAATATTTATAACGCCTTTCCACAAATAATAGAAAATAAGGAATAATGATGATTAACGCCTATGCAGCAACAGAAAAAGGTGGCAAGTTTGCGCCCTACCAATACGAACCTAGCGCTTTAGGTGATCACGAAGTAGAAATCGAAGTACATAGCTGTGGTATTTGTCACAGTGATCTATCTATGTGGCAAAACGAATGGGGTATGACTCAATTCCCCTTTGTCGGTGGACATGAAGTGGCAGGAAAAGTGCTGGCAAAAGGTAAGCATGTGAAGCATCTTGAGCTGGGCGATAAGGTTGGCCTTGGCTGGCATAAAGGCTATTGTAATGTTTGCGACCTATGTATCGGTGGAGACCAAAATCTATGCCCTGAACAAGAAGGCACCATCATTGGCAACCATGGCGGCTTTGCGGACAAAGTACGCGCAAAGGACACCAGCGTTATAAAAATTCCTGAAGGCCTTGATTTTAATTCTGTAGGACCGTTACTGTGTGGCGGTGTCACTGTGTTTAACCCGCTTATGCAATACGATATCAAACCAACCTCTAAAGTGGCGGTTATTGGTATCGGTGGCTTAGGTCACTTGGCGCTGCAGTTTGCTAATGCTTGGGGATGTGAAGTCACTGCTTTTACCAGCAGCTCAAAGATGGAAGAAGCAAAAGAGTTGGGTGCTCACCACTCACTAAATTCAAGAGAAGATAGCGAAATCGAAAAAGCAGCGGGCTCTTTTGATTTAATCATATCAACCGTGAACGTCGATATGAACTGGGATCTGGTGATCAAAACCTTGAAGCCAAAGGGCAAACTACACTTTGTTGGTATACTAGAAACACCGCTAGAGATAGCAACGGCACCCATGATTATGGCTCAAAAAAGTCTATCAGGTTCGCCAGTTGGTTCACCATCAACCTTGCGAAAAATGCTGGATTTTGCCGCTCGACATAATATTCAACCAGTCACTGAAACCTATAAAATGTCTGAGATAAATGAAGCATTTGAAAGACTAGAAAGCGGAAACGCTCGCTATAGAGTGGTGTTAGAAAAAGACTAGCGTTGGCTGATATTTGCCAATCTTAATCAAAGTAGTGATAACTCATCTGATGGATGGCGTATCACTACTTTTTTTATGCGTCATAAATACAGTTAAGTGACGTTAAAAACAAGACTGTGCGACTGGGATGAGTTTTTCGTAGCATCTGTTTCAACAGCACGCAAGAAAAATTGATACTAATGTCACGTAGCGTTCACTGTAGCGCCAACCTAAGCGAAAAATAGCAATAGCTACACTGCAAACAAGGCATTTAAATGTTCTTGATATCTTGCAATATCACTATCAATAGTTGGGTTTTTGATGACATCATTATTCATAAAGGTGGTCAGCGGCTGCATACCCAAAAACTGATACGCTTTATGAGTAGCAAGATATACCCCATCTACTCCAACACCTTCAAAAAACTGGTTTGGATCAGTAAAGGCTGCCTCAGGTGCATTCCACGTTACTGACAGCATATACTGCTTACCTTGTAACAAACCACCAGAGCCATACTTATTTTCTGAATTATGACGAGAACGTCCATCACTTTCATAGAGACGACCATGTCCAATCGTAAAAATCTCATCGATATATTTTTTAACGATCCATGGCACGCCCATCCACCAAGCAGGTGTCTGCTGGATAACCACATCTGCCCATAGCCATTTTCTAATCTCTTCTTCTACATCATAACCTGCATCAATATTGGTTACTTTTACGTTATGGCTCAATTCAAGTAGTTGCTGCTCAGCGACTGTCGTCATGGTGTCATTAAGCTCGCCTGTTGAATGGGCGAAACGCTTACTGCCGTTTAATATCAATATATTCTTCATTATAAATTGCCTTTTACAAATTTTCCGATGAAAGCGAATGGGTTTATCAATTGTGATTGGCAGAAATTATATATAAGCTGATACTTGATAAGAAGGCACAAATATTCAAAATACTTTTGCGTAGGAGTCAATAATGAAAGTCACGATTAATGAGCTGGTCACTTTCATTAGTATTGTCGACGAAGGTACCATCAGTCAGGCAGCTGAGCACTTAGATGTCACGGTTTCGGCCGTCAGTAGAGCATTATCACGATTAGAAAAAAAGCTAAATACGGCTCTTTTTAGGCGTACTACAAGGCGCTTGGAGTTGACGCAAGAGGGTGAAAAGTATCTCGTGCGAGTACGCAGCATCCTAGAAGAGTTAGAAGCGGCCGAAAATATGCTGATCATGAATAAAGAAGTTCCCTCTGGCAAACTACGAATTGATGCGGCAACCCCTTTTATGCTACACGTCATTGCACCATTAATTGATAAGTACAGCAGCGCTTACCCACAAATTGACATTGAGCTGATAAGCAATGAAAACTTAGTCGATTTGTTAGAACAGCGAACAGACATCGCTGTGCGCATCGGTGAGTTAAAAGATTCTACATTGAGCGCAACCCCGCTAGGGTTAAGCCAGATTCGAATACTGGCCAGCCCTGCCTATCTAAAAAAACACGGTACACCTCAGAATCTAGAAGAGTTAACACAACACCAGCTATTGGGTTTTAGCTCGTTAGAAAAACTAAACGACTGGCCTATTTATGATGCTTTCAATAATTTATTTCATGTTGATACAAACATAAAAACCGATAGTGGTGAGACGCTAAGACAGCTTGCGTTATGCGGGACAGGTATCGTTTGTTTGTCAGACTTTATGACACAGCAAGACATTCGAGAAGGGCGTCTGGTGCAAATCTTGATTTCTAGTACGATAAAAATGCAGCAACCCATCAACCTTGTTTATTACAAAAATAGGAAATTATCAGAACGGGTTAGCTCATTCATTGAGTTTTTGAAGGCAGAAATGCCCTCTCACAAATAAGTTGGCTTTAAACATAAAGAAACCTATTCACCTTAACGTCTTCTTAACAGACAACTTGTTACCGTAAGGGCCTACATTCCTTATCACTCTGTTGAGAAGACCGTTTATGTCACTATCTCACGTGTTTATCACTCATACTGCGAAAGTTAAAGCCCCGACCAATAAAGGCGACATAAACAAATTCTATAATCGACCAGTCAACCTCAATCATTTGATTATAGTCGTTGCCCTCTACTTAGTAGCGACTGCAAATATTAGCTTTTTTAAGCAGATGCTAACGATTTACCCTTTGAGTAATAACCTTGGTTTTCTGATTTCTGCCGCAAGTTTACTATTTGCTTTGATATGGCTCGTCTGCCAGCTACTGTGTTACCGCCCAATAGCAAAAATAGTATTGATTGCCTTAGTATTGATTGCGTCTGTATGTAGCTATTTTACGGATGGCTATGGGACGATATTTGATCGCATTATGCTGATTAACAGCCTACAAACCGATCAAGCCGAAGTGATGGGACTGATGGCACCGAGTTTTTTTGTGCATTTGCTATTGTTAGGCGTCTTACCTGCTTTTGTGATCAGTCAAATTCGTATCAAACACCCTACTTGGCGTCGAGCCATACTACAAAAAACCGCCAGTTTGGTAATGGCAATTGCACTGATAGGTCTTTGCCTACTGCCCTTTGGTGACCAATATGCCAGCTTTTTTCGGCAGCATAAAATGGTTCGAAGTTATGCCAACCCTATTATGCCCATTTATTCTGTTGTGAAGCTCGGTCTCGACTATGCCGATGAGCTGCGCCGTCCTGATACGTTGATACTGCATGCGACAGATGCGAAGCAAGTAACGCCCGTTGTTACCAGCAGTAAAGGTAAACCCAAACCCAAAATTATGGTGTTTGTCGTGGGTGAGACAGCGCGTGCCGACCACATTAGTTTCAATGGTTATAAGCGCAACACCATGCCATTACTTGCTCAGCAATCAAATATTTATAGCTTCACAAAGGCGACGTCTTGCGGCACCTCGACCGCTTACTCCGTACCTTGCATGTTCAGTTATGCCAATAGAGAAAACTATGACACTGATAATGCTGCCTATAACGAAAATGTCCTCGACACCTTACACAAGCAAGGCGTCAATGTGATTTGGCGAGACAATAATTCAAGCGCCAAAGGCGTCGCCGATCGAGTGACTTTTGAGGATTACAAAACGCCTGATAACAATCCTATTTGCGACAACGAATGTCGTGACATCGGTATGCTAAATGGCTTTGGTACTATCATTCATTCAGATGGCGCGCCCAAAGACACCCTTATTTTATTGCATCAAATGGGCAACCATGGTCCTGCTTATTATCAGCGCTATCCCAAAGCATTTGAAACCTTTAAACCCGTATGTAAGACCAATGAGTTGTCCAAATGCGACGCTCAGTCGGTTATCAATGGTTATGATAATGCTCTGCGCTATACTGATTATTTTTTGAATAGTGTGATTGAGACACTAAAGCCTTACGAGCAGACATATGATGTGGTGATGGTCTATATGAGCGATCATGGTGAAAGTTTGGGCGAAAACAATATTTATTTGCATGGTTTGCCTTATAGTATTGCACCCGATGCCCAAAAGCAGGTACCTTTGATTATCTGGTCACCTAGTGATAATGGTATTGATGCTAAGAGTAACGATAAGAGCAGCCTGACCAATATGATTAATCAGCCCGTCTCTCATGATTTTATTACCCCAACGTTGCTCAGTTTTTTTAATATTACAACGGACGAGGTAGCAGCAGCACCTACCTTTTTTAAGCCTACCATTTAAGCTTTTTTATCATCGCATTGCTAACACTGATGCACGAGACATTTATGTACAAGATACTCGTTATTGAAGATAACCCCGATATCGTAGCCAATATTTATGCTTTTTTTGAACCAAAAGGTTTTGAGTTAGACAATGCTCACAACGGTTATAGTGGACTGACACTGGCCTCGAACAATCGTTACGATGTCATATTGTTGGACGTGATGCTGCCTGGTATGAACGGCACGCAATTGTGCAAAAAACTTCGAGAAGAATTACACGATAAAACCCCCGTATTGATGCTGACAGCGCGTGATACTATTTTGGATAAAGTAGCAGGGTTTGATAGTGGCGCTGACGATTATCTTGTAAAACCCTTCTCTTTAGTTGAATTGGAGTCGCGTATTAAAGCTCTAATACGCCGACATCAAGACAGTCACTGTGAGCAAAGTCTCAATGTGGGTGGATTGTGTTTAAATATTGAAGAGCATACGGTGGTGCGCGAAGGTAAATCGCTTAAATTGACCCCCACTGGATTTAAGATATTACAGATACTAATGAGTGCATCGCCTAGGATGGTCAGTAAAAATGAGCTAGAAGAAAAAGTATGGGCTGATGATATCCCCAGTAGTGATGCGCTACGAACCCACGTGCACAGCGTACGAGCACAAGTCGATAAGCCATTTGCCAAACCCATGGTAATGACCGTGTCGGGCGTTGGTTATCAGCTTATTGATCCAGATAAAGCCTAAAATAAAATAGCAAAATGCTATCTTATCTCCTACCTCTCACTATGAAGTAAATACCATGTTCAGTATCGACTCCATTGCCAATAAGTTTCGACTGTCGTATTTTTTATTTGCCATACTGCTTTGCGCCACTTTCGTCAGTATTTTTATGTATGCTGAGGTTAGAATGGAGCAAGAGCTGGTCAAAGGTCGCTTGCTGCAACAATTAGAACTCAGTCAAGAAAAACAAGGTGAGCAGCCTATTTATATTGCTGATCCAGGTATTAAAATCTACAACTACGATAATGCCCCAGCGCATTTAAAAGCCGAGGCTACTGAAACGGTTCAAGAAATTCCTGTCACTGTGAATACTGACACAGGTAAAACGTCAACCAACCTGCATTTTTTTGTCTACCATCAAGACAACCAAAGCTACATTTTAACCTACTTAGAAGACACAAAAATGGTGATGGCCAACTACCCCGTTTTGGCCATCTTTGAGCAGTTAGAAGATATCTTTGCCAATGCGTTAAGAGTTGCTGTCATTTTGAGCCTACTCATCGCTGCTATTTTTTCTCAATTATCCTCTAGGCAAATCACCAAGCCTTTATTAGACTTAAAAAATGCTGTCGAAACAGATCATCAAAATCTGACTCAGTTAACGCATTTGCCCTCTGAAGTTGGCGTCTTGGCACGAGCCGTCGATGAAAAAAACCATAAACTTGAGCAATACTTAAGACGTGAGCAACTCTTTACAGGAGATGTTAGTCACGAATTACGCACGCCCTTAACCATTATTATGGGCGCATCAGAAGTGCTGGCATCACAATTACAAGATAACGAGCGTTTGAGCGAATTTGCCAACCGCATCAGTAACACTGCAAAAGAAACCTCTGAGATTATCACCGCTTTATTGTTGCTTTCTCGCTCACCTGAAAAGCTGGACGCGCCGCCAACGTCTATCAACAACGTGGCTATCAGCGAGGTGAACCGCTTAACATACTTGCTTCGCCACAAAGCCGTAACATGCACCGTACTGGCTGATAAAGACTATGTGGCCAATGTCCGACCTGAGCTACTAAAAATGGCATTGGGCAATTTGATAAAAAACGCGTTTCAGTATACCGATGAAGGCGAAGTCACTGTTCGTATTGACGCAGAAAAAATCACCGTCACCGATACGGGTCTTGGGATTCCTGAGGACATGATGCCGCTATTGTATGAGAGATTTGAACGTTTAGAGCCGCAAAATACTGACACAATTTTGCCTACCAATGTATTACCAAGCGATAGCGCAGGCTATAAGATTGAAGGATCGGGTTTAGGGCTCAGTATTGTACAACGTATTATGGCTCATATGGATTGGCAATTAACCCATCAAACCAATGCATCAGGTGGTAGCACCTTTAGTATCTATTACAATAGCCGCTTGTCATAAGATAAGCCAAATACCCCCTAAGTCTTAACACTTATCACCCCACCCTACAGCTCCAGTAATCCCTCCTGCCTTAACACTTTCTTAATGCACGCCGTTTTATACTCAAAGTCTGGTAATCCCATTAGAGCCTTTTTAAATAGCTCGAAACTCTTGCCTACTTTGATCTTAAGCAGTCACTATGAAAAAAATCCATTCTATTACGCTTATAACCAAACCATATCAGGGTGATCCTCTACGCTCAGCTGCTCATAAAGACTCACTGTCAGCTGATAGTTTTGCGAGTCAAGCCAAAGGTAAAACAGGAATGTCTCGCATTATAAAAGCGGCGGGGTATTCACTAGACGGGTTTCGAGCTGCTTATCAGTTTGAGGCCGCGTTTAGACAAGTCCTTTGGCTCAACCTCATTTTATTATTGACACTGATATTCATGCCTTTTGCTATCAGTATAAAAATGCTGCTGATTATTGCCTCTTTTTTATCTTTGATTGTTGAGCTGCTAAATACTGGCATCGAAGCGTGTGTTGACCATACCTCAATGACAAAACATCCATTGGCAAAAATAGCGAAAGATGTGGGTTCTGCAGCACAGTTTTTGTCTTTGCTACTTCTATTTTCTTTGTGGACAATGGCGCTTTCAAGCCTTTTACGTTGAGCCATTTTTAGATTTTCACAAATAAATGCCGTTTATGGGATGCTTCAATGAACACCAACCATCATGTGACTGACTGGACTTGGCTCAAACTACTGTGTCTAACTATTATTGCGACATTATTATTTGAACATACCCAATTAGATATGCATATCAGTGCGCTTTTTTATAGGAATGGTCAATGGCTCTTAGAAAAAGGCGCACAACCCTATGCCTTTATTTTTTATGACGCACCCAAAGCGCTATTGATTCTATTTGCGATTTACTTGATAGCCATTTTAGCGATTAAATACAAAACGCCTTTGAATGCTGACTTTTCATTAAATCATTCAAAACGCAGCAAATATATTTTGCCTTTATCTGTCCGTGAGATAAGCTACTTGCTAATTGTTATCATAATCGTCCCTACGACTATTGCTACCCTCAAAAGCGTCACTCACGTCAGCTGCCCCAACCATTTGATGCTATTTGGTGGTGATATGCCTTACCTAACCCTTTGGCAAAGCATGGTAGAACATACATCGGCTAAATGCTTTCCAGCAGCACATGCCAGCGCAGGATTTTCCTTATATGGCTTAGCGTTCCTCCCCACATGGCGCAAGTATCGCTATAGGATTTTTGAAGCAGTGACCGCTTTGGGATGGACAATGGGACTATATAAGATGCTCTTTGGCGATCATTTTTTTAGTCATACCTTCATATCCATGTTGCTATCATTGACCATTGCTTGCGCATTGGCAGTCATTTTCTTTAAGCGTTTTGATGAAAATAAAAACAGCCAATTTCACCCGACCAAACCTACCCTATCAAATACTCAAAAACGCTAATCCTCCTCCATCTTTATACTTTCTTTATACCTCGCCTTGTTATCTTGACAACACTTTTATACCTCGCTTGGCATACTGTTTCCATTAATAAACGATTAGTCAATGAACGATCAGTCAATGAATGCGTTGTCAGTGATATAGAGCGAGATACGACCAAGCGATGATCGACACCTCCTACCAGTGAAGGTCATGCTAAGCCCTCCATTTATACCTTATCTTTACTGCTGACCAACGACTCATAGCGGATCTTCATTATTATTTTTGGAGCGTGTTATGGACGTTTTTGCAGGGTTTCTTGCCTTCGGCTTATTCCTCTATTTGTTATATGTCCTGATTAAGCCGGAGGCCTTCTAATGACAATGTATGCATTATCGCAGCTGGTTATATACCTGCTTATTTTGTTTGTTTTAGGATACTTCCTATCAGGCTACATGCTTCAGCGCATGCAAGCACCTGTCTCTGCCCTTGAGTCACGCCTCTTTAGTGTGCTTGGTATGATCGGTCAAGACAAAAAGGGTAATCGTGCTTTTGGTATGAATTGGAAGCAATATGCATTAGCCATTGTCCTATTTAACTTTATTGGGTTTTTGGCGTTGTTCATTTTGCAATTGGCACAAGGTCGCTTACCGCTCAACCCAGCAAACATGACAGGTGTTACGTGGGACTTGGCGATGAATACCGCCATTAGCTTTATGACCAATACCAATTGGCAAGCCTATGGCGGCGAGAGTAGCATGAGCTACCTGACGCAAATGATGGGCTTATCTCTACAAAACTTCTTATCGGCTGCTACCGGTATCGTGGTGGCTTTTGCGTTGATGCGGGGTTTGGTGCTCAAGCAAAGCGCTCATCTAGGCAATGCGTGGATAGACTTATGGCGATGTAATATCTATATCTTACTGCCCATTGCTGCGATCATCGCTGTACTATTGATGAGTCAAGGAGTTATCCAAACGCTATCGACGTATATGGATGTACAAACCTTACAAGGTGACACGCAGACCATCGCTTTGGGTTCTGTGGCCTCACAAGAAGCCATCAAAATGCTAGGCACCAATGGTGGCGGATTCTTTAATACCAATTCCGCTCACCCGTTTGAGAACCCCACGCCTCTTTCTAACTTTATTCAAATGTTGGCCATCTTTTTGATTCCAACCGCGCTTTGTTTTTGTCTTGGCAAACTTAGTGGCAACCTAAAACAAGGCTTGGCTATTTTGGGCGCGATGACGGTCCTGTTCGTGGGCATGTATTCATTGACGGTAAGTAGTGAGCTTGCTGGCAATCCTTGGCTGGCAGCGCAAGTTCAAGGACTGACCGATGCCAGCGTGAGCGGCAACATGGAAGGGAAAGAAATACGCTTTGGTATTGTGGCTTCGTCGCTGTTTGCCACTATCACGACGGCGGCATCATGCGGCGCAGTAAATGCAATGCATGATTCCTTCACGCCCCTCGGTGGTCTTAGCACCATGCTACAGATGCAATTGGGTGAAGTGGTGTTTGGTGGTGTGGGCGCAGGCCTTTACGGTATGTTGCTCTTTGCTATTTTAGCTGTGTTTGTTTCAGGCCTTATGATTGGCCGTACGCCTGAATATCTTGGCAAAAAAATCGAACCTTTTGAGATGAAAATGGTGGTATTGGCCCTATTGGCCGCGCCTCTTATGGTGTTGCTCGGCACTGCGATTAGTGTGATGACGCCTTCTGGTCAAGCAGGTATTTTTAATCCAAGTGCTCATGGTTTTAGTGAAGTGCTCTATGCCTTTAGTTCGGCTGCCAACAACAATGGTTCCGCGTTTGCAGGCTTGGGCGCGAACTCCCTGTTTTATAACTTTATGCTTGGTCTTTCTATGTTGGTTGGACGCTTTGGTGTGATTATTCCTGTATTGGCTCTGGCAGGATCGTTGGTGCAAAAGCCTAGACTCGAAGTCAATAGCGGGACCCTACCCACCACCACGCCTTTGTTTGTCGGGCTTTTGGTCGGCACTGTCCTTATGATTGGCGCCTTAACCTTTGTCCCTGCTTTAGCACTTGGGCCCATCATAGAGCAGATTTGGATGCTGGGCGGCTAGCCGCTTTATATCGGCCAGCATCGAGTCATCTTATCCATCATAGATCGGCTCTATACCCAGCAGCGAATCGCCCCATTTTTATGATTATGTGAGGAATACCAACATGAAGGTTATATCAGATCCTAACGAGCAGTCCACCAATTTACAGTCACAACAAGATCCCAATCAGTCAGGCTCGCCCAAAAAACCTGCGCAAGGACTACTTGATCCTGCCTTGATCAAGCCAGCGTTAAAAGCCGCGTTACTTAAACTTGATCCAAGAGTCCAATGGCGCAATCCCGTGATGTTCGTGGTTTATATCGGCTCATTGCTGACCAGCATTTTAGCCATCACCATGCTGACTCAACCCCAATCAGGCGTTGGTTTTACGCTAGCCATTACTTTTTGGCTGTGGTTCACGCTGTTGTTTGCAAACTTCGCCGAGGCTTTGGCAGAGGGTCGCAGCAAAGCGCAAGCCGCCAGTCTCAAACAAGCACGCCAAGATGTGCAAGCTCGCAAACTGACGAATGCTAATAGACACTCAGACGCATTGATGATTCAAGCCACAGCGCTAAATCAAGATGACATCGTGTTAGTCAACGCAGGCGAAATCATTCCTGCTGATGGCGAGGTCATAGAAGGCCTAGCCTCAGTAGACGAATCGGCGATCACAGGCGAGTCAGCCCCTGTCATTCGTGAAAGTGGTGGTGATTTTAATGCAGTGACGGGCGGCACCAAGGTATTGTCCGATTGGCTAATGATTCGTATCACGCAAGCCCCGGGACAAGGGTTTTTGGATCGTATGATTTCGTTGGTAGAAGGTGCAAAACGTACCAAGACCCCCAATGAGATCGCCTTGACCATTTTATTAGTCGCACTGACCCTGATATTTTTGATGGTGTGTGTTACGTTATTGCCTTTTTCGCAATTTGCCGTACTGTCTTCAGGCACTGGCGAGCCGATATCTATCGTAGTTTTGGTCGCATTATTGGTCTGTTTGATACCGACCACCATTGGCAGTTTGTTATCAGCCATTGGCGTTGCCGGTATGAGCCGCATGATGCAAGCCAACGTCATCGCAACTTCTGGACGCGCGGTAGAAGCAGCAGGTGATGTTGACGTCTTACTACTCGACAAAACGGGCACCATTACTTATGGCAATCGCCAAGCGGCGTTATTTGTTCCTGCCCAAGGCGTAACAGAAAGCCAGCTTGCCGAGGTGGCTCTCATCAGCTCATTAACCGATGAGACACCAGAAGGACGCAGTATCGTTAAACTTGCGCAAAGTCGTTTTGATATTGACGATGAAGTATGGAAAGCACGTTCGTTTGAGACGATTGAATTTACCGCTCAAACGCGTATGAGTGGCACAGATATTGATGGTCGCCGTATTCGTAAAGGTGCTTTTGATGCAATCATAAAGTGGGTTGAATCTCAAGGTGGCAAACTTCCCAACAATCTAGATCAACAAGTCGCAGAAGTCGCTCGCCGCGGTAGTACACCACTGCTTGTGACAGACAGCGGAAAACTGCTTGGCATCATAGAACTAAAAGACGTGGTCAAATCGGGCATAAAAGAGCGCTTTGCCGAACTGCGTAAGATGGGAATTACCACCGTTATGATCACTGGTGACAACCCCCTAACTGCTGCCGCTATTGCGGCCGAAGCAGGCGTGGATGACTTTATGGCAGAAGCCACGCCAGAACAAAAACTAGAGAGAATACGCAGTTATCAACGTCAAGGCAAACTGGTCGCTATGACTGGCGATGGGACCAATGACGCGCCTGCTTTGGCTCAAGCTGATGTAGCAGTCGCTATGAATAGCGGGACTCAAGCTGCCAAAGAAGCGGCCAACATGGTTGATTTGGACTCAAATCCGACCAAGCTCATTGAAGTGGTACAAACGGGTAAGCAGATGCTGATGACTCGCGGTGCCTTGACGACGTTCAGTCTTGCAAACGATATCGCCAAGTATTTTGCGATTATCCCAGCCGCATTTGCCAGTACCTACCCAGCGCTTGGTGTGCTCGACATTATGCAACTGGGTAGTCCCAAAAGCGCCATTTTGTCCGCCATTATTTTTAATGCGTTAATTATTGTGTTTCTTATTCCCTTAGCGCTGCGTGGCGTCACTTATAGACCTGATTCTGCCATCAATCTATTACGTCGTAACTTAATGATATACGGCTTGGGCGGACTGCTTTTACCCTTCGTCGGCATCAAACTGATTGATCTTATTATTAACGCACTGCACTTGGTATAACCACAATACGGATGATAACGACTATGCAAACTAACCACTCCATACTTTCTAGTAACGTGACGCAACCTACGGCTTCTATGAACGCTGAACACTCACATATTGATGATAATGATGATAAAAACACCGAGATTGATCAGGCGGCCACTCGTATGCCCATGCTCAAACCCGCGTTGTCATTATTTATCGTCTTAGCCATCACTTTAGGTTTATGCTATCCCTTATTAATGACAGGCGTCGCGCAAGTAACAATGCCGAACAAAGCCAACGGTAGCATGATAGAGCAAAACGGCAGCTTGGTTGGCTCTACGCTCATTGGCCAGACATTTGATCAACCAGAATACCTATGGACTCGCCCATCAGCCGCTGGAGATGGCTACGATGCGGCGCAATCATCGGGCAGTAACTTAGGTCCACTGAATCCTGAATTGGTCACCAATGTAGAGACGCAAGTACAAAAACTTAAAGCAGCCGATCCACAAAACACCACGCCCATTCCTCTTGATCTGGTCACCATGTCAGGTAGTGGATTAGATCCACATATCTCCCCTGCCGCTGCCGAGTGGCAAGTGAATAGAGTGGCACGTATACGAGGCATCAGTAGCGAGCAAGTACAAAAAGTGATTGATGCTCATACAGAAGGTCGTCAGCTTTATTGGCTGGGTGAGCCGCGCGTGAACGTATTGGCTGTCAACTTAGCGTTAGATGAGATGTCTCGTACCAATTGATTTACACTAAGCACCAAGCAATGAGTAAGATGATAAGTGGGCGAGATAATAAATGAGCGCCATGATAAGTGAGTGCCTTAATGACGAACATAGACATGAGTGATCAGCGACCCAATCCAGAAGATTTATTGCAGCAAATAAAGCAGCAAGAAGACACGCTGAATAGAGGCAAACTAAAAATCTTCTTTGGATCTTCAGCAGGCGTGGGAAAAACTTATGACATGCTCTGCGCCGCTCAAAGAGATCAAGCGCATGGACTCGATGTCTTAGTCGGTATCGTAGAAACGCATGGTCGTAGTGAAACAGCGGCGCTGCTAAAGGGACTACCGATACTGCCATTACGCCAGATTGAGTATCGGGCGCAAACCTTGCTAGAGTTCGACATTGATGAGGCGTTGGCGCGTAGTCCTGATATTTTATTGGTGGATGAGCTGGCCCATAGTAATGTGCCAGGATCTCGGCACCCAAAACGTTGGCATGATGTCAATGAGCTCTTAAAAGCCGGTATCAGTGTTTATACCACGGTTAATGTCCAACATTTAGAGAGCCTAAACGATGTTGTGAATCAAATCACAGGCGTCGTTGTACAAGAAACCATCCCCGACTGGTTCTTTGATCAAGCAAACGAAGTGGTATTGGTTGACTTGCCAGCCGATGAGCTACTAGCACGACTGCACGAAGGCAAGGTATATATTCCCAGCCAAGCAAAACACGCCATAAAAAACTTCTTTAGAAAAGGCAATCTGATTGCCCTTCGAGAGCTGGCCTTACGCCGAACGGCTGATCTAGTCGATGCTGATATGCGTGACTATCGCAATCAATCTCGCATATCCTCTATTTGGAATACAGCAGACCAGCTCTTGGTCGGCATCAGTACGCGCGAGTATAGCGAACGCCTTATCCGTCATGCGGCAAGACTTGCCAGCAGCTTACATTCTCAGTGGTATGTCATTTATGTAGAGACGCCTAGAAGCCCTTATAAACGCGCTAAAAATAAACAAAACGTGTTAAATGCCTTACGCTTAGCAGATGAGTTAGGCGCAAAGACAGAAATCATCAGCGCCATTACTGTGGCTGAGGGCTTGGTCAGTTATGCGCATCAATTTAATATTGGACGTATTATCATCGGACAAAACCAAGGTGCTTCTTATTTTAACGGCTCATTGGTTAAGCAAATCTCAGAGCAAGATTTGAATTTAGACTTAATACTGGTTAATCAAACCAAAAAGAAAAATAAGCTGACAGCCGAGCGCCAACCACCTTTTTGGAACATCTCCGACTTATCTTCCACAGACAACCGTACGGGTTATTTGATGGCGATGTTAGGCTGTACGCTTGTCACCGTTAGCTTAGTCGCCCTGACGCGTTGGTTTGATTTGGCCAATGTGGTGATGCTCTATTTATTGGTTATTGTATTTATCTCCGTGCGCTTTGGCCGCGCCCCTGGAATATTTGCTGCGCTTTTGAGTGTGCTAAGTTTTGATTTATTTTTTGTGGAACCGAAGCTTTCTTTTAGCGTGAGCGATGTGCAGTATCTTGTGACTTTTGCCGTCATGCTCATTGTCTCTTTAATCATTAATAACCTAGCAGTAGGCTTACGTTTTCAAGCTCAAAATGCGCGTAAACGTGAGCAACAAGCCATCTCGATGAGTCACTTGGCACAAAACTTAAGTGCTGCTCGTAAAAATGACGAAATCATCAGTCAATCCATCGTGTGGCTGAACAAGCATATCGCCAGCAAAGCCCTCATGGTGATGCCAAATGTCGATGGCAAGCTGCTTCTTGTCTCAGAGCCAAACGCGCCGACGGATTTTAATTGGACGGTAGCGCAATGGGTGTTCGATCACAACGAAAGCGCGGGACTGGCAACCAATACCCTACCTGCCAACACCATGCATTATCGAGCGCTTGCGACCTCAAGTCGTGTGCTGGCGGTATTGGCATTGAAACCGACAGATAACGATAATTTTAATCAGCCCGAGCAACAGCGAACGCTCGATGTGGCACTTGCGCAAATTACGCTCGCATTAGAGCGCGTGCATTACGCAAAAGTTGCCCAAAACGCTCTTATCAGAGTGGAATCAGAGCGCCTGCGTGGCTCACTCCTATCAGCCTTATCTCATGACATTCGTACGCCCATTACCGTACTATCAGGACTTGCCACTTCGCTTGCCACCCAACCTTTAGTACTCGATGAACAAAAGCAGTTGGCAATCGACATCGAACAGCAAGCTCGTGTCATTCAGCGTTTGGTCATCAATATTCTAGATTACGTGGCACTCCAATCTGGCGGGATGAAACTGAACAAGCAGTGGGTCAGTTTGGAGGAAATCATCGGCAGCAATATTCGTCAACTCGACCCCTATCTACAAAATCGACAGATTAAAATAGACATTCCTCATGCGTTAGATTTTATCTATACGGATGAGCTTATTTTGTCGCGAATTCTGAATAACTTGTTGACCAATGCGATTAACTACACCCCAGATAGTGCGACTATTGAAATTCAAGCCACACTTGATCAACCATCACATATTCAAAGAAACCAAAACTCGCAACATCACCAAAGCCCTCCACATAACCAAAACCTGTCCCACTATCAAATAACGGTAACAGATAGTGGCCAAGGCTTACCGATAGGTATGGAGGAAAAAATATTTGAACGCTTCACGCGCGGTGATACGGAAAGTAGTACAACAGGACTGGGATTGGGTCTGGCATTGAGTCGAGATTTGGTTAAACATTTAGGCGGCACGCTAAGCGCACACAATATCCAGCCGCATGGCGCACAATTTGTTATAGTGCTACCGTGGGAACCTTTATCAGAAAAAGATATGTTTGATGACAAGTTTGTACTCGACGCGTCAGAGATGACAGCACATTCAAAAAATAAGGCACTATGAAGACCATTCTAATTATCGAAGACGAAGCTCATATTACCCGATTTATAAAATCTGCTATGGAGCAAGAAGGCTATCAAGTCTTCACAGCAGACAGCTCAAACAGAGGGCTGATAGAAGCTGCTTCTCGGCGTCCGGACTTGCTTATCTTGGATTTGGGCTTACCAGATGCAGATGGTTGCGATGTGATCTTAGATATCCGAACGTGGTCATCGCTCC
This sequence comes from Psychrobacter sp. 1176_08, assembly GCF_052850615.1. Classification (NCBI taxonomy): domain Bacteria; kingdom Pseudomonadati; phylum Pseudomonadota; class Gammaproteobacteria; order Moraxellales; family Moraxellaceae; genus Psychrobacter; species Psychrobacter sp. 1176_08. The sequence continues at coordinate 134,255 of NZ_VXCU01000006.1, forward strand.
CTATTTTGGTATTGTCGGCGCGCAGTGATGAGCAAGATAAAATCAAAGCGCTAAATCTGGGCGCAGATGATTATTTGGTAAAACCCTTTAGCATGGGTGAGCTGATCGCTAGAGTAAACGCGCACATGCGGCGCTGGCAAGTAGGATATGAGACGCCCGTTGAGTTGACACTCGGCAACGTCAGTATTGATTTGGCACAAAGACAAGTCAGTAAAAATGGTGACAACATTCATCTCACCCCGATCGAATATCGGCTACTGACGGTATTGATCAAAAATGCTGAAAAAGTCATGACACATCAGCAGCTACTCACAGAAGTATGGGGCAAAGGTCACAATCACCAAGAGCACTATGTGCGGATATTTATGTCCAACTTACGGCAAAAACTCGAAGACAACCCCTCTAGGCCAAATTATTTTTTAACCGAAATTGGTGTGGGTTATAAGCTTCATATTCCAAAGCCTTAATTTCTTGATACTTTGATATCTTGATGACGTGATATCACAAAAACTATGGTCTTAATGACGTCTAAAATAAAAGGATTGCTGTCCCTATTTCTCATCACGTTATCTTAACGAACGCTGACTCATGCGGCTGACACTCGCAATCAAAACCACCATAATAATGCCAACGATGATAAGAACACCTGACATCATGTGCGCGGCTTCATAATTAAGCGCCTCGACTTGCTCATATATCGCAATCGATACCACTTTGGTCTCCCCTGAGATACTGCCGCCGATCATCAACACCACACCAAACTCACCAATCGTATGAGCAAAGCTAATCAAGCTCCCAAGCACAATACCTGTGCGTGCCTGTGGTAAAACCACTCTGATAAAACGCTTTAGAGCGCTAGGTTCGAGTAAATAGGCCACGTCCATGACATTGCGTGGAATACGCAAAAACTGAGCGTATACAGGTTGAATATAAAAAGGCAGTGAGTAAATAATTGAGCCGATGACAAGACCTTCAAAAGTAAAGATCAATGAGCTGATGTTATGTTCGCTTAACCACTGACCAATACCCATATTCGGGCTGAGTAATAGTAAAAGATAAAACCCGATGACAGTCGGCGGCAATACGAGTGGCATAGCAATGACACCCATGAGTAGAACTTTAAAACGTGCCACTCCTTGATTACGACTGGGTTTAGCCAGCCAATACGCCACAGGGGTCGCAAACAGTAATAAACACAGAGTAGTAATGCTGGCAAGCTTAATGCTTACCCAAAATGGACTCAGCATGTCTGACATAAGCGACTGATCTATCATAATGTCACTGCTCGTCTCATTGGTAGAGGTATTATTATAGGTGAGGGTTTGTCTTAGAAAACGGATCGTACCAGATGCAGCGGCTACTTAAACTGCCGTCATAAACCGTAAATGCAGCCCATTTCTGCTTAGTCTGCTTAGCTGTGATGACTTAGCCATTGTTGCTAAGCCATTTCGAGGAGTCTCCCTCATAATACTCTTGTTTCCAAACGGGGATATCTGCCTTGATGGTATCCAATATCCAGCGGCACGCATCAAATGCCGGATAACGATGCGCAGAAACCACCCCAACCCATACTGCCACATCACCAATCTCTAAAGCACCGATACGGTGTATCGCAATGGCATGCGTAATCTCAAAACGCTTTTTGGCTTCCTCTATGATCGCGCGACCTTGATTGAGTGCCAAATCTTCATAACCATAGTAAGTCAAACGCTCAACACTCTCAGCATTATTATGATTGCGCACGCGACCCTCAAAGCACACAAACGCACCACAACTATCATCATCAAGGGTGTTTTTGAGGCGATCTTCGTCAATGGCCGTGTCTAATAGCGCAAAACCATCACGTTCAGCAATCTGATAAACCTCATCCACACTGCGCTTGATGGTCATGGAATGGCTATGAACGTTGTCTGTCATCTCTTATCTCTACTTGCCGTTATATTAAACATAAAGCTTTTTTTATTGATTCACTCTATAAGCACCCTACTACTAGGACAAATTTTCCGCAGTAGCATAAGGCTATCTTCTTATAATTTTTTTGATGCTAATGTTGTCAAAAACTACCCACCAGCCACTGGGGTGATAAATACCACATTATCCCCATCAGAGATAGAATCTGTCCATTTTGCAAAATAATCATTAATGGCAACTCGCAGTTCTGACTGTGGACGACTAAAACGATGCTTTTGGCACAGATGCTCATACAATTCAATCAGTGACGTCGATTGCTGTACGGTGACCGTTTCTTGTTGACAATTGGCTTCGTCCGCTAGGCTCGCGAAATACAGAACGTTAATATCCATTGTCGCATCAGCAGAACTTGCCACGGCAGTATTACTCATAAATCCTTCCCTTCTAAATATCTATAGTCGATTCTAAATGACGACAGCATTTGGCTTTAAGTCTTACGGTTTTAAGTACGGTTGCTTTAAGCGTGGTTGTAATCTGATTTGCCGCCTGTCTTATTGATAAGGCGAACATTATCGATCACAATATCGTGCGACAAGGCTTTGGTCATATCATAAATGGTCAAACAAGCAACGCTGACAGCCGTCAACGCTTCCATTTCAACCCCTGTCTTATGCGTAACTTTTACCGTACCACTGACAATGATGCTATCAAGCGCATCATCATAATCAAAGGTTAAGCCAATCTTATCGAGTGGCAATGGGTGGCAAAGCGGTATCAAGTCATACGTACGCTTAGCAGCCATAATTCCCGCAATGTGCGCGGTTTGAGTGATACTTCCTTTTTTGGTCATCCCATCAGCCGCTTTGATTTGCTGATATATCACACTTGGAAATCGCACTTGACCGACCGCAGTAGCCTCTCGCGTCGTGGCAGTTTTACCACTGACATCGACCATAGTGATGTCACCATCACTGTCTAAATGAGATAAAGTCGATTGCTTGGTGTCTTGGCGATTGTCTTTTTGACTGTCCATATTCATTTATATTTCTCTTGATAACGCTGTATTTATATTTCTCAAAGCCTCGCAAGCATGCACAAACTCTGCGGGCGTATTAAAATTGGTTAAAGGCTGCCACTGTTTCAAAAATTGCACCGTCTGGACAACGGGATTAATAAATGACATGACTCTACGCTCACCATTATCAATATAGGCCTTTAAGTCAGGCTCAATACTGACTCGGTAAATGCCTAACAGTGGGTACAAATGATTCTCATCCGCTAAGCAAATGACTTTTTTATCTTTAGCATTATCTATCAAGGACTGTAAATTCTGCCATAACTCCGTCGCGGGTATTAAGCTATCACAGCTGATCACCAGCAACCACGACGATTGCAATAGTAACTTGTTTTCTAAGGCAGCTGAGCTATTTAAAGTGATCAGTGTTTGCAATGCCGATTCAATCGCAACCAGTGCCCCGCCCGTCTTACTTTTTTTATCGTTATTAACGACTTCATAATCAGCAATATGGATAATAGGCGGCTGTGATTCATTGTCCATTAGTACTGAGTCGACCTCAAAACCACGTTCATTGTCTGCAATCATTACAGGCACATTTAAATTTAACGAATGGCGAACATGATAATCGAGCAGCTGCTCATTCGTTGGTAATGTCAGCGTCGCTTTGGGTGTGCCCATTCGTCTAGATGCACCGCCTGCTAAAACAACTACGCCTGCCAAATTATATTGAAAGTTTGAATAGTTAGTTATGGTCATGACTGGGGTTTTGTGCCATGAAGTGCGGTACAAAATTACAAGGACGCGTGCGGCTGTCGAACTGCTCTTTTAGGATATTTTCCCAGCCAGTACGGCAAGCACCAGACGAACCTGGTAAACAAAAAATACCCGTGCCATTTGCCATACCAGCCACTGCACGCGACTGTACGGTTGACATACCAATTTCATCTTTTGAGATTAATCGAAACATTTCGCCAAAGCCATCAATGGATTTATCAAACAGCACTTGCACCGCTTCTGGCATGCTGTCTCTGATAAAAAATCCTGTGCCGCCCGTGGTTATCACTGCATGAACGTTTGGATCAGCAATCCAGCCGCTAATAACGGCCCTTATCTGATAAATATCATCCGTAATCAGCTGACGGTCTGCTAAATGGTGCCCCGCTTCGTTCAAGCTATCTGCCAAATACTGTCCAGATGTATCCTCCGCGAGTGTGCGACTGTCAGATACGGTCAATACAGCGATATTTAATGGCGTAAATTGTGCAGCGGGCTTACTCATAGAGTTTCCTTTATAAAGTGCTTGTTCAGTAAAATTTAAGATCCATTACTTTTTATTATTCAAGCGTGTTGTTATTAAAGCGCGTCATCAAGGCACTAACCACCAATAATCGATAGATTATGCATGATGCCACTATTAGCGTCATGTAAGTGGTGATGCTCAGGCTTAATCGGCATAAAACTGTGCAAAGTATTGACCAATCCTGCAACATCATCCTGCTGTAGATGCGGGCGAATATCATAATTGCCTTGGTCAAATAAACACAAATGCACCTTACCCTGACTGCTCACCCGCAGACGATTACAAGTGTCGCAAAAATGCGCAGCATAGGGCGCAATCATACCGATACGACCGACATAATCTGGATGACTATATTCGACTGCTGGTCCATCGGCATGGCCTCGCTCATTTGGCTGCCAGCCATGCGCCAATAAATAATCGATAATGGTGTCAGACTGAGCGTGCTGCGCAAAGAACAAATCACTATTATCGCTTGTCTGCATAAATTCGATAAAACGATAAGTGACCGCTCTGTCTTTGACATAATCAATGGCTTGCAATAGATTTTCAAAGGCAGTTTCCGCCATCAAAATACTATTGATTTTAAGTTTGATATCTGTGGTTTCTAACAGCTCATCCATGTCTGCAAGGAGTTGTGGCAACGTATTAAAACCCGTCATCTTATGAAAGGTCGCCGCGTCAAAACTGTCCATGCTGATGTTTAGCTGATCCAATCCCGCGGCTTGCCAACTGGCCAAATGCTTACCAAGCTTATAACCATTGCTCGTCATAGCAACGGTTTCTATACCTTTGGTTTGTTTGACCGTTTTAATAATATCAACAATGTCACGGCGGATAGAAGGTTCACCACCCGTAATTCTGACCTTTTTGGTGCCGACTTGGGCAAATCCGCGAATTAATGTGGCAATCTCCGGCACACTCAACTCATCATCAGGACGTTTGCCTTGATAACCATTTGGCAAGCAGTACTCACAGCGAAAGTTACAAAAGTCCGTGATGGATAACCGCAAATAAGTCAAACGACGAGAAAACCCATCAGTTAGGGGTTGATAGGATTCAACTGTATTATCAGTAGGTGCCATTATAGACAACGATTGATAAGTCTCAACCGTATCTACAGCAGACACCGAGGTAGGCGAATACCATTGGGTACTGTCTAATTTGACGCTATTATCACTCATATTTTATTGCCATTAGCAGTGCTGATTGGCAACACTGCTTTATTATTCGCGTTTAGCTTACCATTGTAAGGCTGATTTTCTATTTTTCCTCAGTTTTTCTGTAGTCATCTTATAGCAAATTAGCAACCGATGACTTAGCGATACAGCCATGGAAAAGGTTGTACAGTCACCATGTTATTTGCTGAAACACTGCCACTGTCTTTATCTAACACAACAAAACAATTGGCACGGCTGAGCTGCTTGATTCTATGAGATTGTTGACCCGAAAAACACTCAACTTGATAATCGCCTGCTTCATTTTGAGACAAAAAACCGCGCTGAAAGTCTTTGCGGCCAGGCGATTTTTTGACATCATTGGTCAGCGTCGCTTTTACATTCAGTACCATAGGCTGCTCTGCCACGTCTGCTCCTGACATCTGCCACAGTGCCGGTATGACAAACTGTAGTGCACCAACGACCGTAGACAAAGGATTACCTGGCAATCCAAAATACAGTACAGGTTTATCAAGCCCTTGATTCAATTCGCCAAATACAAACGGCTTACCTGGTTTCATTGCTACTTTATAGTGATTAATTTGGCCCAGTGCTTCAATGACATTGGTCAAAAAATCATAGTCGCCAACCGATACCCCAGCTGTGGATATCAAGACATCACAGTCTTGCATGGCTGTATTTACAGCAGCCGTTGTCTGCGCCAAATCATCAGGAATAATGCCGTAATCGCGAATACTGATAGGTAGATCTGACAGTAAGCTCTTAAGAGTTGGGGTGTTAGAGTTGTATATTTGTGCCAAGCTTGTCAGATCTTTGCCAATAGCAACGAGCTCATCACCAGTCGCCAAAACACCTACTACCAGTGGCTGCAAAACACGGACTTCACTGACACCCAAGTTGGCAAGTAAGCTGATATCAGCAGGATTGATACGTTTGCCTACCGCTAACACGGCTTCACCCGACTCAATCTCTTCGCCCTGTTTACGAATATTGCTATCAAGCTGAGCCGTTTGTTTGAGTGTTATGGCATAAGGTTGTGACTTATCAATTGTGTCTCTGATTTCTGCAAAGTTGGTATTCTCTTGCATAATCACGGTATCACAACTGTCTGGTACAACAGCGCCCGTAAAAATACGAACCCCTTGACCCGCTGTGAGATGACCAGTGTACGCACAGCCCGCTTGTGATTCGCCAATAATGTCGATCGAGCTGTCTTGATTAAGCTCGCTACCTTGACTAATCGCATAACCATCCATGGCAGACACATTTTGTCTTGGTACATCAAATGGCGAGACAATATCTTGAGCCAGCACTTGATTACAGCTGTTCAATAGCTCGCAGGTGTTGGTCGCTCTAACGTGTAACGGAAAGTCATTATTATTATAGTTCTCTATGCGCTGCTTTATCGCAGATTGTAATGCTTCCATGGTAATCATAAAGGTATACTCTTCTAGTTATTCTCATTATCAATTTATCAAAATCATCTTGTTTAGAGTGTAGCATTCACAGATCAAACTTTCTTGCGCCAATACTGTCTTTAGCGTTTGACAGGGATAATCGTCTTTTGAAATTGGCATAACCATTCACGCATCTACTTTTACTCTAATCAGTTTAAACACATTTCTAGTTTAAGCACATCTCGACAGGGTTATTTTGGCAATTTTAATAAATGCCAAAAAAGTGGTTATAGAGTAAAGCAAAAAAGCACCCGAATAAGGTGCTTTTTTGTTGTCGCTACGAGGCCACAATTTTTATAGTAATCATTGAGCCTTGATGACAATTCTAACTTTTAAAAACAAAGCTGTTCAACCAGCCATGATATCAATCTACTTCACCATGAGGCTAATGAAGAGGCACTACGCTGCGTGATAAAACCGTCTGGCGTTTGACCATTGTCTGCCTGCCAGCGCTGAAATGCCTTACGAGTATTTGTACCAACAATCCCATCAGCACCTTTAGTATCATAGCCTGAGCTGGTCAAACGCTGCTGTAAATTGCGCACTTGAGCAGTCGATAATGGACGCTCATAACGCGGCCAAGCGGTTCGCAATCCACTTTGTCCAGCAAGCGCTTTACCAAGCAAGCTAACTCCTAACGCATAACTTGAAGAATTATTGTAAACCTTAATCACATCGAAGTTCGGGCTGAGTAGTAATACTGGGCCATCCTTGCCAGCTGGTAGCCACAACTCCATCTGTGTGTTGGCATCCAAATAGACATCCGCTATGGTGTCCACACCCATGGCCGCCCATCTTGCTGCTGGCTGTTTACTGCCCACCACTGAGTAATCAAATGATGCAGGAACCGTAACTTCATAAAATGGCGCTAAGCCACGAACCCATCCTGAATTACTAAGATAGTTTGCGGTAGACGCTAAAGCATCTGATGTTGCCCAAGGGTTACGATGTCCATTGTTATCGCCATCTACGCCCTGCTTGAGCCATGTATCAGGAATAAACTGTGTTTGCCCCATACCGCCTGCCCAAGAACCATCAAGCTGCGACCAAGATACATCGCCACGCTGTAACAAGGTTGCCAGTGATAATAATTGAGTTTCGGCAAACTCTTGACGACGACCATCATAGGCAAGACTGGCAAGAGAGCTTGGTATACTGCTGTTACCCGTCACTGCTCCATAAGAGGACTCCATACCCCATATTGCCGCGACAATTTCTGCATTGACGCCATACTGTGACTCTAACTGCGACAAAAACGCACGTTGCTCAGCAAATTTTCGTTTACCTGTACTTACTCGACCGTCTGATACAGCAGAGTCCACATATTCCCAAGGCATTTTAGAGAATTCTGGCTGTCCTGAGTCCAACGAGATAACCTGTTGATTCAAATACGCAGAATCTAAAAGACGACGAACTGTCGCAGCATCATGGCCTGACGAGATTGCTCGCATTGAGAAGTCTGACTTCCAATCAGAAAAGCTGTTGTAGCTTGGCTTGGCAACGGGCTGAGGCTTGACAACGACTGGACGCGGCGTTGGTTTTACCTGAATGGTTTGAGTCTGTGTGATCTCAACATTGCCTTGGCGTACAGGTTTGCTTTGTTTCTGCATGGCCTGTTGGCTCGTACACCCGACCATCACTAGGGCAGGAAAAAGAGCGACATAATGCTTTTTTATAATCATAAAAATTCTCAGGTGTGAATAAGTAAACTGACTCAAATAAAGCAACATCATCAAAAACGTTAACATCAACCCGTTTTAAATACGTTGCCAAATCAACCAAGCCATTCAAAATATCAGGTTGAACTTAACGCCCTAATACTGCACGCGGGTCAATAGGATTGCCATTTAAGCGTACTTGGAATTCCAATCCTACTTGATTGGTTTGACCACTGTTACCCATATTGGCAATACGCTGACCTTGTTGTACCGTATCCCCTTCTTTAACCAGTAGTTGGCTGTTATGAGCATACGCCGTGATATAATTATCGCTATGGCGAATCATAATGAGATTGCCATATTCTGGCAGACCACTACCTGAGTAAAGCACAGTGCCAGCTTGACTGGCAAGCACAGGATCACCAACATTACCAGCAAACCACATACCCATATTGCCAGCTGCTGCGTCAAAGTTGCGAGTCACCTGATTGCGACTTGGATACTCATAACCTGAGGTTGAGTTCGCAGTTACCTCATAGGCAGGACTTGATGAATTATTTGTAGGCACGTTCGTAGCGGGTGGCGTATAGGTATAAGCTGGTTGTGAGACAGTCGGCGTAGCGGTATTGTAGCTATTGTTGTTACGAGGGTTGTTACCTGCTGCTTGATTTCCTTCCCATAGCTTGAGCCATTGCCCACTATAAATCGTATACTTACTGTCTAGACCATTCATTGCGCCAATTTGACGATAACTGAGGCGATAACGCTCGGCAATCTGACTGACCGTATCACCACGTTGTACGCGATGATAATTGGGAACGCCTTGAGCATTGGTGATGATTTTAGGCCCAGCTTGGTTGGCTGCTTGGTAAGTAGGTTTTGTAGCACAGCCCACCATCGCAAGCGTCGCCACTGTCATCGTACCAATCAATGCCGCTGTTGCAAAGCGCGATCCCGCCATAAGCTTTTTCATACAAAATTTCCTATTCTTTGTGTTGCTCACAAATGCCTTGTGTGACTCAAAAAGCATTTGTTAACTGTTATACCGTTTAGTATTGAGTAAGTACCACCATGATAATTTTATAGCCGGTACTCTTTCTCAGCGTTCGCTATCAATAAGGCTGTACATATCTGATATCGTCCATCTACAGAGCCAATGCCGAAAGTCTATCCAAAGCGGCACCTGGCGTATGATGTAGGCGTACGGGCGACAAACTAATGTAACCTGCTGCCACCGCTTCATCATCTGTCAATGGTATAGCAAATGACTGATCTTTTTGGTCTAGCTCATCTTTAGCAGATAGTGATACACTTTCACTGTCTGCGAGCACTTCAGGTGGGGCTTTACGTAAAGACAACCAATAAGCATCTCGCCCGCGTGGGTCAATCAAGGGATGTACAGGACGTGCAACTTTCCTGTGACCCAAAGACGTTATTTTTCGGCCTTTGATATCATCGACGCGCCCAACATCAGGAATATTAACGTTTAATACGTGATAGGGCAAATTTTTACACTCACTCAATATCGAGGTTTCTACCAACAACTTAACAATTTCATCGGCAGCTATTCGATAATGACTGGCTTCTTCTTGCTGACTTCCTTTACTACCACCGCCCACTAGTGAAGTTGCAATTGCTGGTATCCCAAAAAGCTGCGCTGTTAACGCTGCGCCAAATGTACCAGAAAATAATACATCTTGACCAAGATTGGCCCCTGAATTGATACCTGTAAGCACACAATCAAATGGTGTATCACGATATAACTCATGCAATGCTAAATAAATACAATCGGCAGGTGAACCATTAATAGCAATAAATCCTGAATCTAGCTGATGCGTATGTAATGGCATTGAAATACTCAATGCACTAGCACAACCACTATGCTCCGTCATTGGCGCGACCACCACGACCTCTCCGATAGTAGACAGTGCCTGATATAAGGCCAATAAACCTGGAGCGTACACTCCATCATCATTACTGATTAAAAATTTCATTTGTACTCAATATATTTATAGTTGACCGCTCGTCCACTTCTGAGTTTTATCATCATAGAATTGCTATAATCTGACCTGCAAGCAGCCGTAGTAGACTTCTACGGATTTTGATAAATAATCATTAACCCGATTTGTCAAAACAGCTACTACCAGTAAAGTTAGCTCAAAATCTAAGAAAAAACAATTGCACAAACCTTGTAATACAGCCTTCTATTTGCTCGAAAAGGTCATTTCAAAACCCCTATTAGAGCGGATTATACCTGAATAGTCGGTTCACACGAACCCTGTCTGCATTTAGAGTTTTTTGATATTCTGAGTCTCAACAATGCTTTTTTGGTGACCATAGTGTGCTGATAGCAGTAAAATGACGAGGTATAACGTTACAATAGGCAATAACCTACAACAATGTGGACAGTTGCTTTTATACTGAAGTAACGTAGACATATATGCTACTGGTATGTTGCTAAAATAGGGCTCTGGCTCACAAGATATCTACACATAAATCAATATTTTATGTGACTTTTGTTTTTTTACCCATTAACATATGACCATTAAATAAAGATAAGTGAGTGTAATACTGAATGAAAAATCAATCGATATTATCTATAGCTTCTGTAATAGCAAAGACCGCATCAAAAGTTGGTTTTGCAGGACTGATAACGTCTGTTGCCATGTTTTCTCAAGCTTCTCTTGCCGCAAATAATCCTGCGACAACTATCCCCTTAGACATGTCTGGTATCAACATAACCAAACATGAAATTGCGGTTATGCAAGTGCTCTCAGAGATATGTCCACAGATGCTCAACGGTAAGCAGAAGCAGCGTTTTTACAAATCTTACAATGTTCAGCTTCATGAATTGATGCCCTCTTTAGAAGACCCAAAAGCAGCTATCCAATATCTGTCAACTCAGCAAGATTACCGTCAAATTCTACAAGGTATTCGTGGCTGGACAATGGGATTCTCAAAGCAAGAGAATAAAGCATTGTGTGAAGACCTAGCGGATGCTCAATATCAATAACCACAAGTAACAAGTAACAAGTAACAAGTAACAAGTAACAAGTAACAAGTAAGCTTTATCAAGAATATGTTTTGATGGGCTTACCTGTATCGCTCTTAAGATGTCTTCTTAGAATGCATCATGACCCGCTTCTAAAGAATAATGCCTACTAGAATCAACGACAATAAAACAATGGCATTATGAACTTTTAAGCGCTAAGTGATACGATAGATCAAATAAACTCGATACTGGTTTGTTGAGTTTACTGAATCAAAAGCTTGCTGTATGTTCGTTTTCAATAATGGACAACACAGCAGGCTTTTTTGTGGTTGTCAGATTTTGCGTATTAAAATACGGTAAACTCTTAGTAAGAGTAAACGTTTGATAACTATTAGACTTTGTTTTTAATTTGGTTCTTTTTTTTGCATTAACTGATTCCCCATCGGTTGGCATTTTGCTAAGATAAGGCGTTAATTTTATGTCTATCGCTTAATCATTATTACTCTCTCTCATGATTTATTTTGCAACAGAATTGTTGATTCTTGTTGTCTGAAATAATGGCTGAGCGTCAATGTTATGCATAAGCGATAGATACATTTGGTTTCATGATGCGGTGTAACGATATATGACAGTAAAGCGTGTAAAAAACCAGTTCATACAACTGGTAGTTGGTGTAAGTATCTCTATGAGCGCAGTGATGGCAAACGCAGCCATTCAGCCACCTGAGATGGATAATACCGCTTATGTATTAATGGACTTCAATACTGGCGAGATTTTGGCACAGAAAAACGCCAATGAGTCACTTCCGCCAGCGTCTTTAACAAAAATGATGACCAGTTATATCATTGAGCAACGCTTAGCATCAGGTGATCTCAAAGAAGACGATCAAGTATTAATGAGTAAAAATGCTTGGTGCCGTGGCAGTAGCAGTCAGTCTTGCATGTACGTACCGGTAAATAAAACGGCCAGTGTCATCGATATGCTACGCGGCATTATCATTCAATCTGGTAATGATGCTTCAAAAGCAATGGCAGAACATATCGCTGGTAGTGAAGCCTCATTTGCTATATTAATGAATGAGCAAGCAGAAAAGATTGGTATGACCAACTCGCATTTTGTCAATTCGACAGGCATGCCTGATGAAGGCCACGAAGCATCTGCCTTAGATTTGGCAAAGCTTTCTCGCGCTATCATTAAAAACAGCGGTGAATATTACAGCATTTATTCTGAAAAAGAATTCACTTATAACGGTATCACGCAAGGCAACCGTAATGCTCTACTAGCCACTGACTCTACGGTTGATGGTCTAAAAACAGGACATACAGAAGCTGCTGGCTATTGCCTAGCTGCCTCAAGTAAGCGTGACGGTATGCGCCTCATTTCTGTCATTATGGGCACAGAAAGCCAACAAGCTCGCGCCGATCAGTCACGTGAGCTGCTTAACTGGGGTTTTGGTCATTTTACAACAGTCACCAAAGCGCCTGCTGGACAATTCGTTAGCAAGATTCCAGTATGGTTTGGTGAAGCAGACGAAATGGAATTGGCAACTGGTGACAGCTTGCAAATTCTAACCACCAAAACACAAAAGAATAAAATCACCACTGTGGTTGATATTCCTGAAAGCTTGGAAGCACCAATCAAAAAAGGTCAAGAAATTGGCAAGATGATGGCCGTTATTGATGGTAAAGCAGTTGCTTCAGTGCCTATCGTAGCGACGAGTGATATCGAGCAATCAGGCTTTATGAGCCGCACGTGGGAGCACGTAGTACGCTGGATAAAAAATCTGCTTTAAGCGAATGCCTATTCATTTAAAAGCTGTCTAGCAAATTACTCATTTGATAAAACAGTTTATCTCATAAAAAAGACGCCTCTATGTTGGGCGTCTTTTTTATGTCCATACCAACCAGCGCTTAAGCAAGTCACTCAATGCTTTATCCTTATAAGTCGAGCTTTGACAATAATCAACGCCCGCTGCTTTTAAGAAGCGCTCAAAACTGTCTAATTGTCTTGCTTGGTGCTGAGGGTACCAATATATCAATAACGCACGATGCTCACTTTCAGATTGACGGATTTTTTTTGCCAACAGCTCAGCTTTACTGGGAGCGACCCCTTCGGCAAACATGACCATATCAACCTTTCTCATATTAATATCCTCTAGCACCAGTTGTTCATGCTGACGATAAATAACCGTAGCTCCCAAACGCTCTAACTCTTTTCCTAAAGAGCCAACCTCATGAGAGTAGTAGTAAATAATGGTCTTTTTAGCCAAAAAATGCTTCTGTCGAGACTGATTCTGACTGGGCATTGCTACAGTCAGTACAAACTCCGTACCTACCCCTAATGTACTCTCTACTTCTATCGTAGCGTCCATAAGTTGTGCCATTTGCTTAACGACTGGTAAGCCCACCCCTGACCCTTCATATTGACGAGTCTTTGAAGAATCCACCTGAAAAAATGGATTAAAAATATCATCAATATAATTGCTATCGATACCAATGCCTGTGTCTTTGACACTGATTTGCCAACGATTACTTTTATCAAAATGGGTCAATTGTGAGGTAATTATCACTTGTCCCGCTGGCGTAAATTTAATTGCATTACTAAGAAGGATAGCTAGTATCTGTTGTATTTTCTCAGCGTCACCTTCTAAATTATAGTCTATGTGATGGATATGACTGATTAATGTAAGCCCTCTTTTTTGAGCAATAGGTTCAAATGTCGCCAATAGATCCGCTAGCAACTGTAGAGGTTTGAACTCACTAAAAGTGACATTCATTTGACCTCTTTGTATTTGATTCAGCTGAATAATATGATCAAGCGATAGTACTAGCTTGTCGCTACCATTTCTAATAATTTGGACAGCATCTTTTTGCTCTATATTTAGAGTTTCATGGTCTAACAGTTGTAAGCCACCCACAATGGCATTCAGTGAGGTTTTTAACTCATGTGTGATCATGCTTTGAAAGTTATGAAGCTGCACATCGAGAGAGATATCTTTTTTATGTAGTTGCTGCTCAAAAACCGCAATCTCCTCATACTCTTGTCGCGATTTCTGTAAGCGGCTAAACAATTTAATAAATGTCTGTTTGATCTGTAGCAATTCTTGGAAATCGAACTGTTGAGAAATGGTGGGTAGTTGTTTAAGATCTGAGGTTTTCAAAACAATGTCACATGCGTCAGTCAGTGTCTCTATATCTCTAATAGGCCAATTGAGTTTGCGCAGGATATAAAAGGCACCAAGCACAGTCAGTATAGTAGCAATCAGCCAATATAGTATTATATTTTGGAACCAATATAAGCGCATTTTATCTACATCCAACGTGATGTTGATGTAACCCACTAAGGCACTGTTATCGGCGGCTGATGAGATACCTCGATTTGATAGAGCCGCATCTAACTGCTGACTGGCGTCTGACGCTCGAGGCGCTCTATCGTTACTGATGTAGTTACTAACCACTGGGTAGTTGAAGCTGACTGTGTCTGCAAATAAAGCATTTTTCCAATCGCCACTGGATTGATTAAGCCCATCAATTGGCTGAGGCGTTGAATAAAATAAAATGCTTTTGATGCTGGGTTCACTGTTTAGCAAAAACGTCACTTGCTGTGCCACGATATCTGCGCTATCAGCTGTTGAAGCGCTTATGGTTAATAAAGTAGCAAATTGCTGGATATTGTGGCGCTTCTCTTTATAGTGATGCAATAAACCATAAATAAAAGAGAACAAAAAGCCTGCCAGCACCGCAAACATGATGGCTTTGATGACAGAACGCCAGATAAGTATAGAGATAGTTTTGGAAGGACGGTTGTTCATATCACTCAACTGAGTCAAGACAACTTTTATGTATATTACAGGTATTTTTGAGATGTGATAAGCGAAACTTGTAGATATTTGCCTAGTTTATCTCATGACAGACAAAACTATGGTAGTAAAGGGGCGTTTTATTTACTTTACCGTACTCTGCGGCACGATAAAGTAAATAAACCGTTAAAAAACCTACTAATTAGCGTGGTTTTTTATCTTTGGTAGTGAATTTTTTCGCTCGATTGCGCTCACGTTGACGCAGCTGCTGCGTTTTGGCCTTGGTTGGCGTATCGCTTTTGGTTGCGTAAGGGTTATCATTTTGCTTAAAGATAACGTTAAGCGGCGTACCTTCCAGCTTAAATACTTGGCGGAACTGGTTCTCTAGGTAACGCTGATAGCTCTTAGGAAGCGCGCTGGTTTGATTACCATGGATCACAATCACAGGTGGATTATGACCACCAATATGAGCGTAGCGCAGTTTGATGCGACGACCAGCTACCGTTGGTGGCGGATTGGCTGTAACAGCATCTTGTAAAATTTGGGTCAAGCGATTGGTTGATACTTCAAACATTGAAGATTTATAAGCGCGCAAGATAGACGGATATAAGTTGCCAACGCCTGTACCATGTAGCGCTGATATTAGATGCACTTTCACATAAGGTATAAAGTTGAAGCGGCGATCCATCTCAATTTTAATATAGTCTCTTTGATCCTGCGTCAGACCATCCCACTTATTGATCGCAACTACCAAGGCACGACCAGCATCCAGTGCGTAACCAATCATATGCAAATCTTGATCGACAATACCCTCATGAGCATCAATCACAATAACGGTCACGTTTGAGTCTTCAATCGCTTGTAATGTTTTAATAACCGAGAACTTTTCTACTTTTTCATCGATTTTTCCACGGCGACGTACGCCAGCTGTATCGATCAGTACGTAGTCTTTACCATCGCGCTGATAAGGAATATAGATACTGTCACGTGTGGTACCAGGCATGTCAAAAACAACCACTCGGTCTTCGCCCAATAGACGGTTGACCAATGTAGATTTTCCAACGTTTGGACGGCCAATGATGGCAAGCTTGAGACCTCTAGGCTCTACGATATTCTCTTGCGCAGGCATATCTGCGGTCAACACTTCAAGCAAGTTCCCGACACCGCGTCCATGACTGGCAGCCATTGGATACGGCTCGCCCAATCCTAACGCATAAAACTCAGCAGGCGCGGCATCATGTACGCCGTCAACTTTGTTGGCAACGACGTAAACAGGTTTGCCAAGGGTATGTAAGAACTTACCGATTTCGGCATCGGCACCAATCATACCAGCACGGGCATCCACGACAAACACGATAATATCGGCTTCATGAATGGCTGTATGGGATTGCTCAGACATGTAATCGTCAATGTTACCACTACCGTCATCTGCTTCACCAATACCACCAGTGTCAACTACGATGAAGGATTTGTCTTCATAAGTAGCATCGCCGTATTGACGGTCACGAGTCAGTCCTGACAAATCAGCAACCAATGCCTGCCGACTTTTTGTGAACTGATTAAATAAGGTAGATTTACCGACGTTTGGACGACCAATTAAGGCGACCACAGGCTTGATACTCATGGGTTACTCTCAGTGAAGGGCACAATGACGGACGGTACAGTGGCTCTGATAATAGTAGCGACAATGCTGTACTTGACCGTAAATTAAAATGAATGATAAAAATAAAACAATAGCAAAAATGATAGTGGGTTATATTGCGATTAG
The DNA here is from genome assembly GCF_052850615.1 of Psychrobacter sp. 1176_08. NCBI lineage: Bacteria > Pseudomonadati > Pseudomonadota > Gammaproteobacteria > Moraxellales > Moraxellaceae > Psychrobacter > Psychrobacter sp. 1176_08. The sequence goes on from NZ_VXCU01000006.1 coordinate 151,333, forward strand.
CAATTAGTATATAGGCCGTCTATATTATATATAAACACGCTACTCAGTCCAAAATAAAAGGCCTACCCTTGAGGTGGCGTTGTTTTAAAATGAATCGACTACCCTACCATATATGAATCACGCCTACGGCGTATCGGTCGCATAGAGTACGCGAAAGCCTGCGTTTAAACAAGCAGTTTACACAAAGCACTAAACGCTGACCAAGCAGCGTTTATATCTACATTTCACAATATTATCATCAATTAATTGGCTTTCTAAGGGTAGTAAAACAAACTTATTGGTTCACTGCCGGCCAAAAAATTTAGCGCGCCAACTGCCAAATAGCCACTTGACCTGAAGTACTTTGTGTCATCAAACGACTGCCTTGTACTTGCAAGCTACTCAAAGCGCCTTTGGTCTCCACGCGGCTAACGATTTTTCCACTGGCTGGGTCAAATAGATGCACAACTCCATCCAAATCACCAACGGCAATATAGTTTCCAATCATCACAGGGTTGGTTAGATGACGGTACGCCAACTCTTCACTTTCCCAAAGCATCTCACCCGTATTTCTATCATAGGCTGCAACTTTACCGTCTAAGCTTGTTGCGATGACTTGTTGATTGTTTACCGCAAGTGATTTTAAGCTCGCCATGTCTTTAACAAACATCACTTGACGCGAGGCCAAGTCAATACCGAGCAACTGGCCACTGTAGCTGACAGCGAACAACTGGTTTTTATCCACGATAGGCGTACCATCGACATCGCTCATACGCTCGACTTCGCTACTACCTGTGCCAACGCCGACGCGTCTTGACCACTGCGGCAAACCACTGTCAGTTGTCACGGCATGCAGGCGTCCATCAGCCGTCGCTAATAGTGCTGTTTTACTGTCTAATAACGTTGGGGCCGCACTACCACGTACACTGATAGCAGGTACTTGTGTAGCAAACTGCCATACAGGTTGGCCAGTTTGTAACGACAATCCATGCAAAAAGCCATCATTTGCAGAGAGAATCACACGGTTATTGGTGATAAGTGCTGACGTTAACACTGTGCCTGACAACTGCTGCTGCCAGCGTTTAGCACCAGTCGTGCTGTCAAACGCCATGATCTGACCATTACGCGTACTTACAATTGCTGTTTGACTCAATGCGTCTAGCGCCACACCGCCCGTTATTTGGTCGCCTGCTTGGACTGACCATACACGTTCGCCCGCACTGTTAAAGCCCATTAAATCACCGCCACGTGAAGCAGTAACGATCTGTCCATTGGCATAACCCACTTGCAAGTCTAGCGGATCTTTTTTGCTGGCTTTTTTATTACCAACATCAGTACTAAACACAGGTTGTAGAATACTGATAGGTTGCGCAATTTGCACCAATTTTACTGGCTCATTGACTACCGGCTTGATGCCACGATTACACCCAATCACTGCAGTGCTCATTACTGCCAGTACTGCTACATGCATAGCCGTCGTTTTGAGGGTTTTGGCTTTAAATATTTTGCTAGAGCGAATAGATTGAGTCATTATAGGTTCTCACTACAAATAAATTATTAATAATTAAGTAAAGCGCCAATGCTATTATTAGTCAATAGCGCTCATTACTATACAATTACGGTGTAACCTCGGCAGCAGCATTTTGTGCAGCGCCATCTTGTACCAATGGCTGTTCTGGTGCCGCTGACTCTTGAATGAGGCTTGCTTGCTCATCGATAGGCTCAGGCACAATCCCCAAACTCTCCATCTTTAACGCCAATACTGCCCGCGTTTCCTGACGATTGCGTAACAGCTCCCAAGCATTATTGTACGATTTAACGGCTGAGTCTTTGTTGTCTTGCGCCAAATAGATATCACCCAGTAATTCTTGTTGACTCGGCTCAAACGAGCTTGGCATGTCTTTACTGGCTTCTGTCAATGCACCGTCTGCATCACCTGCGGCCAACAACGTCGCTGCATAGCGCAAACGCGTGATTGCTTCTAAACCTGCATCACCCAAGTCGATTGTCAGTGCTTTTTTGAGTGTTTCGCCTGCTTCTGCAAACTCATCATTATCGACTTGTTGGCGAGCTTTAATCATTAGCGCCTGCCAAGCATAGACAGAATCTCCATGCTTACTCACTAGCGCATCGATATCTTTATTAAGTTGCGTACGACTCTGTGTCAGTGCGTCTTGTGCCTCTGCTTCTAAATCTGGGTTTTGCGAGGCCAAACTGACCTCTTCGTTTAGTCGCTGTATGTCTGCATAGTGATCCGCTGCCACGGTATCTACCCGCGCATGGTTATTCTGCCAATAGGTCCAGCCAAAATAAGCGGCCAGTGCCAATAGAATCGCAGTGACAATATAGCTGCCATATTGCTTTAACGCTTGCATTGAATTGTCTGCATTTGGCGAATTAGGTGTCAGAGCCATACATATTTACCTGATAAAATTGATATTAAGTTGCTGCTGCGAGCGTCAACGCCAATAATATATTGGCGTTGACGGTTGACGCGATGAATGAACACTCAGTTGCGAGAAAAATTGTCTTTGTTTACAAGCCAATCTTGTGCAACTGTTTTTTGCTCACCTGTCTGCATGTCTTTAATGCTGATGGTATTATCATCGAGCTCTTGTTGCGCGATAATAACCGTCAATGCAGCGCCTGACTTATCGGCTTTTTTCATTTGCGCTTTTAGACTTGTCGCACTTGCCATTTTGACTCGTATGTCTGGACGGCTATAACGCAGGCCTTGCGCATAACCAATACCGGCGCTATACACTTCTGGATGCGCAACCACGAAAACATCACAGGCTGGCACGTCAGTAATTGGTGCCACGGCTTCCATCAGCAGTAATAAACGCTCAAGCCCCATGGCGAAGCCAACCGCTGGCTCGGATTTAACAGGCTTGCTGCCATCCGTACCTATAGACTTTAATTGTCCTACCAGACCATCATAACGACCGCCTGCACATACCGTGGCTTGACTACCAAGCTTGTCCGTGACCCACTCAAAAACTGTTTTGTTGTAATAATCTAGCCCGCGTACCAAGTGTGGGTTGATGTCAAACTCAATACCAAGCGCGCTTAGGTAACTTTGCACTTGCTCAAAATGTGCCAGACTCTCTGCCTCTAAGAACTCAGCAAGCTTTGGCGCATCTGCCAATATCGCCTGCGTACTTGCCTCTTTACTGTCTAAAATACGGAGTGGATTGGTGGTTAAGCGGCGTTGACTGTCTTCATCAAGCTGATCTTTTTTATCCGTCAAATAAGCAACTAACGCTTCGCGGTATGCATGACGCTCACCCAGCTCACCTAAGCTGTTTAGTTGCAAACGCATCTCATCTCGTAGACCCAGCTCTTGCCACATCAAATGCGTCATCGCAATCAGCTCAGCATCAGCGTCGGGCAATGCACTACCGAAACTCTCTACACCCAGCTGGTGAAATTGACGATAACGCCCTTTTTGTGGACGCTCGTAACGGAACATTGGACCGATATACCACAATTTAGGTGTATCACCACGCAATAAGTTGTGCTCGATGACAGCGCGTACTGCCCCTGCCGTTCCTTCAGGACGCAATGCCAATGGCGTTGGTGGCTCAGACTTGTCAGTAAAGCTATACATCTCTTTTTCAACAATATCTGTTGCGCCGCCAATAGCACGGGCAAATAAGTCTGTCTGCTCAACAATCGGCAAACGAATATGTTCATAACCGTATCTGCCAAGCACATTCGCCAATATCGCCTCTAAATGCAGCCACTTTGCAGACTGTTCTGGCAAAATATCATTAAACCCTTTAATCGCTTTAATCATGGTACGGTCATATCCTTAAAATTTCGAACAAGTGTCTCTATTATTGTTGTTTTTGCTCACAGCTGAGCGTCATTTTCCATGGAGCATTGAGTCAATACTACGGCGCTATTATCAGCCACCATATGGTATCTCGACCTATTTGACTCGTATAATCTCATTCTCGCGCTTTTTGGCCAAATCTTCTGCATGAGCTCGCACCATGCCTTCTATCTCATCAACCAAGTTATTGGTATCGATCAAATGGCTTTTATTGCCCATGCGATATACCAATGATTTTGGCGCAGCCCCCACAATACCAATATCAGCTTCTTTGGCTTCGCCTGGACCATTAACCTTACAGCCAATCACAGATAGATTCAGCGGCTCACGAATGTCCTCTAGACGCGACTCCAATGCAGTCATGACTTTGATCACATCAAACTCTTGACGTGAACAGCTTGGACAAGCAATGAAGTTAACGCCATTAGAGCGAATATTCAGTGATTTTAAAATATCAAAGCCGATTTTGATTTCTTCTTCAGGCTCAGCGGCAAGCGAGATACGAATGGTATCACCAATCCCGTCTAACAATAAACCGCCAAGAGCAATCGCAGACTTTACAGCGCCTGTACGATATACGCCTGCTTCTGTGACGCCCAAGTGTAGTGGATTGTCAATTTCTGCCGATATCAAGCGATACGCATCCATAGTCAAAAACACATTGCTGGCTTTGACAGATACTTTGTATTGGTCAAAATTCAAACGTTCTAATATATCAATATGACGCATCGCTGACTCAAGCATCGCTTCGCCAGTTGGCTCAGTGTATTTACGCTGAATATCTTTTTCGAGCGAGCCTGCATTGACGCCAATACGAATAGGAATATTGTAATGCTTGGCACACGCAACCACTTCACGTACTTTGGCATCGCTACCGATATTGCCTGGATTGATACGTAAACAATCCGCCCCTGCTTCTGCAACAGCCAATGCAATTTTATGATCGAAATGCACATCGGCGATTAGTGGTACGCTGACCAATTTGCGAATTTCACCAAAAGCTCTGACAGAATCCATGGTTGGCGTCGATACACGCATCAAATCAGCACCTGCTTCAACGCAGCGCTCAATTTGTGCGACCGTTGCTGCCACATCACAGGTATCTGTATTGGTCATGCTTTGTACACTAATCGGCGCATCACCACCAATCGCGACATCACCGACATATATTTTTTTGGTAAGACGACGGTTAATAGGCGCTGACGTTGACATAGACTAACCCTTTATTTGGAGCGAAAAAACAAAGAAAAAATACAATAACGAGAGCTTTTAATAGCTGGCAAGCACAGCGCTACCGTTAAGGCGCAAGCTCAAAGCTGGCTTTTTTATCAGTGGCGTAAGTGTCCAAAGCAACTGTTTCTTGATCAAGCATTAAGCTGACATTATCGATATTGTCAATTTGCACATTAAATGGTGGCGTACCTGACAAATTATAACTACCAGAGGTTTGGGCACCTGTCATAAGATCATTACCAGCGGCATCCATAATCGTCACGTTGGCTGTATCAGTCACGGTGACGACTAAAGCAGCTTCACTTGCATTGGCATCACCCAAATTGAGTGCCGAGCCCGAAGAGCCAATACCACTAGTATTGCTGATCGCCGCACCTTGCGCTTGTTCGCTGGCTGAAATGTCTTCGACTGTAGATACAGGCTCTTCATTGTGTTCTTTACTTGCATTACTGACCATACGGAATAAAAATACGGCTAATATAATAACCCCAATAACCGCTAAAATCAGTAAAGGATTGAAACGAATACGATTGTGCGTGTCACGCTGTAATGTACCCATTGGACGCAGCGGCGTGTCTGTACTATTTGACGCTTGCACCTTCAGTTCATTAGGATAAGCAGCATCAAAGCTGCTAGCAATCTTTATCGGATCCAAGCCCAAATATTTGGCATAATTGATGGCAAAACCACGCGCAAACGCTGGTTGTGGCAAATCAGAGAAATTCTCATTCTCTAAAGCTTGCAAATGACGCTTCAAGATAAATAGCTCAGCCGCTGCCTCATCTATACTGACTTTTTTATTTTTACGGGCTTGCTGCAACGTAGCACCAAATGATCCCTGAGCGTTAGATTGAGTGTTTGATGATGGGGTGGTCATTTCCATGGTGCCTCTGGATTATTAAGCCAAATCTTAAGTTGTTTTGCTTCATCACTTAGTGGATAAGCGGATAAAAGTTGCTGTGCCAATTGCTGGCGGGTTTTTATGTTATTTTGCGCAGCAGCCAGTTTAATGCCTTGCATTAGCAAGCGCGGGCTAATACCTTGCCCCTGTACCAATATCAATGTTTCATCATAAAGCCTTTGTGCTTGTGGGACACGCTGTTGCTCCAGCAACAAATCTACCAGCTCGATATGAGCAATGATACTATTTCGATTGCCATCGAGCGCACGTAAAAAAGCTTTAGCAGCAGCATCGCGCTCACCCAGCTGAAGGTAGGTACGCCCTAAGTTCTCCAAAGCGCCAATACGACCTTCATACCCTAATGCAGCACCTGCAATCTCAAACTGCGAAGCAGCCTCACGATAGCGTTTGGTCTGTGACAAATAAACGCCATAATTATTGTTGGCTTGCACAAACTCTTTATCAAGCATAATCGCTTTTTTAAAGTATTGATCGGCTTTTTGAAGATTGATGCTGCTGCCCTCTTGTTGCAGCAAAACGCCCATCATATCATAGGCTGGCGCGTAACGGCTATCAGCAGCAAAGGCTTTTTCAAGCTGCTGCTGTGCCGTATCAAGCTCGTTTTTTCGGATATATTGCGCGGCAAGTGAGGTACGTACGCGGGCAATTTCTTGTTTGTCTAAGTTACGGTTGTCGTTGGGACGCGTTGACGTTTGATAGGAAGTACTACCAGTCAAATCGTTGGTAGGCGTACTTTGGCAACCAGCCATTAGCAGTCCTGCTAGGGTTGTCGCCAGTACCATACGCTTTGGCAACGCTGTTTGAACTGTCACTATATGTGACGCTTTATAATCTTGAGAAAATGGTTTTTGATATTTGAACTGACAAGAATTTTTAGAAGTCATCATAGCCGCCATCATAAAACTGTGATTCAGTGCGTTCGATCCTCGAGGCATCAGTTTAATAGATTTAGCCCCTATAAGTACAATTTAGTTGTGATTAATTGCTGTACTCTGCATTACTTGTCATTATTGATACATTTTTATTACCGTTGTGATAGATAGAAGACAACTAATATCCTATATCGGTTATTTATCAGTGGCTATGGGTACACAAAGTACCCTTTTAGATTATGTAGTGCACAAACACGTCTTAAACACTTTCACGGTCTTTGATACTTTGTTGCCAAGCCGCCGAGCGGCGAGTACGATCAGCGACCTGCCCTACTAATTGGCCACAAGCGGCATCGATATCATCACCACGAGTTTGGCGAATGGTACAAACAAAACCAGCTTCACTCAAGATATTGCTAAACGCATGGATACGGTTGTTGCTTGACTTATCATACGGCGCATGCGGGAACGGATTGAATGGAATCAGATTGATTTTGCTTGGCAACCCGTCCAACAAGGCAACCAGCTGCTTTGCGTGCTCATTGCTATCATTGACACCGTCAAGCATCACATACTCAATCGTCACATGTTTTTTGTGGCGCGGATTGACGTCATAGACGTAGTTTTTTGCAGCAGCGATCAGCTCATCTAACGGATATTTTTTATTAATAGGCACTAATTCATTACGCAACTCATCATTAGGTGCATGTAATGAGATAGCCAAAGCCACATCAATGTCTTGTGACAACTGATACATTTTTGGTACGACGCCTGACGTCGATAACGTCACACGGCGCTTTGACAAGCCATAAGCATGGTCGCTCAGCATGATTTCCATTGAACCAACCACTGGTTTGTAGTTCAATAGTGGCTCACCCATACCCATCATTACAACATTGGTCACGTTATTTTCCCATAAACTGTGGTCAACGTTTTCTAAACTGTCATTTTCATCTGTCATATAAGAGGCATTGGCAACCCAAAGCTGACCGATAATTTCAGCCGCACTCAAGTCACGCTCAAACCCTTGTTTACCTGTACTACAAAAACTACAGTCTAGTGCACAGCCCACTTGTGAAGAGATACACAATGTCTTGCGGCCGTTCAACTTACTATCATCTGCTGGAATCAATACGGTCTCAACCAACGAGCCGCCCGTCACTTCAAACACCCATTTGCGCGTGCCATCATCACTGTACTGACGGTGAATCACTTTAGGTGGAACGACACACGCATTGAGTGATAATTTGTCACGCAATGATTTGCTCAAATTGGTCATTTGCTCAAAATCTGTCACGCCATGCTGGTATATCCACTTGATAACCTGAGTGGCACGAAATGGCTTCTCGCCGATACTCTTGAAGTAATCAGCAAGTTGCGCTTGGGTCATGCCGAGTAGATTGGTTTTTGCCAGCGCCTCATCTACCAATTTGATGCTATCTGTAAGCTTCGCAGGAATATGCTGGGTCGGTGTTTGTACAGTTGACATAATAGGTAACCTTTTTGCATGAACGTGAATGATCGATGCAATTATTAATATAAACGTTGCTGTATGCGATGCATGAGCAATCCGTTATCAGCGCAGGCTTTATTGATTCGTATCCTAGATGATAAAAACTCAATAAAGTTATACTGCTAAGGGATTGATAACGCTAGTGAAATATAATAATGAGGGAGAAAAGCACTAATTTCAATGAAACCAGTCATTATTATAATCGTTAAAACGGCTTATACCCATAAGATATAAGCCGTTTTACGAAACTAATTATTAATAAGGACTAAATCAAACAATAGCCATATCAATAATTGCCGCTATCAACGCGTACGTGCACATACTTCATCATCATTGAAGAAATAGCTGATTTCACGTTTGGCTGATTCAGCTGAATCTGAACCATGAACAGCGTTTTCATCGATGCTGCTAGCGAAGTTTGCACGGATAGTGCCTTCAGCGGCTTCTTTAGGGTTGGTTGCACCCATGATTTCACGATGCTTAGCGATGGCGTTTTCGCCTTCTAATACTGATACCAATACTGGGCCTGACATCATGAACGATTTTAGATCATTGTAAAACGGACGCTCTGCGTGCTCTGCGTAAAAACCGCCTGCTTTTTCATCATCAAGTTGTAGCATTTTTGCTGCAACGATTTTTAGACCAGCTTCTTCAAAACGGCTGTAGATAGCGCCGATGTGGTTGCCAGCAACAGCGTCAGGCTTGATGATAGATAGAGTACGTTCGTTAGCCATGAAAAGCTCCTAATAAATAATAAATGAAATAGTTACTGCTTTGTTTTGTCTGTAGCCACTATATTGGCATGTCTCGATTCAATCGACTTATGGCTTGGCAATCAAAAAAATGAGCGCCAACTTGGCCAATATAGGATTGCTGCCTATTATAATGATTAAGACTACAAATGATAGGGTTAATTTATGATTGTATCTTGCATAAAAGTAAACTCGGTAGGCACAAACTGCCCATAAAGTCATGATATCTCACACAAACAAAAACCCCAGTGCTCGGCACTGGGGTTTTTGGAGTCCATATATATGGACCTCAACGTAAATATTATTACGCGTCGTATGGGTCACGTAATAAGATTGTCTCAGAACGATCAGGACCCGTTGAGATAATATCAACAGGACAACCGATCAAATCTTCGATACGCTTGATATATGTCTTAGCGTTTTCTGGCAGATCATCATAGTTAGTGATACCAACCGTTGACTCACTCCAGCCTTGCAGCGTCTCATATTTTGGCGTGACTGACTCATAAAATTCTGCATCGTGAGCACCTGCACACTCAGTTTCTGGTAGGTTATAACCCACACCAATGAGCAACTCTTCTAAACCATCCAATACGTCAAGTTTGGTCAAGCAGATACCAGACAGTGAATTCAGTACTACGGCACGGCGTAATGCTTCGGCGTCAAACCAACCACAGCGACGCGCACGACCAGTCGTTGCACCAAACTCATGACCAACTTTGGCCAAATGCGCGCCAACGTCATCGAACAATTCGGTTGGGAACGGACCACTACCAACACGGGTGGTATAGGCTTTGGTAATACCAAGTACGTAATCTAAATATAATGGACCAATACCTGTACCCGTTGATACGCCGCCAGCGGTTACGCTTGAGCTGGTTACAAACGGATAAGTACCATGATCGATATCTAGTAGAGTGCCCTGAGCACCTTCAAACATCAGGTTTTTGCCAGCAAGACGTAACTGATTCAAATCTTCAGTAACATCAGTGACCATACCAGTGATTTCAGCTTTCCACTCTTGGCAAAGCTTAAACGTTTCATCAAAATCAATTGCGTCGACTTTGTAATACTGCGTTAATTGGAAGTTGTGGTATTCGATTAGGTTACGTAGCTTTTCTTCCAAATCTTCACGGAATAAGTCAGCAAGCTTAATGGCGCGACGAGCCACTTTGTCTTCGTATGCAGGCCCAATGCCACGACCTGTGGTACCGATTTTGCCAGTACCGCGCTTGGCTTCACGTGCTTGGTCAAGCGCGACGTGATACGGCATGATAAGTGGGCAATTAGGTGAAATACGTAGACGCTCACGGACTGGCACATTGTTGTCTTCAAGCTCTTTCATTTCTTTCAATAATGCGTCAGGTGCTAACACCACGCCATTACCGATAAAACAAGTGACGCCTTCACGCAAAATGCCCGATGGGATTAAATGTAGGACAGTGGTTTTGCCATCGACAACCAAAGTATGGCCTGCGTTGTGACCGCCTTGAAAGCGAGCAACTGCTGATGCTTTTTCGGTAAGTAAATCAACGATTTTACCCTTACCTTCATCGCCCCATTGGCTACCCAAAACTACGACATTCTTACCCATGATCAATCCTTACCTTTATGTATTGAGGTGTGCAATAATGGTTTAAAAACCACGATAATTTTAATAACAGTAACGTTTATAACGTCAAAAATTCATAATAACTTCGAAATTAATGAATCATATTTGGTGTATATTTGGTCAATCAATGACTCAACCAGACCTTAAGCACCCACCTATTTTGTGCTTACAAGGTCTGTAGTTGCCATTGATCATTCACAAGATTGAGCTGATGCGTCACATTGGTGGGACGGTCTTCTGCATTTAATGGCACAGTGACGCGATAACCTTGCTGACGCAAACTCTCAACTTGTTGCAATAGTAGCTGTTTTTGCTCATCGTCAATGGTCTGTGATGCCTCATAATCCACCAATACAATGGTTGGCGCACTAAGCTGAGTATGAGCCAGTAAACGACTGACATCCATACTAAAACCAGTAGCGTCACGTGGCTGATGTCCTGCTACTTGACTGCCACTTTGCATACCATCAAAACGACCACCACGAACCAGTGGCTGGGTTTCACTATTAATATAACCGTTGAAGATGATGCCCGTGTGATAATGATAGCCTGACAACTCTGTCACATCGATACTTACTGCGCATTGCCACTGTTCTTGTAAATGAGTCTTTAGTCGTTGTAACTCGTCAATTGCCGTTACAATCTGGCGGTCCTGTTGTGCAGTGGCAGACAACTTGGCCAGTAGGTTGTCAATATCATGACCAAAGCGTGCTAAGACGTAAAAATCATCACCCATTGGCAAGTTCTGACAGACTCTTTTTAGCTCTGGTAAGTTTTTATTGGCATATAAATGCATCAACTGTTCGGTATCGACGTCTTGCAACTGCGCCAGCTGAGCCAAGCGCTTAAAGATGGCCACATGACCCAAATCAATATGTAGAGCAGCGCTCATATTTAGCGTATTCACCATAGTGAATAACACATCGATAAGCTCGATATCTGCCGCAAGTGACGCGCAGCCAAATATCTCAGCACCAAGCTGTAATGGTGTACGCGAGCCAAAAAGCCCAGAAGGCAAGGTATGAATTACATCACCGGCATAACAGTATCTGGCAATACCAGTACCGCCCCAATGCGCATCAATACGCAAAATTTGCGGCGTGATATCAGCGCGTACACCCATTAAGCGACCTGTAAGCTGATCAATAATCTTAAAAGTTTGACGCTTCAAATCTTCTGAGGCGTCACTTAACAAAGACTCAGTAAATTCAATCATTGGCGGATTTACCAGCTGATAGCCATGTGTAATGAGCTGCTGAGTCAATCGATGTCTAAGCACTTCTTGCTTATGAGCATCTTCAAACAACACGTCCACCACCCCATCAGGCAGTAACCAACTATTGGCAACGTCATTGGCAAAGTTGCTAAAAGAGCGGTTTTGATTGGATATAGCATCACTTGTAGCAGGATGCGTTACCGTTTGATTGGTAGTATTTGACTGGGCGAGTTTTGCAGAATCAGAACTGACAGACACAATAAATCCTTGTTTGGCGTAGCGCTTACCAAAAAACGCGATGCTAATGCGGTACTAAAAATTTGTCTTTATAATGGCAATAATGCGTAGTACTTTTTATTTTTTAACACGCAACATCATTGACCCAATTATATATAAACAAACTAGGTAGCCGCAAAAGGGTGAGTAATAAGTATAATTTAGAATGATAAGACGAGTATTTTTATACGCCGATAAATAGCGATAAGCTAATAGAGCTTGATAAACCGCCAAGGCACTTTACGCTTTAGTTTAGCATAGCAGTTTGGGTTCGCCTAGTGACAATTCGCCACAATCACTATCTAATTGATTCTCTTCAATGTTACAGACCAGATGATTGAAATGCCTCATATCGTATGAATTTAATTAAGGTTAATCTTGCGTGTAAAGAATACTATCAAAGTGTTTAGAACAGCGCCTTCAACCCAGACTCATGTTACACTAACGCATATTTTTATCTCGGAAGCCTCATGTCGTCTGATTATCACCCAAACCCAGCCAACAACCAAACCAATGTACTAGGGACAGCGCTTGCCAGCTGCTGCTTTGACCCGCTTACTGGCTACTATCGCAACGGCTTTTGTCACACTGGCAACCATGATGTCGGTCAGCATACCGTTTGTGCCAAAATGACCAGTGAGTTTTTAAACTTTTCTGCCAGTCGCGGCAATGATCTGATTACACCTTTGCCAGAATATGGCTTTGCTGGTCTTAAGCCTGGAGATTACTGGTGTATTTGTGCCCTACGCTGGGTTGAAGCGCTAGATTTCGATATTGCACCGCAAATAAAGCTCGAAGCTTGTCATGAAAGCTTGTTAAGTTTAGTTGATATTGAAACATTGAAAAGCTATGCACTTTAGTAGCTCAAATTATAAGTTTTGATTATTACAGACCTTTTACTTTATTAAGGGAGGGTGTATGGAAAACAATAACGATCCGTTGATTAAAGAAACAGCGCGTATTGCACCTAACTCCAATGTCACTCGTATTCACGCCAATATGAATGACAAACATCTTTATTTAGATAATGACGACAGTTATATCTATGGCGATGCAGATGCCACAAATGAGGAAACGATCGAGACGATGACTGTCTATGATCCAGACTCAGAGCGTTATGAAGATATTGACTTATCCAGCTCTGGAGAAGTCGTTAACTGCTACTCTTATTCGCGTAAAACGGGCCAAAAACTGGATCAAGTCGCGCTCACTGACGTCAGTCGTGCTTTGAGCAATAACGGTCAGTTTATTTGGTTGGGTCTTTATGACCCAAGCTTAGAAACCATGGTCAAAGTTAAAGAAGCATTTGAGTTGCATGAGTTGGCTATCGAAGATGCCTTCGCCGACCATCAGCGCGCCAAAGTTGAAAACTATGACAATGACATGGTGTTTGTCGTGCTGCGTACGGCGAAGCTTGAAAACAACATTATTCGCTATGGCACCACAGCGATATTTATGGGTAAAAATTACCTGATTACTATTCGTAACGGTCCATCGAACTCTTACGCGCCTGTCCGCGAGCATTGCCACCGTCGTCCTGAAAAGCTGCGCATGGGTCCAATCTTTGTGCTACATGCTATTCTCGATTTTATCGTGGATAACTATATGCCGATCACGGATCGCTTGGGTCGCTATTTGCGGGAGCAAGAACGCTATGTATTTACCTACGAGTTTGATAAAGGTACGTTAAAAAATCTTTATGAGTTGAAATCGCAACTGGTCCACATGCGCGCTATTATTTTGCCCGTACAAGATATCTGTAGCTTTTTTATCAATCATAAAAAAAGCGAGCTGGTGTCTGGTTTTTCTCAGGCGGCCAAACCTTATTTTCGCGATGTCAATGACCATCTTTTGCACTCTTTGGATGCGATTAATGGTCTTAATGAGATGCTGAGCGTGGTGATGAATACCTATATGGCCATGGTCAATATGGGACAAAACGAGGTGGTACGTAAGCTTGCTGCTTGGGCAGGTATCTTGGCGGTACCAACGGCTATCGCTGGTATTTACGGCATGAACTTTGACTTTATGCCTGAATTACACTGGAAGTATTCCTATTTGGTTATTATGATCTTTATCGGTTCGTTGTGTGGCTATCTGTATTATAATTTTAAGCGATTAAAATGGTTATAACTTATGCTCAAACACAAGTTATAACCATTTTGAAAGAAGACAGTTTCGTCAAAGAAGCTGTTTTTAATTGATAATGATTCTTACTTATAATATGATTCATCGCTATTATTAATGGCTTGCTATCACTCACATCCTATCATGTCAAAAACTAGGCATCAGACTTACTTTTGCCTTACTTGCCCCTCTAGTTTTTGACATGATAGTGCTTCACCTCTATTAAGGTTTTTATGCGTTCATCCTCTCTCATGCAGGCAATGGCAATGGTTGTCATAGCCTTGCTTTTGACTGCTTGTGGCCATGACTCTGATACAGTTGCCGCTATAACGGTTATTGATAGGACACCGCCGTTACTAACGACTGATAGTGGGTTTGTGGATGGCTATACTGCCGTGGCTGCCGTTTTTGTCTCGGGACAGGTACAGGATAGCAGTGGTATAAAGTCTTTGACTTACGCGCTAAATGAAGCACCCGCGCAAACATTAACAGTCGATGCTAAAGGGTACTTTGACGATCGAATTTTGTTGTCCTTAGGCAATAACAAGTTAACGTTAGAGGCCACCGACAATGCGGGCAATATGATGCGCTCAACCAAAACCCTGTATCTTGGTAACACGGTCGCCGCAGGAGGCTCGCATACTGGAGCGTTACGCGATGGGCAACTCTATGCTTGGGGACGCAACAATTATGGTCAAATTGGTCTTAGTTTGACGACCAAAACGACCGATGTGATAGGTCATCCAGACACCCCCATGATCGTAAACCATGCGCCAAAAAATCTGATTTCTATCAATTATAATCAAAACCATTCACTGGCAATCAATCAAGAGGGTCAGGTTTATAGCTGGGGTGCTGATAAGTACGGTCAATTGGGTCGCGGGGAAATAGGTCGCGATGACTGCAGAGAAATCGAAGATTGCCGCCTCGATATCAGTCCTATTGCAGGTATTGATGATGCAGTCATGGTAGCGGCAGGTTATAAGCACAACTTGGTACTTACCAAAGATGGTAGTGTTTGGTCGTTTGGTGCCAATACTCAAGGACAACTGGGTACGGGCTCAAGTGCTTCTAGCAGCACCCCTATTCGTGTAGATTTTTCTAACGCAAATGATGTCGGACACATTGTACAAGTGGTCGCTAGTGCTAATAGTTCTTATGCTTTGGATGATAAAGGTGAGGTCTGGGGTTGGGGCAGCGATGCTTACGCCAATCTTGGAGACGGCAAAACCTGTACCGCAACCAACTCTTGTCTCAATATCCATTCCACACCTACACGTATACAGGTTCTTGATAATAATTCTACTAAATCCAATGCGACTCACTATAAAGAAAAAATCATTCAGCTTGCTGCTGGTCGCGACCACGTCCTTGCCTTGACCAATACAGAATCCGTTTACGGTTGGGGATTGAATGATACCAGTCAATTAGGCTATAACGGCCAAGCGTTCAGAGATACCAAAGATGCGTGGGCAGACATTATTGTCACACCGACCAAACTGCCTTGGTTTACTAATAAGGAAGTTCGCCGCATTTATGCAAATGGTCATGCCAGCTATGCATTATTAGACAACGTATCGATGGGTACTGACTCAAAAGCCAATGGCATTGTCTACGCTTGGGGCGCATTTGGTGAGACCGATAGCACTGGCAAAACTGTCTATAACAATTTGGATGAGCCTACCAATAAACTGCTTCATTTAAAGAATATTGACACCATGGCCGTGGGTATCATGCATCTGATTGCTCATGAAAAACCGAGCTCTCAAAACGGTATTAGTAATTCCAAAAACGGTTCTTTCTTGACTTGGGGCTGGAGCTTTGAGGGTGCATTGGGTAATAAAGACACCACTCATATTTGGATGTACAACACCCCCACACCCGTACATTTACCGAGCCAAATCTGACAGGCAGCCTATTTTTCTTACGCTAATCCAATTAAGAAAAACGACCTTAGGTTCTTTGATTGCCATATCAATTCGAGTAACGAACCATAACATTTAAGCTTCCACAAAAAAAGGCTACCAACAGTAGCCTTTTTTCGTATTAATAAACTAGCCTTATTAATAACTGGCTAGGCTATTCATCGTTGCTCAGACCTGCTGATTTTTCAGCCGCATCAACCGTTTGGCGAATGAGTGTATTAATAGTCATTGGACCCACACCGCCTGGTACAGGGGTATAAGCGCTGGCGATGTTTTCCATACCTTGCATTTCGATATCGCCGACACCGCCGTTCTCTGTTGGGTGGAAACCTGCATCGATGACGACTGCCCCTGCTTTGATCCACTCTGCTTTAATCAACTCTGGCACGCCAACTGCCCCAACTACAATATCTGCGCGCTTAATATGAGCGGCCAAGTCTTCAGTTCTTGAATGACAGATAGTAACGGTACAATTGGCATTCAATAGCATCATTGCCATCGGCTTACCCAAGATGGCACTGCGTCCAACGACAACCGCTTCTTTGCCTGATAGCTCGATGTCGTAATGCGCCAATAGGTGCATGATACCCTGAGGCGTGCATGAGCCATACGCTGACTGCTGCATCGCCATACGACCAAAGCCCAAACAAGTCACGCCATCGACATCTTTTGCTAAGTCAATCTGCTCAAAGCAGGCGCGCTCATCAATTTGCTCGGGCACTGGATGCTGAAGCAAAATGCCATGTACATCAGGGTTATTGTTCAGCTCATCTATCTTTGCCATCAGCTGTTCGGTCGTCGTTTCGCTCGGCATCTCGACCCGAATAGAATCCATACCAACTCGTTTACAGGCATTACCTTTCATACGGACATAAGTTGCAGACGCTGGATCGTCACCGACCAAAACCGTCGCCAAGCTCGGTGTACGTCCAGTTTTATCCTTAATGGCATCTACGCGTGTACGTAGTTGCTCTTCTATTTGTTTGGCAAGTGCTTTGCCGTCCAAAACGATGGCTGACTCTTGGGCAGTAGACTCGATAGACATATGAACTCCAATAGAGGGGGCGGTATAAAAAAATAAAGACAGCGCTCGCCAATACTTGCGTGCCTGCCTTTTGTGTCGTCAACCTTTGACTGATAGTAATATTGTACCTGTGTACGCTAAAAAATCCTAGCGTGTGATAAAACTTGATACTCAGAAGCCGCTGAAACCTTAGGCTTCTGATTGATGTATTTTAGTGAATACAAGATCGATCGCTTTTACTGTTTTTTCTATCTCTGCCGCTGTAAGCGTAGGATGAACTAACAACATCAAGCTGGTCTCGCCCAATTTTTTTGCCACTGACAATCTAGGCTCCGGGCGTAAACCTGTATTATCGAATGCTTTTTCTAAATAAACTTCAGAAGCTGAACCTGAGAAACAAGGCACGCCTTGCTCATTAATCTCTGTGATAATACGGTCGCGCGACCAGTCATCAGGTAGGTTCTCTGCCTGTACATAAACGTAGAGTTTATAATAGGCATGTTTAGAATCCGAAAATAGAGAAGAAACCTCTAACCTCGGTACTGAAAGATAGCCTTTTTTTGCTTCCCATTTAGTACATGCATCCAATATAGCGTACGCATTGACAGTGCGCTTGGCAGTCCAATCGCTCATTCTCTCTAACTGAATACGGCCGATTACGCCTTGCATCTCAGTCATGCGCCAATTGGTGCCAAAGCTCTCATGTAGCCAGCGATAGCCAGGTAGATGCTCAGTTTCATAGACGGCCGCATAGCTTTTGCCATGGTCTTTGTACGCCCACATTTTGCGCCATAGCTGTTCATCATTGGTGGTGACCATACCACCTTCACCACCTGTGGTCATGATCTTGTCTTGGCAAAAGCTCCAAGCACCAATATGACCAATACTACCAACGCTACGGCCTTTATAAAGTGCGCCATGAGCCTGCGCACAGTCCTCAATGACATATAAGTTGTGCTGCTCTGCCAGCGCCATGATGCCATCCATATCACAAGGCCAGCCAGCCAAATGGACACAGACGATGCCTTTGGTTTTCTCCGTCAATACCGCAGCAATCGATTCAGGCGTGATGTTACCCGTTGCTTCATCAACATCGGCAAAAACAGGCGTTGCTCCCGCATTAATCACTGATGAGATACTAGCGATAAAGGTGCGCGGCGTCACAATCACTTCATCACCCACACCAATATCTAACGCTTGCAAGGCAACATCCAATGCCAAAGTACCATTACCCATAGCAATCGCATAGTCACTGTCTGCCCATTCAGCGAACTCGGACTCAAACTTACGACACTCTTGCCCTGTCCAATAGTTGACCTTATTGGACAACAATACTCGGCTGACGGCATCGGCCTCGATTTGAGTAAAATTGGGCCAAGGTGAAAATGGGGTGTTTAGCATAGATGTCTCAGTAGTTTTATGATGAATGACGGAGTGTCTTTTATTGTTTAAGAAGTGGACGTGCGGGGTTTCCGACCACTACCGTCCCAGCGGGTACATCTTTGGTCACTACTGCACCCATCCCAACGATAGCGCCCTTACCAATAACCAATGGCTTGTCAGGTGTACCCTGCTTAATTACCGCTCCTGCCCCAATATAGGCATGATCATGGATATGAATATTGCCGTTACAGCTGACTCTAGGTGCAAAGGTAACATAATCGCCAACGATGCAGTCGTGCTCGACGTAGCTATATAAATTGGCATGAAAGCATTTACCAATCGTCACGTTAGCAGCGATAGTAACAAATGGACTGAGCGCGGCTCCTGCACTGATACTAACTTCGTCCATAATCAGAGTAGTTGCTCCCTGCACTGTCCACAGTGAAATACCATCTTTAATTAATTTATCTGCAATTACCTGACGAATACTACTATTCGCAATGGCTATGAGGACTGATTTGTTATCATGTTCTAAAATTTTAAATCTCTCATAGTTCATGGCAACATAGCCATTCACGCTAGAGTCTTGAGATAATGCATCGTCAATAAATACAATTTGGCTCATATTCCCCAAACTATTTAACTGCTCAGCAGCGACTGGCATAAGACTGCGCCCACAACCTGAAGCCCCATACACCGCAAAGACTTCACTCATGGCTGTTTTCTACAATAGGATTATTCTTGGAGCCTGTGAACTTACTCATGGTGGCTTCACCATCGGCACTGATACCATCTTTGACCAATACTTTTTTCACCGTTTTAAATAATATCTTAATATCAAGCCATAACGACTGATTATCAACATACCACGTATCTAGCTCAAATTTCTTATCCCAGCCGATAGCATTACGTCCATTTACTTGTGCATATCCTGTAATACCAGGACGGACCAAATGGCGTCGTTTCTGCGATTTATTGTATAGTGGTAGATACTCCATCAATAACGGACGCGGGCCGACTAGACTCATATCGCCTTTTAGTACATTCCATAGCCCAGGCAACTCATCCAGACTACTATTGCGTAATGCTTGACCAAAAGAAGTCAGACGCTCGCTATCAGGTAACGGATTACCTGCTGTATCTATCGCATCCTTCATAGTCCGAAATTTAATCATCTCGAAAGGTTTGCCATTTAAGCCAGGACGAGTCTGACGAAACAGGACTGGTGATCCTAAGTTCTTGCTGACTTTATAAGCAGTGATCGCATATACCGGAGATAACAAGACTAAAACTGTAGTCGCAGCAGTGATATCAAAAAGTCTTTTCAGCATTTCAAATACTCATTATGTATTTATAAAAATCAAAAACTTGGGCTGCAGTATGATTAACATCTAGTTCTCTTAGCATTTCTTGTTTACCAAAATTCGCTACTTGATTTGCATTCTTAGAATCATCTAATACTGTTAATATTTTCTGAGCGAGACTTTCTGGATTGCTTGATGGTACTAACCAGCCAGTTTCATTTTCTTTTACAATATCTGGAAAACCACCAATGTTTGTAGCTATGGTAGGAACACCCATTAATAAGGATTCTGCTGCTCCTCCTAGATTTTCTGATAACGAAGGATGAACAGCAATATCAAAATCCGGGTATAAGCTAGGAACGTCTGTGCGTGTTCCTAAGAAATAAACTTTATCTCCAAGGTTGTTTTTGCCGTACTCAACCACCTGCTTATAATAATCTTCTGAATCACCCCAAGCACCACCAACGATAACACATACCACATCATTACGTTGCTCTATGACAATGCTCATGGCATCAATTAAATCTTCATGCCCTTTTAGTCCTCGATTTTGCCCTAACCATTTTTTGGGTGGATAAACAAAAGCAACCATACCAATAATCTTAGTGTCATCTAAAATATCTAACTCACTTCTCAGCCTTCCTTTTGGCTGATTGTGATCAAATACTGATACGTCTGAACCGTAAAAAATAGTCGTCAATCTATCTTGAGCAATACCTTCTTGCAAATAGTATTTTTTTGATAAGTGGCAAGTCGGTATCCAATAATCATATTTATTCGCTAAACTGATATCAATTTTTCTTGTAATAGTCTTTTCAAGATGCAAAGGGCCTGGCACTTGAAATATTCGCCTTATAGGAATACCAACCAATGCTAGACGCATAAAATAGGTAGTGCCAACAAAGTGAGAATGAATAATATCTGGATTAACCTCTGAAACTAGTTTACGTAGACATTTTACTGCTTTTACAAAGCTTAGTGGTGATTTTATAAATGAAGCTATATCGACATTAAGTATATGAACGTGAGCACCTACTTTTTTGTAGTCCTTATAAAGACCTTCTTTGTTTGGTAAAGTTACATGAATTTCACACCCAAGGCGTATAAGCACCTGTATTTCTCGAAGTGCCCAAGTAGCTCCAACTGTTGTTTTTATTAAGTGTAAAACTTTCATTTTTTTTCACCTAAACTCTTTAGTTGATCATTAAATTCTGTTTGCTGTAAGAGAGTAGGCTTAAGAGAACGTGACGCAATGAGTACATCGAACATCCCTAACACGGTATAAGCCATTAGTCTTATTAATTTTGCTATTTCAAATGTAGATTTAGATACAGCGATTATTGGAAAACTAGGTAAAAATTTTAGATACCCTCGTGCACTATAGTAATAACCTTTAAAAATTTTCTTAGGACTGTTAGATTGTTGCTCTTCATATACGTACCCAATAATATCAAGAAGCATATATTTCTCATGTATCAAAAGTCTTCTTAAGAAATCAACATCTTGTGCTAATTTAAATCTAGAGTCATAACGAATATTTTTAGCTAAAGATTTTCTGTACATACTAGGAGCGTGAGGAACAGGCACTGTAGTAGGTTTATCAAAAAACTTTACTTGATTATCACCTATAGATCTTACACCACTAATATCTCCTGTAGTATTCGTAACTGCCATACCACAAGAGACTACGCCTAGTTCAGGATACTTGTTAAAAGCTTCGACTTGAGCTTGTAGCTTACCATTGTAATACCAATCGTCTGCGTCTAGCATAGCTACATATTCACCATAGCAATTATCAAGTGCTACTTGACGCGCATAACCTCTACCCATATTTTTTTCTAGTTTGATTAACCTAACTCTATCATCTTGGATAGAATTAATTATAGCTACAGTATCATCAATCGAGCCATCGTCTACAATGACACACTCCCAGCTTTCGTAAGTCTGCAACTGTAAGGATTTAATAGCTTTATCAATTGTATATTCTGCGTTATATGCTGGCATCATTACGGACACTAAAGGCTGAGAACTCATTCAAACAATCCTTATATTTTTTCTATTACTGATATAATGCTATCGGTATTATTCTTTGGGTCAAAATATGATCTACTAAAATCTTTCGCTCTTGTAGAAATAGACTTATAGAGCTCTTTATCGCTTATCATTAATTTTATAGACTCCTTCAATCCATCTATATCATCGACTTCAAATAATAGACCTGTTTCCATATGTTTAATTGCTTCAGGTATGCCACCTACCGGAGTAGCACACACAGGTACTCCATGAATCATAGACTCAATGATGGATCTAGGAAAACCTTCAGTATGACTAGGCAAAATAACTAAATCACAAGAAACTATATCGGATACAAGATTGTCCCTCCAACCAATAAAATGAACATCATTATCTAGTCCATAGTTAATAATAAGATTATGCAGGTAATTTATATAAGAATCATCTACTCCTATGGGAGATGCACCTGGTAACCACAAATCGATTTCATAACCTTCAATTTTTAGCTTGTTCAATGCTTCAATAGCAATATGGTGACCTTTTTCTCTAACTGGTCGTGCTGCTGTAAGCATAATTTTAAACTTATTACTTACTGGCAAATCAGTAGACTTCTCAGGTGTTTCAAATTTGCTACTTTCAATACAATTGGGGATATAACCCAGTACATTTTTAGATATACCTGCTCTAGAAAGATTATCGACAGCATTCTTAGAGTGAGCAACCATATAGTCTACTTTAGTTTTTATAGCTTTAACCAATCTAGGTGATAACTGAGTATCTGTACCTTCACCTCTAAAATAAAAAAGTATTTTAAAATTCAGTAGTAACTTCGCTATATGTGAAAAAAATAATGATTTTTCATTATTGACAATAACCAAATCTGGTTTGTTAATCCTAATATAATTAATCAGTCTTAAGGTAATAATAAAAAAGTTGGAAGCTTGTTTGAGAAAACCAAAAGCTCTAAGTAAGGGTTGATTACTATGACCTATCGTTACATTTGTACTTTTTGAATATAGTACAAAATGATTCAAATTATACTCTAAGGACTTAGCTTTATACTGCTCAGATACGCCGAATACGTCTATGATACTGCACTCATATCCTTTATCTTGTAAACGTTTCATTAAATATAAACTTCCTTGTGGGGCTCCGCCAAAATTTAAAGTGAAGTCAAAAAAAGATACTTTCATATCTTAGCCTTTTTCATTGGAAGATATGGGGCGATATGTATAGCTATCCACACCATCAGCAAAGACCAAATAACTGTTCTTAATACAACTGCACTAGAGTTTCTCATCCACATACATAATGAGGCAACAAAGGCTATATAAGCAATCATCCAATATATGTTGGAAGAATACTTATATTTATTGTAAAGCTTTCCACTTATAAGACCTAAAATAATAAAAAATAATACAGAGCCATAAAGGCCAAAGTTTCCATAGCTTTCCATTAGAATTGAACCACCTCTACCATAAGTATCTTTTCCAAATGCGGTCTCAGTTAACCAAGTTGATATACTTTCAGAAACTCTATTTCCAAATAGATTAGGAAAAATAATCAATAAAGATTCATAGTATGATTTACCATACCAATAATCATACTGTTCTGGTATATAACTCATTATCAATGGAATTGTTTTAAAGCTTTTACCAAACTCTTCAAGCGCACTGACGATTATATTATTACTAGCTGTTTTACTATAAGCTTCATATGCTTTTATAGGATTATATATGGAATTCACGCGTGAAACGGCAAGAATTGATGACACAGATAGTACTGATACCCCTATTACAACTCCTTTCAATAAATTTATTTTTTTATAAAAAATATTATAAATTATTAAAGGAATAACAGCATAAAATATGAACCCTCCCCTATCTCCAATTACTAAATATCCTAGAATATACGCAATAGCAAAATAACTACTGATGCCACCTATTAAGGGTTTATTAATTTTAACTCGAGATATATAGTATATTGCTAATGCACCCACCCCTACATATTGTCCAATCCAGTACAGCTTACCAATTGGAGAAATTGCCCCTACAGATATCAACGACTTATAATCTGAAAAAGCTAAAGATATTATTGATACAATAGGTAACCAAAAAGATAAGAACGCAAAAATAATGAAGAATTTACTGACGTCGTATAAACTTTTGTAATTAAAATTATTATTATCCTTTGATATCAAGCTTATGTCTTTAACAATAATATTAAAACCTATAAGAAAACTTGATGCAGCAATAGTCAAAAAATATATAGATTGATAGATATATCTACTATCCCAGAATACCTCTGAATCATATTCAGACATATCTAAGAAATATAAATATATATAGCTGAAATGAAATACATAGAATAGCACTATAAATATATTATCAATCGCAGTCCAATCTATGCTTTTTTTATTCACTATTTTTGAAAGTAAATAAATTATTAATAATAACAACGAGGGAAACAAATTAAAAAAACTGAGTCCCGTAAAATAACCTGCATTATTAAATAAAATAATGTTGATAGTTAAAAAAAATATCAATACTGATAGATAAAACGAGCGCATTATAGATTTTTCATTCATTATTAGCAATCTTCGTTTTTTATTTTATTAAACCTCTTACAAAACTATCATTTCATTTACTTTGACAAAAAGAGTTTCAAAAGGTAGCGACGACTTACACAAGATATCTAGTAGTATAATTTTTTTATTTAGGATGAACTATAACCTACGCAGATTAGCTAGGAAAACACACATTGAAATCAATATGCCTACTAACGAGCAAATTATTGAGACATAGATAGCACCTTTGAGCTGCATACTTGGTATTAATAAAGCAGACACCACAAAACATACTACTGCACATATAGTGTATATATATACTTGCGACTTAAAACTTCTTTGTATATTTAACATCATATTTGAGTAATAAAACAGACATAGAAAACATCCAGAGACTATAGCAAGGAAAAACTCATTTGTATATTGAGCATACTTCTTACCAAATACTAGAGTTAATATCAAAGCAGAGTTATAATAAGTAATTACAATACAGAGCATTAGTCCTAAAATTAATATAGCTAACCATATAAATATTTCTTTTATTAAATTATTTCTAGAGTAACGATAAAGATAAGAAAGTCTAGGAATCAGAGCTTGACTAAATGACCCCATAAATAAATTAAAAAATGCAATCAAAGACATCAGCGTTGTGAATACCCCTAATATCACTAGACCTGATATATCTTCCAACTTTATTCTGGGTATAGTTGTAAATAAAGAAGATAAGGCTGCAGTTATACCTAACGGCAAGCCTATTTTGAATAACGAAAATATCTGTTTTTTATCAAATATTTTGAAATAGGAAATGACATTATCTAGAAAAAACTTTTTTAATAGTACTAAATCAACTAATAAACAAAATACTCTAGTGATGGAGAATGCGGCAATAGCTAAAACAATCTCCTTAGAGGATAAGTAAGTAACAACGAAAGACAGAAAAGTAGTTAATCCCAATATTATGTTAGAATAAAAGAAATATTCATTTTTTTCTTTAATCTGATATACAGATATAAAGTACTCTCTGACCAACATAGCTGAGTAACCAATCCCTAAAACGGAAACAGAAATTATATAATCATGCTCACCTTTATACATAATAACAGCAAATATAATAGTAGCTAAGAGACTTATTAAAGCCAGTATAACTCTTGAATTAAAATAATCTGAATTACTATGTACCTGATCCACATCTGATAGCTGAACAGTTCTGAGCTTTAATGTGAAGAATAAATGAATCGGTAATGCAAGGGCTTGTGCAAGGCTATAAACACCAATATCTTCGTTATTCCCAAATCTAATCAAAAATAATAACATTAGCCATGCAATACCTGCATTAACTATATTAGCTAACAAAGCAAACATTATGTTTTTTTTCATTTATTTATCATTTTTACTTAGTACTATAATATACCAAGGCATCGCTTTCTCAATACCTTGAATAATTTCAAACTGAGGCGCATAGCCTAAAGCGCTCTGTATTTTACTAATATCTGCCTGACTATGACGCACATCCCCTTCTCGAAAATCTCTATATACAGCGTCCTGAGTATAATCCACTCCGTTAACTGCCAAATTATCTTTTAATGCAGCAAACAAAGTATTCAGAGTCGTACGCCCACCTACAGCGACATTATAGATTTGATTTTTAGATTCTTCGTTAGCAGTGGCTGCTAAGATATTGGCCTGTACGGCATTTTCAATGAAGTTAAAGTCACGGCTGGTATCACCATCGCCATTTATATATACATCATCACCTGCGATCATAGCTGCTGTCCACTTGGGTATTACTGCCGCATAAGCCCCATCAGGTGTTTGGCGTTTACCAAAGATATTGAAGTAGCGTAGACCGATAGTATTGAAGCCATAAGTACGAGCAAATACATCAGCATATAGCTCATTAACATACTTAGTGACCGCGTAGGGCGATAAGGGATTACCAATATTGGCTTCAACTTTTGGCAAGGCAGGATGATCACCGTAAGTTGAGCTGCTAGCCGCATAAGTGAAGCTAGTTACCTTAGCATCACGAGCCGCCACTAGCATGTTTAAGAAGCCTGAGATATTAGTGTCATTGGTATTAATAGGGTTGGCGATAGAGCGTGGTACTGAACCTAATGCTGCTTGATGCAAGACATAATCTATGCCTACACATGCTGCTTGGCAGTCTTCTAGTTTGCGGATATCACCTTCTATAAAGGTGAAATTTTGCCACTGAGCGTCGCTTACCAATCCCTGCACTTCATCTAAATTGTGTTGAAAACCAGTGGCGAAGTTATCTAAACCGACTACTTTTTGATCAAGGAGTAGCAAAGTCTCAAGCAGATTTGAACCTATAAACCCTGCGACCCCAGTGATGAGCCATGTTTTAGGCGATTGAACTAACATATCTTTGACTGTTTGGTAAGCTGTCACTGTCATGAGTTTTTCCTTATTTCTTAAAAATTTTATAACCGAATATCAGTGGCTTCTTTATCAAAGACGTACTTTAAATCATAGAGTACATGCTTGTCTTTACCCAAACGTCTAATATGATCTACTCCCATGTCGACGAACTCGCTATGAGCGACCGCTAAAATAATAGCGTCATATTGATTTGAAGTGGGTTGAGAGATAGGTGTGATATCGTACTCTCGCTCAGCGTCTTTAGCAGCTACCCAAGGATCATAGACATCGACGTCGATATTGTATTCTTGTAGCTCATGGACGATATCGATGACTTTAGTATTACGTACATCAGGACAGTTTTCTTTAAAGCTCAATCCCAATATTAAAACTCTAGCACCCTCAACTTGGATGCGCTTTTTAATCATATTCTTGACCAGTTGCGTGACCACATACTCACCCATACTATCGTTCAAACGACGACCAGCGAGTATGATCTCTGGGTTATAGCCGATCGCTTGAGCTTTGTGCGTCAAATAATAAGGATCGACACCGATACAGTGACCGCCTACTAGTCCAGGCCGAAACGGTAAAAAGTTCCACTTCGTGCCTGCCGCTTCTAATACGGCCTCAGTATCTATGTTCATTTTATTGAAGATAACTGCTAGCTCATTGATAAGCGCAATATTGACATCTCTTTGGGTATTCTCAATAACTTTAGCCGCTTCTGCTACTTTAATACTTGATGCCTTATGAGTACCAGCGGTAATGATTAGGTTATAAACTGCGTCTACGAAGTCGGCGGCCTCTGGCGTAGAGCCTGACGTCACTTTTAAGATGTTGGTGACTCGGTGCTCTTTATCACCTGGATTGATGCGCTCTGGACTATAACCCGCATAAAAATCTTTGTTAAACGTCAGTCCAGAGGTTTCTTCCAATATAGGAATACACACCTCTTCTGTTGCCCCTGGATATACCGTTGACTCGTAGACCACGATGTCGTTTTGTTTCAGCAAACTACCAATCGCTTTTGAAGCGCTAATCAGTGGCGTGAGATCTGGCTGTTTATAAGCATCGATAGGTGTGGGTACAGTCACAATAAAGAAATTGCAGTCTTTTAATGATTCAATATCCGAGCTATAGCTTAAATGTATTGCTTGTGCCAGCTCTTTGTCATTCACTTCTAAAGTGTGATCAGTACCAGCATTCAATGCTGTGATACGATCAACATTGGTATCGAAACCAACTACCGTATGCTGCTTGCCAAACTCAACGGCCAATGGCAAACCCACATAACCCAGTCCAATTACTGCAATTTTAATATTGTTGATATCTAACATAATATTCCTTTAGTAATGTGCCTGAATTTTGTTTTCAAACTTAATTTTTAATACGTCTTCTAAGCGCTATACAGATTCGGAACTTTCTTGATAACCATCTACAAACTGCCTAAACTGCGCTTTTAGCCAATTCACATCATGCTGTTTTTGTTTTTCGGTAAGCTCAAATAAAATGTTTTCGATATCATTTAATGGAAAGCTATGTTCCATCGCCTGCATAATCAAAGGATGGTCAGTCGCCTCTACATTATCATCACCGATGATCAGCTCTTCATAGAGCTTCTCTCCTGGACGTAGTCCTGTAAAGACAATTTCTATATCTCCATCAGGGTTTTCAGCGGTTTTTGTTTCATGACCACTGAGATGAATCATTCTACGAGCCAAGTCGACGATTTTTACCGGCTCACCCATGTCGAGGACAAATACCTCACCACCAGTCGCCATTGCTCCTGCTTGTATCACCAAGTTTGACGCTTCAGGAATGGTCATAAAGTAACGCGTCACATCAGGATGAGTGACTGTTATAGATTTACCTTCTTCGATTTGTTTGGTAAATACAGGTATGACAGAGCCTGAAGACCCAAGCACATTACCAAAACGTACCATGCTAATGCAGGTGCTATTGCTTGTTTTGCTTAATCCTTGACAGACCAGCTCTGCCAAGCGCTTAGTTGCGCCCATGACATTGGTCGGCCTCACTGCCTTATCTGTGGAAATAAGAACAAAGGTCTCAACGTTCGCTTCAATGGCAGCGCGCGCACAGTGATACGTGCCTTTGGTGTTATTAATGACTCCCTCAAAAGGGTTATGCTCTACCAAAGGCACATGCTTATAGGCGGCAGCATGATACACTGTCTTTATTTGATGTTGTGTCAGTATTCTATATAGATTGTCTTCATTGGTGACGTTGCCAATCACCGCGATGATGTCAATAGTCTGATAACTGTTATGCTTTGATTGCAACGCTATGAGTTCTTGATGGATACTATAAAGTGCATATTCGGACGACTCATAGAGCACAAGGCACTTTGGTTGGTTTTTGATTACTTGTCGACATAATTCACTACCGATAGAGCCGCCTGCACCCGTGACCAGCACACATTTACCACTAATATTTTTTTGCAGCAGATGCATGTTCGGTTCGACTGTTTGACGATCCAGCACGTCTAAAATATCAACTTTACGCATACTACTAACAGTCACTTTGCCATCAGCAAGCTCTTTAAGACTCGGTAAGTCTTGAATCTTGATAGAAATACCAGATAGCTTCTCTATAATTCTTCTTTTTTGCGTATGGTTGACGGAAGGTAACGCTAAAAAGACTTGCGCGACGTCATATTTTCTTATAACAAACTCAAGTTCATGAGCAGCATAAATCTTTTTATCGAGTAAATACCCTCCTATGAGCTGTCGATCATCATCAACATACGCCACTACATTGTAATTGTGCGAGTTTCTTAGACCTTTTAATAGGTTCCTGCCGGCCTCACCTGCGCCATAGATCACGATATTATCACAACTACCCTCATTCCTAAGGTGCGACCGATGCTGACCCCACCGTCGCATCAAAAGCTCACGAATAATCAGCCTGCTATTCCATAACCAAATAAAATACAGAAACAAAAAGATGATTGGAACAGAGCGCGGTATACTCTCCAAGGGGTTTAGATAAATAATGATTTCAAAAATGATGATAAGGACAAAAAATAACTGGGCTACAGTGCCCATGACGTTATCAAGAAAACCTCTAACCACCCCTTTATAGAAGCCAATGGTATACAAGCCAATGATAGGAATAGCGGCATAAAAGAATAATATGGCAGGGCTAATATGATGAGCGATATTGCCATAGCGTAAGGACAACGCTAAAAACAAGCAAACACATGACATCGCAAAGTCTGCACTGAACATAACTGTGCGCTTGACACCACGCGGTAGTGATAAAAGATACTCAGCGATGTATGAGGGCCACGTATTTTTATGATTTAACGGCGGACAGGCATTTTTAGTTACTGATTTTGAAAACATAACCACCAACGATTCAAAAGAGATGCATGAGAGAAGAATTCTAAAAATTCACGATTGCTTAAGACTTATTCCCATAAGCATAACTATAGTGATAGCTGTATTTACTCATCAAACCTTGCCGTACGTCATTAAGAATAATGCCATCTACTTGTACATTTGATTTATTCATCTGCTTGATAGCATAAACCAACTGCCCTTCTATTGAGTCATCGTATCTCGTTACCATTAGCACTTTGTCTGCATAATGACCTAACACCATAGCATCTGAGGCCGCCAGTACTGGCGGTGAGTCGATAATGATATAATCGTACTGAGACTTTAGCACTGCTATTAGCTGACCAAAATTATCATTCATCAGTAGTGATGCAGGGTTGTGCGGATGCTTGCCGCGCGGTATAAAATCAATATGATCCATAGCCGTAGGATGGATAAAATCGGAAATACCTAGATTAAAGAGCTCATTATCTTTTTGGACACTATCGACTGGGACCAATCGACTGTTATCCTGTGACAAATAATCCGCTAGGCCATTATCTTGACTGATATTGAACATTTTATGCATCTCACCCATACGCATATCACCATCTATGACCAGTACCTTTTTATTGAGTTGAGCGAATACTTCTGAAAGGTTAGCTGTGATAAAAGATTTACCAACGCCTAGGCTCTCACCAGTTACTAAGATGATTTTGCCAGATTGCTTGGTTAAGCTTTTGGTTGCCAAACTGAATACCAAGTTGGTTCTGAGACTTTTGATTGCCTCATAACTCAAGCTATCATGATCTACATGAGCGAGCATACGATGCGGACTTTTTTTATTTTTATTTAATCTTGATAGTAAAAGTGAGCGCGGAATGGTCGCAACCACCGGTATGCCTGTTTTGGTTTCCAAGCGCTCCGGATCTTTGACCACGTTTTTCAGCAGGTTTTTGAGTAATACTAATGCTATGCCAAGCATTGTTCCTAAAAGCATAGCCAATATCATAATTTGGAGTTTCTTTGGCGCAATCGCTCTAAAGGTACTAATAGGTAGATCAATGATACGAGCGTACCCAATTTGACCAGCCTTAACGATTTTTAATTGTTCATAATTCTTGAGCAGCGTCAAATAGATTTCTCTATTAATCTCAGTATCAGCTGATAGCTTTAAAAACTCTCTTTGTATCTCTGGTAGACCAGCAATTGTATTATCTATCTCTTGTTTTCTACTATTAAGTACAGCAAGTTGCTCATTGATCTGTACAACCAATGGATGCTCTTCGGTATAGTAGGTAGTGAGATCTGCTTTTTTTAATTTAAGCTCATTAAGCTGTAAATCGATTTGCGAGTTTTCACCTAACAAAAGTTCAGCTTCTTTACTGACATCGATGGTGCCGTATTTTTTACGGAACTCATTGAATATTGTTTCAGAGTCTTCTAGCCTTTTCTTTAATGTTGGAATCTGCGTTTCCATAAAGCTAATGGTTTTAGTCGTCTCTTCAGATCCACGAGATTGATTTTGGTTAATATAGGATAAGACGATTTGTTTCAATATTAAGCTGGTCTGCCGCTGATTTGATCCAGTCATAGACAGTTGGATAATACCCGTTTGCTTACCTTTTTCAACGACTGATAGCGCGCTATTTATTTGGTCAGTTGTTGTTTGAAGGGATTGTTTGATGATATTAACTGGGTATCCATCAACCGGAAGATCATTGACGGTGACCTGAATCTCACCATCCGTCCCTCTAAATTGATGCGCTTTACCAATTTGACCCTTAAATTCGTCAAAACCATTGCTTAACACGAACCCTGTTGGAGAGCGTGCTAAGATAAATGAACGATTCAAATAGTTTTGTGAAACGTTGAACTGACTGATTTGTACTTCACCATCTTTAGTACTCAGTGACACACCTTCAGGTATATTTACCTGAGTATCGATACTACTGCTTTTTATTCTATCAAGCGCGCCAATATTAGGATCAGATAGCCGAATGCGTAGATGTAATGTATTAACAACTGGCTCTAATATCATACGCGAACGAATGAGCTCTGCTTCTGTTTGAGCCTTACTAACTTCAGATCCAATAAGCTCAGATATATCACTACCAAGCGCTGCGATGCCCTGAGACTTTTCTTCAACTTGAATAAGCGCATCAGATTTATAAGTAGGATTGACATATCTACTATACAAGACCCCTATAATCAAACCCACTACAGCAAAGAAGACAATGATTTTCCAGCCACGTAAAATGGCAAATAGCAACGCCATTAGATCAATTTCGTCATTATCATCTTTAGAGGCAGCGCTTGATGCATTTTTTGAATCTGTATTCATAATAATAGGGTCATCACTCAAGGATAGTCATTTAATAATTGCGGCTTAACTAAGTTTGTTAGCCCATTGCTCAAGACTGTTAACAATATCTTTACATGCTGCTTCAAACACATTTATATCATGCTGATAAGGATCAGCAATGTCTTTATTGACCCAATGACCTATCCGAAAAGTTTTGCCACGGCAATGTGGCCAACGTGCTTCAATCCACTTGGTTTGACTGTCTGACATTGTAAATATAAGATCTGCGATCGTAACTAGATTTTCGTTTATCTGCTTGGCCACATGATCAGACATATCTATATTGTAGGGAGCCATGACTTGTTGTGATTTTGGCTCTACTGGATGACCAGTCATTGCTGAAAGACCTGCTGAATCAATATTTTTTTGAGGATACTGATTTTTTAGTAGCGCAGCTGCTATAGGGCTGCGACAAATATTACCCACACAAACGACCAAAATATTATCAAACGCCATCTCAAAAATACCTGTGCCCGTGTGTGCTATAAGCCAGAAAGACTTCTAATGGTAGAAGTAGAAGGTAATAGAGCACTAACTACACGATTCCAACGGGTCAAGCCAGTTGGATCAACATAGACAATATCGTTGGCTTGCATCTCAAAACGATTGGCAAGGGGAAAGCTGGTAATAGTCTGCATATCGATATAATAAATATTAGTAACTCTCGTTTTGAGATTATCACGCACCACATAAATCTTGGCAGCATTGGCTGTATTGGCGTTGAGACCTCTAGACTCACCCAATACCTGCGCTAGACTGATGCCCTGTTCTAAAATAGGAACAGGCTCTACACGCCCAAACTCACCCAAGACATATATCTTATTGCGATCTTGACTATTGATATGAATCGAGTCACCGTCTCGTAGATAGATTTGATTAGCCGATGTACCCATTTCCCGTAACGATTGTAGACCGATAGAGTAACTCTTCCCCTGACGGTCCAGTACGATACTATTTGAATCTCCTGTAGGCCTTGCCCCGCCTGCCATAGAAATTGCACCGTATAACGATACAGGAATATCAGCAATGGGGAATTCACCCGGTTGCTTTACTTCACCATCAATAAAAAATTTATTGCCACGATAATTGACAATTTTGACTTGCGGGTCTGGATATTTGAGGTAGCGTTTCAAACTGCTTTGTAAGTTGGCGGTAAACTTGGGCACGCTTAGGCCACTGGCTTTAATACGCCCTATGAGAGGAAATTGAACAAAACCTTGTTGATCAACTGGAAAACCTGAGACATAAGGATTACTATTGCTACTGACTGCAGAGGGCGTTATATCTGGGTAACCTATCATTGAAATACTTAGAATATCACCTTCAGTAATTC
This sequence comes from Psychrobacter sp. 1176_08, assembly GCF_052850615.1. Taxonomy (NCBI): domain Bacteria; kingdom Pseudomonadati; phylum Pseudomonadota; class Gammaproteobacteria; order Moraxellales; family Moraxellaceae; genus Psychrobacter; species Psychrobacter sp. 1176_08. Next base: position 185,309 of record NZ_VXCU01000006.1, read on the forward strand.
GATAGTTTGCTTGACCAGAGCTTTGTACTAGTTCTGCCAAGTCGCTGTTAGGAGTCACCACTTGTTTAGGCGGTAGCGTTGTTAAGCTCAATGGCTGAACATTAAACTGAAGACCATTTTCCGCGACAAAAGTACCACTAGGTGGCAAATTACCAGACTGTAATCCTGAATTGAGACTCATACATCCTGATAATGCACTCACAAGTAATATACACGTTACGCCTAGCCGTCTAAGTGCATGATGCTGCATAAATAACCCTCTACAACGCATTATTTTTTATTTTATAATATCGAGCTATTACATTTTTTATAAAAATTTATAACGCATAATAACATGAATATGCTCTTGTTAAACTTTTATTACTTGATAATAGTTTATTTTGATGACAACTATAAGTAAGATTTGAATTCATTACATTAATATGTAATGACAACTTTATTATTGTGGTTAGCATATAAATCATTTACTTGGCGAAAATAATTTCTATCTAAATAATTTTCTCAAGACATTTTTTAGCAAAAAAAATTTGTGTTACTATCTTTTTTTATTCAATATTTTTTATTGGAAAATACCTTTAAAGCGCATAAATAGCGTAGAATAGCGGCTGCAAATTACTTTGCTAAAATTTTATACATTGAGAAATGTAAACCCACCGACTCAAGGACATCACTATGAAAGATGAAAAATTACAGAAAGCCCTCGCCCGTATGGGTCTAGGTTCGCGTCGTCAGATGGAAGAGGTGATCAAAGCGGGTCGCGTTTCTGTCAATAACGGCCCAGCAACGATTGGTGATCGCGTCACACAAGGCGATGAAATTCGCGTTGATGGTCGCCAGATCAAATACACCGCTGAAAACGAGAAGCGTCGCCGCGTGTTGGCATACTATAAGCCTGAAGGTGAAGTTTGTTCAGCTAAGGACCCAGAAGGTCGTCCAACGGTATTTGAGCGCTTGCCAAAATTGACTCATGATCGCTGGGTAATGGTTGGACGTTTGGATATCAACTCCACTGGTCTGCTCCTGTTCACTAACGATGGCGAAATGGCGCATCGTTTGATGCATCCATCAAGCGAAGTGACACGTGAATACGCTGTACGTGTATTGGGCGAAGTGACACCTGACATTGCTCGAAACTTGACGGCTGGTGTAATGCTAGAAGACGGCATGGCACAGTTTGAAGACATCAAAGAAGGCGGTGGTGAAGGCGTCAATAAATGGTATCACGTTAAGCTAAAAGAAGGACGTAACCGTGAAGTGCGTCGTCTATTTGAGTCGCAAGGCCTTAAAGTGAGTCGTCTATTGCGTACGCGTTACGGTACAATTGCCTTACCAAAAGAGCTGCGTACAGGTCGTTTTTTAGAGCTGGACAAAAAAGACATCAATACATTGACAGACCTAGTCAGCTTACGCCCACGTTATGGCACGGGCCTACATGGTGCGGCAAAAGAGAAGCAAGAGCGTATCCGCAACAAGCCACTAAAAGCACGTCGTACAGACAGCCGTGGCGAGAGCAGCAATGCAAAATCTAAGAGCAGCGCAAGCCCTGCCAGCCGCGGTTCACGCAATACTCGTGACCGTAATGACAAACGTTAATCTGTATCTGCTTTAAATCTGTTAAAGCGTTAAGGTAAATTCAAAAAAGCTGCCCATGATGATGAGTCATGGGCAGCTTTTTTATGTGGTGTTCTTGGGTCTTTATAGACATACCGTCAGCTCAAGTATTATGACTATTGAAGTCTTAAGATTGTTTAACTCTTATACCCATTCAATAACTTTAACTACTCAATTATCATGGCTATCGAGATACTGATTCATGACTCGTAAATCCTGCAAATGCCGCATCTCCATTTGCTCTAATAACGTATCCAGACGTTGTTCAATATTGTCTAATACCTTTTGTAGTAACTCACCTGCCTCCGCTTTTTTGTCACCATTCACAGTTTTTGCATTCTTATGCATATGTGTGAGCTGGTAGTAACTGGCCAACACTTCTGGCAATCGAGTATGCAACATCTTGTGCAGCACAAATTGAGACTCATTGACCGTAGGTGTTTTATGCAGCCCTTGTAACTCTTGTTGGTATGCTTGGTAGTGATGTACTTTTTCGTCAATGCTCTGTAGTTGACGCAACTGCTGCTCTGATAGACTCTCCAAATGTTTTTTATTCAGATTTAGCTGCTGCCAGTTTAGGGTAGTTAGAGACAATGGCGCCTGGTAATCTTGATACGTGAGTACGCCTGGAGAAATGCCAACTGCTTTATGAAATGCGTGCCAGCACTTTTTTCCCAAATATAAGGTAGTAATCGTCGTCACAACGCCAATGCCTATTATGATACTCATATACACTCGCTATTTGTTTTTCACTCATACATGTCATCAACTGTTATTTCGCATATACTTTTCTTTGGCTGATCGGTTTACCGCTGATTACTTTTTTCTTGAGTACTTGCTTCTTGAAGGTTTTCTTCTTGAGGATTTAGCTCATTAGGGTCATTATTTTTATCCATATTAGGGACTGTATTAGGATTACTAATGTTGCTCAGAGAAGGCGCTTCTACCGTGGTTGTTGGGTCATCAAAGCGACTTTGTAGATATCTATTGGCGACCAGCAGTTTTTGTCCATCTTGATGATAAGAGGCGTTTAATAAATCGTCGAACTGAGTATTGATTGTCTTTAGTATATCTAATAATGCTTCTTTGCCAGTGACGTTAGAGTGCTTAATTTTTGTTGTATTAGCAAGCGCGCCATCCGCCACATCTAAGTCATGCAAGCGGCGATAGTCAGCCACTGCTTGTGGTATATGTGTGTCCATCAGGTTCTGAATCATGATATAAGTTTCGTTGACAGTATCCTTGTCATCAATCTTTCCATCATTATTGGTATCACCATAAATCAGACGCAGCTTTTTGCCTTTTTGGTTGATTTGGTCAAGTGCTGTTTTGATTTCAACTGGCAAGCTTTTTTCGGGAATATAGCCCAATTGTGGCATGGCAGTGTATTCGAGCATTTTGGGCGCTGTGAATTTTTTGATACCGCGATACCCCAAATATAACCCAGCTGCTGGTAACAGCCCGTATAAAACAAACATCACGAACATCGCTGTCATTTGGGTCATCATAGCGTCCTTATGGAATTGGTCTTATATAAACTAGCTTTGGGTGCGACTTTTGACATAACGATGGGTCGATGCCAGACGGTTCATCACGGTTTGATGCAACTCATCTAATAACTCATCAAGCTCATAGTCAATTTCTAAAAACAAATCGGTCAGCATGTCCCCTGCTGTCATTTTACCTTGAACCGTACTATTCTTGGTGCGATGCGGACTAAAGCGCTGTAGCTGTTCATAATGATGTAACGCTTCAGGAATACTCTCTGACACCAGCTTATCGATGACAAACTGGCGCTCATTGTGCTGCTGCTGTTGCTGTTCGTTGAGCTCACTGCTCCACTCACGATAGCGCTTTAATTTACCATTGATTCGATCTAATATGGCAACCGCTTCAATCGGCATAGCATTTAAGGTGGCCTCATCAACCACATCAATCAGTTCAGTCATAATCGGACAGCGTCCATATCTTAGATACCATAACGTATCTGGGTCAAAAGGAGGTCTATTTGTGGGGCGCATTTGAGCGCGATTGGACAAATAACGATCCGTCAAAGGCGTGGGTGTTCGAATATCAGTGACTTGTGCTAAAGCATCACAGATACGATCCGCCCGTTCAGGTGGAGTCAGCGTGGAGGGTTGCTGATCTACTTGATTACTTTCTTCAGTCACTCCAGCCTCTTTAACTTCAGCGTCCTGATTGATACTCGCTCTTTGAGCATTTTCAGCCGCTAGCGTTGGCAAGTCATTCTGCGCTTGTCCAAACGACTGTAGCATTCTTGCCAAACTTACCACCATGACCCACTTCGCCTCTCATTCATTGTGCTTGTATTGCATACGTAGATTCAATAGCGTATCTTAACAGCTTTTTTTGGCGCTGCCAGTAAGCAAACTGTCAACGTTATTACTCTAAAAACAATAAGCCTACTACTATGAATGCCCATGATTATTTTTCTGGTTTCTTTCTTGGGCTATCGCTCATTATTGCCATTGGTTCACAAAACGCCTTTGTACTCAAACAAGGGCTTAAACGTGAGCACATATTTTTTGTCTGCCTTTTTTGCGCGGTGAGTGATGCGCTTTTAATATCAGCAGGCGTGGGTGGTTTTGGCGCAGTCACCGCACGTTACCCTCAAGTGGTCAATATTGCAAAGATAGCTGGCGTCCTGTTCTTACTATGCTACGGTTTACAAAGCTTGTATGCCAGCATGCGAGTGTCACATGCGATGACCGTTGAGGGACAAGTAGTCACCAGTCTTAAAAAAGCCTTATTATTATGCTTTGGCTTTACTTGGCTAAATCCACACGTCTACCTAGATACATTGGTGCTCGTTGGCATGGTTTCAACAGGCGCTAGCAGCAAGCTGGTGTTTGCAGCGGGTGCCATCACGGCGTCCTTCTTTTTCTTTTTTGCGTTGGGTTATGGCGCGCGCCTGCTGAGACCGCTGTTTGCCAAACCAAAAGCTTGGAACATCCTTGATGCCTTGGTCGGTATATTGATGCTCTATCTTGCTTGGCACTTATATCGCAGTTAGTACTACTGAGATATCGTGACGCACTGCACCAAAATCGCTCTTAAATGGTTTAATAGCACCAAATTAGAACGTATCCGAACGTTTGAACATAGATTTTATGGCTGAATGAGTGTTTTTTTACAATGGTATAGAACTTGCCTTAATCAAAGCGCAGTTAAAAAGTTATCGCTCTTAAAAACCATTGCTCTTAAAAACTAAGGATATGCTCTATGTTGAAAAAAACGGCTTTGTCACTATTTGTTTTAAGCACGCTCACTCTATCCCTAGCTCATGCACAAGACTTTCAGGTTCTAAAGGAAATCACAAATAAACCCACTCAACTAAAAGAAGGACCATATAAAGGCAACTACTACGTGCCGTCTACCTTACAAACCATCAGCTGGGGTTATTTGCCAAATAGAGATGCCAAACCTGTGTTAAGTGTGCCATCTGGAAGTACAGTGACGTTTGATACGGTGTCTCATGAAGGCTTACTTGAAGATCAAGGACGCGATGCAGAAAAATACTTTCAATCAAAAGGTGTCTCAGCAGATTACGTCTTGGATGAAGCAAAAAAGATTACTGGTTCTGACTTAGAACATGATTTTCATAAAGATGGCCCGCATATTGTGACAGGACCACTTGAAATACGCGGCGCCATGCCAGGCGATATTTTAAAAGTAGAAGTGATCAAAATTGAGCCTCGTGTGCCTTATGGTGTTATCTCTAATCGTCATGGCAAAGGCACCTTGGTGGGAGAGTTTCCAAAAACACCGCAGCAAAAAAATGCCTCGACCGCTCATCCTGAACGCTTCGGTAATGTCTCCGTCTTTACGCCGATAGAAAAAAACGCCAACGGCAATTATGAAGGCGTCATCAAAACCGAGTCTGGTCCCTCTATCCGCTTTCCACTCAATCCATTTATGGGATTGATGGGCGTGGCCTCAAACACCTCAGAGCCTGTACACTCTGTACCACCAGCAAAACATGGCGGCAATATGGACATCAATGACTTGGGTGATGGCTCAACGGTCTATTATCCTGTACAAGTACCAGGCGCACTCTTCTACACAGGTGACAGTCATTTTGCTCAGGGAGATGGTGAAGTCGCTCTGACCGCGCTCGAAGCATCAGCGCGTGCAACCTTTAAGTTCACATTGTTAAAAGCAGGTAAAGACAAAATCCCTGGTCAGTCGATGTCACAACCTTTGGGCGAAAATGCTGAGTTTTGGATGACGCCGGGGTTGGATGAAGACTTAGACGAAGCCATGAAAAAATCGACTCGTGAAGCCATTGGTTTTTTGAATAGAGAGTATGGTATTGATGAAGCATTGGCGTATGCTTATTTGAGTGCCGCCACTGACTTTGAAGTATCACAGGTGGTCGATAAAACAAAAGGCATCCATGCAAAAATTCGTAAGGCAGATTTTAGAGAGTTTAGTCAAGACTAAGTCAAACAAGTCATTTATATAGAGCAGTAGCAAGCACTTAGCACACGTATATGATTTAGAGTCTATGCTAAGCGCTTGCTCACAAAACGGCTGTTATATTAAAACCCTTATTACATCATGCTTGGAAACAATGTACGCAATGCATTGACGATGATTTCGACAGAAACGGCCGCCAGTAACATACCCATAATTCGGCTCATAATGTTTAGCCCCGTATCGCCCAATAAACGGCTGATACGACCGGCTGCCATCAATGCCAAATAACAAAACAAGCTGATGAACAATCCAGCGATCAATATAGCAGAGACTTGCAACACGCCCGAGACTTGTGACGAATAGATAATAACGGTTGAGATACCACCGGGTCCAATCATCATCGGAATCGCAAGCGGAACGACGGCAGAAGCCATCGTTGGCGGCGCGTCCTGTACATGATCGACATCAAAATTTTCTTGATCAGGCTTAACCGGGTTACCCTCACCATTCATCATGTTCAGCGCAATCAAAAAGACCAATATTCCGCCTGCCAGCTGGAACGAGCCTATCGAGATACCCAGTATTTTTAGTAGCCCTTCGCCCGCTAACGTAAAAAAGCTAATGGTAATAAAAATCGTCACACAAGCAACGCGCGCCACTTTGCGCCGGTTATTCATCGAATAATCACGGGTCAAATCCAAAAATAACGTCAGAGCGCTAAATGGATTAATCAATACCATAAAGGCTAAGATTATCTTGATAATTTCAGTATTCACTGAGCGCTCGCTTGTCTATTGAGATAACTTGTACAAAAAGTAAGGTCATCGTGCGAGTGCAAAGATGACCCAATACGCATCGAAAAATGGCATTGTAACATAGGCAGATAAGCCAATAAAATCATTAACTTTGTCGATTTTTTTATATCACCAATATCAGACTTTTATCAAATGCTTTATTCAGGCGCTAAGGAATGAGCAACTAAGCTATCAAGCAATATTATCAAACCTTAACAAATCAAACTACACACTAAAGTCCAAACCAATATCTAAGGCGGTAGTACTGTGTGTGAGGTACCCCATCGCAATAAAATCAACGCCTGTCTTTGCCACTGCTTGTACGGTGGTAGGAGTAATCCCGCCTGACGCTTCTGTTTTGGCGCGGCCCTGACACATGACCACTGCTTGCGATAGGACGTCAGGCGACATATTGTCTAATAAGACCAAGCTCACGCCAGCCTCTAATGCTTTCTCTAGCTGCTCTAATGTATCAACTTCCACTTCGATTGGAATCAGGTGACCTGCAAACTCTTGGGCGTGGCGGATGGCTGTCTTGATGTCACCTGCTATGGCAATATGATTGTCTTTAATCAAGATGGCATCATCTAATCCCAAGCGATGATTGCGCCCGCCGCCGCAGCGTACGGCATATTTTTGTACCACACGCAAACCTGGAATGGTCTTGCGCGTGCAGGTAATTTGCGCAGGATAGGCAGCGACACTATCGACGATTGTTTTTGTCGCTGACGCAATACCACTCAAATGCGTCATAAAATTGAGTGCGGTGCGCTCGGCCGTCAGCAGATGACGAGCATTGCCCCGAACGGTTGCCAAAACTGTACCAGCAGCCACCGATTCACCGTCGTTGACGTAAGCGCTAAATTCAATCTGCTGATCGACCAAAGCAAACGACAAACGCGCCAAATCCATACCACATATCACGCCTGCTTGCCGCGTCTTAATTTCTAGTTGCGCTTGCAGGTCAACTGGGATGGTGGCTTGCGACGTCACATCGCCGCGTCTACCCAAATCTTCAATTAAGGCAGCTTCAACCAAGGGTTTAAGCAATACTTCATCCAATGCTGGCTCTTTTTTGACTGTCATCTTTAACCCTTATATGCGTACACTAATAATATGAGCTTGATTTAATTAAACTCAAAATGAGCATAAATATAGCGTAAAGTGAACACTCTCGCAAGCCAAGTACCTGTTTTCGTGCTTAACCAAGTGGACATCATCGACTGCAAAAATGGCTTCTTATTTACGCTTGGGTAATTTGCTATCCATCAATAAGCTTTGTAGTTCAATATCATGACGAAAGCGATAAAGCTTTGCAGGGCGACCTCGTTGAGCGCTACTACTGTCTCCTGTCTCTGTTACGAGGTGCTGTGCATCGAGCAGGCGACGAAAATTTTGTTTGTGCAAACGCACGCCTGATAATGCTTCTACGCTTTGCTGTAACTGCGACAACGTAAACACCTCAGGCATTAAGCCAAAGATAAGGGGTCGATATTCGATTTTTGCACGCAGCCTTGAGATAGCAGTGGCAATCACACGGCGATGATCATAGTACATCGGCACACCTATCAGCTGTGACCATTGTTCAGGCAGTATTTTTGTCTGATAAGTGGGCGGATAAGTAGGCGCTTCAGGTATCAGCCCCGCTTCATAAAGCATTTCATAACGCAGCAACACATGCTCAGCTACCCATTCTTTACTCTCGTATTCAGGCTTTTTATCTGACTCACTTACCAACTCTATATTGTGAGCGTCATCATCTGCAAAAACTGGCTGACTTACGCCCCAGCACAAGCCAATGCGTTGTATTCGGCGTTGTTGACCGACGTCATCCTCTGCGGTATTCGCCCAATCTAATAATGCAGGCACGATAAATTCTACAATCATACTTGGCATACCATCCAAGTGATTCTCCCAAGGAAAATAGTCGTACCAATCTTGCCATGACGCTTGGCTTTGTAGCTGCGCTTGCGTCTCTTGCACCAATCCTAGATAACTCACATAAACCAATGCGTGACCATCGATGTTGCGCCTATTGGTATCGACAAAGGTATATAACTGCTCTAAATATCCAAGTGGCTGCTGTGTTTGCTCTTCGACCCATTGACGAACGCCTGCTTGTAAAGAGCGGTGCAACGGCATGAGTGGTCCATTGGGTAATAATTTCCCTTGATCGACCGTTAATACGCGAGCGGTATGGTCTGTGATGGCCACAAGTACTGCGACTACTTCGGTTGTGCCACTACCTTGTTGATGGGCGTGCGAGTAAGACAATGTCATAACGTTAAAGGTCATCCTTTATTTTTAGAGTCAAAAGGTAATAAAACGAATGGCTGATAGTATGGCTTAGTATAGCGTGAATGTCGCATTATCATAGACTGCGGTTGTAACGATAAAAAGTCAAAAACAATGTCGAAAACAGTATCGAAAGTAATGTCAAAAACGATAATCAGCAGAGGATAGTTGGTTCAAATTACACAATTTACAGCACCATTTATCTACCCTCTTTCCCATTACACGCGAATCTCTCTAAAAAACCAAAGCCTTTTTCCTATCATCTCGACGCTTTATCACTCAAGTTCTTATCACTCAAGTACAAAAACGCAGTTTATGTAAATCGCATCCTTTAATCAGCGACATCTAAAAAGCACTTGTATTTATACTCAAAATGAGCATAATTAAATAATGTTTTGTCAGCAGTACTTGATTGATCCATTTTAGCGGCACACCAATTGTCGTTACCCCATAAAAGGTTGTCATTATGAAAATCTACCCATACGATGCGCCAATAATGAGCACTGATGCTCGCATTGCTACTCAAATGAATATCGACTATGCCCGAGCCAAAATCCCAAAGGATCTGCCACGTGCAGAGCGCATCGCGATCGAAGCAAACATCAAGCAGTTGTTAAAGGATAAAAATGCGGTACTGGTCGCCCATTATTATGTCGATCCCTTTATCCAAGATTTAGCATTGGCAACAGGTGGCTGTGTCGGAGACTCGCTTGAAATGGCGCGCTTTGGTCAAGCACATAGCGCGCAAACCTTGGTGGTTGCGGGCGTGCGCTTCATGGGTGAATCAGCAAAAATACTAAGCATGGAAAAAACCGTCCTCATGCCAGATTTGGAGGCGGAGTGTTCGCTTGATTTGGGCTGCCCTGCCGATGCGTTTGCTGCATTTTGCGATGCTCATCCTGAGCGTACCGTGGTGGTTTATGCCAATACCAGCGCTGCCGTAAAAGCGCGGGCAGACTGGGTGGTGACCTCCTCCGTTGGTATCGATATCGTTCGCCATCTGCACGCAAAAGGCGAGTCCATCATTTGGGGGCCTGATCGTCACTTGGGTAAATATATCGCGCGTGAGACTGGTGCAGATATGCTGCTGTGGCAAGGCTCATGCTTGGTACACAACGAGTTTAAAGCCACTGAGCTGATACAGTTAAAAGAAGCCTATCCAGAGGCAAAAGTATTGGTACATCCTGAATCTCCTAATAGCGTCGTGGCGCTCGCCGATGTGGTTGGCTCAACCAGTAAGCTGCTGCAATCGACATATGAGATGGACGCCGATACGTTTATTGTTGCCACCGATTTGGGTATCTTGCATGAGATGCAAAAACGCTCACCAACCAAGCGCTTTTTGGCCGCGCCCACCGCTGGTGAAAGCGCCAGTTGCAAAAGCTGTGCTTTTTGTCCATGGATGGCAATGAATGGCTTAAAAGGTATCGAGCAATGCTTAACCAATCAGAGTGGTGAGGTACTAATGACGCCTGAGTTGGCCGCCGCGGCTAGAAAACCTTTGCAACGCATGCTTGATTTTGCTGAGTCACAAAAACAGCGTGTGGCAGCCAGCGGCGATCTTGTCAAAGACCGCGCCTTGTTTGCCAATGTAGGGGCCGCTTAGCATGAGCGATGCTATCAACCTAGGCAGCGCCATTGATGATGCGCATAGCGAAGATGGTGTGAGACAAACGGATGTGTTGATCATTGGTGCAGGACTGGCGGGTTTGAGCACGGCTTTGTCTTTGCCAACATCGCTTTCGGTCACGGTGCTGAGCAAAGCTGCACTTGAGGTTTGCTCGAGTCACTATGCGCAAGGCGGTATCGCTGCAAGCTTAGACAAAGAGGATACTGTTGCCGACCATATCTCTGATACGTTGGTTGCTGGCGCAGGATTATGTGAGTTTAATAATACCGCCCGCATCTTAAGCGCTGGAAAACAAGCGGTTGAATGGCTGTGCCAACAAGGCGTGCCTTTTACCCAAATATCTCATTCAGATACTCAGCAAAAAACCATCGCCACTCTGCGTACCAGCGACTTACACTTAACCAAAGAAGGCGGGCATGGTTGTCGCCGAGTCGCCCATGCGGACGATGCGACTGGTCGGCATATGATGGAAGCATTACTTCTCAAAGCGCAGGCGGCGAGTAATATTACTATCCTTCACTATCATGAAGCGTTGGAATTGTTGACAGCACCATTCAGCAGTAATCTGGATAACGCAGCCATTAATCACTGTCACGGTGCACATGTTTTTGATCATATCAATCAGCGCCAATTTACCTTTCATAGTAGTGCTGTCGTATTGGCCAGTGGCGGCTTAGGGCAACTGTTTAAACGCGCCAGTGCGCCCAACGTTTGTGTTGGTGATGGGGTGATGATGGCATGGCAAGCAGGTTGCCGCTTAGCCAATCTAGAGTTTGTTCAATTTCATCCGACAGGTTTGGTGCTTGGCGATAGTCACTTTTTGATATCAGAGGCATTACGCGGTGAAGGTGGACGGTTGTATTGTCCGCAGACCGGTACGCGCTTTATGCTGGATATCGACGTGCGCGCTGAGCTCGCACCACGCGATATCGTTGCCCGTGCCATTGCCGAGCAAATTGATAGTAATGGTCTGGGTTACGTACATCTTGATGTCAGCCATTTGCCAGCGGCATTCTTAAAGGCGCATTTTCCGCAGATTTACCAAACATTGCAGACACTCGGCATTGATATGACTGCTGAGCCTATTCCCGTAGCGCCGATTGCCCATTATAGCTGCGGCGGCGTGGTGACGTCTGCGGACGGTTTGACCGATGTAGTAGGACTTTATGCGGCTGGTGAAGTTGCCTATACCGGATTGCATGGCGCCAATCGTTTGGCAAGTAACTCATTATTAGAGTGCGTGGTCGTTGGTCGGTACATTGCTACACATGTGCCCCAGTATTTGAAGGCCATTACCAAACCAAACCGCCCTTTATATAAGATTCATTCAGCGCAAGCGGTATGTACGGCTTGGACGCTACCACGTCTTAAAGAGACTCAGGCTGTTGCCTTGTCACCTTCTAGCTCTCATTTATATGTTCATAGTGATATAAAAGACAATACACATTTTGACGTTGATGCTGTCAAAATAACCGCCGCATTAAAACTGCTGATGACCAATAATATGGGTATCGTGCGTCATGCTGATAAGTTAGAGCAAGCGCTCCTGCAAGTACAGCAGTGGCAACAAGCATTGGATGCACTGTCTGATGAAAAAGCTTTTATCCTTTTAAAAGATGGAACCGAGAGTTATAGCACTAGTGGGACCGACTTAAATTTATCAAATTGTGTTGATGAATCTGCTATACTCCATTCTTTGGCATCTTTTCAGTTAAAGCAGCAACTATCTTTAGCCTCTCTTATTATTCACGCGGCGTATCAACGCTGTGAAAGTCGTGGTGGTCACGCGCGCCTAGACTATCCTGACACAGACAGCGAACCGCGAACCAGTGTCGTTTATCCAATCGTTGAGTTGGATAGTCACAGCCTTGATAAGCCAAGCAGATATCATGGTACATTGCCTATAAATACCTCTGTTGTAGCAGCTAAAACAACTGCCACAGGATAATGCACCTGCTTTGACCAGCAAATATAGGGTAAAAGAGTGAATCAGATGCAACAAACTATACTTTCTCAATTTAGCAGCAGGTACCCTATTTATACTGAGTATAATATGCTGGACTCACTTTTACCTTTTATTCGTAATGTATGACTAAGACGATGGACGATGACTGCTGATACTTGGTTTGTGGTTGGTCTGATGTTAACCGTAAGCACAGTTTGGGGTGCACTGGCCTATCCAGGCATCCGCCTCCGCTTACCTAAAATTTATTTTATCGCCCGCTCATGGTGGTGGATGCTAGCCACATTATGCAGCTGCTATGTGATTGCAAAAATAGACCTCAATAATCAGCATCCTTATGCATGGCTATTGACGGTCTTTTTTTTATTAGTGGGTTCACGCGCCTTATACGAAATCATTCGTTTGTGGCGACCAAGCAGCAAAGCACATTTGATTTATAAGCTACAACAGCGTGGATTACATCCTTCTACACCAACTGATCACAAACCTGCATTCCTTAATGCTATTCCTCACTCATCTCCGCTTACTCCAACAATAAATGGTATTGATATCGCTCTAGTACTTGCTACTATTAGTTTGACCATCAGTCTCATTGTTCTTCAACACGTGGCATGGCAACGTAGCGAGTATGGCGTAGTATTATTTGTGTTATTTTCGAGTCAATTTAACGATATTGCTCAATATTTATGTGGCAAATGGCTCAAGAACAAGCTATTTAAACGTAATCTTGCACCCACCATTAGCCCTAACAAAAGTATTGAAGGTGCCCTATTTGGTGGATTCGCTGCTGCCGTACTTGCTACGATATTTGGGATTTGGTTGACGCCATTTGATGGCTGGTTATGCTTTATTATTGCTTATGGGCTAGTTGTGAGTGGCATTGCAGGGGATTTGCTAGAGTCAGCCTTCAAGCGTCAACATGGGATCAAAGATATTGGTACGTTACTGGCAGGACATGGCGGTATTCTTGATAGGATTGATAGTCTACTGATTGGTGTGCCACTGTTTACCTTGGTTTATTGGTTTTACTAAAATTGAAGATCTCCCATTACTTGTCTAATTTACTACGTAGTAGTCGATGTAATACAGGCTTTGGCAGTCGATTCAATATTCTAGTGATGTAACGCATAGGCCATGGAAATATAGCTAGCTCAGTATCTTCGCTAATTGCTTGCATTATGTTATCGACTGCATGCTCAGTGGACATGATAAAAGGCTTATGACTGGCATCCCCTTTATTTAAATCGCGCAAAGCTTGCGTGTCAATATAGCCTGATGCAATACAAGTAACTTGTATATTAAAAGGCTGCATAGCACAGCGATAAGCACTGGCAGTGGCAATCATGGCGCTCTTACTTTTGGCATATAGACTGGCATAAGGATAATCCAACACTCCTGCTATCGACGCAATACAAATGAGACCGAGTTTAGGATCAGATACAGTATGAGTAGCAGGACAAGTGACTGGTTGCTCCTCTATTTGCCGCTTTAATTGCGTACTTGCCCAATAAAATACATGCTCAAACGCTTGCAAGTTAATCGCCAGCATTTGGTCACTCTGCACGCGGTCAAGTGTGTGTATTCTCTCATTGAAATAACTGCCTGCGCTATAGATCAAACGCTGAAAATCAACCTCTGATAGTTGTTGCAATAATCTTCGACGTTCAATGTCATGGGCTAAATCACAAGAATAAGTAATCATATCAGGATGACTCTGATTTAACGTTTTTATCTTCTCTTGATTATGACCAACCACACTCACTCGCCAGCCCTGCAGCTGGTGGCGGCGTGCTAGTGCCAAGCCAATTCCGCTTGTACCACCCACCACAATCAGATGCGGTGTGCTACTGGTATTAGTATAGGAAGGATTAATAACATCTGTCATAGTGCCTGCCGATAAGTCATTGTAATAAAGTAGCTGTATTAAAGATGCTGTTGAATATAGCTCACTGTACGCTTATACCCGTAGTCCCACTGCGCCTGCATTTGACGGACAAACGTATCGTGAGAGCTGTGTACCAGCTCAATCATTGCCGTCTTCATATTCAAGCGTTTTCTTACTTGCTGCCCTACTAACTGCGCTGCATTGTCAGAAAAAGGCAGCCAATGTATTTGACTGGTAAAACCGCTTGCCCCATCTCTATGCTGATACTGATGCACCTGTGCCAAGCGCACATTTGGGTCAAACCCAAAAACATGGCGAATAGCAGGCGCGGCAAGCCAACGATCATATCCTGCCTTAGTTTCGGCAAAGACTGTGTGACCAGTAGCAGCTGCCAGCTCAATGGGGGTTAAATTAATCACACCGCCCAAGCACCAACCCAACTCTCGAATATGGATGGGCGGTAAATAATACATGTCTGACATCGAAGCACGAACTGCAGTGGCTATTTCCCATTCTTGTAGTACGGCCACGTTCTGATGAATGCGTGTACGTGCTAGTGTATTGACAGGAGAAATAAGCTTATCGAACGTAGTACATGCTGTTGGTTCGGTAGTAGAATTCGGTATTAACTGGGTCCGATACCGATGAGCCAAAGGTAACGGAGCAAATAAAACTTCTTGTAGCTGCGGCTGGCCACGCGCTGTTTGTGCTGCTTGCCCTTGATAAAGTCGACTGGCAATAATCGCAATATCAGGTGTCATTGGATCAATTACCGTCTGTTTATTAGTATTTGCCAAGTGTATCAACTCATCAAGCCATTGATCGTCATTTGTGATACGAAACATAGCCAAATGTTGTAGTTCATCCAAAAGATCAGCATGCATATTAGCAGACTGGCGCATACTTAGATGAGAAGTACGCCAACGGTTGAATGCCTGACTGGCATAACGCCATTTATGCCGCATGCTAACCTCATCAGGAGCGACATGGGTGATATTGCCAATTACCTTATATAGCGCATGACTCTCAATAAGCTGTTTGAGGACAACAGGATCAGGCGCAAGCTGTACCAGAAGAGCGGACAAACTACCACCGCAAGTCCCAATGATTAAACCCGGCTTGAGATCATGCTCAACCAGCGCGGCATAACTGCCCAAATAATACCCAAAGCGCGAACCGCCACCAGAAAAAAGCTGAACACGCTCATAAGGGTGCGTGGTTTTCATTACTGGCTCTCATTAGGCTTGGTAGGCTCAGCTTTACTGTCTTGTAGAGATACTTCGCTATCTTTGTTAGCGGCACTTATATCGGCAGTGAGTGGTTTTTTTGCCAATGATACCGTAAAAATACCAAACTTATCGATACGCATAGATACTTTTTCAAAACCTGCACGCTCAACCAGTTGATCCATTTCTGCCTGTGAGCGGCAACGCATCACCCAACTACTGCCGCGATGATTATTCAAGGTTTTGCTGATAAATTCTTGCTCAGGATGCCAAGGTTGATTGGTATAAATAAGATACCCACCCGCCTGAAGACTGGCGTACATCCCTGCCAACGCTGTCGCAAGTAATGTGTTATCAGAAAACAGCTCAAACACCCCTGAAGCAATAGCAATATCAAATGCAGATGTATCAGCATTAATGTTATGATAACTACTGCTATCAAATGCATCTTTTTGATAAGTTACCACGCGATTGCCCATATCCAAACGCTCTGCTTTGTATTGTAGGGCCTGTATATTGTGGGTCTCATAATCACGCAACTCAGCATGTAAGTTGTCAAATCTTTCCAGCAAATCAAATACGTAAGCGCCGTGACCACTCGCAATATCTAATAGTTTTGGAGTATATGATCTTGGGACATGCTTTGGCTGTTCAGAGATAAGGGCATGCTGACCGTCTTTAGCCTCTTTCTGCATTTGTACATGCGCGATCGCCTCACCTGCTAATTCTAATAAGTGCTTGCGTCGTACTCGGATTCCTTGCCAACCAATATTATTTAAATAGAACTTATCTATGGCACGCCCAACTGTACCACGTCCACTTGGGGTATTATTGTACACTTGATCCAATGAGCTGCCAGAGTCAAAACCGTGCTCAAGCCCTGCCGAGATGGCTTGACTGACATGACCAAATTTTTGCATGGCAAAGCGCGTGATAGCAAAGCTTGGATTAAATGGCTTAATCGCTAAACGATCGACTTTGTCCTTGCTGGCGCTGGCAAGATGCGCATCATTTAGATCTGGCATTTGTACTGACGTTGCAAATACTTGCTCAGCAAAATCAAGACAATCTGCAAATATATCCGCTTTATTGGTCTCATGAAAAATAGCATGATAGCTGTCTGGATATAGCTGCCAGCGCTTGATAGGTGTATTAATGGCTTCATAAAAATCACGCTCAGCTTGTTTATCTACCACGTAGTCTTTGCCGGCACACAACACAAAAACAGGTGCAGTAATAGCAGCAGCATCGTCGAGCAAACGCTGCCCTGTGGCGTGAGTGTCAATCAACAAATCCGTTGAGATACTACTCGATATTAGCGGATCGGCATTGTATGCTTCCTGCGCGGCCTTATCGTGAGTGAGCACTTGCGCCTTCACATAACTGCTCACACGAGACATCATCCCAAGGGTTCGTGCCACTTTTAGCGTTGGAATGGCAAACGGCATATACAAGCGAATATTGAGCGCAGGTGTACCCAATATCATCCCGCGAATATTAGGCGCATAATCATGTACCCATGCTGCTGCTAACACAGCCCCTATGCTGCTGGCCACAATCAATGTGTCTTCGATAGCAATGCCCGTCTGAGCTCTGACCAACTGCACAAAATCATTCAAATCTCGTTCAAGCTCTGTGACGCTATCAGCATGATCTTTGATGCCACCTGAGCGTCCATTACCACGCGCATCCCATGCAAATACCTGATAACCTGCCCTTGCAAACTGTACACCAAGCTCTGCCAGTCGTCCCGAATGTTCATGCCCACGGTGTAACAAAATTACTTGGCGTAATAACTGATTGGCTGCTTGTAATTTTATGTCAGCTATCGGCATGGTCAACCAATAACGGTAATAGATCGCTGTGCCATCGTAAGCATTAAAACAGCTTTCGCCACTGATGGGCAGTGTCTGATCACATGCCGATTGATGAAAATAATGAGGTGATGAAGGCTTAGCCATGGTTTGAATATCCAAATGATGGGGAGTCGATGCGTGAGTTATCTCTGAGAGATTATCTAATTTTGATGAAGTATGCTTTAAAGGTAACTGTATTTTCTTAGTAAGCAATTGCTCGAATGTATTGTCATCGGCATGACTCGAAAAAACTGCGCGGTTTAACCGAAGTTGGGGTGGATTACTTCGCAGATAAAGCTCAGCGATAAACCGTAAGCGGTTTAGACACGTTTTTATGAGTAATGCTTCTGAGATGATGAACAATGGTGATAGACAAGCACTTAAACGCGTGAGCGGTAACTTCATCCCCATAACCGTACCAAGCACCCCAAGCAATAACGCACGATCGCTTTTTCCTAGTGGCCCTTGATTGCCTCGCTCTTGGAAACCTATATTACTACCAATTGCCAACAGCTCTGTACCGATGCTTAATAAGGACAAACTGGCAATATGCTGCTGATAAGAGCCATGATTATGAGCGCCCGATATTGTCGTCTGATTCAAATGCGGCAAAATGCTGATAAAAAATGCCGTATCTGCTACCAGATCGCCTGCTTCATTGAGTACGGCACCCATTGTCGATGCCTGTCCATGCTCACGTGCCATCATGCCGTCGATTGCATTTAGCGCCATACGCATGAACAAAGACAAAGGCAATGATAACCATAAACGTGGGCTCTCTCCTGCCCGCGTCGCAATCACATAAGCCGTACCCATGCTTAACACGACCGCGCTGATAGTCACTTGATTTGCAGTACAATGATGCTTAACCAACATATCGCTAACAGGGCGCAGCTGATCTTGAAATTGAGACTTGAGTTGGTAAAGTGACATAATAAAGATCAGCTATCTGAATACTCTAATGTAACAACAAATGTTTATCAGGTAAATGCTTGTCATTATTATATTCTTTTTTCATCAATCAACTGGGGCGTATGCATCACCCTTTGACGCACGTGCCACCATTATGACCCAGTGTGCTACAATCGTCGGCTTGTCCAAAATGCCTTATTAAAAATGCTGCGAGCCTACCACCATGCATAGCCTAATCACTCTTGTTTTGGTATTGATGCCAATGTTCATTGGTTTTGCCATTCCTTCTAACCCAACCATGACCAAGTTTGCAGACAAAGGCCTGTCTTATTTGGTGTTTGTCATCTTGGGACTCATTGGTATTGAGCTGTCACAAGTGGAAGGCTTAGGCAGTCAGATTGGCGAGATCGCTTTATACGTGACGGTCTTATCGATACTCACGGTTGGCACAGGTTTATTCGCTCTTATGTTGTTTGACCACATGCGTCCATGGCATGCTAAAAAACCCAGCGTAAAGTCAAAAGCGCATCGCGTCAGTATTCGTGGCAGCTTAGCACAAGTATTTTGTGTGGCAATTGGCATGATAATTGGGTATTTATTACCAGCTGACTACATGCCACCTGAAAACACTATGACTGCACTATTGATGATACTGATTTTATTGGTCGGTATTGGCTTAAAAGGGTCAGGCATCACCTTAAAAGAGGTGCTATTGAATAGACGCGGCGTGGAGATGAGTATCATCTTTACGCTATCGGTGTTGGTTGGCGGACTGATTTTTGCTTTATTATTTACTGATGTGTCATGGGCAAAAGGTTTAGCGTTGGCGTCAGGATTTGGCTGGTATTCGCTCTCAGCGATTGTGATGACAGATGCTTATGGCGCGGTTTGGGGCAGTGTCGCGCTATTTAATGATTTGGTACGCGAGTTTTTTGCTTTATTATTCATTCCTGTTTTTATGCGCAAATACCCTTCCGCTGCTGTTGGGCTTGGGGGCGCGACCAGCTTGGATTTTACTTTACCAATCATTCAACAATCAGGTGGTCTAAAAGTCGTGCCACTGGCGATCAGTTTTGGCTTTATTATTAATATCGTCTCGCCAGTGCTGATGGTGTTTTTTTCGGCACTTGGGTAATTTGGTCAAGCCACTAACAATACGGTTATGTAAATGGTGTGCACTTCTGGGCATATTTTCCATATAGCTGCTCGTAAGATATATATTTGAAGTTATTTAAGTCATGAACTTCAGAGCTTGCCATTAAAGTAAAACGGCTTTGTTTAGCCTCAATATCATCAACATTTAATGCTGCGAAAGTACGGTCTACGGAATCTTGTTCTGTCGCTAAGTATCTAATTGAGCAGTCATAAGTGTGGATACGGTCAGGCGCAATACTGTGGTCTAATATCAGTTTATTTTTGACGATAAGTGCTCGATTGCGCGCTAGCATATCGATACCGAAATTCATAATAGCCTCCTCATCGCGCTCACTTGACGCAGTATGACCAAAAATAAAAACCTTGGCTTTTGGATAAGCATTCAGATTTTCTTCAATTATTGCAAATTCTTTATCATAAACATCAGGTAACTGGCTGCTCATGGGCGGGAAAAAACCAGCAAATGACATTTCGAGTCCACCCACCTCAACGACTACTAGACAACCTTTAGCATCTAATACTCTAGTAGGCGGTGTTTTAGGACACTCATCTATATCATCAGGTACGCCGTCCTCATCTGAATCAGGAATGTTTGCCTGCATCGTCATTATATTTTCATGTTGTGGTATATCTTGAGATGGCGCAGTTGTTACAGTCTGGCAACCAGCTAACGTCAAGGATGCTGTAAATAGCAAAGAATTATAGGGTTTAGTTATCATTTTTTACTCTCTAAACATTGTCACATGCCACGCTTCATCTATACTAAAAAGATAACTATCGACCAATAATAGCGCTATTTAAAACTTAACACATATATCGGATTTTGAGTCATTTTGATTATGGTAAACCACTCCGTCTTCAGGCTCTATCGCTAGTGCGTAGACTCGACGATTCATGGATGTTTCATCTTCGGTATCAGATGATGTAATAAGCGCTTTAGCTCCACAGTCAAAAGTATTCAAACGACCAGGTTCGATATCATGTTTTAAAATAAGATAGTTCTTAACCATAAGCCCTCTATCTCTGCTCAGAGAATTAGAAACTTGGTCGAGCTCATCTTCTGAGATGTGAGCATCAATTTTCATGGTAGCGGTATCGTATTTTTTCATCTGCATTGCCACTCTATCTAGCTCAAACTGATACTCAAGTGCTAATTCACTACTACCTTTTGCAAAAAAGGCCCGATATTCCATTTTTAGACCTATTCCCATACCCGTAAAAGGACAACCCTTTTTATCTACTACCACATTCAGAGGAGTAGCTGGACATTCATCTATATCGTCAGGTACGCCATCACCGTCTGAATCTGGGATATTTGGTACTAAGGTAATAGGTGATTCTTCGATACTTTGATTTAGCGCAGTGCTTTTTAATGGCGTTTGGCACGCTGCGAGCGTCGAGGTGAGTACTGCTATAGTGGTTATCGTTGCCCATAACCTATTTGACATGACTTTTCTTCCTAAAACTGCTGACAAAAGGCTTTGTATCTGTCAAACGAGTCCATCTGCCCATGATCTTGACCATTGAAAAAGTCATAGGCTGGTAGTGCCTTCCCATAGACACGCTGATTCATTAGTGTACCTTCCTCGGTATCATTGGGCGTAACTTGCATATTATCGGCGCAATCAAAACTATAAACTTTACTAGTAGGCACACCTTTATTGATTAAGTAGCTTTTTACTAACTGTGCCCGCTTACGTCCCAATTGAAATTGGCCGCCTGCTCTCTGTTTGAGATTTTCACCAGTTGTCGTTGTTAATTGCCGTGCTTCAGGCTCAGAGGTATGACCAGATAGTACGACCACCAGATCCAGATCAGAACTGGTTAGCATTTTATCAGTTACTTTTTCCAGTTCTGGAAAATAATTCGATTGTAGCTCATTGCTATTACGCTCAAAGAATATTCTCATATCCATTGTAATGAGATCCATTAAGTCGACAGGCATCGGGCAGCCAAGCTCATCTACTGAGACATTTTTAGGTGTATTTGGACAGTGATCGATGTTATCAGGCACCCCATCACCGTCTGAATCAGGAGTTTCTGGCAATAAGGTAATAGGTGTTCCTTCGATAATTTGGTTTGGCTCAATATTTTTTAATGATGTTTGACACCCCAATAATGCTAAAGCGCTTACCAAAACCACTATCGTTTCACATAACTTTTTAGCCACATTTTTTCCTTATAGTGCTACACCCCACTCGCCTGCTTTGCAAACAAACGCATCAATGGCTTGATTTTACCGACGCGGTACATGCCTTCATTACGGATTTGTTGTACAGGACGAGCTTGAGCAAGCGATCCTGCAAACAACCAGTTAAGCGCAGAAAAACTATGCATCATCAGGCTATTGTGCGGATGACGCGAGCGCTCATAAGCACGTAAAGTTTGATTGCTACCCCAAAGCTTACTGCCACTGCGGGCAAAGTCATGGGTTAACTGCTTACTCAATACTTGCACATCGAGCATGCCCAGATTCAATCCTTGGCCTGCCAACGGATGCACGCCATGCGCTGCATCACCAATTAAGACCAAGTTATCAGCGACATAGCTCTTCGCTTGTTGTGCCATTAATGGGAAACTGGCGATTGATTCAATTTGCTGGATAGCGCCAAGCTCATAGTTCGTCGCAGCCGCAAGCTTATCCGCGATAAAGCGATCCTCTTCTTCCAGTAGTGACAGTGCTTGATTGCGCGGCAATGTCCAAACGACTGACTGCCAGTAGTGTGGATTGGCTTTGTCCGTATCTGTAATATCAGCCAAAGGCAATAAGGCTAAAGTCCCCGTAGGCAGCATGGCTTGGCGCGCCGTCGCTTGATGCGGCTTTTCTGTCTGAATGGCACAGCAAATCGCAGTTTGATGATAATCCAAGGTATCAAGCCCAATGCCCGCTTGCTGACGCACAAAGGAGTTTCGACCATCTGCGCCAACCACTAGCGCGGCCTCAATGATTGTGCCGTCGTTTAAAGTCACATGATAACCTTTGTCAGCGCCATGCCAATCCATGTTCACTACTTTTTGACCTGCGATAACGGTAAGATAGTCACTAACTGTCTCGTCATTGATGCGCTGCCACAGTGCATGTTCAATAACGGCAGGCTCAACCATACTACCCAATATGTCAGGTGCGACGTTCTGGTTATCGCTATCACCAAACAGCAACTCACCCATGCCATTCAATTGCCATACTTGCATTTGTGAATAGTCCGCCTTGCGTTTGGAGGCTGCAATTTTTTGCCACACTCCTACGTCTTCTAGCAGACGAATACTGGCTAAGCTCAGCGCATACACACGTGCATCGCGCTTATTCAGTACCGCTTGCCACATTGATTCATCACGCCCAGGACGAGCATCAATCAAAGTCACTGGCATTTTTGCTTGCGCCAGCTTTAACGCAAGCGTGGCACCAACGATACCGCTACCTATAATCAATGTATGGTTGTTTTTCATGGAGTATCCTTTATGGAGCGGTGGTCTGCTCATAGTATGTATCGCTTCATTTTTTAACACAATCTACGCCGATAGACTTTTAAATTTAAGATTTCAAGTTTAAGATTTTAAGCCCATCGCATAAGTCGCCACTAACGGTTTAATATTCGGTAGTTTGTCAAACGCAACCAAAGCCACGTTTCGCGCTAGCTTCACGGCTGGATTGGTATGTGTAAAGCCATGCACCACGGCATCACAGAAGCGGATGACTCGTTTTTGATCGGCTTTTCTGGCTTTCTCATAGCGTTGGAGCAATTGCGTATTTCCAATGTCGTCGCCTCTTAATACTTGCGCATTCATCATTTGCGCCAAGACATGAGCGTCTCTCATACAAAGGTTAAAACCTTGCCCTGCCACGGGGTGTAGAGTATGAGCGGCATTACCCATGATGACGCAGCGCCCTAGCACCTGCCTGTCTGCCAACACTCGGGTCAATGGATACGCGCCGCGTCGACCAGCAGCTTTAAACGTGCCTGCCCGTTGTCCAAACCCTTGCTGTAACGTCGTCAAAAAATGCGCGTCATCTTCTAGATACTGTGTCTCTTCCCCTTTTGGACATATCCAAACGACTGAGCGTCTATAGCCTTCTTGATGCTTCTCATTGCTATCGCCCTCTGGATCCGTCAATGGCAGCACCGCTAATGGACCTGCTGGACTAAAGCGTTCAATGGCAGTATGGAAATGAGGTTTGTCTGTCTCAACCACACCGACAATCGCGCTTTGTCCATAATCATAAGTCGTCGTACCAATATCTAGCAGCTGACGCACCGTAGAGTCACGTCCATCACAAGCGACCAAAACGCTGGCTTGTAATTGCTGCTCATTTTGTTCATCGCCATCATGGTTAAAGCTGAGTGTGACGCTGTTGACATGTTGTTCAACCGCTATCACGTTGGCGCCATCAATCAGCGTAATCAGCGGCGCTTGTTGAGCCGCCAATAACAGCTTACGTCCGAGCCACGCATTTTCGATCACTTGCCCAAACGATTCGACCTTTTCTTCCGCTTTATTCAGTTGTGCACGCCCAAAGCTACCTTGCTCACTAATCTGCACCGTATCGATGCGACACGCATGGCTTTGTAGCTCATCCCACAGACCAATTTCTTGATAAATCTGTACTGTACGGCGTGATAGTGCCGTATTGCGACTGTCTAAATAATGACTGCGGGTTCTATCATCGGTAGGACTAATGACTGGATAACGGTTTTTTTCTAATAAGGTGCTAGCGATGCCATGATGCGCCAATAGCAATGCAAAGGACAAGCCTACATGCCCCCCTCCAGCGATAAGCACCTGCTGCTCAGTGACTGCTTCTTTCGTTGTAGCCTGTGATAAATTTGAATCCGTTTTTTGCATCATGGTTGTTCCTAATTGTTATGCCTATTGCCATTGATTGAGCCTGCGTGCCAAATACGCTCATCTATAGTCGATTTATTTTAAAAACGACACAGTGCTACTGATGTGCATGTTGCGCCGCCTCTGTTTAGCAGCATGCAAGAAACATTTATACCAGTAGCACGTGGCTATTCACGTATCTGTTTTATTCCGACCCAACTATATTATTGCTCTCTCATTATTATAGTTCTCTCATGATTTTATTATTGTACGCCAGCTTTACGATCAATTATAAAATGGGTGATATGACTCGTAGATTACCATAAATTGCCTGTTCCTTTATGCTCTTAACCGTACATAAAACGTGTATCAATCGCATGTCAAGTTTAGGATATTTGAGATATCCTCTCTTGAGTCATACAAAACAAAAACCACTTAAGGTAGTTGCAATCGTCATACAAAAACAGGGCTATCTGGCGGATGTACTGCTTGAAATTTAAAAACTATCTACCATAATAAAGACAAGACATTTATTTCTCTTCATAACCAATAACCAATAACCAATAACCAATAACCAATAACCAATAACCAATAATAATTTTTAAAACATTGCCGTTATTTTTATCTCTACGATCTAAAATTAATAACTATTTTCCGTTTAAACCCGTCACTTTATTAAAAATACATCCTAGTATCGGGTACACAACATAAGGATAATCGCTTGACTGATTCCATGAGCCGCCGTATAAAGTTTGAATCATTGACACCAGCCCAGCTAAAAACTGTACTTGGTGAATACAACAATCACATGAAATATATCCAAGAACGCCTCGACATCAAAATCAGCCAACGTCAAGGCGATTTTTGCCTCAGTGGCGATGTGACTGGTGTCGAGCGCGGTGAGCGCATTATATATAAAATGGTAGACGAAGCCCAAAACTCACAAGACATCAGCGCAGAAGA
The DNA here is from genome assembly GCF_052850615.1 of Psychrobacter sp. 1176_08. NCBI lineage: Bacteria > Pseudomonadati > Pseudomonadota > Gammaproteobacteria > Moraxellales > Moraxellaceae > Psychrobacter > Psychrobacter sp. 1176_08. Next base: position 210,860 of record NZ_VXCU01000006.1, read on the forward strand.
GTTGCACCTCATCATTCAATCCAGCCTCTCGCGTGATGAAGACATGGAAGCCGATGAGCAAGACGATGACAATGCAGAGTACGAAAACGAGCTAGAAGCCAGTGAGTTTACGCCCATTAGTTTACGCACACGTAAAGGCCGCATCGTCCCTCGTGGCGGCAATCAGCAACGTTATGTACAAAATGTACTAAGCTCTGATGTATCGTTCGGTATTGGCCCTGCTGGTACAGGTAAGACGTATTTAGCGGTTGCCTGTGCAGTCGACATGCTTGAGCGTAATGAGATTGAACGTATTTTATTGGTACGCCCAGCCGTAGAAGCGGGTGAAAAACTGGGCTTCTTACCAGGTGATTTGACCCAAAAAATCGATCCGTATTTGCGTCCATTGTACGATGCGTTGTATGAGATGCTTGGCTTTGAAAAAGTGGGCAAAATGATTGAACGTCAAATCATTGAAGTTGCGCCACTTGCTTATATGCGTGGTCGTACACTAAACAACTCGTTTGTCATTCTAGACGAAGCGCAGAACACCACCCCTGAACAGATGAAAATGTTTTTGACGCGGTTGGGCTTTGGCTCACGTGCCGTGATTACGGGTGACATCACTCAGGTCGATTTGCCACGTGGCCACAAATCAGGCTTGGCACAAGCGATGGAGATTCTAAGCGGTATTGAAGAGATTCATATCACTAAGTTTGACTCAAAAGACGTGGTACGCCATCAGTTGGTACAAAAAATTGTCGAAGCTTACGATGTGTTTGATGAAGAGCAATTGATACTAGAAGAAAAACGCAAGTTTGAGCGCATTAAAGAGCAAGAACGTAGACAAGTGATTGCTAACGCAGCGGCTAAATTATAAACTGGCACGCTTAAGCTGTCACTCTAAAATAAAAAACCGGATTACTTCTAGAGTAGTCCGGTTTTTTGCTAAAAAATATAACGTTGGCAGCACTATATTTACTTTATATTGGATTGATTATGCAGTCAGGCAACACTGAAATGTTTGAGATAATAATATTTAGAGACATCGTCTCATCAACCGATAAAAGGATAATGACATGAGTCAGTCTAACGATGACCAAGATCACGTAAATGATGACATGACTAATAACGATGCAGACTTAGTAGCACTCGATATCAATGCGACTGAAAGTATTGATGATGAGATACTGGATACCTTTTATCAGCGAGATAAACTACGCACGATTATGATGGCAACGTTAGATTATGTGAATGAGCGTATGCCTCAAGGTTTGACGCTGCCTTACTTTGAGGATATTGAGCCTGAGCGCTGGCAGTCAAAAACAAAAGCGCTAGACATATATATTACTGATGAGATTGAAGGACAGGCATTAAATCTGGAAGCACGTGATAAAGATTATGCAACCAACATTCTATCTTACCCAAGCGATTTGCCCATTGCTATCATTGAGCTAATGCCCACATTACCGCTCGGTGAGCTCGTTATCTGTCATGACGTTATGGTGCGTGAAGCCGAAGAGCAGAACAAAGCAGTAGATCAGCACATCAGCCATCTGTTGATACATGGGGTACTGCATCTACTGGGCTTCGATCATGAGCTTGGACAGGCCGAACAAGATGAGATGGAAAGGTTTGAGATCGATATTTTAGCAAATCTGGATTTGCCAAATCCATATATCTAGTCCATATGTCTAGATTGGGGACCTTTTACGGTCCCATTTTTAAATTGAGGACATGCTTTAGTCTTTTTTCATCGGTAGTTTTTGTGATTCACCCATTTGGTTAATCATTTGATCTAGACCTTTGACATGGACACTACGCTGCGGGAATGGAATCTCAATCTTCTCATCGTCTAGTGCCACTTTGAATTGTTCTAACAACTCACACTGCATTGACCACCAGTCAGCATTGGTGGTCCAAACATTCAAAGTCAAATCCACCGAATTATCGCCCAAGTTGGTAACACGCACGATCGGCTCAGGATCAGTAAAGGCCAATGGATTATTTCGTGCCAAGTTAAGCATGACGGTTTTAGCCGCTTTAATATCTGCGTCGTAACCAATACCGACTGTGATATCAACACGGCGATTGGGCAACGATGAATAATTGGTGATCGCTGAAGTAGTAATATTACCGTTTGGAATGATGATATCGTGGTTATTGGTCGTCGTTAAATGCGTATTGACCAAAGTAATTTCGCCCACTGTACCAGTAAAGCCGTTGATTTGGACATAGTCGCCACTTACAAATGGGCGAAAAGTCACAATCATGATGCCAGCTGCAAAGTTTGATAACTGATCTTTTAATGACAAACCAATGGCGACCGCTGCACCACCCAAGATCGCAACAACAGATGTCGTCTGTACGCCTACCTTACTTAAAGCCGCTAAGGTAACCACGACGAGTAAAACGCCATACAATAAACGACCTAAAAAGCTGGCAACCGTGTCATCCAAGCGACTTTTTAGCATGACCTTATGAGCGATGCTTACTGCTTTTTTGGCCAACCACAGTCCGATGACGAATATTAGAATGGCCAACACTAGCTTGGTTGTTAACACTACTGCACTGGCGGTTAGCGTGGCGATATCGATGGTGAAACCTAAAAATTCCATACTGACTCTTTATTCTATAAATGTTTTGATAAATTCATGTTAATATTTTTTTATGTCTGTCTGTCTGTCTGTGTAGTATTTAACCACAAATGTTAATAAGTGACATCGACTTTGTCACTATAGCGATACGTCCGTATCAGGCGCAACTCTACAATATTTTTCATATCTTTGGTAAATTGACCAAAAGGCGCCGCTTGACGCACTGATTGTTTTGCCGCTTCGTCTAGTATTGTCGAGTTCGAGCTCTCTAGCAGACGAATGGCTTTAATATTGCCATCGTTATTAATGATGACCATCAAGCGCACATCACCTGTAATGCCTTGGGCACGAGCTTGTACTGGATAGTGCAAGTTACCAACACGCTCAACATGCTCACGAAAGGTATTGATATAATCTGCTGCAACACCGCGCGTGGTCAAATTGCTATCCATCGTCACGACTTTTGATTTGGTCGCATAGACTTGCTGACGCTGGGAAAGCTGTGCTTCTAATGTAGCTATTTGTTTGCGTAGCCGCTCTTCTTGTGCCATGGCATTGTCTTGAGCTTGTTTGCTATCATTATCAGACTCAACCGCTGCTTGACGCCAGCTCAAAGTGGTGCGTAGATAACTTTCTTGATAACGCTGCTGACGAACTTGCCGCTGTAAATTGATGACGTCTTGCGTCTCACTCATTTGTTCAGCGGACAAAGGACTGGTTTGGTCAGTCTCTTGCCTTAGCGTTTCTTCTATTGTACCACCACCTTCTTGTGACGCATTGGCAATGAAATGCGCGTCTTCATTTGGTTGCATGTTGTCCGTAAGGGCTTTTGCGACGTCTTGCATCATTGCAGCAGGATCTTTACCCATCGAAAAGCTGATACCAAAGATAATCCCGATATGTATCGCAACAGCGATCACAATCGCGATAGGCAAACCCAAATCACGCTTGGGCGCTTGAGCAGAAAAATGGTAACTTTGTGAATCTTTGATATAGGCCACAATAGGTCTCAGCGGATAAAAATCAAGTCAAACAAATAAAAAGCACTATTGCTACAGAGCCTAAAACAATGCCAGTGATATCATAACATGACATAGAATTATACTGCCAGTATAACTGTGATGCCGTATTTTCACCCACTTTTGCTATGCCAGCAGCTCTGATCGGCTGATTAATAGGCCCAGTAGCTTCAAATAAAATAGATCGGTAGCAATAATGTTTTTGTTATGGCAATGTTTGTTTTACTTTAGCAGCAGGCGTCATCAAATGAATTACTACAAAGTGTAGGTGTTTATTTTGAAGCTATCACATTTACTATATACTGTTTTATAAGTATTAAATAACGACCCCTATTATTATAAGGATAATAAGTTTGAGTGGCTTTGATAACATGAATGACAACGTGAATGATTCAGACAATTTCGATGAGTTTTTCGAAAATATGGGTGACCGTTTTGACGAGTCATTTAGCGGAGGCTGGGAGCGCCTTACTCAGTCTATTAAGCAGATATATAATAAAACGACTGACAAGCTCGAAGACGAAATTGCCCTGCCCGTTGCCCAAAAATATGTCAACGACGCCCTGCAAAAATTTGTCACTGATAATGTAAAAGCCATTTTAGAATTGCGTGTTGAGATGCATGACGACTGGTTTCGATTATTCTGTACAGTCAATACCAGTGGTATTTATGCTGAGGTGGCCAGTAATTTTAGCTTGGTTCATGTGCAGCTTGATCGTAATGTTCAGCGCTTTGTTTTTGGGCAGCAGACCTATACCGATGTACTCAACCTACGTTGTGAGTCGTTTCTCAAACGTCAAGGGGTTAAGCTTTTCATCTGGTTTTATCATAGTATCCTCAAAAAAGATCCTTTAGGATTTATTCTGTCTTATATCAATATTGCTCGTACAAAAGATGAAGTCATTTATCTTGATATCAATCGTTGGCTCAAGAGCAACAAAAAAATCATTAGCACGCTGCATAAGGTTCAAGTGAACTATGGCGAGCTTGAAGAAGAGCAGATGGTTTTAAAAACACAAATCAACTATCGGGATTTACTGGCTGCCAGTAGCAATGAAGACATCATTAGCGATGATGATGAACCGCAGCTGATGCAAGGTCCAATCAGACCGATAGAGGATGCCACCGAACCTAGCCAAGTTTAAAGCATGTTTGCTTTTTTTATACCATAACGCGGTCTCTGAAAGCCTATTTACCTTTAGAGACCGAGTTTTTTACAAAATAGCTTACAAATGGTCAATATCAACCCTGTGTCTGCTCACAGCTGATACTTACCAGTAGTTTTCTACTGCAATATTACCCTCACCGCGTCGGTTCATGACCAACCCTAACGATTTTAATGTCTCTTTGGTATCTTCTACCATATCTGGATTACCACATAGCATGACATGCGTACTATCGATATCCAGCTCGATACCTGCTCGCGCTTGCAAAGTACCCTCTAACAACAGCTTTGGCAGACGTTCTGTCAATGCCCCTTCGACAGACTCACGAGTGATAATAGGAATAAAGGTCAACGTCGCTGGGTTATCTACCAACGAACCAAAGTCTTCTTGCAAGCTTTCAATCTTCTCCACATAAGAAAGTTCCTCCGTTGAACGTGCGCTGTAGGCAAGAATAATATGCTCGTAATCTTCCCATGTCTTTAAATCTTGTAGCATGGATAAGAAAGGAGCCAAACCAGTACCAGTCGCTAGTAGCCATAGATCTTTTGGCAAGGGTTTTTGATAACGGGCTAAGGTTAGAAAACCAAATGGCATTGTATTGAGTAGCAATTCATCGCCTACTTGCAAGTGTTGTAACTGCGAGGTAAATGCACCATCTGGAATCACGATAGAGAAGAATTCTAGCACTTCGTCAAAAGGGGACGACACTATTGAATAGGCACGAAAGATATCTTCATTCAATGCTGTATTCGCTGCTTCATCAACGCCATCATCAGATACGTCGCTTTGCTGCTTATAATACTGTAATTGGCTAGGATTGACGCCCAAACGCACAAATTGACCTGCGGTAAACTTAAAACTGTCAGGACGGCTCACCGTAAAGCTAAATAGATTTGGTGTCCATGTGGTTTTGCTGAGCACCGTTACCTTTTGAATATTGTCACTCATAATAATTGTTCACCCACCTAGTATTTATACTTATTGAATTATTAGACGCTACAAACGAAAAGATGCGCCAAGCTTATCACAAAGCAGGCGCATCTTGGTTTTCTAACCGTAACAATAGACAAGCCACCGTATACAGTGGCTTACCTTTTCTCTATGATAACAACTTACCACATCTGACAGCTACCAGATACGTGCCAGACTTGCCCACTCAATCATACTATTGGGTAAGACACCGAAGAAGACGATAATGGCAGTTACCGCAATCACCATTATACCGCCCATACGAATACCCCATTGTCCAGACACATCAAATTCAATAAATTGCTTAGGACGTTTGAACAACGTGAGCATAACGCGCAAATAATAGAACAAACCGATGGCACTACCGAGAATAATCATTGCGGCTAAGAACCAATGAGTACCTTGTACGGCAGACAATATCGCAAATAGCTTAGTGATAAAACCTGCTGTTAACGGAATACCTGCCAATGACAACATCATAATCGTCATAACAGCGGTCAATACAGGACGACGCCAAAACAGTCCTTGATAATGCGTCAACTCATCCGCTTCACCAGACAAGCGATATGGACTCGACATCAAGGTCACAACCCCAAAGGCACCAATAGAGGTAAACGCATAAATTGCCATATACATACTAGAGATACTATCAGCTGCTGCACCAATGCTAACAATGACGATCAGCACATAACCCATATGGGCAATCGAAGAGTAACCAAGTAGACGTTTTAGGCTGGTTTGGCGTATGGCCAATAAGTTACCCACCAAAATTGACAAGGTTGCCATCACCATCAGCAACATCTGTACCGAGGGCAGTGCCAACAAAGACGTATCAATCAAAAAGCGAACCGCGAGCGCCATCATCGCCACTTTTGAAACTGACGCTAAAAAGGTTGCGATAGGTGCTGGTGCGCCTTCATAAACATCGGGCGTCCACATATGAAATGGTGCCGCAGACAGTTTAAAGGCAATACCAAACATCATCATTGCCGCACCAAGAATCAATAGTGGCGATTCAAATAGATTGCTCAGCACCATACTGATGGGCTTGAAAGCCAACGAGCCAACTTCTGCGTAAATAAAGGCCATGCCCATGAGCAACGTCGCCGATGCAGTCGCAGACAATACCAAATACTTCAAACCCGACTCAAGCGAGCGATTACGCATATACGTATAAGCTAGCAATCCATAGAGCGGCACTGATAGCATCTCTAAACTCATAAAGAACGATGCCATGTGCTGAGCGCTTACCATGAGTAAGGCACCAATTGTCGATAGCAACATGAGCAAATATAGCTCGTCTTTATTGTCTTTTAAATTCGCCAGATACGCATACGATAGCGTACAGCAGGCCAATGCACAGATGAAAATAACCACCATATTAAACTGAGCGAAGTTATCAATGACAAATAACTGCTCAGCGTTTGGCATCATATTGCCACTATTAACAATACCCAGCATTTGACCAATTAAGGTAAACAAACCGATATTCAAACCGGCAACCGTGATTGCCGCAGTGACCATATGTGAGCGCTTGATTGCAATGGCAATCATAACTGCCAATACCGTAATGACTACGATAATAATTGGCGTGTAAGGCAACAATCCCATCAAATCATTCATTGTAATATTATTCATGACTTAACGTGCCTCCATTGCATCAAGCAACTGCGATGCATCTACCTGTGTTACTTGACTGTATATATACGCATTGTTGATCCACTGCATCGCGTGACTCGACGTATCGAGGAACGGCTGCGGATAAAGTCCAAGCCATACCAGTCCAGCGGCCAATACCAGTAACAATGACAGCTCACGTTTGCCCAAATCTTTGAGTCTGCGCGTGGGCAACCCATGTGATTTGGTCTCTTCGAGCGCCAGTGCTGCAATATTGTTTTTTCCAAATAACGCACGATGGATTAATATTAGCGAGTACAACCCTGCCAATACCAAGCTAAACGTTGCAAATACCACGAATACAGGATATTGAGCAAATGAGCCAAATAAGATCATAAATTCGCCGATGAAGTTACCTGTACCAGGGATACCCAGCAGCGCGGCACAGAAGAACATCAATATCGGTGCATAGTAACGGAACTGTCCCCACATGCCGCCCATTAAAGTCAAATCGCGCGTATGCAAACGTTCATACAACTGACCTGCCATGATAAAGAGTGCCGCTGAGCTTAAACCATGCGCCAGCATCTGAATCATCAGACCTTGTAGACTGAGTAACGTTCCTGCATAAATAGCCAATACCACAAATCCCATGTGCGAGATACTGGTATAAGCCAGCAAACGCTTCATATCGGTTTGCATAAAGGCCAGCCAAGCGCCGTAAAAGATACCAATCGTACCCAACGTCATTGCAATCGGCGCAAACTCTTGAGATGCCACAGGAAATAACGGCAAAACAAATCGAATCAAACCATAAGCCGCAGTCTTAATCAAAACCCCTGCCAAATCCACCGAACCTGCTGTTGGTGCCTGCGCATGCGCGTCTGGCAACCAGCCATGGAACGGGATAATCGGCAACTTAACCGCAAAGCCAATAAAGAAGCACAGCATGATTGGATATTCCCAGCCGCCAAGTGACGTACCGAGTAAATCATTATAGTTAAAGCTCACTACGCCTTTTTGTGCGTAGCTGATAATAACCAATATCAAAATACCAATCAGCATGATAAGACCAGAGGCTTGGGTATAGATAAAGAACTTGGTGGCCGCATATTCTTTGGTTTTACCGACCACATCATGACCCCAAATAGCGATCAAGAAATAGATAGGAACCAGCATCATCTCCCAGAAGAAGAAGAATAAGAACAAATCAATGGCTAAGAAAACACCAATGACGCCGCCCAGACTCCACAGCAAGTTTAGATGAAAGAAACCAACACGGCGTTGAATTTCATTCCATGAGCAGGCCACAGCAGCAATACCGAGCAGACCTGTCAATGCCACCATTAATAGTGATAAACCATCTAGCGCCAAATGAAAACTGATACCAAAACTTGGTATCCACGGCACACTGAATTCAGCAACCCAAGGCACTGCTGAGTCTGGTGCAATGACTTGTTTGCTCATACCACTAAAATTGCCGTACTGCCAGAGCACCAGTGATAGTGCAAAGGTCAATATCATACCGACCAACGCAATCCAGCGCGGCAGACGCTTATTAAATCGCTCTACTATCCAACACAGCAACCCTGCAATAAAAGGAATTGCAATCAATGCTGGTAGCATCCACGTTTGTTGTAACTCAATCATCTTATACCACCGTCATCATTACCAGCACCAACAGCACAGCCATGCCCAAGCCAAAGCTTGTCGCATAACCTCGAAGTGACCCTGTTTGCGTCGCAGACAATATCTTATTACCTGCTGAAGCCAGCTTGGGTAATACATACCACGTTTTATCAATAGGGTCGGCTTTAAATAAGCGGCCGATGAATAAAAAGGGTTTTACAAAAATTAGATCATATAGCGCATCGAAGCCTAGACCGTGATAGCACCAGTGATATAGCCCGCCACCAATGCGTGAACGTTTGAAGCTGGTTAGCATGCGACCCTTATCTACCACATAAAGTAGCGCAGCGATGATCAAACCAGCTGCCATCGCACCCATCGCAATATACTCTGCTGTGTGCTTAGCATGATCTTGACCCGCCACTTCTAATAGATGCCCAACGCTCTCTGGTAACACGCCTTGTAATGGCGGCGTAATCCATGCACCAACCGCTGTTGATAGCACCAGCAGTACAGTAAGCGGTAACCAATACGATACCCCTGACAATTTGTGTGCATGGGTTTTCTCTTCACCAAAGAAGATAATCCAAATCATACGGAAGGTATAAATTGCCGTTAAGAACGCGCCGAATACACCCATATAGAACAGTACTAGATGGCCTGTCGCATAGGTTTCCCAAAGAATCGCTTCTTTAGAGTAAAAACCAACGGTGACCCATGGAATAGCCGCGAGTGCACCGCCACCAACGATATAACACCAAAATACCAATGGTATCTTTTTACGTAAGCCGCCCATCTTAAAGATATCTTGCTCATGATGTACCGCAAGAATAACCGCACCTGATGATAAAAATAGCAATGCTTTAAAGAAGGCATGCGTCATCAGATGGAAGATAGCCCCTTGCCATGCACCCACACCCAACGCTAAGAACATATAACCAATCTGACTCATGGTTGAATACGCAAGAATACGTTTGATGTCTGTTTGTGCTAATGCACAAAAACCAGCAACGACCAGCGTTAATGCCCCTACACCGCCAACCCAGTACAATAAAATACCTGGCGTCAGCTCAAATAATGGGTGCAGACGAGCGATTAAATACACCCCTGCTGTCACCATCGTTGCAGCGTGAATCAGCGCTGATACGGGCGTCGGACCTGCCATCGCATCGGCAAGCCACGTATGTAATGGCAACTGGGCTGATTTACCCATTGCACCGCCCACAAGCATCATAGTGGTTAACATCATGATTGGGTTATTGATATCAAAAACTTCTGGCGCGCGCGTGATAATCTCTTGAATATTGAGCGTACCGAACTCGCGGAACAATAAGAACAGACCGAAGGCTAAGAAAACATCACCCACACGCGTGACTGTAAAGGCTTTTATCGCCGCACGACCATTGGCTCTATCATGATAATAGTAGCCGATGAGCAAGTACGAACAGATACCTACACCTTCCCAGCCAAGATAGAGTAAGAATAAGTTATCTGCCAATACCAGCAATAACATGCTGGCGACGAACAAATTCATATAGCTAAAGAAGCGCGCAAATCCTGTATCGCCTTTCATGTACCAAGCAGCAAACAAATGGATTAAAAAGCCAATACCAGTAATGACGCCAGTCATGGTCAATGCCAAGCCATCAAAGCTGAGTCCAAAATTTGGCGCAAAATCACCAACTTGGAACCATGTCCACATCGGTATCTCTACAACCGTTCCTGCTGGACTGGTGCTCAAAAAGGTATAACTGACAACCAGTGTACATAATGCTGATAACAGCATACTGCCAACACCGACAATCGCTGCCACCTGCTCCGTTAACTTGTCGCGCATAAAGGCTAAAATCAAAAAGCCAACGAGCGGGAATACAAAGGTTAATGGTAATAAACTCATGACATCATCCTTTCATCTCATTGGCGGTATCGACATCTAGATGCCCACGCTTATGATAAAACCGCAATAATATTGCCAAACCAATGGCGGCCTCGGCTGCTGCCAACGTCAAAATAAAGATAAACATAATCTGCCCATCTGGATCGACCCAGCGACTCCCTGCTATGACAAATGCCAATGCTGTCGCATTCATCATAATCTCAAGACTCATTAGCATAAATAAGAAATTACGTCGTACCATGACGCCGCACAAACCAATGGCAAATAAAATACCTGCCAAAATCAATCCATGGCTCATCGGTATCATTCCCAATAAGTTTTGTGCCTCAGCAGCAGGCTGTACTAAGCCTGCCACTTCATGGGCAAACGGCACATTCGATACGTCTTGTGCCACGCTCGCTGCTAGTACCATCAGTCTGACTCCTTGCGCGAGACTCGTTTTACACCCACATAGTCACGTGGATCAACATCTTTATATTCATAAGGTTCAGCCGTTTCTGCTGCATTGTTTTCTACATGAGAGCTATCGTGATTGTACGACTTGGTGCGAGCCGCACTCAGCTGCCCTTTATGGCTGTCGTCACTCACAATACCGTCATCATTGGCTTCTTTACCCAAATGATAAGCGGCCACTAAAGCTGCCAACAGCAATAAGGCTGCTACTTCTATCAGCATCACGTATTTGGTAAACAACACCGTGCCAACTAATTTGGCAGATACGGTGGTACCACCAATCATCGCTGTGCCGTCGTCATTAAGACCAATCAGCGCATAAAGAATCACAGCAATGATGATGGTCAAACCTGTCGGTATCGCCCAACTGCCAGCATCTAGCCATTTCTCTTCGCGCTCATCATTACTCATACCGAGATTCAGCATCATGATGACAAAGACAAACAGCACCATGATAGCGCCTGCGTAGACCACGATTTCAAGCGCGCCTGCGAATGGCGCACCAAGCACAAAAAATATCCCAGCAATCGCTAGCAATGACACAATCATTGATAAAATAGCATGTACGGGGTTGGCTTGAGTGACCACTCGCAGGCTGGCAAAAATAGCCACGGCTGCAAGCGAATAAAACCCTGCCAATTCAGGATGATTTAAGATATTCATCATGGCAGCAAGCTCCTTAGATCAATAGGTGCAGATTCATTTTGAGCTGCACCTTTTGGTTTGTCCGCGACCGCCATACCCGTCACACGATAATAGTTATAATCAGGATATTTACCCGGTCCTGAAATGAGCAAATGCTCTTTTTCGTAAACCAAGTCCTGACGCTTATATTCACCAAGCTCAAAATCTGGTGTCATTTGAATAGCGGTTGTCGGACAGGCTTCTTCACACATTCCACAAAAGATACATCGTGAAAAATTGATCCGAAAAAACTCTGGATACCAGCGGCCATCTTCACGCTCCGCTTTTTGTAGCGAAATACAACCGACTGGGCATGCAACAGCACATAAGTTACAGGCAACGCAGCGCTCATCTCCATCAGGGTCACGCGTTAGGACAATACGTCCACGAAAACGTGGCGGTACAGGTACCGGCTCTTCAGGATAAAGAATGGTATCACGTGGCCTGAGCGCATGACTATTGACCATCCACATGCTGCGGACAATGGTAAATATACCAATGACGGTCTTTTTTATAGTAGTAAACATGGGATTATTATCCTTATCAGCTTTACCCTAGTTCATCAGTGATGGCTAGTAATGATTACAACGTTGGGGAAAAGATCAAAATGACTGCAGCCGTAATCAATAAATTAATCAACGTTACTGGCAGGCAAACTTTCCAGCCAAAGTTCATCACCTGATCATAGCGCGGACGCATGAGTGAGCCTCGAGCCAAAACAAACATGGTCATAAAGAACAGTGTCTTAATCATGAACCAAAAAGCTGGTGGAATAAATGGAATGTCTAAGTTAAAAGGTGCAAGCCAGCCACCAAAGAACAAACACGTCATCAGCGCAGAAATCAAGACAACGTTGACGTATTCTCCAATAAAGAACATACCAAATTTCATGCCAGAATATTCGACATGATAGCCTTCAGCGAGCTCTTGCTCAGCTTCGGGTTGGTCAAACGGATGTCTATGGGTAACGGCCACACCAGCGACCACAAAAGTCAAAAATCCAAAAAACTGCGGAATGATATACCAGCCATCAATTTGTGACTCGACAATCTCACGCAAGTTAAATGAGCCGGTTAATGCAACCACACCCATCAATGACAATCCCAAAAACACTTCGTAACTGATCGTCTGTGCAGCTGAACGTAAGCCACCCAAAAGAGAAAATTTATTCGCCGATGCCCAACCACCGAACATCACAGCGTAGACCGCGATACCCGCCATGGCAAAGAAGAACAAAATGCCAATATCCCAATCAGCGACACCAAGCGTTGGTGAGATAGGAATAATGGCAAATGAAGCCAATGCCGTAAACATGGCAACCGCAGGTGCCAAAGTAAACATAAACTTATCAGTAAAGTTTGGCGTCCAATCTTCTTTAAAGAAGATTTTGAGCATGTCTGCCACTAACTGCAACGAGCCGAAAGGCCCCACACGGTTTGGACCATAACGATCCTGCCACAAAGCCAACATACGGCGCTCATAGACAATCATCATCGCCGCAACGAGTACCACGACTAAAAAGATAACCAGTGATTGGCCCACTAAAAATAGAATGGACCACGCATCGAAACTCATGCTATTGGCCAAAAAGCTTGGCACATCAGGAATAATACGAGTGACTTGCATATCACACCTCCTGTGTGGTGGTCGGCGCTGCGTTCATTTGCGCAGTATTATTATCATTCATCATATCGTTAGCCATGCTACCCATCATCGTAACAGGTGCATCCACTTTGCGTACTGACGCGGGTAGTGACGGATGAATAATGCTCACCTGTCCGACTGGATAACCAATACAGCCTTCCGCCAAGTAACCGACAAGCTGGACTGGCAAGGTGATTTGTTGCTTATCAATCTCAATGGCCAAATAGTCACCAGCAGTAATACTCCAGTTTTTGGCATCATCAATACCAATGCGCCATGCAGCAACTGGTAATTGCTCAGCGACGATTGGACTGCGTGATACCATCATTGAGCTGGCATAAATATTGTAAATAGGAACTAGTTTGGCTTGTCCTTGCTGCATATCCGTTGTGATCACAGCCATGGCTTCAGGTGCCACATACTGACGAGTGGCTAGACGTTCTAATCGATCAAACAGGCGCACACCTGGATCACCATTTTTTAGATGACCACCGACTTTATCTTGATATTTGTTCCACGCTTGCGGTGAGTTCCAACCTGCCGCATTGGCAAAAGGAATCATCGAGCTTGGCGTTTCTTTACCGCTATAACCTTCCATCGAGAAAGTTAAACCTGTGTCTAAATCTTTTGGCTGCATTGGCTCATGGACGGATATCGGTGCGCGCATGGCAGTACGGCCTGAATAGCGACGCGGTTGACGTGCAATTTTAAGACCAGTAATGCGGTAATCTGCTTCTGGCGCTGCGCCTTTGATACCTGCAAGCTTAGGATGCGTGACTATTAACGCATTAATCACATCATCCAATTGCGTCCAATCGACCTCTCTGCCTTCTAAGCTGCTATGCACAGCATGCAGCCAGCGCCAGCCTTCTTTAATACTGCTCATTGGATGATAATAGTTATTGTCATAGACTTGGAAAAAACGCTGAGCGCGGCCTTCAGCCGAGATCAATGTACCATCAGCTTCCGCAAAACTTGCTGCTGGTAATACGATATCAACATCTTTGTGCCAATCAAGCAACTGATGATCAAGCGCAATCACGGTTTTATCAGCTAATAGCTGTGTTAACTTACTGGCATCTATTGCATCGGTTAGCTGATTTTCGGCAACGATGACCACATCAAAGTCACTCGCTAGTAGCTCTTCGACTGATTGACCACCAAGCATACAAACGCCCATACTATTAGCATCAGGAACCGTCAGATAAATACCCGCTTGTGCATGATAGCTGTCATTCACTTCTTTTAGCTCAAGCTTCTCAGCTGGCTTACGCTCAACATCGTCTTGCGCTTCTTTATTTGTACCAGTGTCAGGTTTTTCTGGTTTGGCTGAGAGCTCTTGATCTTCGTCAGGCTGATCGGTTTGGGCTTGCTGCTCTGCCGCTCTCACTTTTTCATTATGAACATCAACTTGGTGCTGCTCTGTCGCTTGAATGGCAGCACGTTTTTGGGTTAATACTTGCGTGATTTGCGCGGCTGCTTCTATTAAGGCAACAGACGACAGACCCGTGCCTGAGATGACTAATGGTTTATCCGCTTGAATCAAGTCATAAGCAATTTGCTGGGCAAGCGATTGCATACCGTCGATGTTGGCATCAGCACTGGCATCTTGTTGCTTACTGTCCTGAGGATGAGCAATTTTGGCTAAATCATCAGAAAAATGAGCAATTTCTTCGGCCACTTCAAAGCCAAGTTTGGTAATGTCTTCAGGCGTTGCTACCACACTCACTTTACTGATATCTTCTAACTTAGTTTGGGTCACATCGATGACATAAACGGGACTTAAAGCATCTTGGGCAATACGCTTGACAGGTTCAGCAAGCCAAGGCTGAGTCTGCAACGCGGCTGCCATTTTCAGACCTTCATTTTTAGCGGCTTGGCGTACTGATAGCGCGACTCTTGATGACGTTTGCGTGATGTCTTCACCCAATACCAATACGGCATCATAACTTTCGATATCAGTCATGCTTGGGTTATAGATGCCCTCAGTGCTAAGCACTTCGATACATTTATTGACCAAAGCTTGCTGCTGGTGATTAAGACCAGTTGAAAAGTTATTAAAGCCAACTAAGTTTTTTAGGGCAAAGTTGGTTTCTAGGCTAGCACGTGGTGAGCCAATACCAATAACCTTTTTGTCTTTGATACGTTTGATGGTTTCATCTAGCGCATAGTCGATATTGATTTTGACATGCTTATCATTGATACGCTCAAGCGCTTGCGTTGGGCGATCATCACGGTTGACATAACCGTAACCAAAGCGACCACGGTCACACAGGAAGTAACGGTTGACTTCGCCATTGTAGCGGTTTTCAATACGGCGCAATTCACCATAACGCTCACCTGGCGAGGTATTACAACCCGCTGAGCAGCCATGACAGATGCTTGGCGCATACTGCATGTCCCACTTACGATTGTAGCGCTCAGAATGCGTCTTATCCGTAAAGACGCCCGTTGGGCATACTTCAGTTAAGTTGCCTGAAAACTCGCTTTCAAACTGACCGTCTTTATCACGACCAAAATAGACACGGTTGTTTGAGCCATAAACGCCCAAATCCTCACCACCTGCATAATCCTTATAAAAGCGAACACAGCGATAGCAAGCGATGCAACGGTTCATTTCATGAGCAATAAACGGCCCAAGCTCTTGGTTGTGATGCGTACGTTTGGTAAAACGATAGCGACGACGGCTGTGACCTGACATGTAAGTCATGTCCTGCAAGTGACAATGCCCCCCTTCTTCACAGGTAGGACAGTCATGCGGGTGATTGGTCATGAGTAACTCAACCATCGACTTACGGAAGGCTTTGGCCTCATCGTCAGTGACCGAAATATACATATCATCACCAGGTGCCACCATACATGACATCACTAGGCGACCACGACCTGCTTCCATATCTTCTTTATTTTGGTATTGCTTAACCGCACACTGGCGGCATGATCCTACTGAGCCGAGGGCGGGATGATAACAAAAATATGGCACATCAATGCCAAGAGACAAACACGCTTGTAGCAAGTTATCGCTACTATCTACTTCGACAGTGGTTCCATCAATATGTATGACTGCCATGCCGCTCTCCTTATTTCGCTACTGGCTGTTGATTGGCTGCAGCATCAATGACATCTACACCAACCGCCTGAGCAATTTTTTGATCAAATTCAGGACGGAAATATTTAATCGCACTCATGAGTGGTTCCATCGCACCTGGAGCATGGGCACAGAATGTTTTACCAATCCACAAGTCACGCGTCAGACCTTCTAGTTTTTCTACGTCGCCCAACTGCCCTTCACCATCATTAATAGCAGTCAGCAGTTTGACGCCCCACGGCAAACCATCGCGGCATGGTGTACACCAACCACAAGATTCGCGTTGAAAGAAAATCTCAAGATTACGCAGTAATGGCACCATGTCTTGCGCTTCATCGACGACCATAATAAGACCCGTACCCATACGGCTACCTGCTTCTTGAATCGAGTCAAAATCGACGACTACGTCTAAATGATCTGCTGTCAAGAAATCTGTTGATGCGCCGCCTGGTAGCCAAGCTTTAAGCGTTTTGCCGTCTTTCATACCACCCGCCAACTCTTCAATAATCTCGCGAGCGGTATAACCAAAAGGCAGCTCCCACAGACCAGGATCATTGACCAAGCCTGAACAACCAAATAATTTAGTGCCTGGTGTTTTACTGGTACCTTTGATGTTGGCCAATGACTGATACCAGTCAACCCCATGATTCAAAATGGCTGGCATATTGCATAAGGTCTCAACGTTGTTGACAACCGTTGGACGACCCCATGCGCCAGAGATTTGTGGAAATGGCGGTTTGGTACGCGGATTAGCGCGGCGGCCTTCTAGACAATTAATCAGTGCCGTCTCTTCACCGCAGATATAGCGTCCAGCGCCTGTATGCACATGAAGATTAAAGCTAAAGTCAGAGCCTAAAATGTTATTGCCCATCAGGTTGTTGGCTAAACACTCATCAATCGCGGCAACCAAACGCTCAGCGGCCACGATATACTCACCGCGGATAAAGATATAACCGTCGGTCGCACCGATTGCATGCGCTGTGATAAGCATGCCTTCAATCAATTGAAACGGTAGGCGTTCCATGAGCAAACGGTCTTTAAACGTGCCCGGCTCCATCTCATCGGCATTACAAATAAGATAGCGCGGCAAACCATCAGGAGGCGACATAAACGTCCACTTCAAACCTGCGTTAAAACCAGCACCACCACGTCCGCGGACATTAGCAGCTTTAATCATGTTGCCAACGTCTTTAGGTGATTTAGATAGCGCTTCTTTTAAACCAGTAAAGCCTTTTAGAGATTCATAAGTAGCCAAATCAAGCACGGCATCATGATGTGCCAAACGCCATGTCAAGGGTCTGGTCTCGCTAGTCGCGGTTGCTTTATCACCATAAATTGGAACGCGCTGTTCGTTAAGCTGACTGGGTGCTTTGCCTTGACCGCGACGAGCAATCTGCTCTGAAATCGTTAAACTCATGCGTATAGCTCCAATAATTGCGCGACCTCGGTGGGCTGAACAGGGCCATAAGTATCTTCATCAATCAAGACGGCAGGGCCTTTGTCACAATTACCCAGACAGCAAATCGGCAATAGCGTAAAACGACCATCAGTGGTCGTCTGTCCATACTCGATACCTAGCTGCGCTCTTATTTCAGCCGATAGCGCCTCATAGCCAGTCAGATAACAAGCGACTGAATCACAGATAAGAATCACGTGACGACCGACAGGCTGACGATAAATACGGTTAAAGAAAGTTGCGACTCCATCCATATCTGACATCGGAATATCTAGGATATTGGCAATGGCATTGACTTGCGCATCATCCACCCAGCCATTGCGCTTTTGTACTATTTTTAGCGCATCCAATGAGGCTGCACGCGCTTGCGGATAATGGTGCATAAATTCATGAATAGCAGCAATCTCCTCAGCGGTGAGGATACTTGCCACATCTACTTTTGGCATTTTGTCGGAAACAATTTTCATAATCTTCTATCTTTCCTCACTCATCATGCTCCATCTTTTAACCAAAACAGTGTTATGAATTCTGTCACTGTCTTGAAATATGACTGCATTTTGGTGTGCCATTCGGCGGCAATATATGGATTAACGTATCTTTTTGATAATGATAGACTTTATTTATTAACTACAATACTTAGCAAACTGTGTCAGATAACTACGATTTCAATGAAATATATTATCGATCACAATCTGCCATCACGATATCAATCGATGCCAAATACATAATGGCATCAGATACCAGCGAGCCATTAATTACCGATGGCATCTGCTGCAAATGTGCAAATGTCGGCGTACGAATACGGGTACGGTAGCTCATGGTGGCTTTGTCTGATGTGATGTAATAGCTATTCAGACCTTTGGTCGCCTCTACAATCGTTGCGCACTCGCCCGCTGGCATCACAGGACCCCACGATACCGAGATAAAGTGATTGATTAATGTTTCAATGTCGTTCAGTGTACGGTCTTTTGGTGGTGGCACAGCGAGTGGATGGTCGGCTTTATAAGGACCTTGTGGCATATTATCCATACATTGGCGAATGATGCGCAGTGACTGACGCATCTCCTCGACTTTTACCATACAGCGGTCATAAGCATCACCGTTATAGCCTACGGGTATTTCAAAGTCGTAATTCTCGTAGCCCATATATGGACGTGCTTTACGCAGATCAAAATCCAAACCCGTTGCCCGCAAGCCAGCACCCGTCACGCCCCACGCCAATGCTTGTTTGGCATTGTATTGCGCCACGCCTTGGGTACGACCTTTTAATACACTGTTTTGTAGAGCGGCTTTGACATACTCATCCAAACGTTTTGGCATCCAGTCCAAAAACTCACGAACCAATCGCTGCCAACCGCGTGGCAAGTCAGCCGCTGTACCGCCAATACGGAACCATGCTGGGTGCATGCGGTAACCCGTCACAGCTTCGATGACGTCATACGCTTTTTGGCGATCGGTAAACATATAGAATACTGGCGTCATACCGCCCGCATCCTGAATGAACGTACCGACATAGAGTAAGTTATTAGTGATGCGGAAAAACTCGCTCATCATCACGCGGATGGTCTCGGCGCGAGGCGGAATCGTGATACCTGCTAGCTTTTCGACCGACATGATGTACGGTAGCTCATTCATTACCCCACCCAAATAATCAATCCGATCGGTATAAGGAATAAATGAGTGCCAGGTTTGACGCTCAGCCATTTTCTCTGCACCGCGATGGTGATAGCCGATATCAGGAATACAATCAACCACTTCTTCGCCATCAAGCTGTAGTACCAAACGAAAAGCACCGTGAGCCGAGGGATGGTTAGGGCCGATGTTCAAGAACATAAAGTCTTCATCACGACCTGAGCGCTTCATGCCCCATTCTTCTGGCACAAAACGTAGGTTCTCTTGCTCGTATTGTTGCTTGGCTGTGTTCAGGAAGTATGGGGTAAATTCAGTCGCGCGCGCATGGTACTCTTTACGCAAAGGATGACCTTCCCAATATTTTGGCAATAAAATACGCGTCAAATGCGGATGACCTGTAAAGACGATACCAAACATGTCCCACACTTCGCGCTCGTACCAGTTGGCATTGGGCCAAATCTGGGTAGCACTAGGCACATTGAGATCTTCTTCACTCAATGCTACTTTGATGCGCACATCACTATTTCGCTCAAGTGACATTAGGTGATAAAACACCGTAAAGTCACTGTCCGGCATGCCCCCGCGATGCTGGCGCAGGCGCTCATCTATCGCTGATAGATCAAACAGCATGACGTAAGGCTTAGGAAGCTTGCGCAAGAATAAAAGCACATCGAGTAAATCAGCGCGAGCCACCCAAACCGTTGGAATCTCATCCACAGTGTGCTGTATCACAAACTTGCCAGCATACTTCTGCTCCAGCTCTGTGATAACGGCTGGGACAGGCTTAATCTTAGGATCTATGTTTTCGACTACCGTGACCATGAATGATATATTCCTTCATTAATCATAACTGAACTATGTTAATCATAACCGAACTATGATGAGCGTAAGCGTACTAGCCCTTCTAGTGATTGTTTATTATTGAGACAGTTTACTTGCTCAATACCAGATGACTAAATACTGTCTGGGCTGCGTAAGTTTTTGACCGCAATACGATCTGCTTGCTTACGGTCACGTTCAGGCGTCATTTGAGGCTGATAAATACCCTGCTCATTGACATGAATACCCAACGGACGACGTTCTTTGGTGATGGACTCTTGTAGCAACATTAGACCTTGAATCAAGGCCTCTGGACGCGGTGGACAACCTGGCACATAAACATCCACTGGAATAATCTTATCAACGCCTTGCACGACAGAATAAATATCATACATACCGCCTGAGTTGGCACAAGCACCCATAGAAATCACCCATTTTGGCTCAAGCATTTGCTCATATAGACGCTGAATCACAGGCGCCATTTTTACAAAGCAAGTACCAGCCACAATCATGACGTCTGCCTGACGGGGCGAGGCACGAATAACTTCTGCCCCAAAGCGGGATAAATCGTGAACGGCCGTTAATGTGGTAGCGTATTCGACATAACAGCAAGATGTACCAAAGTTAAATGGCCATAATGAGTGCTTGCGCCCCCAATTTGCTGTCGAGTGAACGAGGTCTTCTAGACGACCCATAAAGACGTTTTTATTGACTTCGTCTTCGATAGGATCATTAACCGTTTGACTGGTCTGTGCAGGATAGACATCTGCATCAGGGTTGGCTTTTGTTAATGTGTATTTCATAACATACAACCTTTTTATTAGGCCTAGCGTGACAAGCATCTTGCCATCACCACTGCCTTAACTTCTATTATGAATAAATGGTCATCAATACAAACGTAGTATACGAACAGGATTCTGTGATCATACCCTCACCGTCCATCTGTCCAAGCTATTAGAAGCTTAGACAGAGATAGGCAAAAGTAGTTAGCGTCCAACGTGATCTTGGGGCACAGGCGATACAAAATCCACGGAAGTAACATTACCTGTGGTATTAATATGATCGATATTTTGTAAGTGACGACGATTGGTCTCAATGTTATTTGAGACATTAATCTGTCCAGAAGACTGTGCTGGTATCTTACCTGTAGGATCAACAACCAATTCATCAACGCCATCAAAGCCTGTGATATCTGCCAAATTGAAGCCAACAGGCGCTGCATATAGGCGTGCTTTTTTGCGACGCTTATCAGCAGGTGCCCAGTTCATCGCCCCCAAACTCAACTCGTATATCAAACCAATGATTAAGATGGTAATAAACACAGTGGCAGCGGCGAAGCCAAGCCAGCCTGCTTCTCGTACCGAAACGGCATAAGCATAAAGATAGAGGGCTTCTAGATCGAAGATAACAAAGAAAATCGCCACCAAATAGAATTTGGCAGACAAACGAATACGGGCGTTGCCAGCTCCGACAACACCCGCTTCAAATATCTCTTCTTTTTGTGAGCCCTGAGAACGTCCGCCAAGTAAGCGCGGAACGACCAGCATAAAGACAACTAACCCAATGGCGGCTAGAATAAAAGCAACTGCTGACCAATTAAAAGCAGACATGATAATACGTGCTCCTCACCCAATAGAGTGTTAAGCGCAGCGCAAGTACTGACCTATTCAAGGTCGTCTAGCGACACGCATAACGCAGACGAAAACACAAAGCGACTGTCATTGAGCCACTGTATTTAAGTAACTATTTTAGGTACTGTGCTGGTAATAACCAATTATCAGACTTATCAACGACGATGTCAGACGTGACCAACTAAACATATTCCGGTACGCACACGGATAAATGGCTGGTCGTCTAACGCATCTCATAACAACGTAAGATCAACGTATTAAATCAATATCATATCCGATAGTTTATTTAATTGATTTAATAGCTCATTACACGTGGTTAATAATGACGTGACAACTGGCATAAATTATTTACGTACTATACGCATTTTGGCGCTTAAAAGCTAGTTTTTAACTGTATTGAACGGTCACTTTATATGCAAAAAAACTGTATTTTTTTGCATATAAATTATGATATAGACGTTACCTTATATTAACTCCAAATCCATGCTTTTAACTCGTCGCTCATATCATCGCTTCATAAGACCTTGATCTATTGTCTAATCTCCTGATATCAGTACGCAACTGGTGCCCTAAAGTCATGGTTTTTGCTTTATAATAGCCCACCTAAATTCAATATCTTATGACTATAAAAATATTATTGAGCAAAAATTTCTGCTGCTTTTACTATAAGATTTTTTATTAATCCGTCATCCCAATGCCAATTTTAATGAGATGCGCGATATTTATCTTTACATTTTGAAACGATGCTCTCCGCTCCATCCTTTTTAGTCTTTGTCTTACAGGTCACGTTATGAGTCAACTGAATCCCAAACAACAAGAAGCCATGCTCTACGTCTCCGGTCCATTGCTGGTATTAGCAGGGGCAGGCTCCGGTAAGACGTCTGTTATTACGCGCAAGATTGCCTACCTTATCGAAGAATGCAACATGCCAGCTGAGCGCATCACGGCTGTGACTTTTACCAATAAAGCAGCACGTGAGATGAAAGCCCGTGTCAGCAAATTGTTACCAAGCGAAAAGATGCGCGGTTTGACGGTCTCTACTTTTCACCAATTTGGTCTACAGTTCTTACGCTACGAGCTTATTCATACCCCGCTAAAGGGCAACTTCTCTATCATGGACAGCGATGACAGTAAGCGTTTGCTGATGGAGCTGATGATGCGCGATAACTTAAGTGGCGCTGAAAGTCGTGAATTGGTTGGTAAAGCGATCAAGATGATTTCTGATTGGAAAAACGATTTGATTGAGCCAGATAAGGCGATGGAAACGTTAGACGACCCAGAAGATATGATTTTTGCGACGCTCTATGCCTTATACGAGCGTAATCTGCGCGCTTACAATGCGGTCGATTTTGATGACTTGATTGTATTACCAACGAAAATCCTACGAGAAAACAGAGAGCTGAGAGACAAATGGCAAAACCGTATCCGCTATCTGTTGGTCGATGAGTATCAAGATACCAATACGGCTCAGTATGAAATGATTAAATACTTGGTTGGACCACAAGGTCGCTTTACAGTCGTGGGCGATGACGACCAATCCATCTATGCGTGGCGCGGTGCCAAACCTGAAAATATGGCGCTACTCAAAGAAGACTTTCCTAAACTAAAAATCGTCATGCTTGAACAGAACTATCGCTCAACCACGCGTATTTTGACCTCAGCGAATGCGGTCATTCTTAATAATGAGCATTTGTTTGAGAAAAAGCTGTGGTCGGACAAAGGACAAGGCGAAAAAATCCGCATCATTAACTGCCGCAATGACGATGATGAATCTGAGCGCGTTGCCAAAGAAATCGTCACTCACAAACTGCGTTTTGGTAACGAATGGGAGCAATATGCCGTTCTTTATCGTAGCAACTTTCAAGCGCGTATGTTGGAAGCGCAATTGCGCCAGTTGCAAGTGCCTTATAAATTATCGGGTGGTCAGTCGTTCTTTGCGCGTAGTGAAATCAAAGACATCATGGGTTACTTGCGTCTAATTTTGAATCCAGAAGATGACAGCGCATTTTTGCGTATTATCAATACTCCCAAGCGTGGTATGGGACCGGCAACGCTAGAGAAACTTGGCTTGTTTTCGCAAGAGCATAGTATATCGCTACTGGCTTCTTGTACCCATGCTGGTTTGGCACATGTGTTGCCATCAAAAGCGTATGGCACAATCAAAGAGTTTGGTGAGTTCATCGAGCACTATACGCGTGAGCTGGATCAACATCCTGACCCCGTCCCTATCGTCCGTCAAATGATCGATGAGACAGGTTATATTGATTTTGTCCGTAGCGATGCAAAAACGCCGCAGCAAGAAAAAAACCGTATTGATAATATCGATATGCTGTACACCAGTATTCAGTCATTGATCAATCGTGCAGAAGAAGATGAAGACCGAACGATTGACACCATCATTCGTAAGCTGGTCTTGCTGGATATGCTAGAGCAGCAACAAGAAGAAGAGAATACCAATAAAGTCAATCTGATGACGTTGCATGCGGCAAAAGGTTTGGAGTTTGATTACGTTTACATCATGGGACTTGAAGAAGAGATGCTGCCACACCGTAACTCTATCTTGAGCGAGACGATCGAAGAAGAGCGTCGTCTTATGTATGTCGGTATCACCCGTGCTCGCCGCGAGCTAACCTTGACCTTAGCCACTCAGCGCCGAGCCGGTGGTCAGATGCGTGTCACCTCAGAGTCTCGCTTCTTAGAAGAGCTGCCAGAAGATCATATCGACTGGCCTGCCAAAGCCAAAAAGAAACAAGCGACCAAAGATCCAGCAAAAGTAGCCGATGAATATTTGGCCAATATTCGAGCACTACTTGGCAAACACTAGTCCAAGCTGTATCAAATACGCACTATTTAATAGAAAAATCAGTAGCGAATTTTTTCAATACTGATTTTTATTTTTGTATTTATTTTCATTTTCTAAAAATACGGGAACCCTTATGTCTACCCCTATGCCTGATCAGGAACGACCCTCGACGCTACAAGGAGATTACAATCCGGCAGAATACAGTGCTGAATATAAGCTCCTCTACTTGCAGGGTTTGGTTGCTGACAAGGCCTACGATGCCATTACAGAGTTTTTAGAAAAGCAGTCAGAATATGAAATCGCAAGCTTATTAGAATCTTTCCCTCCCCAGAACCGCCTGCTGATTTGGGCGCAAGTACCTGAGCATCTTAAAGGTGAAGTACTGGCTGAGCTGGATTTTGATACACGCCAGCCATTGATGGAAAACATTTCATCAAAAGAGATCTCTTTATTTACTCAAGACCTTGATGCACAAGACATCTCCGAGATTTTAGATACGGTCACTGAGAGCGTTCGTACCTCGGTCATGGCCACCTTAGACGAAGACATCCGTATACAGGTCAACAAGCTCGACACTTATGAAGACTGGGAAGTGGGTAGCTATATGGATCCTGACCTGATTCAGGTCAGAGAAGATGTGAGTTTATTTGAAGTACAAAATTGGCTACGAGAAAACGATGAGTTGCTCGACGATGAGAGCCAAGAGCTGTTGGTGGTCGATCAAAGCCAACAGTTACTTGGACTGCTCAGTTTGGTCGATCTGATTAAACACGATCAAAACACTTTGGTTTCAGAGCTGATTGATCCTGCCATCACGATTAACGATCGCTTAGACATTCAAGATGCCGCCGCGATTTTTCGTTCAGAAGACATTCGTTTTGCCCCTGTCATTAACAGTCATGGTGAGCTGGTTGGTCAATTAAATGGTGAAGACATCATGGAGATTATCCAAGATGATGTCGATAGCACCATGAAAAATCTTGCTGGTGTTAGTCAAGACGAAGAGCTGTTTGCGCCGATTTTGACCAGCGCAAAAAGTCGTAGCATCTGGCTGGGTATCAACTTGGGGACGGCATTACTGGCCGCAGCAGTGATTGGTCAGTTTGAGGCGGTACTAGCAGAGGTGGTCGCACTTGCCATTCTTATGCCTGTGGTTGCCAGCATGGGCGGTATCGCAGGCTCACAGACGCTTACTGTCGTGATTCGCGGTATGGCCATGGGTCAAATAGGTGGGTCTAACCGTTTATGGCTACTCAATAAAGAGCTGTGGGTTGGCGCGATAAACGGTATCATATGGGCGATAATTATGGCGTTTATTGCACAATTATGGTTTCATGATGCTAAAATTAGTGCGGTAATCGGTTTTGCTATTGCGATTAATATGACAGTTGCCAATGTCTCAGGCATCAGTATTCCGTTGTTATTAAAACGTATGAATATCGACCCTGCCCTATCCGCTTCCGTTATCTTGACAACGGTCACCGATATTATTGGCTTTATGTCATTTTTGGGCTTAGCCAGTGTACTGATACTTTAATAAAAATTTGAAACATCAAGATCCTTATTTTATTTATAAAACCATTAAATCGTTAAGAGAGTGCGTTATGCAAGCTGTCCAAGTTAAAGTGGTAAATCCTAAAGTCATTGAAGATGAGGCCTTTTCTCTACCCACTCGCGCCACTGATGGTAGTGCCGGTATTGATTTGCGTGCTTGCATTGATGAGCCTTTAACCATTAAGGCAGGTACCACGCACTTAATAGGGACAGGTCTTGCTGTTTATATCCAAGATCCTAACTATGCAGGCATGATTTTACCGCGCTCAGGTTTGGGTCATAAACATGGTATCGTCTTAGGCAATCTGGTTGGGCTGATTGATGCCGATTATCAGGGCGAACTGATGGTCAGTATTTGGAATCGCAGTCAAGAAGACTTTATTCTCAATCCAGCAGAACGTATGGCGCAGTATGTGGTCGTACCCGTTGCCCGTCCTGAGTTTGAGATAGTCACAGAATTTAGTGACGAGAGCGCACGCGGTGCAGGTGGTTTCGGTCATTCTGGTCGTCAGTAGTTGTTAGTCGTTAATACTATTAGCCTAGCAATTTACCAGATTAAACAGTGATGACACATCGTAAAGTGATAATATTCACGTCGGCTCAGTAGTATCACTGAGGTCTTTGCCATTATCGCTGGCAGACCTATTGGCTAACAATGATGATTTACAATAACCCGCTACAACAATACAGATTACGCCGATAAGGAGAGTAAGCAATGTCACCTTTTGCTGCGCAGCAATCCTTATTTCGTGCGTATGATATTCGCGGATCATACAAGCTTTTTACGCCTCACTTCATAGAAGCGTTAGGCAGGGCTTTTGCTACTCTCTATACAACTACCTTTAACGACCAAAAAAACACGCACTCTAAACACCCTATTATCGTAATGGGCTATGATGTGCGATGTGGTAGCGACCGTATTGCTCAAGGACTGTCCCACATCTTGACTCAACATGGCATACAAGTTATTCAGCTCGGGTTGATCACCACCCCCATGATGGCTTTTTGGGCACAGCAATATCAGGGTCATGGGATTGTTTTAACAGCCAGTCATTCCGCCAAAGACATTTTAGGTATTAAATGGCTAGTAGACCATAAATCTCCTGATAGCAGACAAATTCAATCTCTTTATCAGCAGCTCATTATCAACGAAACAAAAAGTTGCCTCCGTATTCAAGCAGACCGTCCAGATCAACACTTACCGTTACAGACAATAGATTCAGCCATCAGCCATGAATCCATCGATTTAACCAGTGAGAATGTTGCTACAGCTTACATGACCGCCATTACTCAAGTCTTTGCAAAGATTTATCCCTCTGATAAACAAACTGACTACCGCTTGTCTAATAAACTTGATTTGGTAATTGTGATTGACTGTATGCATGGCGCAACCAGCACGATTGCACAGCGCTTATTTGAGCGATTTTGCCGACAAGTCATCATGCTCAATGACGCACCAGATGGCAGGTTCCCTACTGGTAATCCTGACCCGACTGAGCCTTATCGTCTGCTACAGTTACAGCAGAACGTAATTGCCCACCACGCGGACTTAGGTATGGCGTTCGATGGCGATGGCGACCGCCTGATGATGGTCGATAATAACGGTAACGTTGTCAGCTCTGACCATCTGCTCTATTTATTGGCACAGGTTGCACTGGCTGAACGCCCAAAATCGCTAATAGACTCACTATCCACACCGCAAATCTTATTTGATATCAAGTGCTCTCATCATCTACCGAGCTTATTATCCAAGCTTGGCTCGACACCTGTACTCAGCAAAACAGGCAGTAGTTTTATGCGTCAACGCATGCAATCTGCTAATAGCCCCATTATTTTTGCAGGTGAGTTGTCCGGTCACTTTATATTTAACGACAGCCATTTTATTATTTATGATGACGCCATGTACGCCGCTTTACGTTTACTGCATTGGTTATCAGCCATTGATAGCAAACATGCTTTGACCAACATTACTCAATGCTTGCCAGCCATAGTCAGTACGGCAGATCATTACTTGCCAATGCCCAACACTGCTGACCAAGAGTGCCCTGTTGTAGAGCAGTTGGCGAGACTTTGTCATTATTTACGCAAGCTTGTGACGACCACGACCGAGAGCGATTTTGGTCATTACCAGTTAGATACATGTCCGTCGTCACTGTGTGAATGTTCAACAGACAAGCATCACGTAACGCGTGAACAAGCGCGGCATTTACTACCAGTAGGCACAAAGCTGAGCTGCATCGATGGCGTACGTTTAGATTTTGCACACGGTTTTGGCGTACTGCGCCAATCAAATACCAGTCATAATTTGACGGCACGCTTCGCTGGCAATACGTTGGCTGATTTGAAAGACATTCAGGCAAAATTTGCGGCACTGTGTCGCCCATTTGATCAAAATCTGGCAGAGCAGATTTCTGCTATGCCAGCCGAGTAGAGATGCTTTGCACCGTATACAGTGGATTTGCTAGAAAATAAGCACATCTTTTTTAGATTGAACTGACTATATCGTCAATCCAATATAGAATACATACAATTTAGAATTAACGATATAACAGCCAAGATAAAAGAATAACGCTGACAATATCCCCCATTAAAACCCTTCTTGAGGAGCTTGTAATGACGCTTAATTTAGATGATGCCAAAAACACTGCAGAGGTGTTAACCACAGCACTACCTTATATTCAGCGCTTTGTTGATAAACTCATCGTGGTCAAATACGGTGGCAATGCCATGACTGACCCTGAACTTGAAAGCTCATTTGCCCGTGATATCGTCTTGCTAAAAACGGTTGGTATACATCCTGTCGTCGTGCATGGTGGTGGTCCACAAGTTGACAACTTATTAAAAGAGCTGGGACGTCAGTCTGACCGTATCGATGGCATGCGTGTTACAGATAAGAGCACTATGGATATCGTTGAGATGGTGTTGGGCGGTAGTGTCAACAAGTCTATCGTCAGCTTAATCAACAAACATGGTGGTCGTGCCATTGGTTTGACCGGCAAAGATGCGAATTTGATTCAAGCAAAAAAACTTATGATGGAAAAAATCGGTAACGACGGTATTGCCGTACCAATAGATTTAGGGTTTGTCGGTGACGTTGTGAGTGTCAATAAAGACGTGATCAATATGCTCATTGCCTCTGATTTTATTCCCGTTATCGCCCCGCTTGGCGTTGATAAAGAAGGCAATACTTACAATATCAATGCTGATTTGGTCGCAGGTAAAGTGGCTGAGTTTCTACAAGCAGAGAAGCTGATGCTCCTCACCAATATTAAAGGCGTACTCGGCCGTGATGGCGAAGTAGTGACTGGACTCACACCCAAAAAAGTCGATGCTTTAATCGAAGATGGTACGATTTCAGGCGGTATGATTCCTAAGATTCAATGTGCGCTTGATGCCGTACGTAGCGGCGTCAAAAGTGCAGTTATCGTTGATGGTCGCGTGCCACATGCCACCTTGCTTGAGATTTTCACCAATGAAGGGGTTGGTACGCTCATCAGTCGTGAGATAGATGCCTCACAGAGTTAGGAGTTTTTGCAATAATTGATATGAAAAAGCCCAAGCTTGAATGTCCCGCTTGGGCTTTTTTTGTTTGCTAAAATGGACTTATCAAAAATCGCTCAATAAGCACAGAACTCAACAGCGCTATGGCTGCTGTTGCCATATACTTTCATATGATGATTGCCTTTACGCTGAATAAAATAAGAGTTTTCCTTATCATAGCGATCACCACTCAAGCGCCCATTGGGCCCTGTCACATAAGCGACATTGATTTGATCGTCGCCCACATTACGAATGATTAAGTTCTGATCTGGCATGAGCCACAAACGAAACACTTTCCCATCCCTGATATTGCCAGTAAAGCTACCGCAATAACTGTCTTTTGCAAAAGTTATCTTAGTGGATGAATCAGCCGCCTGCACACTAGTCACCATTAAAGGTGCGACTGCCAAAGCCGCTACTATTAACAATTTTTTCATCGTCTTATCCTCGTCATTGAACACACTTAACTACTGAACATAATTCTATTAAAAGTAGCATAAGTTATAATGAGCAAAAGGCATAGCTTATTTATGAAAATTTTATTAACGAAAACTGGTATCGAATACTGCTTCATCATAACCGCATAGCAGTATCGGCGCATTTTTATCCTCAAGCGAACCTTCTACTATGGGACGCTTAATCATACTGGTGTTTTCAACCAGTAGCTCAATGGCATTGTCTACGCTGGTATCAGCCGCTTGCTTTTGATGGTCATCCAGTTTGCGCCATGTCGTGCCGCGCTTATTGAGTACTTTTTCAATACCAAGCTCATTGACCCAGCGCTGTACCGTTTCTTTATCGATACCTTGTTTTTTATAGTCATGAAACTCATAGCTGACGCCTAGTTCATCCAGCTTGGTAAATGCTTTTTTCATCGTGCTACAAGACTTTATACCGTAAATGGTGATGGTCATATTTACTCCAAATCAATACTATTATTTATAAGAAAGCCCCTTCATTATACCTAAGACTGACCACAGGTAGACATAAGGTCTCTGCTATCGCATGTTTAGCTGTGAACCTGATAAGCAAATACATCATATCGTCGCAATTTTTGCCAAATTACGCTATGCTATGGCATTGTCAAATTCCACCTATTTTTATCAGTATTAACCAATTCCGAGCCGACTATGAGCAATGCCGTGACAGCAGACCAATCTAATACTAACAACAGCCCTATCAGCGCAAATGACACTTCTAATAACAGCACCCAGTATCAGCCACAACTGATCGAAGCCGCGCAGCAGGCTAAATGGGCAAATGATAAGCGCTATGAAGTGGGCAACGAGCCAAGCGATAAGCCAAGTCGTTACATGCTGTCGATGTTCCCGTACCCAAGCGGCAAGCTGCACATGGGCCACGTACGTAACTATACCATCTCTGATGTGTTAAGCCGTTATTACCGACTCAAAGGTTTCGAGGTCATGCAGCCAATGGGTTGGGATGGTTTTGGTTTGCCAGCAGAAAACGCGGCGATTGCTAATCAGACCCCGCCTGCGGCATGGACGTTTGCCAATATTGACAACATGCGCGCGCAGCTCAAGCTACTTGGTCTATCGATTGACTGGTCACGCGAATTTGCCACTTGTAGCCCTGAGTATTATCAATGGGAGCAATGGTTATTTTTGCAGTTGTACAAAAAAGGTTTGGTCTATAAAAAGCTTTCTACCGTCAACTGGGATCCGGTTGATAATACCGTTCTAGCAAACGAGCAAGTCATTGATGGTAAAGGCTGGCGTAGTGGTGCGCCAGTCGAAAAACGCGACATTCCTATGTATTATTTCAATATCACCGATTATGCTGATGAGCTGTTGGATGATTTGGATCAACTAGAGGGTCATTGGCCGTCTGAAGTATTGACCATGCAGCGTAACTGGATTGGTCGTAGTTCAGGTATGGAAGTACACTTCCCTTATGAACTTGCTGGCCAAGAAAACACATTAGACGTCTTCACCACTCGTCCTGACACCTTGATGGGTGTGACTTATGTTGCCGTCGCAGCAGAGCATCCGCTTGCACAGTACGCTTCTGAACAAGATGACACAATCGCGGAATTCTGTGCCCTGTGCAAAAAAGGCTCAGTGGCGGAAGCGGATCTTGCCAAAGCCGAGAAAATCGGTATGGATACAGGTCTTACGGTCACGCATCCTTTGACTGGTGAAGAAGTGCCAGTTTGGGTGGCCAACTATGTGTTGATGAGTTATGGGTCAGGCGCGGTTATGGCGGTTCCTGCTCACGACGAACGTGATTATGAGTTTGCAACCAAATACAACTTACCTATTAAACAAGTGATCGATATTCCAAACGGTTATTTTGATGGGATAGAAGCTGATGCTAAGGCCAATGATACTGTGGCCAATCTTGCTTATACTGAACGTAATACCTTGGTTAACTCAGGTGAATTCGACGGGTTAGATTTTGAGCAGGCGTTCGACGCAATGCTAGCCAAACTTGAACCACAAGAATTGGCTAAGAAAAAAATCCAATATCGTCTGCGTGATTGGGGCGTATCGCGCCAGCGTTATTGGGGTTGCCCTATCCCAATGGTCAACTGTGAGCATTGTGGTACAGTTCCTGTCGAAGAGCAAGATTTGCCAGTTGTATTGCCAACGGATGTCGTTCCTGATGGCCGTGGCAACCCGCTCAAAAATATCCCAGAGTTTGTAAACACGACTTGCCCAAAATGTGGCAACCCTGCTGAGCGCGAAACCGATACCTTTGATACCTTTGTCGAGTCAAGCTGGTACTATGCTCGCTTTGCCAGTCCGAACGATGCACAGAACATGGTCAACAAATCTGCCGCCAACAAATGGCTGCCTGTCGATCAATATATCGGCGGCGTAGAACATGCCGTCATGCACCTGCTTTATGCGCGTTTCTTTCACAAGCTAATGCGTGATGAAAACTTAGTATCAGGCAATGAGCCGTTTGCCAACTTGATGACCCAAGGTATGGTGCTCGCTGGTACGTTCTATCGTGTCAATGCGGATGGTAGTACGACGTACTATTTTGCAGAAGACATCGACATTGAATTCGATGAGCGCGGACAACCCATTAAAGCGTTATTAAAAGCAGATGGACAGCCTGTGACGATTGGCAAAATTGAGAAAATGTCTAAATCAAAAAACAACGGTGTTGATCCACAGCTTACCATCGATAAATATGGCGCTGACACAGTACGCTTGTACACGTTATTTACCGCACCTGCTGACCAAACGCTTGAATGGTCAGATGATGCGTTAAAAGGCCCTTACAACTTTGTGAAAAAAGTGTGGCGCATTGCAACTGAACACATGCAAGCACTTGCTGATGCAAACTTAAGCCTTGATGCGCTAAACAATAATGACTTGAATACAGACGATTTGAGCAAAGAAGCCAAAAACTTGCGCCGTAAAACACATGAGACCATTGCCAAGATTGATAATGATTTGGGCGATCGTCTGGCATTGAATACGCCAGTGTCTAGCTTGATGGAGCTTTCTAATGAGCTTGCAAGCTTCAAGGCCAGTAGTGAGCAAGACTTGCGAGTACAACACGAAGCCTTGGTTGATTTGCTAACTATGTTATCTGTCTATGCGCCGCACGTGGGCGAGCATTTACTTGAAGCGCTTGGTCTTGAGAGTAGCGCCCTAACTTACCCAGCCGTCGATGAGAATGCGCTCGTACAAGATACCATTACGATGGTGGTACAGGTCAATGGTAAGATGCGCGGTAAGATGGATGTGGCACCGAACAGCGATCCTGAGCAACTAAAAGTACAAGCACGTACGATGGAAAGTGTGGCAAAATTCATTACGGGCGACATCAAAAAAGAAATCGTCGTTCCTAATAAATTGGTGAATATCGTGGTTGCAGGCTAAGTGCTCTAATTGAGAAATACTTTGATTAATAAGTACTTTAAAATAAGTGCATTGAGCTGAGTGTTGTAGGCTTAGCTCTCTAAGCCTTCTTATAATTTAAGGATAGCGATTATGTGGTATAAGCAGAGAGCTGGGCAGTCACCTCATATCAAATTGAGCAAACCCTCCAATCTTGCCAAATCATCAAGCAGACAGAAACTAGCAGCCGCTCTATTTGCCGCCTTGCCTATGTTTACTGTCGTTGGTGCAACCGCAGGGCTTAGTGGCTGCGGTTTTCAGCTTCGTGGGTATGATTCTCCGATGTTGTTTGATGCAGCCAAAACAGCAGTGATTATTGAGGATAACAGAATCTCGTTTCCTCTCAAATTACCTTTAACAAGCCGTCTAGAAACATTAGGTGTCGATGTTATCGATAACATGACTGTTTCTGATGTGGCGGCGAATAATAATAACATCAGTGCTGATCCAATTGCTGCCATCAATATCAGTAACGTCCGTTTTAAACGTTATGAGCTGGTGGGTGTTTTGACAGAAATACGCTTGGTATTGTCAGCCAATGTGACTTACCAAACGACTGAAAATGGCAAACCCGTCACCTTAACCAACCCGATTCAAGTCGAGCGTAGCTATCAGTATAATGAAGCCTCAGTCAGTACAGACGATCTACAGGGTGATCAGATTCGTGATTGGCTCTATGACAGTTTGGCGCGCCGCATCACGGATCAGTATGTCGCTATCTCCTTACCCAAAGTGACTTCGAACGGTGCTAGCAAACCGATACCCGTTACTGGTAACGTAGGTTCGACAACTGTTGTAATACCAGATCCTTAACGTTTCACGTTTATTTTTATCAACCTGCGTCCCTCTAATCTATGCAAGATACCTTTATACAAGCCTATCCAAGACTACTACAATCTTCTGTTGTGGTAGCAGGCTTGTGGCTGGCTCATGGAGATGAGCCGCTGTTGAGTCAATGGCTTATTGATGCATTACGTCCACACTGGCGAGCGCAAAACTACGCCGTCAAACGTATCGAGCTGATATCAGTCAAGAGTTGGCAAGAAGTATTATCAGAGCTTGGCAGTCAATCTCTATTTGATGATGCCAGCGCATTAATCGTGACCGGCAATCATAAACCAGACAAAGGCGTAATTGAGGCGTTAGAACGTTTTGCCCAAGAAGCGCAAACAGGCGCACATACTCATAGCGTGTTATGGCTAACGCCAAAGCAAGACAAACGCAGTCAAAGCAGCAAGTGGTTTGCGCCATTTGCTCAATATGGTCACGTGATTGACTGTAATCTCTATAACGAGCAGCAACGACAACAATTATTACAAATACAAGCCCAGCAATTTGGATTACGCTTGTCACAAGAAGCGTGGCAGCTACTTATGTCCCATACTGAGCATCATCTGTTGAGCGCTTATCAAACCTTATGGCGACTGTCCTATTTATTTGCGCCGCAACTTGTCAGTCAAAATAAGGATGCTTTGCAAACAAGTCGTACATTGAACCAGCCTGATAATAGTGTGGCGCTGGACATTAATGACTTGCAAGCAGCCTTGGTCAGTGATGCTCAATTTAGCGTGTTTGATTTATCAGACGCCATGCTGATGGGCAACAGCGCCCAAGTGGCAAAGATTATGTTTCAGCTTAGAGCCACAGATGAGCCAACTACCTTGGTATTATGGGCAATCAGTAAAGACATGCGTCAAATCATACAATTGATGGATGGACAAGACCCGCAAGCGCTTGGCATTTGGCGTAGCAAACAAGGATTGTATCAACAAGCTTGTCGCAGGCAGTCAAAAGTACAAACTGCCGAGTGGCCCGCCCTACTTTATCGTTGTGACCAAGCCATCAAAGGGCTTATTCGCCAGCCTGCATGGGAATTATTATTACAAGCCGCACTTGAGCTGGCTGGAAAGCGTTTGTTTATAAAACGATAACTGCCATTTTACTCTTCTTGCTATCTTTGAATTTTTACTGACTCTCTTGCACAACCACTCTCCTAGTAACCCACCTATACTAATATTATTTTCTTAATGCTTACGGTAATTGGCTTATTCAAACCTAGTGCGACGCCTGTTTTGCTGCTACATCCTTACTTTGTCTCACGCTACCTTAACCTTTCTTAAACTAATTCCCATTCCCTTTTGCTGATGAAGCCTCTACTATAGCTACATTTGATTTAATTGTGATTGGACTGTTGTTATGCGCAAAATGAGCAAAAAATCTGCTATTAAATGGGGGGTTATCGCCTTAGTTGTCATAGCACTCGCGGCCTTGGCTTATCATTTCTTAAAACCAAAAGAAACCACGCCTAATTATTTAACAGCGACGGCTGAGATTGGTGACATTGAAAACAATGTCATGGCGTCTGGTAAAGTCAAAGCCCTGAACACGGTTGATGTTGGTGCTCAGGTTTCAGGTGAAGTAAAACGCCTTTATGTTGACGTTGGTGATGAGGTACAGCAAGGCGATTTGATTGCCCAAATCGATCAAGTCACGCAAAAGAACAATCTAAGTAACGAGCAAGCCAGTCTTGAACAAAGTGTGGCCGCGATACAAAGCGCTAAAGCCGAATCTTTGAGCAGACAAGCCAGCCTAAAAAGTGCTTATGCCGATCTTGCCAGCCGTCAGTCTGAGCTCAAGCAAGCGCAGTCAGATTTTACCCGTTTAAAATCGTTGGTCGCCATTAACGCGATTTCTCAGCAAGAGTATGACACTCAAGCAACCAGCGTAGAGACAGCTAAGGCTGCGGTAGCCAATGCCCTTGCTGCCATCGACACTGCCAAAGCTGCGATTGCAACGACTGAGGCCAATATCAACAGCCAAGAAGCGGCATTGCGCAAATCACAGACCAACGTTAATACGGCTGAAGAAGATCTTAGCTATACCACAATCCGTGCGCCTATGTCAGGAACCGTCGTATCGATTACCACAGAGCAAGGCACGACCGTCAACGCCAACCAAACTGCACCGACTATCGTGACATTAGCTGATTTGTCTACAGTGCGAATCAATGCTCAAATATCAGAAGCTGACGTCATCAACGTCAATGCCGGTATGCCTGTTTATTTTAATATCATTGGTAATCCGGATCAAAAATTCGACTCTGTCCTAAAGGCTGTCGAACCTGCTCCTGAAGTCATCAGTGACACCAGTTCAACCGACTCTGCTATTTATTATGTTGGTTATATCGAAGTGCCAAATACTGAACGACGTTTTCGTATTGATATGACAGCACAGGTTTATATTGTCATCGATCAAGCAAAAGACGCCCTTCTTATACCAGCAGCTGCCCTACAACCTATCAGTAAAACCACTAAATCTCGTGACGCTAATACAGATCCAAACGCAAAAACGGCGATGGTACGCGTGCTCAAAGCCGATGGTCAAGTAGTCGAGCAAACCGTAACAACAGGTATTAACAACCGCGTCAGCGTACAGATTTTAAGCGGTTTAAATCAAGGTGATGAAGTGATACTGGGCGAAGAAGGACAAAAAAAGGAACAAGGCGGTAGAGGCATGAGAGGGTTTTAATACTTAGACAAGCATTTGGTACCAATCTTCATCGCCAAGCATTTTATTGCTTTCGATAAGAGCAATTATATAAGCAGCATTGATATAGGCAGCATCGCAAATGAATACCAGAGAGTCCAGCCCTACTACCGCAGCAGATACCCCATTGATGCAGGTCAAAGGATTAATCAGAGAGTTCAAAGCTGGTGAACAAACCATTCGTGTGCTCCATGATATCGATCTGACCATCAATCAAGGTGAAATGGTTGCTATCATCGGTCAGTCGGGTTCAGGTAAGTCAACCCTGATGAATATCCTAGGCTGCTTAGATCAAGCGACTGCTGGTGAATATAAAATTTATGGTCAATCAGTCAGTCGCTTAGACGCTGATGAGTTGGCTAAGCTACGCCGCGAGCATTTTGGTTTTATTTTTCAGCGTTATCATTTGCTTGGCGATATCAGTGCTCGAGACAACGTATCTGTCCCTGCGGTATATGCTGGTATGGATGGACAAGCCCGTAGCGAGCGCGCTGAAAAATTATTAGCAGATTTGGGTTTGGGCGCAAAAGTGAATAACCGCCCCAACCAGCTCTCAGGTGGGCAGCAGCAACGTGTGTCGATCGCACGGGCGCTCATGAATGGCGGCGATATCATCTTAGCCGATGAGCCTACAGGCGCGCTTGACAGCAAGTCTGGCGAAGATGTGATGAAAATCTTATATGACCTAAACGCTCAAGGTCATACCATCATCATGGTGACTCATGACCCAGGCCTCGCTGCACAAGCTGAGCGTGTGATTGAGCTAAAAGATGGTTACGTGATTGCGGACTATAAAAACGAGCACTATAAGTCAACGACCACTCAACCCGCGCCTATCTTAGACAATAACCGTAAGAGCGTTTTTAGCAGCTTTATCGATCGGCTGCTCGAAGCATTCAAAATGTCGCTGTTGGCCATGCGTGCCCATAAAATGCGTACCTTACTCACCATGCTAGGTATTATTATTGGTATTGCTTCAGTGGTCTCTGTCGTAGGCTTAGGTAAAGGCTCACAAGAACAAATCCTGACCAATATCAGCTCGCTTGGTACCAATACGATCACTGTCCGTGATGGGTATCCTTATGGTGACCCAAGGCGACAATACAACGATGAGAATTTGACCCCGCAAGATGCTCAGGCCGTCGAAGATCAGCCTTACGTCATTAGTGTCAGCCCTCAGCTTGACGCCAATATGAACGTACGCTATCGCAACATACAGGAAGCTGCCAGCATCAGCGGTGTTGGACAAGATTATCTGAGCGTTAGTGGTGAGACATTGGCGCAAGGTCAGGGTTTTGATGATCAAAGTATTTTACGTCGCACGCAAGACATCATTATTGATAATAATGCCAAAAATACTTTTTTCCCCAATGATGCGGATCCTATTGGTGAAGTGGTATTGATTGGTAGCGTACCAGGACGAGTGATTGGTGTGCTTGAACCCAACAACAGCGGTTTTGGTGGCGAGGTCGACACACCGACATTGTATATGCCTTATACCACCATGATGTCACGTATCAAAGGTAGCGATAATATTGAAAGTTTCGTCGCGCTCATCGATGACAAGATATCTTCTTCGGCCGCTGAGTCTGCCATCTATCAGTTGATGGAAAGTCGCCACGGTACGGATGATTTTCGCATACGTAATTCAGACTCTATTCGCCAAACCATTGAGTCTACCACGACAGCCATGACTCTCTTGATATCCTCCATCGCCATTATCTCGTTAGTGGTCGGCGGTATCGGTGTCATGAATATCATGCTGGTATCAGTGACCGAGCGTACCAATGAGATTGGTGTACGTATGGCCGTTGGCGCACGCCAAAGCGATATCATGCAGCAATTTCTGATCGAAGCCGTTTTGGTCTGTGTCTTAGGAGGACTGATTGGTATTGGAATGGCCTTTGCTATTGGCGAATTGATCAACCGTGTGGGTGGCGATAGTTTCAAAGTGATTTATTCAATGACCTCCATCATTGCGGCTTTTGTTTGCTCAACGCTCATTGGCGTGGTTTTTGGCTTCTTACCAGCACGTAATGCGGCAAAATTAGATCCTGTTGAAGCATTATCCAGAGATTAATGGTTAATCAAGAGCGTACTTTTTCTCAAAATGGCAATCAGAACAGGCATTTTTATAAGTATTCCAGAAAAATAGCCCTTTTTACGCAAGAATTGCACTTTTTTTACGATGTGGGGTTGTAATTGTCAGAATTATATATATAATGTGCTCTCACGTTTAGGGATACAAACTCTCAAAACGGTGAAAGAAACTTAATGCCTCTTTTATTATTGACAGCTCAATACATAAAGAATTAAGTTTTGAGACATTTTTTAGATGTCTTGTTTTAATAAATTTGCCTCTAAGGAAATTTATCTTGCGAAGCTAAATTTTTAATGCTTCTCAGGGCCGATAGCTCAGTTGGTAGAGCAGTTGACTTTTAATCAATTGGTCCCGCGTTCGAGTCGCGGTCGGCCCACCATATTTAGTTTGATACTTATTAATTGTTCTGCCCTATCCGGTAGTTGATTAACGAGTTTAAGTTTAAAAGATATCGCTAAGATATCCAGTTTTAATAAATTTGCCTATAAGGAAATTTATCTTGCGAAGCTAAAATTGTTATACAGTTTTTAATGCTTCTCAGGGCCGATAGCTCAGTTGGTAGAGCAGTTGACTTTTAATCAATTGGTCCCGCGTTCGAGTCGCGGTCGGCCCACCATATTTAGAGAGCCCTATGACTATATCGTCATGGGGCTTTTTTTTGACTTCATTTTTTATTGCCTGCGATTTTGTTTAAAAATATGACGGTCTCTATCTCTTCGCCATAGTAGTTTGTGCTTGATCGTGTCTTTGATCGTACGAGGATGTTTGGGCGCGCCAGCAATAAGCTCATCAAAAGTATCCTCATCTATCGCCATCTCACACCCATGTGCCATCATCACCATGGAAGGTTTTAAATCTCTGACTCTGGTCAATGACTGAATATAGACTTTAGGATCATAAATAGGAAACGGTGCCACAAATTTGTGACGCAGCTTAATAATCAAATCAGCGGTATATATTTGCCGACTTGGCATATGGAACAAAGACAAATCCCTATCTGTGTGCCCTGGCGTCTCTAGTACTTGCCATTCCTCAAACCTTGGCACGCAATCTTCATCTGTCACAGTGATGTCTGGTTTTAGGCTTGCTGGGTAATATAAGTTTTTAAATGAGCGCCCTTGACGCTTAGCCACATAATACGCAAGATTTATATCTATAAAGTACATGGCACGTCCACCAATGCCGCCATACCACTGATGCTTTTTGTTAGAGGAAACAATGAGGCAACCCGTTTTTTCTCGGTACTTATTTGCCCCACCAGCATGATCAGGATGCATGTGTGTGACGACGACGACTTTTAAATCCGTGATCGGTCGTTTCAATGTCAATTTAATATAATCGAGAACCATTGGCACATCAGCACGGCAGCCACCGTCCAGCAGCATTATCTTGTCTGGATATATCGCAAGGTAGGTACTTTGAATATATCCTTCTAAACGTACAATCTTGCATAAACTCATTGCTATCCCTCACCTCCTTTATAATTATCATTATGAGGTTTTATTCAGTTTTATAGACGATCTTTAGTATAACGTCCGTCAACTCAAAAAAAATGACTTTGAGTGAACGCTTGTGACTATAGATATCCATCAGTAAAAGAGACGACCGTAAATAAAAACTTATAAAAACTAAACCTTCCATCTAATAACGGATTGATCTCTGCTCGTATAAAAGCAAAAACCCAGCACATAGGCTGGGTTTTTATATCAAAAGTGTGTTTTATATATTCAAAGATTATGCCTTCAATTATGCAAGGTCACGTACCTTTGGCTCACGCTCCCACAAGCGAGTTTTAGCATTTTCGATAAAACCGTCAACATCGTCAAGCGGCGTTACAAACGCATCTTTTTCGATAGGTAGTTTGCTCAAAATGTGCTCTTCAGTCGCAGGGCAGTATGCAATCGCTTTGCAATGCGCATAAGCATCATTAAACCAGTCTAGTGCTGCACTGTCTTTAGCCAGCTTTTTAGCAGGTGGATGCATGATGATACTTACTATCGCATCAAAGATGACTGACGGCGCGCCAGCCAAACGCTCATCCGTTTGAATGCGCGTACCGTTATCTAACGTCACTTCCTTATTAGGAGCAACGATTTTGACATTAGCACCAGCTGCACGGGCGGCTTTTTCAAACTTCTCAACTTCGCTATGGCTAGAACCTTCAGCAACTAAAATACCGACCAAACGACCTTCCAAACTCTTAGGCGTGATACCAATGGTTTGAACGGCTTTAGACGTCTCTAAATCTTGTACAGGAGCGGCGGCATCAGCAGGCTCTGGAAGCTCCATACCAAGTGCTGTGGCCACACGATTGGCCAAATCTTCATCGATATGACGTAGATGGCTCAGCGTACGGGTGCGTACATGCGCAGTATCCACTTTACCTAGCTCAAACGCATATGCAGAAGCAATATGAGCCTGCCCTGTCGCCGTCTGGCTGCGATAGAACATACGTGGCTGGCTATAGTGATCAGCAAAGCTTTCTGCTCTGATACGACCTTTTACGCCATCATCCAAGCGCTCTTGGAATGATGCAAATCCGCGCTTGGCACTTTCACGAGGTCGTGTTGGATCAAGACTTTGTGGCTCATACATCACGCGCGTTTTAGGTACTTGCA
Organism: Psychrobacter sp. 1176_08; assembly: GCF_052850615.1. Classification (NCBI taxonomy): domain Bacteria; kingdom Pseudomonadati; phylum Pseudomonadota; class Gammaproteobacteria; order Moraxellales; family Moraxellaceae; genus Psychrobacter; species Psychrobacter sp. 1176_08. The sequence goes on from NZ_VXCU01000006.1 coordinate 253,177, forward strand.
TTTGCATATGACCATCTTGCTGATTGTTCGCAAATGGGCATTTTGGTGCATTAATTGGGATTTGGGCGAAGTTTGGTGAGCCCAAACGTGATAACTGCGTGTCTAAATAGCTGAACAAACGCCCTTGTAGTAAAGGATCGTTACTATAATCGATACCAGGTACAACGTGCGATGGACAGAATGCCACTTGCTCAGTTTCTGCAAAGAAATTATCTACATTGCGGTTCAAGACCATTTTACCGATGATTTTTACGGGTACTAGTTCTTCTGGAATAAGCTTAGTTGCATCTAGATGATCAAACGGGAAGTTATCCGCTTCTTCTTCCGTAAACAGCTGTACGCCAAATTCCCATTCAGGATACATCTCGTTATCAATGGACTCAAACAAGTCGCGGCGATGGTAATCAGGATCCGCGCCCGAGATTTTTACTGCTTCATCCCATGTGGTTGATTGTACACCCAGTACTGGTTTCCAATGGAAACGGACGAACGTGCTCTTACCGTCTTTATCAATCAAACGATAGCTGTGAATACCAAAACCTTCCATCATGCGTAGGCTACGTGGCAGACCACGATCACTCATGAGCCAAATCAGGTTGTGCATGGTTTCAGGGCTTAAAGACACAAAATCCCAAAATGTATCGTGTGCTGAAGCCGCTTGCGGAAATCCGCGATCTGGCTCAGGCTTAACCGCATGAATCAAATCTGGAAATTTAATCGCATCTTGAATAAAGAAGATTGGCATGTTATTACCAACGATGTCCCAGTTACCTTCTTCGGTATATACTTTGACAGAAAATCCACGTACATCGCGTGGTGTATCTTTTGAGCCTTTATTACCCGCAACGGTCGAGAAGCGCGTAAAAAGTGGCGTCTGTTTACCAGTTTCAGTCAAAATTTTGGCTGTCGTATACGCTTCTAACGATTCGGTCAGCTCAAAATAACCATGCGCCGCACTACCACGAGCATGGACAATACGCTCAGGGATACGCTCATGGTCAAAATGATTAATTTTTTCGCGTAACACAAAATCTTCTAACAATGTAGGTCCACGTGAACCTGCTTTTAGAGAGTTTTGATTGTCAGAGATAGGCACGCCTTGCTGCGTTGTTAATACTTTGGTGTCATCGCCTGCGCGCTGATGGGTTTCACCACCGTTACCACGTTCAGAATTCATGTCTTTGGCTGGGTCGGTATGATCGATATTATTATTCATAAAACATCCTAGCTAATGAGTAAAATAGTCTTTTTTAGACCATTAAAAGTGTGCTTACACAGGTTTAGTATCCTTTGAGATAATGCTGACTTCATCTGTCGATTATTTATCTGTGTGTTTGTATAACCGATTATCAAATAATATAAAGAAATAAAAAATATAAAGGAATAAAAGGCATACGGCTTATCTTACCCAAAAACTAAGTTGTGTATATGGTGAACCTTGTTGATGTTTGGTTAAAGTATGCGTTCAGAAAGTCCTATAAACTCCATATTTAATACGAGCAGTAACGTTAACAATCCAATCTTGTAATGTAGTTATTCTTTAAGGTATGCTTTTATGACGTTCCAAAATTATCGATAAATGATAGTGGCATGGTGTTTAGCCATCTCTTTATCGCCTTCTCATACAACTATAAGGCTATCTACTATGCGACCAACATCAAATATCTTATCCAAAAAACCTTATCGCTCATTGCTAGTAGGTGCATCAATGTGCGTCATGGCATTGACATTTAGTCAGACGGCAGCTGCCATCACGACCAAGAACGTTACTTATACCGTCGATGACCAAGCCTATGAAGGATATTACGCCAAAGCCGACAAGCCCAATGCCCCTTTTATTTTACTGATTCATGATTGGGACGGCCTCACAGACTATGAGCGTAAGCGCGCTGATATGTTAGCGAATGAGGGCTATAACGTCCTCGCCGCAGATATGTTTGGGCAAGGCATTCGCCCTACGTCCGTTGAAGAAAATAAGCGCCTAACGGGTGCCCTATATGATGATCGCAGTAAAATGCGCCGCATACTAGAAGGTGCGTTGAATGCGGGTCGCTTGCAAGGAAATGATGTGCGTGAAGGCGTAACCATGGGATACTGTTTTGGGGGCACGGTTGCTTTAGAACTGGCACGTTCAGGCTTTCCGCAAAAAGCCTTCGTGCCTTTCCACGGCGCTTTTGATATCCCAACGGGACAGAACTATGATAAAACCACAGGAGAAATCTTAGTATTCCACGGCTCTGCCGATGAGTCCGTTTCGCTAGAGAGTTTTGCTACTTTGGGCAAAACGTTAGAAGCGGCCAAAGTACCTCATGAGATGGTAACTTACAGCGGCGCCCCACATGCCTTTAGCGTGTTTGGAAGTGATCGTTACGATGCGCGTGCTGATGAACGTTCTTGGAAACGTTATTTAGATTTTTTAGCCAACGAATATAAATAGCGCAAATCATCTATACGAAGACCTTATTCGTAAAACCATTGTAATTGTATTCAAAAGACTGTAGTTGTTGTATAAAAAACAGCATATATAAAAACCAAGATAGATTACATCATCCTATCTTGGTTTTTGTTTTTTAGAAGCGTGAATGGCTTCAATCTGCTTTGGTAAAGACCAATATCTGATTATTGGCAGGCAATGCATAAGTATTGCTTAGCTTCAGATCATGCTGACTTGCTAAAGCTACAATATCTTCTTTATGACGAATACCGCTTTTTGGATCGCGCTGACGCAGGCTTATATCAAATTGCTGATTGCTGGCGCTCGTATAATGACCATTTTCGTTAAAGGGGCCATAGACAATGAGTTTGCCACCCAAAGGCAAGGTATCACCTGCCAATGCAAATAAGCGCTCTACCAATAGCCACGCAATGATATGCAAAGTGTTAGCCGTAAAGAAGGCATCATATGGTGCGTTATTATTTGTATTGATAGGTACTGAATCACGAGACAGATCAAACGCCAATGGCGCATATAAATTGTTCGCAGGATACGCGGCATGCCACGCATGAATGGCAGTATGATTGACTAGAACATCACTGGTCTGCCATGCTAGGTGCGCGAGTCTTGGGGCAAAATACACGCTATGCTGACCCGTTCCTGAACCGACTTCCAACACGTGAGCCGTTTCTACCAACTCTTTTTGTAAAACAGATAAGATAGGTTGTTTGTTGTTTTCACAAGCTTGAGAAAACGGTAACGCCTCAGAGGGCATAAAATCAGTATTGCTATATATCATCGTATTTTCACTTCTTATATGATAAGTAGCACCATATGGATAATAAGGCTAATGATGCTAATAAATCCCAGCTTCTAGTCCCGCCGCAAGTGTCATCGCTAGCGTCTCTACTTGTTCAGTAAAGTCGTCCTGCCACTCGCCTTGTAGTATTAGAGCCTCTTGTATCCATGACCAGCGCAAACCTGTCGTAATCGTCTTCATCGCACGTTTAGTACCCGTGCCATCCTGCCCTGCTCGAATATATAAGGCAAACGGCAATCCTTGCTTCTCCTCTAAAACAGGATAATAACAACGATCAAAAAAGTCTTTGGTCAATCCTGCCATATACGCAAGGTTCTCAGTCGTGCCCAGTAATAGCGCATCGGCAGCCAACACGTCTTCCGGCTGCGTATCTTGCGGCGACTTGATAATAACCTTGATGTCTATATCAGGATGGTTGGCACCCTTGTAAGCAGCTTGCGCTAACTTTTTAGTATTGGGCGATGGTGCATGCGCGACGATAAGTAAGGTTTTGGCAGCCATAGTCAGCCCTTAATCAAGCAGTTTTGCACATCTAAAAACGACATTTTGCGTGATATCAGGATGGATGCTGTTGGCGACTGGGCAAGTCAATGCGGTGTTATAAAAGATCGTTTGCGTTCTATCATCAAGCTCTCTGTTAAACGTCACGATGACATGTATTTCGCTCACGCGCCTTGGGTCGGCCGCCATGATTTTGGTCACTTCAGCCGTTGTTCCTGCGAGATCGATATCCATGTCACGGGCTTTGATACCGATAATGGTCAGCATACAACTGGCCAAACTGGTCGCTAGCAAATCAGTCGGTGAAAATGCCTCGCCTTTGCCTTGATTGTCCGTTGGCGCATCGGTGATGATTTCATTATTTGATTGCAAATGAATGGCGGTGGTGCGTAGATCGCCTTGGTAAGTTACTTTTGATGTGGTCATGGGAGTTCTCTTTAATGGTTGTTGTAGCACTAAGTTCATATGAAAAAATTTTACTTATATCAGAATTAGAGAAACAAATAAGTTATTCGCTTGCAACACCATGTTGATTTTGATTATGAAGCACAATGAATCTAGCACGTTCATATAACTCATCAAAAGTAATTATTTCTGGGCTTGATATATTTTTTCTAAAAAGCTCGAATGATCTAAGTTTATCTTTATTTATTCCATTTTCAGTCGAGAACTCTCCCATATTTCCAATCACGAGATAAGCTTTCGGCTGGTAATTATATATATCTTCACCTTTTGGATTACCTAACTTATCGTTTAGACTAACTCTGTCAGTGAGACTATCGACAGCGGAAGCTACCGTTCCTTGTACTTGAGCGATTGCACCTGCCAACTCTTTTGAAGGTGCCCAACAACCAGTTCTATATGGTGTAGAGTCAAGTAGTTGAGTTGTGTGCGTTTTTATTTCTACAAAGCAAAGGTTAGATATAATACCTTTTGTCTTCATAAGAGCATCAACACGCTTACCATGACTATTTACGTTATGACCTTGCACTACCTGTTCTAGTTTTTTGTCGTCTAGTCCTTCTAGGAAGATATAGCCAAGGCCATAGCCGAATATCCAAGAGTTCTTTTCAAAATAATACTGCCAAAGCCCTTCTTTAGTTGTTCCCTTTTTGTCTTTAATTTCTTCAAACCATTTTGAATCATTTAATAATTTTTCATACCACTCAAGTTGCTTCTTCCTAAACCCTACTGAGATAATATCTTCCTTAGTGACTTCCGAACGGAGTACTTCAATAAGTAGTTCCTGATTTTCTTGAACTATCTTCTTGGCTTGATTATCTGACAGTATAATTTTTTTTAACTCCTCATCTTTGATGTTCATTGGTGAGGAGCGATCTAAATTAACTGATTGTATATTTTGTATAAACTCAAGAAGCTTGCCAATTTCTTCATTCACAAAAGAAAAGCTCAGACTATGCGGATTATCAGTTCCAACAGTATATTTCTGTATACTTAGTACAAAAACATCTCTTGAATCTTCAATGAACTTCGCTGTTATATACGATTTTGCATTCTCTTTGTGGCGAAGTACGACTTCATCTTTAACCTTAACAAAGGTGTAAGCATCTGGCGATTCGATTAGTTTTGAAGCAATACGGACTTTTTTAGTAGGATCTCGAAAGGCATCTAGTTTTGGGCTTATATATGTTTTCCCAGCTTGAGGGTTTTTATAGTCATCCATTTCGAGCCCATTATAAATTTTTAACAATATTAAAAACTAATATAACAAGAAAAGCTATCTAACACACTTCATGAAAATCGAACAGGAACGACTTCTTAATAAACTCTCAATCAAATTAGGAACTTTCAAGTATACAAAGCCGACCATAACTTACTCTCAAATAGACCAAGCAAAAAACAATATGCATTTATCATGTGACCTTAAATCCTTTATTCCACCTACAACCCACCTGTGATATCTAAGAAATTCCCAGTCGAAAAGGAGGATTTATCTGACGCCAACCAATATATGGCTTCGGCAACCTCTTCAGGCTGCCCACCTCTTTGCAGTGGAATCACCTTCTGTAATCGCTCTACCCACTCTATCCACCATCAGCAGTGGTCATCTCAGCCAGTTTGTTGGCTGCTTCCGAATTAGATTTATAATTGATAGCGACCGCATAACCTTGCTTGGCAAACAGCTTCGCTGTGGCAGCACCAATGCCTCGACCGCCACCTATGATGAGTGCCACTCTTTGAATACTCATACATCTATCCTTGATATACACATCTAAAATAATACCTACAACGAGAGCTAGCTTGGAGCACTGCACAAAACCTATCTTCGCAGAACTTATTATTAACGATCAAACTCAGTAATATGCAGCAGCTCACCCGCGGGTCCCCACAAGTAAAATACCTTACCCCATGCCTCTTGCTGAATAGGCATGATTCTTGTCTTATGCTCGGAGCTTGAGCACACATCGAACGCTTCTTCGATATCTGAGACGCAGATTTGCAGCATAAAGTTATCTGCCAGTTCTTGATTATAGAACCGTTGCAGATATAAAGAACACGATCCACTTTGAAAGAGCGTTAAATCATCCGTTACGGACTCAGGCTTAAAACCAATTTCCGAATAAAACGATTTTGAGGTTTCATAGTCCTTACTTGGCACAAACACTTTTATATCAGTTACATTCATAATCATTTCCAAAAGTAGTTAAAGCGGTATTAAAATTTTTACTAATAGTAGCGCTAAATATGAAATGAACCCGACCCAGCTTGCTGCTATAGGTCTAACTCATCTATAAATTTCTTAGCCATTTTTGGACTTTTTAACCTAACAAACTTTATGTGACGATACTTAGGATCATTAAACATTTCTATATAACGAACGCGGTTGCGATTATATGTTTTCAACGTCCAAAGAATAACCGAATCGCGACTAAAGAATGACTTACGGAATGTCTCAATGTTGCCTGTATCATCCCAAAGCTCAGTTTTAGTTAATGAGCGAATAAATGCCCGTTTTACCGCTTGATAAATAGTACGAGAGAATGGGTAATCTATCCATATAACGTGATCGACGTCCGCCCATTTTATATCGACTGTTCTATGATAATTACCGTCAAGAACCCATGTATCTTGTGATAAATATTGCTGAAGCTTGGCAAAGAATTCTTCATCGTTAGATTCTTGCCAATTGGCTCTCCAAAACATCGCATCCATTTCAAGATACGGATAATCCAGTTTTTTCGCTAGCATACGGCTAAAAGTAGATTTCCCACTTCCACTCGTTCCGACCACATTAATTTTTTTCATAGCATTGTGCCTAAAATATCACCTAAACATATAATACTAAGCTAAATAAAATGCTATTCAATTTTTACGCATAAGGCATCAGAACGAACGACAAGTTATCTGTTATTTAGACCTTTTCACCTTTATAAGCAAACCATATTAAATAACAAAAACCCAGCCCCAGCATATTGGTTGTAACAGGGTTAAAGGCCTCAACTAAATACTCTGGGCTGACAAAACCTACAAAGAGTAGTAGCAGCAGTAAAACGACCACTGCCATATAAATTGTAATAATAGATTTTCGAAAAAATAGGATTGAGCCACCTAAGAGTACCTCACCAATACCAGATAATAGAGAAACTATATTGGCAGGAATATCGAGACCACTTAAAGAAACCAAATGGGTTTCAACTGGGCTTAACCATAGTATCTTTGGCACTAAGCCATGATAAATAAATAAGAAGCCGAGTGATAATCTGCTGATAAATGAGATATGAGTAAGCTTAGAGTTTTGCATTTAAAAAGCGCGTCTCATGTTCTGGCGATGGTAAAGTACAGTAGTCATATTTACCAAAAAGGCGGTAACGGTTTAGGGCAACACGGTCATACATCCAATCACGTACTGGTCTTGGAATAATGCTAAAGATACAAGCCGTTTTCCATGGATAACCCAGCTTTGCCATTATTTGAAAAAAAGCGTCACTTTTTTGGAAAGCCTGACCACCTTCTACATAGAGCATCGTCTCATAAGAATCGGTAGGTAGGCCAAAATGAAGCAGTATTGCTTGACCCTCTTCTGACTGTACGCTGCACAATTTAAAGAGACGGTATTTATCATGTTTGATGATAAAGTTACTCCATGCGTTGCACAACTTGCAAACACCATCGAAAAGAATGACTTTATCTGAAGCGCTGATATAAGGAGGGAGTTTATCTATATTCATGGTTTGGCTCTTTGAAATGATAATATATCATTAATCAAAGTTAGCACTAATCTCCCAGAGCAACAATATAAATATAAGCTTTGAATCAACTTTATTCAATTAATAACTGAATATCTGAAAGACTGATAATAAACAAAGCATAAGATAAAGACATGCTGAATATCAGCATAATGAAAGCAACCATATGAAATATGAATAGTAAGTAGAACGAATATAATTGGCAGCAAGTGTAAAATAGAGAGTTATTAGAATTGCAGTCAAAGAAAAGCCCCTTGATACTAACGTATCAAGGGGCTAGTCAG